>DATAZG010000057.1:0-66645 GCA_036272155.1 Pseudonocardia sp.
CCCAGCCGGATGTTGGACGTCGCCGAGGCGTGCGCGATGTCGCCCTACGTCAACCCCGAGGGACTGCTCGCGGCGACGTTCTCGGCCCGCGACGGGCACTGCACGCCGGAGGCGGTGGTGGCCGGTTACGCCGCCGGTGCCAGGGCGCACGGGGCGACCATCCGGCGGCACTGCACGGTCACCGGGATCGACGTGGTGGACGGCGCGGTCACCGGCGTGCGCACCGACGCGGGCACTGTCGGCACCGGCACGGTGATCTGCGCGGCGGGTGCCTGGTCGGCGGCCGTCGGTGAGCTGGCCGGGGTGGCGCTGCCGGTGCGGCCGCTGCGCCGCCAGGTGGTGGTCAGCGAACCCGTCGCCGGCCTGCCGCCGGAGCTGCCGTTCACCATCGACTTCGGCACGTCCTTCTACTTCCACGACGAGGGCCCCGCGCTGCTGATGGGGATGTCCGACTCCGAGCAGGGGTTCGGCTTCGACACGTCGCGCAGCGAGGCGTGGCTCGGCCGGTTCGCCGAGGTGGTGGCCCGGCGGGCGCCGGCGCTGTCCGAGGTGGGCATCGCGCACGGCTGGGCCGGGCTCTACGAGATGACGCCTGACCACAACGCGCTGGTCGGCGAGGTCGCCTCGGTGAGCCGGTTCCTCTACGCCACCGGGTTCTCCGGGCACGGCTTCCTGCAGGGCCCGGCCATCGGCGAGGTACTCCGCGACCTGGTGCTCGGCCATACGCCGGTGGTGGACGTGACCGCGCTGGACGTGCGGCGGTTCGCGGACCTGGCGACCCGGCCCGAGCTCAACTTCGTCTGACCAATCGACCCCTGGATGGGCACTATGACAGCCGACCTGCTGGCCACCATCGACGAGTGGGGGCCCGAGAAGATCGTCTGCGTCTCGGACTCGCGGACCGGGATGCGTGGCGTGCTGGTGATCGACAACACCGCGCGCGGCATGGGCAAGGGCGGCACCCGGATGCTCCCGACGGTCACCGTCGCCGAGATCGCCCGGCTGGCCAGGGTGATGACGTGGAAGTGGGCGGCGGTCGACCTGTTCTTCGGCGGCGCCAAGGCCGGCATCGTGTCCGACCCGAATGGGCCGGACAAGGAGCGGGTGCTCCGCGCGTTCGCCCGCAAGATGGCCGACCAGATCCCGGCGAGCTACGTGGCCGGCCTCGACATGGGCATGACCGAGCGGGACGCGGCGATCATCCAGGACGAGCTGGGCGACCGGGGTGCGGCGGTGGGGGTGCCCGAGCAGCTCGGCGGCGTGCCCTACGACGAGCTCGGTGTGACCGGCTACGGGGTGGCCGAGTCGGTGGACGCCGCGCTGCGCAGGGTCGGCCGGGACCCCAAGGGCGCGCGGGTGGCGGTGCAGGGCTTCGGCGCGGTCGGGTTCGCCGCCGCGCGCCGGCTGGACGAGCTGGGCGCGAGTGTGGTGGCGCTGTCCACCGCGCGCGGTGTGGTGCACGACCCGGACGGGCTGGACGTGCCGAAGTGGCTGGCCCTGCGCGCGGAGCACGGTGACGACTGCGTGCGTACCGCGCCCGACAGTGCCCGCCTCGCGGCCGGTGAGGAGCTGCTGGTGGATTGCGACGTGCTGATCCCGGCCGCCACGCAGGACGTGATCGACGCCGACGTGGCCGCCCGCATCCGGGCCTCACTGGTGGTGGAGGGCGCGAACCTGCCGACGACCCCGGCCGCCCGCGCGGTGCTGGCCGAGCGCGGCGTGACCGTGGTGCCGGACTTCATCGCCAACGCCGGCGGCACGGTGGCCGGCGCGTTCGCGATGGACGCCCGCTACTCGGCGTTCCGCCCGGACCCGGCGGCCATCTTCGCCGAGATCGCCACCCGGCTGCGCCAGAACACCCACACCGTGCTGGACCGTGCCGAGGCCACCGGCGTCACCCCGCACGAGGCCGCGCTGGCCCTCGCCACCGACCGTGTCCGCACTGCCATGCACCTGCGCGGCCGCCTGCCGCTCTGAGCCTGTGAGTGGCGAGTGGTCCCAGCGGACCGCTCGCCACTCACGACCCCGATACCTAGTAGTACTATGCATCGTACTTCTAGGGTAGGAGGGCTCGTGAAGGTCGCCAAGGATCTGGTGGCCGCCTCGGCGACCCCGATGGTGCTCGGCATCCTGGCCGAGGACGCGAGCTACGGCTACGCAATCCTCCGGCGGATCAACGAGCTGTCCGGGGGCGAGCTGGACTGGACCGAGGGGCTGCTCTACCCGTTGCTGCACCGGCTCGAGCGGGTCGGCCACGTGGAGTCGAGCTGGCAGTCGGTCGCGGGGGAGCGGCGGCGCAAGTACTACCGCGTCACCGACCAGGGCCTGGCCGAGCTCGCCGAGCAGCGCCGCCAGTGGGACACGGTCGTGGACGCGCTCAAGGCGATCTGGCAGGGCCCCGGTGATGTCAGGTCGTTGACGATGCGCCCGCTGGAGGGACACGCATGACGGCGGTGGGTGGTCAGGACGAGTTGGAGGCGCAGTTCGCGCACTGGCGGCAGTACGTACAGCGGCGCCGGGAGCTGCGACAGCCCGACGTCGACGAGCTCGAGGACCATCTGCGCGGCTCCGTCGACGAGCTCGTCGCGGGCGGCCTGCGCGCCGACGAGGCGTTCCTGGTCGCGGTGAAGCGCATGGGCAGCCTGGACGAGCTGTCGCGCGAGTTCGCCCGGGAGCACTCGGAACGGCTGTGGAAGCAGCTCGTGCTCACCGGCGATACCGACACCCCGGCGGCGCGGACCCGGTCGCGGCGTGTCCTGTTCGCGATGGTCGTCTGCGCGGCCGGCGCGGCGGCGTCGATCAAGGTGCCGGAGCTGTTCGGGCTGAGGTTGGCCGAGGACGGCACGTTCTACGGGCCGAACCTCAGCGTGTTGGCGCTGCCGTGGCTAGCCGGCTTCCTGGCCTGGCGCCGCCAGGTCCGCCGCCCGCTGATCGGGGTACTGGTGGCGCTGTTCGCGCTCGGCGCCGCGGCGGCCAACATCTATCCGCTGGCCGAGGCGTCGCAGTCGATCGTCATCAGCAGCATCCACCTGCCCATCGCCCTGTGGCTCGTGGTGGGGCTGGCCTACGTGGCCGACGAGTGGCGCTCGTCCCGCCGACGCATGGACTTCATCCGCTTCACCGGCGAGTGGTTCGTCTACTTCGTCCTCATCGCGCTCGGTGGCGGGGTCCTCACCGCGTTCGTCTTCGGCACCTTCCAGGCCATCGGGATCGACCCGGAGAAGTTCGTCTCGCTCTGGCTGCTGCCCTGCGGCGGCATGGCCGCGACCGTCGTGGCCGGGTGGCTCGTCGAGGCGAAGCAGAGCGTGGTCGAGAACATCGCCCCGGTACTCACGCGGCTGTTCACCCCGCTGTTCACGGCGGTCCTGCTGGCCTTCCTCGTGGCGATCGTCTGGACCAGCGCCGGCATCGACGTCGAGCGCCAGGCGCTGATCCTGTTCGACCTCCTGCTGGTCGTGGTGCTGGGCCTGCTGCTCTACTCGATCTCGGCCCGCGATCCGTCGGCCCAACCCGGCCTGTTCGACAAGCTGCAGCTCGCCCTCGTGGTCAGCGCGCTGGCCATCGACGTGCTGGTGCTGGTGGAGATCGCCGGGCGCATCACCGAGTACGGCTCCACGCCCAACCGGACCGCGGCGCTCGGCGAGAACGTCATCCTGCTGGCCAACCTCGCCTGCTCGGCGTGGCTGCTGCTGAGGTTCCTCCGTCGGCGCACGCTGTTCGCGGCGCTCGAGCGCTGGCAGACCGGCTACCTGCCCGTGTACGCGGCGTGGGCCTGGATCGTGGTCCTGGCCTTCCCACCCCTGTTCCGCTACGTCTGACGCTCCGGGTCATACGATCACCGCGTGTTGAACCCGATCCACCTGCACACATTGCGGGCGTGCGTGCGCACCGGGTCGTTCGCCGAGGCGGCCAGGGAGCTCGGGTACACGTCGTCGGCGGTGTCGCAGCAGATGTTCCAGCTGGAGCGGTCGGTGGGGGCGGCGCTGTTCGAGCGGTCCGCGCGCAGCGTGCGGCCGACCGCGGTGGCCGAGCTGCTCGCCGAGCGCAGCGGTGCGGCCCTGGGCGCGCTGAGCACCCTGGAGCGCGAGGCGCGCGCCATGGTCCAGGGCGAGGCGGGCACCCTGCGGCTGGCCAGCTTCGCCACCGCGAACGCCCGGATCGTGCCGGCCGCGCTCGCCGCCGTGGTGGCGCGGCGGCCGAACTCCGAGGTCCAGCTGGACGAGGGCGAACCGACCGAGGTGCTGGACGGCGTGCTCGAGGGCACCCTGGACGCCGCCGTGGTGTTCGACTACGACCGCGACCGCCGGGACTGGCCGGTCGAGCTGCATCGGGCCGAGCTGCTCGTCGAGCCGTTCGCGCTGGCCGTGCCGCCGGAGCACCCCTTCGCCGGGCGCACCGAGCTGGACCTCGCCGAGGCCGCCGAGGAGACCTGGATCTGCACCAGGGCGGACACCGCCGGCGCCCGCTCGCTGGCCAGGCTGGCCGCCGACGCCGGCTTCGTGCCGAAGATCGTGTTCCGCAGCAACGACTACGGGGTGATCCGCGAGCTGGTGGCCAGGCAGCTCGGCGTGGCCATGCTGCCCGCGCTCGCCTGGCCCGACGACGGTATCCGGACCGTGCCGCTCGCCGGCCGCCGCCCGTTCCGCCAGGTGCTCGTGCTCTACCGGCCGAACAACACCAACCCGATGCTGCCGCTCGCCCTGGACTGCCTCGAGCAGGCCAGCGCCGCCTACCGCTGGGACTAGAACCCCTGTGAGTGGCGAGTGGTCCTATGGGGCCACTCGCCACTCGCAGGGTCACAGGGGCGCGGGCCGGGTTCAGGCACCGCTAGCTCGGGCGCGGGGTCGTCTGGAGCCCTTCGATCAGTGCGGCGGCGGCGGCGCCGAACTCGGCCCGCGCGGTCGCCACGTCCTGGGCCCGCGCGATCGACAGCGCGGCCTCGGTGAGCGCACCCATCAGCATCTGCGCGATCGGCTCGGCGGGCAGCCGGATGAACTGGCCGCTGTCCATGCCCTGGTTGACCAGCGCGATCATCAGCCCGAGGAAGTAGCTGCTGTCGATCTCGCGCCAGGCCTCCCAGCCGAGCACGGACGGGGCGTCCAGCAGCACGATCCGCTGGGCGGCGGGGTCCATGCAGCCGTCCAGGAACGCCTCCACCCCGACGCGCCAGAACGGCTGTGCCGGGTCGGCCGCTCCGACCGCCTCCAGCACGCGCTGGTGGATCTCCTGCTCGACGAGCTCGAACACCGCCTGGAACAGCGCGCGCTTGCCGTCGAAGTGGTGGTACAGCGCGCCCCGGGTGAGACCGGCCTCGCGCGCCAGCTCCTCGGTCGACGTGGCTTCGAAGCCGCGCTCGGTGAACAGGCGTCGCCCGGTGCTGATCAGCAGCTGTTGGGTCGACTCCGAGCGCTCCGCTTGCGTCCGACGGTTCCTCACCGCGCGGGAGCTTAGCTCTTGCTCAAACATACATACTGCTGGTATGTATGTGGGACACGTTCCGACTCGGTCCGACGAAGGGATCCCGACGATGGCGACCAGACCGGCGACCAGACCGGCGACCAGACCCACCCCGGTGCGTGCACCCACCCGGGCCACGCTCCCCGCCGACCCCGCCGCGTTCGTGGCGGCCGCCGAGCAGAGCACCAACGACCGGGACGCGGCCGCCGTGGCCGCGGTGTTCGCGCTGGACGCGGACTCGGTGATGATCACGGACGGCGCCGTGGAGCGCTACCACGGTCGTGAGCACATCCACCGGGCCTGGCAGGCGCTGCTCGCCGCACTGGCGCGCCGCCACCTCTTCCTGGCCAAGGAGCTGGTCACGGCCGGCGACGGGGTGATCGTCAACAACTGGCGCGGCTCGCTGAACGGGCGCACCGACGCCCGGGGCCTCGAGGTGTGGCACTTCGACGAGCACGGGCTGGTCCGCGAGCACCAGCTGTACAGCTACCTCAGTGTGCGCCCGGCCAGCCACCTGCTGACCCGGTTGAAGCTGGGGCTGGCCTACCCGAGAACCGGGCTCACGCTCCTGCGCGAGCAGCGCCGGGCCGGGGTGCGGCCGCTGTGACCGGGCAGGTGGCCGGCGGCCGGCACGGGGGAGCGGCCGGCGATGTTGAGGTCGAGGCTGGGGGGCTCGAACTCGGCGAGGTCGACGCGGCCGAGGTCGAGGCCGAGCGGTTTGTGCGGCGCTTCGGCGAGGTCTGGGCCGCGCCGAGCCCGGAGCGGTTGAACTCGCTGGTGCACCCGGATGCGGTGTTCGTCCAGCCGATCGAGCGGGAGGTGCACGGCCATGCCGAGGCCGCCGCGTTCTGGCGGCGGCTGTTCCGGCTGGTCCCGGACCTGCGTGGTGAGATCGTCAGCTGGGGACACCGGGGCGCCGTCGTCTACATCGAGGTGCGTTTGACCGGCACTCTGGGCGGCCGGCCGATCGAGTGGACCAGCCTCGACCGGATCCAGCTCGACGCCGGCAAGGTCCGGCACCGCGGCGCCAACTTCGACCCGCTGCCGCTGATCGGGGCCATCGCGCTGCGCCCGAAGGCGCTGGCCCTGTTCCTCCTGACCCGGGTGCGCCGCTGAGGGGACCCGTGAGTGGCGAGTTGGGTCATAGCCCCACTCGCCACTCACGGGGTCCGGGGGCCGCAGGGTCAGGGGCGCTGGGGCTCAGCCGGACGGACCATGGGGCTGGGGCCTCTTGGCTCCGGCGCGCGCACGGACGAAGCTGCGTACTGATGAGCGAGCCGATTGACGACTACTTCAGGTCCGCCGTGCTGGCGCCTCCGGCCGGTGGGGCGTTGCCCGACGGATTGACGGCGGAGCGGGCGCTGGCGCTGTTCGACGCCCAGCTGGGTAGCCGGCACCTCGATCTGGCGGCCCGCACACTCGGTTCGCGGGGCGACGGTTTCTACAGCATCGGCTCGTCCGGGCACGAGGGCAACGCCGCCGTGGCCGCCGCGCTGCGCCCGACCGACCCCGCGCTGCTGCACTACCGCTCCGGCGGGTTCTACCTGGCCAGGGCCGCGCAGCTGCCGGGGCAGACCCCGTTGCGGGACGTGCTGCTCGGCATCACCGGCGCGGTCGACGAGCCGATCTCGGGCGGCCGGCACAAGGTGTTCGGCAACAAGGCGCTGGCGGTCATCCCGCAGACGTCCACGATCGCCTCGCACCTGCCGAGGGCGGTCGGCCTGGCGTTCGCGCTGGAGCGCGCCGCGAAGCTCGGGGTTACCCCGGAGTGGCCGGCCGACTCGGTGGTGGTGTGCAGCTTCGGGGACGCCTCGGCCAACCACTCGACGGCGGTCGGCGCGATCAACACCGCGCTGCAGCTGGGTTTCCGGGGGCTGCCGCTGCCGCTGCTTTTTGTGTGCGAGGACAACGGCATCGGGATCAGCGTGCGGACCCCGGACGGCTGGATCGAGCGGGCGTACTCCGACCGGCCGGGGCTGCGCTACGTCGACGCGGACGGCTCGGACCTGGCCGCCTCGCTGGCCGCCGCCGAGGACGCGGTGCACTGGGTGCGGACGCGGCGGGCGCCGGTGTTCCTGCGGCTGCGCACCGTGCGGCTGATGGGGCACGCCGGCTCGGACGTGGAGCTGGCTTACCGGGGCGCCGGCGAGATCACCGCCGACTACCCGCGTGACCCGGTGACCCGGACGGCGCGGCTGCTCGTCGACGCCGGCGTGCTCACTCCTGAGCAGGCACAGCGGCGCTACGAGGACAAGCGTGACGAGGTGCGGCGGATCGCGGAGGACGCGGTCGGGCGGCGCCGGCTGGCGTCGGCGGGTGAGGTGACCGCCCCACTGGCCCCGTCCCGCCTCGACCGGGTGGCCGCCACGGCCTCCTCCGTCGCCGACCGGGCCACCCGGCTGCGCGCCTTCGGCGTCGGCGCGGGCGGCGGTACCGGCGGCGCGGGCGGCCAGCTGCCGGAGCGGGGTGCCGCGCTGACCCTGGCGCAGGCGATCAACCACGGGCTGGCCGACGTGCTGGCCAAGGACTCCGGCGCCGTGCTGTTCGGCGAGGACGTGGCGGTCAAGGGCGGGGTGTACGGGGTCACCCGGGGGCTGCGCAAGCGGTTCGGCGCGGCGCGGGTGTTCGACTCGCTGCTCGACGAGCAGAGCATCCTGGGTACCGGGCTGGGCCTCGGGCTGGCCGGCTTCCTGCCGATCGTCGAGATCCAGTACCTGGCCTACCTGCACAACGCCGCCGACCAGCTGCGCGGTGAGGCCGCCACGCTGCGCTTCTTCTCCCAGGGGCAGTACCGCAACCCGCTGCTCGTGCGCATCGCCGGCTACGCCTACCAGCGGGGCTTCGGCGGCCACTTCCACAACGACAACGGGGTGGCGGCGCTGCGGGACATCCCGGGTCTGGTGGTCGCCTCGCCGGCCCGCCCGGACGACGCGGCCGCCATGCTGCGGACCTGCGCGGCGGCGGCCCGCGAGGACGGCCGGGTCTGCGTGTGGCTCGAGCCGATCGCCCTGTACCACACCCGTGACCTGCACGAACCCGGCGACGACGGCTGGCTCGCGCGGTACCCCGACCCGGCCGACTGGGCGGCGACGCACGTACCGCTCGGGCGCGGCCGGACCTACGGCGACGGCGCCGACCTGACCCTGGTCAGCTTCGCCAACGGGCTGCGGATGAGCCTGCGGGTGGCCCGGCGGCTGGCCGAGCGCGGCATCGGCGCCCGGGTGCTGGACCTGCGCTGGCTCGCCCCGTTGCCGGTCGCCGACATCCTGCGCGAGGCCGACGCGACCGGCCGGGTGCTCGTGGTCGACGAGACCAGGGAGACCGGCGGCGTGTCCGAGCAGGTGCTCACCGCACTGGTCGACGCTCGGTTCAACGGTTACGCCGCCCGGGTGACCAGCGCGGACAGCTTCATCCCGCTCGGCCCTGCCGCGAACCACGTGCTGCTGTCCGAGCGCGACATCGAGAAGGCGGCGCTGGACCTGCTGCACCGCTGATCCCGTCCTAGATGACCGCCATAGATGCCGTTGCGGTTATATTCTTGGATGGCTATGTTGGTGGCGTGTCCAGTTCGTTCGAGGTGCTCGCCGAGCCGACCCGGCGGCGGATCCTGGATCTGTTGCTGGTCCGCCCCAGGCTGGTCGGCGAGCTCACCGAGGCGCTCGGGCTGAGCCAGCCCGGTACCTCCAAGCACCTGCGGGTGCTGCGCGAGGCCGGCCTGGTCCGGGTCCGCGCCGAGGCGCAACGCCGCTGGTACGAGCTCCGGCCCGAGCCGCTGGTCGAGCTGGACGCCTGGCTCGCGCCGTACCGCCGGCTCTGGGAGCACCACCTGGACGCACTCGAGCGCCACCTGGACGCGATGCCCGACTCCGCCGGCACCGCTGGCTCTGAGTCCGGTACTGAAGCTGACTCTGGAAGCGAGGAACCGTCCTGACCGATACGACGCTGTGCACCGAGGACGGACGCCCCACGCTGCGCATCGAGCGCGCCCTGCGCCACCCCGTGGCGAAGGTCTGGCGGGCGCTGACCGAGCCGTCGCAGCTCAACCAGTGGTTCCCGTTCGAGGTCGAGACCGCGCTCGCGGTCGGCGCCGAGATGCGGTTCGTGGACAAGCGCGGTGGCCCGTCCGGCACCGGCACGATCACCGAGCTGGACCCGCCGAGGCTGCTCGGCTACACCTGGGCGGGCGACCACCTGCGCTGGGAGCTGAGCCCGACGCCCGGCGGCAGCCTGCTCGTGCTGACGCACACGATCGCGGACCGGTTCGGCGCCGCCAGCTTCGCCTCGGGGTGGCACGTGTGCCTCGACGGGCTCGAGTCGGTGCTGGTCGACCGGGCGGTGGCGCCGCCCGGAGACATGGACGCCGCGCACGAGCGCTGGCTCTCGGAGCTCGGGCTGGCCGACGCGGAGGTGACCGACGGCCCGGGCGGCTGGCGGGTCCGGTTCGAACGCCAGCTCGTCCGCCCCGCCGACCTGGCCTGGCACGAGCTCGTCGCCCCCGACTCGGTGGCGCCGGCCGTGGGCGGCACCGTGCCCGAGGGTGCGCTGATCGACCTGCCTGACGCCGACCCCACCGCCGGGCGGGTCACCGAGCTGGTGCCCACCGAGGTGCTCGCGTACTCGTGGCCGGCCGAGGGGGCGGCGACCGGCCAGGTCCGCTGGGAGCTGAGCCAGGGCACCGGGCACGGCGCGAGGCTGATCCTGACGCTGACCGGTCCGTCCGAGCCCGCCTCAGCCCGCAAAGCCGCCCAGACCGGCGCCGAGCAACGCATCGCCATGTTGGCCGCCGCCCTCCGCAACACCCCGCGCCCCTGAGCTCGCCGCCGCCCCCAACCTGGTCGACCTGTCGTTGGAATTAGGCGCGACAAGTGGCACTTGTCGCGTCAATTAGCCGCGACAAGTCGGACGGGGTGAGCCTCGGCTACGCCTGGGCCCAGGACGGCTTGCGCTTCTCGACGAAGGCCCGGATGCCTTCCTGGCCCTCCTCGGAGGCGAACCGGGCGGCGGACAGCGCGGTCATGGCGGCGAGGTCGTCGGCCATCGTGCTGGTCGCCGGGCCGCGCAGCAGCTCCTTGGTGGCGGCGAGCGCGCCGGGGGCGCCGAGGCGGAGCATCGAGGCGTAGCGCAGGACCTCGGCGTCCAGCTGGTCGGCCGGCACCGCCTTGGTGATCAGGCCGATCTCGGCGGCCCGCGCCGCGTCGAACGCCTCGCCGGTGAGGAACAGCTCGTACAGCGCGGCCGGCTGTACCTGGGGGATCAGCGGCACCGAGATCACCGCCGGCACGACCCCGATGCGCACCTCGGAGAACGCGAACGTGACCTCCGAGGCGGCCAGCGCGAGGTCACACGCCGCGACGAGGCCGACCCCACCGGCGCGCGCCGGGCCGGCCAGCTTGGCGATCACCGGAGTCGGCGAGTTCCAGATCAGCCGCAGGGTGTCCGGGAAGTCGTTGACGCCCTGGTTGTCGGCGCTGGCGCCGCGCGACTCCTTGAGGTCCATGCCGGAGCAGAACACCGTGCCGGTGTGGGTCAGCACGATGACCCTGACCTGGTCGGACGTGGTGGCGGTGGTCAGCCGGTCGCGCAGCTCGCCGCGCAGCCGGGTGGACAGCGCGTTGCGGTTGGGCGGCGAGTCCAGCGTGATCGTGGCGACCCCGGAGTCGATCTCGAGGTGCACCAGCTCGGTGTCCGTCATGTCTGGACGCTATCCGGCGCCGGCCCGGTTGTCGTGCCGACCCGCATCCACACGGGCAGGGTCACGTCGGTGGGCTGGCGGCCGGCGAGCAGGTCGAGCACGGCGCGGGCGGCGGTGCGGCCCTTCTCGTCGCTGGGCTGCACGACGGTGCTGAGCACGGTCGGGCGCAGCCACGGCAGGTCGGCGCCGTCGAAGCCGGCCACGCTGACGTCCTCCGGAACCCGCAGCCCGAGCTCGGCCGCCGCCCGCAGCACCCCGGCGGCGAGCAGGTCGCTCTGCGCCAGCACCGCAGTGGGGCGCCGCGCCGCCGGGACGTCCAGCAGGGCGCGGCCGGCGCGGACCCCCTCGTCGACCACGTTGCTGGCGGTCTCCATGGCGGGCGCCGGCCCGAACACATCAAAAACCCCGGCCAGCCGCTTGAACACGACGCGGTACATGCCGGCGGCCTCGCGGTCGGCGTCCACCAGGCCCCGGGTGCCGTCCAGCCGCAGCGGCATCGTGACCGTGGCGACCCGGCGGTGCCCGAGGTCGCGCAGGTGGCGGGCGAGCTCGGCGGTGCCCCTGCGGTCGTCGATGTCGATCAGTGGCAGGCCCTCCATCACGGGACCCTCCACAGCGACCACCGGCACCGCCCGCCGCCGCAGCAGCGCCAGTGCCGGGTCGCCCGCCATGCCGCAGGTGGCGAAGATGGCGGCGTCCAGCGGGATGCGGGCCAACTGCTCCTGGGCGGGCCGGCCGGCGTCCCCGGCGAGCAGCAGCAGCCCGACGCCGTGCGGGCTGAGCACCTCCGTGATGCCGTCGAGCAGCTGGATGGCCTCGGGGTCGCGGAACGCGTAGAGCAGCCGCTCACCGACGAACGTGCCGACCACCCCGGTGCGGCGCCGGCGCAGCGAAGCGGCCAGCGGGTCGGGCCCGGCGTAACCGAGCTCCTGGGCCGCGGTGAACACCCGCTGCCGGGTGTCCGGGGCGACCCGGGAGCTGCCGGCGAACGCCAGCGACGCCGTCGACGGCGACACACCGGCCCGCGCGGCCACCGACGCGAGTGTGGGTCGGGTGTGGCTGGGCACGGACCAGACGGTAGTCCGCCGAGCTCCGAGGTGGTGATCGACCTGCGGAGGGGCGGTCGGGGCCGACGCGGTGGGGCGGAAACCACGTTGTGACGGGTCGGCGGGCGACGTATGGTCGAGTGGTTGTCGAATCGATTCGACCGCCCCGGCCGAGGGCTGCCCTGACGGCGGCCCCGCCGAGGGCCGCCGCGACGGCGACGCTGATGATGATGGTCTCAACGACGAGGGGGAGTCGGTGACCGAGCTGTTGGCCGGAACACGCGAGGTGGACCTGCGCCGGGCCAGGAACGCGGTCGTGGTGGCATTCGCGATGAACGGCCTGAGCTTCGCGTCCTGGCTGTCCAGGGCGCCCGCCCTGCGCGACGAGCTGTCGCTGACCACCGCGCAGCTCGGCCTGCTGCTGCTCTGCCTCTCTGGCGGTGCCTGCGCCGCGCTGCCGCTGTCCGGGGCGATGGTGCACCGGCTCGGGCCGGCGCGGGTGGTGCTGCTCGGGTCGCTGATGGCGGGCGTCGGCCTGCTCGCGCTCGGCATCGGGGTGGCCACCGACACGGTCTGGCCGGGCGCGGTCGGCCTGGTGCTGGCCGGGATGGGCAGTGGCAACTGGGACGTGGCGATGAACGTGGCCGGCGCCGACGTCGAGCGGCGGCGGGGGCGCAGCCTGATGCCCCGGCTGCACGCGGCGTTCAGCCTCGGCACGGTGGCCGGCGGCGGGGCCGGGGCGGCGGCCGCCGCGCTCGGGGTGCCGCTGGCCGCTCAGGTGCTGGTCGTCGGGGTGCTCGTGCCGCTGGTGGTGTCCTTCGCGGTGCGTTCGTTCCCGCCGTCGGACACCCACGGCCGGGCCGACGGCGCCACCCGCGGCTCGAACAACCTGCTGCGCACGTGGCTGGAGCCGCGCACCCTGCTGATCGGGGTGGTCACGCTGGCCTTCGCGTTCACCGAGGGCAGTGCGAACGACTGGCTCGCCGTCGCTGTGGTGGACGGTCACCAGGGCACCGAGGTGCTCGGCGCGCTCGGTTTCGGCGCGTTCGTCACCGCGATGACCATCGGCCGGGCAGGTGGCGGCGCGCTGCTGGACCGGTTCGGCCGGGTGACCATGCTCCGGGTCACCTCGGTCCTCGCCGTGGCCGGGCTCGCGCTGGTCACGCTGGCCGGGTCGGTCGGCTGGGCGCTGGTCGGCGCGCTGTTCTGGGGCCTCGGCGCCTCGCTCGGCTTCCCGGTGGGGATGAGCGCGGCGGCCGACGACCCCGCGCGCGCCGCCGCCCGCGTCGGCGTGGTCAGCTCGATCGCGTACACCGCGTTCCTGGCCGGACCGCCCGTGATCGGCCTGCTGGCCCAGCACACCGGCATCCTGCGCGCGCTGTTCGTGGTGCTCGGCGTGCTGGTCGTCGGCCTGCTGGGCATCGGCGCGGTGCGCCCGCTGAACGTGGCCGACGAGCCGGGCGGCCGCTCCACCGACTAGTCCCGGCTACTGGTTCCCCGCCGGGGCAGGTTCGGGACCTGCGTCAGCGCGTGCCGCTGAGGCCCCGGGCGCGCAACACCCGGCGCTCCACCGGGCGGAACACCAGCAGCTCGACCCCGATGCCGACGATCAGGATCAGGAAGATCGCCGCGATCACCATCGAGATGTTGTTGAAGTTGCTGCCCTCTTCGAGGTACGCGCCGAGGCCGATGCCGAGCAGTGGGCCGGCCGCGATGATCTCGGCCGCCATCAGGGAGCGCCAGGAGAACGCCCAGCCCTGCTTGCAGCCGGCCAGGTAGCCGGGCAGCGCGGCGGGCAGCAGGATGTGCCGGGCGCTGGTCAGCCCGCGCGCGCCGAGCACCTGGCCGACCCGGGGCAGGATCGGCGGGATCTGGTCGATGCCGGCCACCAGCCCGTTCGCGATGGACGGGATGGAGCCGAGCAGCACCACGAAGTAGATGGTCGAGTTGGTCAGACCGAACCAGAGCACGGCCGCCGGCACCCACGCCACCGAGGGCAGGCTCTGCAGCCCGGACAGCAGCGGCCCGATCGCCGCCCGCACCACCGACACCTTGGCCACCAGCAGGCCGAGCGGCGTGGCGATGACCAGCGCGATCAGGAAGCCGAGGAACGCCCGGCTGATCGACGTCCAGAGGATCGACCAGACCTGGCCGTTCGCCACAACGATGCTGAACTCGTGCCACACCGCGAGCGGTGCCGGCAGCTTGAACTCCGGCCAGAACGCGGCCGCCCACAGGGCCTGCCAGACGATCAGGAACAGCGCCAGCGCCACCAGCGGCGGCAACCCGACGGCCACCGCCCGGCGCCAGCGCGGCGTGCGCTGCACCGTCGGTGTGTCCAGCGCGTCCAGCCCGGCCAGGGCGGCGGCGGAGTCGTCCACCGGACCGGCGCCGGCCGGTCGCGCCGTCCCAGGCTCGGCCGGGACAGAGCCAGAGGGGCCGGCCCCGGCCGGGACCGAGCCGGACCGGGCCGGGTCCGACGGTCCGGACACGGCTGAGTCGGACGGGGCCGAGTCGGACGGTGCCGGGTGGACCCTGGTCAGGTCATGCGGCATGGCGGCTGATGACCTCTCGCAGGCTGGCGGTGATCTCGTCGTGCAGGTCGGTGCCACCGCGCTGGACGTCCCACTCGCCGACCAGGGTGCCCGGGCGGGACGACAGCAGCACGACCCGCTGGGCCAGCCGCAGCGCCTCCCGCACGTCGTGGGTCACGAACAGCACCGTGGTGCCGGTGGCCTGCCAGACCCGCAGCAGCTCGCCCTGCAGCACGTCCCGGGTGATGGCGTCCAGCGCGGCGAAGGGCTCGTCCATCAGCAGCAGGCCGGCGGCGTCCGGGTCGCCGGGCTGGGTGGTCGCCGCGAGCGCGCGGGCCAGCGCGACCCGCTGGCGCATGCCGCCGGACAGCTCGTGCGGGCGCTTGCGGGCCTGCCCGTCCAACCGGACCAGCTCCAGCAGCTCGCGGGCCCGGTCGCGTCGTGCGGTCCGGGACACGCCGTTCAGCCGCAGGGGCAGCTCGACGTTGCGCCCGGCGTCCAGCCACGGCAGCAGCGCCGGCTCCTGGAACATGAACGAGGGCCGGGTGGTGTTCAGCGTGAGCTCGCCCTCGGTCGGCCGGTCGAGCCCGGCCACCAGGTTGAGCAGCGTGGACTTGCCGCAGCCGGAGGCGCCGAGCAGGCAGACGAACTCGCCCGGCCGGACGTCCAGCGAGACACCGCGCAGTGCGGTGACCGCCGATGCGCCGCTGCCGAAGGTCTTGCCGATCCCGGCGAGGTGCACCGCGGCGGGGCCCGGCCGGGCCGGGGTGCCCTGTTGGGTCGGCTGCCCGATGGTCACCGTCATGTCCGGATCACCTCTGCGCCTTGTCGAGGCCCGCGGGGTCCACCGCTGGCTTGCCGGCTGCCTGGAGCACCTTGTTGAGCTCGGTGAGGTCCACGAAGCCGTTCAGATTGGTCGCCGCGGGAGCCACGCCCGCGGTCACGCTGTCCTGCGCGAGCTGCGGGAAGGTGGCGGCCAGCGGGTCGAGCCCGAAGCTGAGCTCGGAGAACGCCCGGTCCAGCACCGGCTGGCTCAGCGTGGCGCCGGTAAGCCGCTGGATCGCGGCGTTGGTCACGGTCTTGGCCCCGGCCGGGTCGGTCGCGGCGAAGTCGATGGCCTGCTGCTCGCCGCGCAGCAGCGCGTCGATGGTGTCCGGATGCTGCTTGAGGTAGTCGGTGCGCACGATCAGCACGGTGGTGGGGAACTGGCCGCCGGGCCACAGCGTCTTCTCGTCCACCAGGGTGGTCGCGCCGGCGTCGACCAGCTGGGAGCTCCACGGCTCGGGCAGCCAGCCGCCGGCGACCTGGCCGCTCTTGAACAGGTCGAGAGTGCGGGGGTTGGCCAGGTTCTGCACGGTGACCGCGTTCGGGCCGCTGCCGATCGGCAGGTTGTGCCCCTTGAGCCACTTCTTCAGCGAGACGTCCTGGGTGTTGGCCAGCTGCGGGGTGGCGATCGTCTGCCCCTCGAGCTGCTCCGGCGAGGTGATGCCGGGCTTGACCACGAGCTGCGCGCCGCCGGAGGTGGACCCGGCGATCAGCCGCACGGCCGCGCCCTTGGACTGGTCGAAGGCGTTGATCGCCGGGCTGGACCCGATGAACCCGGCGTCCAGCGAACCGCCCAGCAGCGCGCTGACCTCCGGCGGGCCCGCGTTGAACTGCTGGGTGACCAGCTTCGTCGAGCCCAGCTCCTTGGCGAAGAAGCCCTTGTCCAGCCCGATCAGGGCCGGCGCGTGGGTGATGTTCGGGAAGTAGCCCAGCCGCAGCTCGACGGCCGGGCCCTGGTTGGCCGGGGCGGCCGAGGCTCCCGAGGTGTCGCCGCGGTCGGCGCGCGAGCACGCGGCGAGCGCGGCCCCAGCCGTGAGCACGGCGGCGAGCACGACTGCGAAGGTACGGAGGCTGCGGTTCATCTGTTCAATCTCGATCCGTCTGGTGGGCGTCGACGCCCGAGGAGCGCTGGTGGGTAGCCGGGGTCTGTGTCGGGGACGTCGGAGGCAGCGGGCGGCTGGGTCAGCGGACGGCGGGGTCGAGCTCGGGTGCCTGGGTCGGTGCCGGCGGGGCGACCGGGCGCGGCCGCGGCACGACCATCACGAGCAGGCCGGCCGCGGCGCCGGCGATGATCACCGGGGTGCTCACCTTCAGCAGCGCGAGCGCGGAGGCGAGCAGTACGGCCGCGATCACCGGGCGGATCACGGCGGAGGGGCCCTGGGCGGACAGCCGGGCGCCGAGGTAGACCCCGGGCAGCGCGCCGAGCAGCAGGGAGGCGGTGAGCGCGAACTGCACGTCACCGAACAGCAGGTGGCCCAGTGTCGCGGCGGCCACCAGCGGGATCGCCTGCACGATGTCGGTGCCGACCAGCTTGGCCGGCCGCAGCGTCGGGTAGGCGAGCAGCAGCAGTGCGATGATCACCGAGCCGGCACCGACCGAGGTCATGCCGACCGCGAAGCCGCCGACCACGCCGATCGCCACGGTGCGCAGCGGGCGGACGACCAGCGGCCGGTCCGCGTCGGCGGCGATGCCGGCTGCCGCGTCCCGGCGGCGGGCCCGGCGGTCCAGCAGCTGGCGCACGATCATCAGCGCGACCGAGGCGCACAGCGCGATACCGATGATCAGTTTGAGGTTGTCCTGCACACCGGTGGCGTGCCCGATCGCGCCGATGAGCACCGCGCCGGCGAACGCCGAGGGCACCGACCCGACGCAGAGCCAGCCGACCAGGCGCCATGCCACCGTGCGGTGACGCAGGTGCACGGCACCGCCGACCGGCTTCATCACGAGCGAGGTGAACAGGTCACTGGAGATCGCGGCGAGCGGCTCGACCCGGAAGAACAGCACGAGCAGGGGGGTCAACAGCGCGCCGCCGCCCATGCCGGTGAGGCCGACCAGAAGGCCGACCAGAAGTCCGGCTACGGACAGCGAGAGATTGACGTGCACGATCGGGTGCCTGCCTTATGACGACGAGCGCGGGTGACCGGGACCGGTCGGCGCGGGACGAACCGGGTCAGCGGCCGGTCGAACAGCAGGCGGTGAGCAGACGCATGAGATCCACATGCAGCCGCCGGACCAGCATCGGCCGGGCGAGCCGGTCAGCTTGGAAGCGGGTACGCACCCCCCGATGCTTACATTCCTGAGCGGCTTAGTCAACAAAGTGTGAAGCAGCTGTCCCGGGCTTGATCAGCGGGAATACGCCAAGATGGTGGCGTGCAGATCTCGGCGAGGGCGGACTACGCACTGCGGGCATTGTGTGTGCTGGCGAGTGCCCCGGAGCAGTGCGCGGTGAAGGCCGACGAGATCGCCTCGGCCCAGGGCATCCCGCGCACTTTCCTCGACGGCATCCTCGTCGAGCTGCGCCGGGCCGGCCTCGTGGAGAGCCGGCGTGGCCCGGACGGCGGTCACCGGCTCGCCCGACCGGCGTACGCGATCTCGCTCGCCGACGTCATCCGGGTGACCGACGGCCCGCTCGCCCTCGTCCGGGGCCAGCGCCCGGAGAGCCACGCCTACGAGGGCGCGGCGCGGCACCTGCAGGACGTCTGGGTCGCCGTGCGGGCCAGCCTCCGCTCGATCCTCGAGCTGACGACCGTGGCGCAGGTCGTGGAGGGCCGCCTGCCGGACTCGGTCACCGCCTATACCCGCGAGGACCGCTCCTGGCGCTCCGTCTGGCCCTCCGACCACTGAAACGCCTGACCCGCGCGTATGCGGGTGGCGTGCGCCCGCGGCGTCAGGTGGCGGCGGGGGTGAGGTGGGCGGTGCCGGTGAGGGTGGGGGCGGCGGCGAGGTAGCGGTCCAGGACGACCTCCGCGACAGCGGGGTCCGGGCCGAGTGGCGCGGCGACGCGGATCGCCGGGTCCAGGGCCAGGGCGGCCCGGCCGACCCGGCGCGGCAGCAGGCCGGGCGCCAGGAACCAGCCGGCCACCGCGATCCGCCCGGCACCGGCGCCCCGCAGCTGCTCGACCGCCTCACCCACCGTGGGGGACAGCGCGGTCGCGAACGCCGGGACGCAGCCCGCCCGCCACGGGTGTTGGCGTGCCCAGGAGGCGGCGAGCCGGTGCACAGCGGCGTTGGCGCTGGCGTGCGAGGAGCCGGTTGCGGCGAGCACGACGCCCAGGTCGGGGTCGTCCAGCGGGCCGGCGACCTCGGCGAGGCGGCGCAGCGCGGCGTCCGCCAGCCTCGGCTCGGCACCGCCGACGGGCCGCCCGCAACCGCTCCCGAGGAGACAGCCGCCGTCAGCACCGCTACCGCCACTGCCGCCACCGAGGACGGCGGAGACGGTCAGCCGCAGCCTTGGGTGCCGCCGGGCCGCCCTGGCCACCGCGCCGGGCAGGTCGACCCGCGCGTGGAAGGCGTTGCCGAGCAGCAGCGGCACCACGACGGCGTCGGTGTGCCCGTCGGCGGCCACGGCGGCGAGCACGTCGGGCAGCCGAGGGGCGCTCAGGTCGAGGAAGCCGAGCCGGACGTCCAGCTCCGGCCGTTGCCGGCGCACCTCGTCGACCAGTGCGGCGACGGTGGCCGCCGAGCGCGGGTCGCGGCTGCCGTGGGCCACCGCGACCAGCGCCGGGGGCGTGGAAAGGAGCGCCATCAGTCCTCGAGCAGCGGCACCAGCGGGGTGCCCACCAGTCCCGCGGCCAGCGTGTTGCCGGTCGGCGGGTCGATCAGCAGGAACGAACCGGTCGCCCGGCTGTCGGCGTAGTCGTCCACCGGCAGTGGGTCGGCGGTCCGGATGCTGACCCGGCCGATGTCGTTGATCTCCAGCCGCTCCGGGGTGCTCAGCGTGAGGGTGTTGGTGTCCAGCCGGTCGTGCAGCGCGCCGATGATCGCCTGGGTGACCCGGGTGCCGTGCTTGAGCAGCAGCCGGGCGCCGGGGCGCAGGGGCTGCTCGGCGAGCCAGCAGACGGTGGTCTCCAGCTGGTCGGTGACCGTCGGCGGGTGCTCGGCGTCCACGATCACGCTGCCGCGCGCCACGTCCAGGTTGTCGGCGAGCAGCACCGTGACGCTGCGCCCGGCGCCGGCCTCGGCGAGCTGGCCGTCGGCGGTGTCCACCGAGGTGACGGTGCTGCTCAGGCCCTCCGGCAGCACCAGCACGCGCTGGCCGGGGCGCACGGTGCCGGCCGCGACCTGGCCGGCGTAGCCGCGGTAGTCCGGGTACTCGGCGGTGCGGGGCCGGATCACGTACTGCACCGGGATGCGCAGCGGGGCGTCGGCGTCGGGGCTGCCCACCGGCACCGACTCCAGGTGCTGCAGCAGCGTCGGGCCGGAGTACCACGGTGTGTTGGCCGAAGGCTCCACCACGTTGTCGCCCACCAGTGCGGACAGCGGGATGGTGATCACGCGCTCGGCCGGGTAGCCCAGCGCGGTGGTCAGCCCGTTGAAGTCCTTGGCGATCGCGGTGAACACGGCCTCGTCGTAGTCGACCAGGTCGATCTTGTTCACGGCCAGCACCAGCCGGGGCACCCGCAGCAGCGCGATGACCGCGGCGTGCCGGCGGGTCTGCTCGACCACGCCGTAGCGGGCGTCGACCAGCAGTACCGCCAGCTCGGCGGTGGACGCACCGGTCACCGTGTTGCGGGTGTACTGCACGTGCCCGGGGGTATCGGCCAGCACGAACTCGCGCTTCGGCGTGCCGAAGTAGCGGTAGGCCACGTCGATCGTGATGCCCTGCTCGCGCTCCGCGCGCAGCCCGTCGACGAGCAGCGACAGGTCGGGTGTGGTCAGGCCCTTGTCGACCGAGGCGCGCTGGACTGCCTCGATCTGGTCGGCGAGCACCGACTTGGTGTCGTAGAGCAGCCGGCCGACGAGGGTCGACTTGCCGTCGTCCACGCTGCCCGCCGTGGCGAACCGCAGCAGGTCGCGCCGGGGCGCCTCGGCCGGCTGGGGAGCGGTCTCGTTCGCTCGCTCGCCCAGCGCTGGATCCGACATCAGAAGTAGCCCTCTCGCTTGCGGTCCTCCATGGCGGCCTCGGACAGCCGGTCGTCCGCGCGGGTGGCTCCCCGCTCGGTCAACCGGGAGGCGGTGACCTCGGCGATCACCTCGTCCAGCGTCGTCGCGGTGGACTCCACCGCGCCGGTGCAGGAGCCGTCCCCGACGGTGCGGTACCGCACGGTGCGCAGCTCGAGGGACTCGCCGCCGCGCGGGCCGCCCCAGGGGCCCTCGGCGAGCCACATGCCGTCGCGGCGGAACACCTCGCGCCGATGGGAGAAGTAGATCTGGGGCAGCTCGATGTTCTCGCGCTGGATGTAGCGCCAGACGTCCAGCTCGGTCCAGTTCGAGATCGGGAACACCCGGACGTGCTCACCCGGGGCGTGCCGGCCGTTGTACAGGTTCCACAGCTCGGGGCGCTGCTTGCGCGGGTCCCACCGGCCGAAGCCGTCGCGCAGGCTGATGATCCGCTCCTTGGCCCGTGCCCGTTCTTCGTCGCGGCGACCGCCGCCGAACACCGCGTCGAACCGGTGCTCGTTGATCGAGTCCAGCAGCGGGACGGTCTGCAGCGGGTTGCGGGTGCCGTCCGGGCGCTCCACCAGCCGGCCGTCGTCGATCCAGTCCTGCACGTGGGCGACCACCAGGCGCAGCCCCAGCTGCTCGGTCAGCCGGTCCCGGAAGTCGATCACCTCCGGGTAGTTGTGCCCGGTGTCCACGTGTAGCAGCGAGAACGGCACCGGGGCCGGCGCGAACGCCTTCGCGGCCAGGTGCACCAGCAGCGTGGAGTCCTTGCCGCCGGAGAACAGGATCACCGGGCGGTCGAACTCGCCGGCGACCTCCCGGAAGATGTGGATCGCCTCGGACTCCAGCGCGTCCAGCGCGTCGAACCGGGCGTTCGCCGCGGTCGGCGCCGCGAGCTGGTCCAGCGTTGTGCTCATGCGTGCAACCCGCATTCGGTCTTGGCCAGGCCGGCCCAGCGGCCGGCTCGCTTGTCTTCGCCGGGCAGTGGTTTGCGGGTGCACGGCGCGCAGCCGATCGACGGGTAACCGGCCTCCACCAGCGGGTTCACCAGAATCCCGTGCTCGGCGACGTAGGTGTCCATCTCCTCGTCGGTCCACGCCGCGATCGGGTTGATCTTCACGAGGCCGAACTTGTCGTCGAAGGTGACCAGCGGCGTGTTCACCCGGGTCGGAGCCTCCACCCGGCGCACCCCGGTGACCCAGGCGTCGTAGCGGGCCAGGGTGTTCTGCAGCGGCGCCACCTTGCGCAGCGCGCAGCACTGGTCGGGGGCGCGGGCGAAAAGGTCCTTGCCGAGGAGGCCGTCCTGCTCGGCGACGGTGTGCTCGGCGGTGGCGTTCACCATCCGCACGTCGTAGACGGTCTCCACGGCGTCGCGGGTGCCGATCGTCTCGGCGAAGTGGTAGCCGGTCTCCAGGAACAGCACGTCCACGCCGGGGCGTGAGGCCTGCTCGCAGGGCCGAACCCTTGATACAGCCTTGGCGGCCAGGTCGACCAGCACGGCGTCCTGCATGTTCGACGCCACGATCAGACTGCCGCCGAACGTCGCCGCCGCCCAGTCCAACACCTGCTCGGCCGTCGCGTCCGGCCCCAGCTCCTCGGCGCCGCGCGCCGCGATGGCCCGCAGCTCATCGGCACCCCGGGTCCGCCCCGGGGTCGCCACCTCGGTACTGGACACACTCATTTCTGGACCGCCCCTGTGTTGTCTGGAGATGGCACACCGATTCCGACCAACTTCACCGCGAACGTCCGCAGGCAACCGGCGCAACGCCACGCACCGTGCGGTTCTTCCACCGGCCGCAGGTCCTCCTCGCCGCAGTATGGGCAGTAGAACGGCACCGCTCTTTCGCTCACTGGTCTCCCTCGCTGCGCTCGGTCGGCGATGAGGGCACTCGCTGTGACACTGGCTCGCTCGCAAGCTCGCTCACTGAAGATCAGACTCGTCGGCCCGGGCCACCCACTGCGCGAACCGCTCGCCGCTGTCCCGCTCCTTGACGTACTGGCGGACCACCCGGTCCACGTAGTCGCCGAGCCCGCTGGACGTGACCTTCAGCCCGCGCAGCTTGCGGCCGAACCCGGCGTCCAGGCCGAGCCCGCCGCCCAGGTGCACCTGGAAGCCGGGCACCTGGTTGCCGTCCGAGTCCGTCATGATCTGGCCCTTGAGGCCGATGTCGGCGGTCTGGGTGCGGGCGCAGGCGTTCGGGCAGCCGTTCAGGTGGATCGAGATCGGGCTGTCCAGCTCGGGGATGTCGGCCAGCCGGGACTCCAGCTCGGTGACCAGCGTGGCGGCCCGCCCCTTGGTCTCCACGATGGCCAGCTTGCAGAACTCGATGCCGGTGCAGGCCATGGTGTGCCGGCGCCACGGGGTGGGTGCGACGTGCAGGCCCAGCTCGGCGAGCTCGCCGGTCAGCTGCTCGACCTTGTCGTCGGCCACGTCCAGCACCAGCAGCTGCTGCTGGACCGTGGTGCGCAGCCGGTGCGAGCCGACCCGCTCGGCCGCCTCGGCCGCCTTGATCAGCTTGGTGCCGGAGACCCGGCCGGCGATCGCGGCGGCGCCGACGTAGTTCAGCCCGTCCCGCTGCTTGTGCACGCCGATGTGGTCGCGCGCGCCGAGCCAGTGCTCCGGCGCCGGGCCGTCGACCAGCGACCGCTTCAGGTACTCGGTCTCGAGAACTTCGCGGAACTTCTCGGCGCCCCAGTCGGCGATCAGGAACTTGATCCGCGCGCGGTGCCGCAGCCGGCGGTAGCCGTAGTCCCGGAACAGCCCGACCACGCCGGCCCACACGTCCGCGACCTCGTCCAGCGGCACCCAGGCGCCCAGCCGCACGCCGAGCTTCGGGTTCGTGGACAGCCCGCCGCCGACCCACAGGTCGAAGCCGGGGCCGTGCTCCGGGTGCCGCACGCCGACGAACGCGATGTCGTTGATCTCGTGCACGACGTCGTGGCGGGGCGAGCCGGAGATCGCCGACTTGAACTTGCGCGGCAGGTTGGAGAACTCCTTGCTGCCGATGTACTTCTCGACGATCTCCCAGATCGCCGGGGTGCCGTCGATGATCTCGTCGGCCGCGATGCCGGCCACCGGGGAGCCGAGCACCACGCGGGGGCAGTCGCCGCACGCCTCGGTGGTGTAGAGGCCGACCGCCTCCAGCTTCTCCCAGATCGCCGGCACGTCCTCGATCTGGATCCAGTGCAGCTGGACGTTCTGCCGGTCGGTGATGTCGGCGGTGTCGCGGGCGTAGTCGCGGGCGATCTCGCCGACCACCCGCAGCTGCTCGGTGGTCAGCGCCCCGGAGTCGATCCGGACCCGCATCATGAAGTAGCTGTCGTCCAGCTCCTCGGGCTCCAGCGCGCCGGTGCGGCCGCCGTCGATGCCCGGCTTGCGCTGCGTGTACAGGCCCATCCAGCGGAACCGTCCGCGCAGGTCACCGGGGTCGATCGAGTCGAAGCCCCGCTTGGAGTAGATGTTCTCGATCCGCGCCCGGACGTTCAGCGGGTCGTCGTCGCGCTTGGCCCGCTCGTTCGGGTTCAGCGGCTCCCGGTAGCCGAGCGCCCATTGGCCCTCACCCCGACGGCGTTTCGGTGGTGCGGCGCGACGGGCGCGCTCCGGGGTACCGGCCGACTGTGTCGGGACCATGCCTTCTCAGACCTCCAGGTCGGGTGGCGCGAACACACGGGGGCCTGGAGCCAGAAGGCAACATCGCCCAGCCGAGTGCCCGGCCGGGTGTCACACGTGGTGGGATTGCGGCGCGGGTCAGTCGGTAGGACGGCACATCGCGCTGGATACGCGCTGGAAATCGACATGGCGGCGGACCACCAGTCGCATACTCAGCGCGCACGTCACAGGTAATAGCCTGCCACCGATTCGCCCGCCTGACCAGTGCGGCTCAGGCGGGTGGGAGAGCCGTCACAATGGAATTGATCAGTCAAATCGACCGACAATTCGGCGGATACTTGATGGGTATTGTATGGATTTGGTTACTGTGACCACGCCGCCCGAGTCATTCGGGTTACCGGCCGGGGCACTCGACGGGCTCGGCACTCGGCCGTTCGGCGTCTACGTGCACGTGCCGTTCTGCGCGGTCCGCTGCGGTTACTGCGACTTCAACACGTACACGCCGTCCGAGCTGGCCGGGTCCGGTGCCTCGCCGGCCGGCTGGCTGGACGCGCTGCGCGCCGAGCTGGACCTCGCGGCGTCGGTGCTGGGCGCCGGGGGCGCTTCGGTGCCGCCGGCGGAGACGGTGTTCGTGGGCGGCGGCACCCCGTCGCTGCTGGGCGCGGACGGGTTGGCCGACGTGCTGGCCGCGGTCCGAAGCTCGTTCGGGCTGGCCGCCGGCGCCGAGGTGACCACCGAGTCCAACCCCGAGTCCACCTCGCCGGAGTTCTTCGCCGGCATCGCCGAGGCCGGCTACACGCGGGTGTCGCTCGGCATGCAGTCCGCCGCGCCCGGGGTGCTCGCGGTGCTGGACCGCCGGCACACCCCGGGGCGCCCGGTCGCCGCCGCCCGGGAGGCGCGCGCCGGCGGGATCGGGCAGGTCAGCATGGACCTGATCTACGGCACCCCGGGCGAGTCCGACGACGACCTGCGCCGCTCGCTGGACGCGGTGCTCGGCGCCGGCGTCGACCACGTGTCGGCGTACGCGCTGATCGTCGAGGACGGTACCGCGCTGGCCCGCCGGATCCGCCGAGGTGAGCTGGCCGCCCCGGACGACGACGTCTCCGCCGACCGGTACGAGCTGGTCGACGACGTGCTCTCCGCCGCCGGCCTGCGCTGGTACGAGGTGTCCAACTGGGCCAGCTCGGACGACACCCGGTGCCGGCACAACCTCGGCTACTGGCGCGACGGCGACTGGTGGGGCGCCGGCCCGGGGGCACACAGCCACGTCGGCGGGGTGCGCTGGTGGAACGTCAAACACCCGGCCCGGTACGCGACGCTGCTGGGCGCCGGGGGGTCGCCGGCCGCCGGGCGGGAGGAGCTGACGGCCGACGAGCGCCACGAGGAGCGCGTGATGCTCCAGGTACGGCTGGCCGAGGGTCTGCCGGTCCGCGAGCTCGACGACGCCGGCCGGGCCGCCGCGGCGCGCGCCGCCGCCGACGGCCTGCTCGCCCCCGCCGACCTCGCCGCCGGCCGCGCCGTCCTCACCCGCCGAGGCCGCCTCCTGGCCGACGCGGTGATCCGCGCCCTGCTCACCACCTGAAGCCCGCCACCCGCCGCGGGGAACGTGGCGCCCGCCGCGGTGAGGCCGACCCGCCGTCCGACTTGTCGTGGCTATTGGGCACGACAAGTCGGACCTGTCGGGCCTATTTCCGGTGACAAGTCGGGACAGAGCGGACGGGGTGCGGCGCGGGACGGCACGGGCGGGGGTTAGATCACGGGGTGGGCCACCGACGTGGGGAGAGTGCTGGATGACGATCGCTCCATCCGGGCAGCAGTTCGGCATAACCGACGGCGTGCACCGGGCCACCGTGGTCGAGGTGGGCGGCGGTATCCGGGAGTACGAGCACGACGGTCGCCCGGTGCTCGACGGCTACGGGCCGGACGAGATGTGCAGCGGCGCGCGCGGTGCCCCGCTGATGCCGTGGCCGAACCGGCTGGAGGACGGGCAGTACACGTTCGCCGGGCGTACCTACCAGCTGCCGCTGTCGGAGCCGGCCACGCACAACGCCATCCACGGGCTGCTGCGCTGGCGCAACTACACCGAGCGCGAGCGGGACGCGGCCCGCGTCGTGGTGGGTACTGTGCTGCACCCGCACTCGGGTTACCCGTTCGCGCTGGACGTGGCGATCGAGTACGCGGTCAGCGACGGCACCACGCCCGGCCGCCGCCCGGGGCTGACCGTGACGACGACCGCCACCAACCTCGGCGACACCGCGCTCCCGTTCGCCAGCGGCCAGCACCCGTACCTCGCCGCCGGCGCGCCGCTGATCGACGAGGCGACCCTGCGGCTGGACGCCGAGCGCTGGATCCCGACCGACGAGCGCGGCCTGCCGACCGGGGCCGAGCCGGTACCCGGTTCGCCGCTGGACTTCCGCACGCCGCGCCCGGTCGGCGACACCCGGATCGACCACGCGTTCACCGGGCTGGCCCGCGACGTCGACGGGTTGGCCTGGGTGGAGCTGACCGCCCCGGACGGCCGCGCCACCCGGCTCTGGGCCGACCACAGCTACTCGTACCTGCAGCTCTACACCGGCGACACGCAGGCGCCGAGCCGCCGCCGGCGCAGCGTCGCGGTCGAGCCGATGACCGGGCCGCCCAACGCGCTCAGGTCGGGCGAGGGGCTCGTCGTGATCGAACCGGGCACCTCGTTCATGATGAGCTGGGGGATCGAGCCCGGCTGAACCTCGCGACAAATGGGGCGGGTCGGTGCCTCTCGGCTGGGTAGCGTGCCGGTGGAGCGGACAGCAGGCATCGAGGGGGACGGCATGCCCGAGGTCACCGAACTGGATCTGGCACTGAGCTCGGGCACGGTGCGCGCCGCGCGGGTCGGCCCGGCGGACGCGCCGCTGGTGCTGTGCGTGCACGGGCTGTCGGCCAACCGGCACGCCTTCGACTACATCGTCGAGCGCATCGCCCGCGACGACCGCCAGGTGGTCGCGATCGACCTGCGTGGCCGGGGCCGCAGCGAGGTCACACCGGCGGGCAGCTACGGGCTGCCCGCGCACGCCCGCGACGCGCTGGAGGTGGCCACGTTGCTGGGCGCCGAGCGGTTCGACTACGTGGGCTGGTCGCTCGGCGCGCTGATCGGCCTGACCGCGGCCGGGCTGGCGGCCGACCGGCTGCGCAGCCTCACCATGATCGACCACTGCGGCACGGTGGACGTCGCCGCGTACGCCGCGGTCCGCGCCGGGCTGAACCGGCTGGACGCGGTGGTCGACGACCCGGCGGACTACGTCGCGGCGGTCCGGGCCGGCGGTGTCGTCACGCCCTGGAACGAGTACTGGGAGCGGGTGTACCGGTACGAGCTGGGGCCGCTCGGTGAGCGGTTCGCCCCGGTCACGAACAAGGCGGCCTGCGCGGAGGACCTCGACCACGCGTCGGGGGGTGACGTCGTCTCGAACTGGGCGAAGGTCACCATGCCGGCGCTGTTGCTGCGCGCCACGGTGGTGTTCGGCGGCGGGCTCGTGGTGTCCGAGGGCGACGCGGTGGCTTTCCGTGGGGCGGCCCCGGGGCTGCGCGTGGTCGAGGTCGAGCGCAACCACTTCGGCGTGATGACCGACGACGGCGTCGTGGCCGCGATCGCCGACCTGCTCGGCGGCTGACCGCCCTGCCCCGCCGGAGGCGACGGGCGCTGGAAGCGGGCACTGGAAGCGGGCGCTGGAAGCGGGCACTGAGAACGGGCGCTGAGTCGGGTGGGGCTCAGTCGGCGCAGTCGAGGTCGGGCTGGACCGACGCCTGGCGCAGCGACGGCTGCAGCACCTGCAGGGTGACCAGCGGGTCCAGCGTGCGGGCGGTCTCGGCGGTCCACTGCCTGGTGATCTCGACCTGGGTGTGCCCGCTCGGCACCTGCTGGCTGATCGCCGGGCCGGAGGCGGTGTCCCCGGTCCAGCCGTAGGTCACGGTGCCGGCCTCGCCGTTCGTGGTGATCACGCCGAGCAGCGTGCAGCCGGCGCCGTTGCGCTGGGCCCACAGCACCACCGACTGGATCTTCAGCGCGCTCGCCTCGGCGTTGCGGGTGACCACCAGCACCAGGTCGGCGGCCGCCGCGACCAGCGTCACCACCACCAGCGTGGCCAGCAGCACCAGCTGCCAGCGCGGTACCTCACCGCGCTGGCCGGCGCGCTTGCCGGTGCGCTTGGTCCGGCGTTCGGCCTGGTCCGGGCCGGTCCCGTCGAGGTGCGGGCCGTGGCCGGGGGAGGGCCACCGGTCGGGGGTGGAGATGCTCTGCCGGCCGGTCAGCCACTCCTCGTCCGGCGGCTCCGGGAACGCCGACTCGTCGAACCGGGCCGAGGCAGCCGGTGGCGGGCCGGACGGGGCGGCCGGTGGCGGCGGGGCCGGCGAGGAGGGCGGCGGGGTCGCGGGGGCCGCCGGTTCGGCGGGTACGCCGGGCTCGGCCGTTCGGGGCTCGGGAGGTTCGACAGCCACACCCGCGGCCGCCACCGGCTCGACGGGAGCGGCCGCGGCCGCCGGTGGCTCGTCCGACGCCGGGTCCGGGGGGCGGGTGGCGCGCCGGGACTGGGGGCGCCGGGGTGGCCGGATCTCGCCCCGGCCGACGGCGTCCAGCTCGTCCTTGGCGGTGCGGGCCAGGGTGGCGCGCTCGGCGGTGTGGGCCAGCGCGCGGAGCTGGTCGAAGCCGCCGGCCAGCCCGGTGGGGCCGGCCGCCGCGTTGGCCGCCCTGGCGAGCGCGGCGGCGGACACCACGTCGTCGGCGCACCAGTGCTCGGCGAGCAGCTCGGCGAGCCGGGTCCAGGCGGTCACATCGGCGGCGGCGCTGGCGGCGGTGTTGGTGCCCCAGTCGATGAGCAGCGCGGCGCCGTCCTGGCCGACCAGCACGGAGCGGGCGTCCAGCGCGCCGTGCGCCAGGCCGGCCCGGTGCGTGGTGAGCAGGGTGGCGGCGACGTCGGACAGCAGCGCGGCGGCGTTGGCCGGCGCCCGGTGCGGCCCGCCGTCGAGCACGTCGGCCAGCGTCGGAACCGGTGGCGCGCCCGCGACCAGCCAGCTCCGCCCGGCCTGCTCGATCAGCGCCGGCCTCGGCGTGAGCACCCCGGGCAGGTTGAGCTCGGCCAGCTGTCCGATCGTGGGGACCAGCACCCGCGGGTCGACGCCGGGGTGCACGAGCAGCAGGCCGGCGGGCTCGTCATCGGGGCCGACGGCGGGGAACCAGGTACCGGCCGAGGTCGTGCGCAACCGCGCGCCCCGGCGGAACTCTCCGACCCTGGGCGCCTCTCGGGTGAGCCGTCGGCTGGCACTGCTCGGGGTGGTCATCGCGCGGATGACGATACGGGTAGACGAAGAGCGCATCCAGCGCTACCGAGGGTGACATTCCGGCCTCCCGGGCCGGACCGGACCACAACTACGCGGGCACCGGGGTGCGCAGGTCCAGCACGTCGAACCGGTGCGGGTGCGCCTCGCCGGAGCACAGCGAGTGGCCCTGCACGCCCATCGGCCGGCGCCGCACGACCACCTGGTAGGCGGTGCCGGCCGCGTGCACCTCGACCGTGGCCTCGTCGCCGTCGATGTCCACCGTGCCGGAGAGCACCTCGTCCAGCCCGAGCAACCCGGTCTGCTCCCGCACCGCGATCTCGGCGACCTGGGCGAACGGCGCGGTGCCGACCCGGCCGCGCAGGTTGTTCAGGGTGACCTCGCCGCGCTCGTGGCCGGCCGCGACCGGGACCGCCGAGTCGGGCACCAGCTGGCCGTACATGAAGCCGTGCGGGGCCACCAGCAGGTTGCCGGCCCACCGGTCGCCGCCGAAATGAGTGCACTGCCAGGTGCGCTGGGGGAACTGGGCAGCCAGCGCGTCGGCCACCGGGCGGCCCAGCATCGCGCAGCAGGCGTCCTTGCGGCCGTGTACGCAGACCAGCAGCAGCGGGCCGTCGACCGGCTCGCCGAAGCCGCCGGTGCCCTCGGCGATCGCCGGCAGGTCCAGCGCCGCCAGGTCGGAGTAGCGGGTCACGTCGAGCCGCTCCAACCAGCGCCGACCGGGGCGGCAGCCACCGGCGAACACCGTGGGCCGCTCGGGTGCCGCGTTGCGCCCCGGCTTGCGGATGATCAGCGCGCGCAGCCCGAGCCGGACGTGGAGCTCGTCCATCCGCTCCGGCGCGCCCTCCCCGAAGGCCTCGGTGAGCACACGTTCGCGCACGTCCACGGACCACGGGCCAGCGTGCTCGATGAGCAGCACGGACTTGATCCGTGACGCCGTGCCGGTCGGCCGCTCGCCCAGTTGGCGAGCGAGCGCCGCGCAGTGGGGCAGCTTGATCGCGCTCACAGAATTAAGGCTAACCTAACTCGGACGATGAAGGCTGATCGGGGTGATGGATTTTCTTGACGGCCGCCTCGGTCACCCGCGTAGGTTACTTACGGCCCTCTTCTCGGGCTTCAGGTGATCAACCGAACGGGTATGTCGGGTTCAAAAAGTGGAGGTAACCATGGCTGAACAGGACGTTCTCTTGCTCGGTGTCGAAGAGGACACCGTCGTCGCGCGCCGCGAGACCAACGGCGACAACGACGGCGGGGACCGTCACTCGGACTTCGTCTGAGTGACCGACTGACCGGATTCGCCGGGGGGCAGGCTTGCGCCGGCCCCCCGGCGGCCGGGTGTTCTCCCTTCGGCACTTCGGTTCGGCAGAAAGCGGCTCGATGTCCCTCGCACCCCTGTTCACCGGGCGTTTTGTGGAGCTGGCCGGCGCTGACTTCGCCAGTGCGCAGCTCGGCCAGGAGTTCGTCCGGGCCGAGGTCGGCGCCGGTGAGGTGCGCGACCTGCTGACCTGGAGCGCGCTGAACCACATCCTGAGCACGCACCAGCTGGTCGCGCCGCAGCTACGGCTGTTCCGGGACGGCACCCAGGTTCCGGTGGCCAGATACACCCGATCGGATGGTACGCAGGGCGGGGGTGACCGTCAGGTACTGCTGCCGGACGCGCTGTACCGCGAGCTGCGGGGCGGCGCCAGCATGGTGCTGGACTCCATCGACCAGCTGCACCCGCCGATCGCCGCCGCCGCCGACGACCTGATGCGCCTGGTGCACGAGCTGGTGCAGGTGAACCTGTACCTGGTGTGGGGCGAGAACCAAGGCTTCAACACACACTGGGACGACCACGACACGGTCATCGTGCAGCTGGCCGGCAGCAAGCACTGGACGGTGCACGGGCCGGGCCGCCCCTATCCGATGAAGGTGGACACCGACCACGACCACGGCCCGCCGGACACCGTGGTCTGGCAGGGCACGCTGAACCCCGGCGACATCATCCACGTGCCGCGCGGCTGGTGGCACGCCGTGCGCGGCACCGGCGAGATGAGCATGCACCTGACCTTCGGCTTCACCAGGCGCACCGGGATCGACTGGGCGCGCTGGGTGGTCGAGCAGCTCTACGACGAGGAGCTGTTCCGCCAGGACCTGCCCCGGTTCGCCGCGCCGGAGCAGCGCCGGGAGCACGAGGACGAGCTGGTCCGGACGCTGACCAAGACGCTCACCGCGCACCGGCCGACCGACTTCCTGACCTCCCGGGACCGGCGGTTCCCGCGCCGCCCGGAGATCAACCTGCCCTGGCCGGTGCACTTCGAGAAGCCGGCCGACCGGGCCATGGTCGAGGTCACCGCGCTGCTCGAGCTGGCCGTGGAGCCGGCCGACCCGGCGGGTGGCGAGGCCGTCGTGGCCACCGTCGCCGGCAAGTCGTTCCGGTTCGCCGCCGTGATGGCGCCGATGCTGCGGCTGCTGGCGCGGGAGCGCTCGGTGAGCGTGGCCCGGCTGCGCGCGGAGGCCGGCGAGCTGGGCCCGGAGCGGTTCGGCGCCGCCCTCGAGCTGCTGCTGCAGCAGCACCTGGTCGTGCTGCGCGACTAGCGGGCGGCTAGCTGGAGCGCGGCGGCCAGCGCGGTGAGCACCTCGGTGCAGCCGCCGTCGACCTTCAGCGCCGCGAACTCGTCGCCCCGGGTCGTGCCCCGGTTGACGATCACTACCGGCACGTCGAGCCGATGCGCACGGCGGACGAACCGCAGGCCGGACTGCACGGTCAGCGAGCTGCCGGCGACCAGCAGCGCGCCGGGCCGGCCGGTCTCCGGCGCCAGCCCCTCGACCATCGAGTAGCACAGCGCGACGCGCTCCGGCGGCACGTTCTCACCGAAGAAGACCACGTCCGGCTTGAGCACACCGCCGCAGTACGGGCAGTCGGCCACCCGGAACCCGGCCACCGACTCCAGCCGGGCGTCGCCGTCCGGCGCGCTGCTCACCTCGCCCCCGTGCGCCTCGGCGAAACCGGGGTTCAGCTCGGCGAGGCGGCGCTGCAGCTCGGTGCGCGGGCCGCGCCGCCGGCAGTCGAGGCAGACCACCTCGGACAGCCGGCCGTGCAGGTCGACCACCGTGCGGTGGCCGGCGGCCCGGTGCAGGCCGTCCACGTTCTGGGTGATCAGCCCGCGCAGGTGGCCGGCGCGCTCCAGCTCGGCCAGCGCGCGGTGCCCGGCGTTCGGCTCGGCCTGGCGCATCCGGGCCCAGCCGACGTGGCTGCGCGCCCAGTAGCGGCGCCTGGCGTCCTCGCCGGAGCGGAACTGGTCGTAGGTCATCGGAGTGGCCCGTGGCGAGCCGGGGCCCCGGTAGTCCGGGATGCCGGAGTCGGTGGATAGGCCGGCCCCGGTCAGCGCGACGAGCGGCCGCCCGGCGAGCAGCTCGCGCACCTGTTCGACCGACCGCGGTTCTGTTGACGTGGAGAGTGACTCGACCGGCACCCCTCCAGAGTAGGACGGTTGCGGCGCACCGAGTTCTGGCACCGAGTTGTGGCGCACAGAGCGGGAGCGACCAGCGCCACGTGCCGAGTTGCGCCGTTGGTCCGGTGGCCACCCCGAGGGCCGCCGTAGACTGGAGGGTGACGGTCGGGGAGGTGCACGAGGGGTGAACGCCGAGGAGCGCCGGTTTCAGGTGCTGCGCGCGATCGTGGCCGACTACGTCTCGACGCAGGAGCCGGTGGGGTCGAAGGCGCTGGTCGAGCGGCACAACCTCGGGGTGTCCAGCGCGACCGTGCGCAACGACATGGCGGCACTGGAGGAGGACGGCTACATCGCGCAGCCGCACACCAGCGCCGGCCGGATCCCGACCGACAAGGGCTACCGCCGCTTCGTGGACCGGATCAGCGATGTCAAGCCGCTGTCGGCGCCCGAGCGGCGCGCCATCCACTCCTTTCTCGGCGGCGCGCTCGACCTGGACGACGTGCTGCGCCGCAGCGTCCGGCTGCTGGCCCAGCTGACCCGGCAGGTCGCGGTGGTGCAGTACCCCACGCTGACGCGGTCCACGGTGCGCCACGTCGAGGTGGTGCCGCTGACGCCGGCCCGGCTGATGCTGGTCCTGATCACCGACAGCGGTCGGGTCGACCAGCGCATGGTCGACCTCGGTGACGTGCTGGCGGAGGACTCCGTCGGCCGGATCCGCGTGATGCTGAACACGGCGATGGTGGGCCGGCGCCTCTCGGACGCCGCGGTGCTCGTCGCCGACCTGCCCGAGGCCGCCCCGAACGACCTGCGGGACGCCGTGACCACGCTGTCCATGGTGCTGATCGACGCGCTGGTCGAGCACCCCGAGGAGCGCCTGGTGCTCGGCGGCACGGCGAACCTGACGCGTAACGTGGCCGACTTCCCGGGCTCGCTGCGCCAGGTGCTGGAGGCGCTGGAGGAGCAGGTCGTGGTGCTCAAGCTGCTCGCCTCGGCGCACAGCCCGGGCACGGTGCGGATCAGCATCGGGGAGGAGAACGAGGCCGAGGAGATGCGCTCCACCTCGGTGGTCTCGATCGGCTACGGGCCGGGGGAGACACTGCTGGGTGGGATGGGCGTCGTCGGGCCGACCCGGATGGACTACCCCGGCACGATCGCCGCGGTGCACGCGGTGGCTAGATATGTAGGTGAGATCCTGGCTGGGCGCTGAGCCCGGGTTGGACCGAGCACCCGGCGCCGCCGCGCCAGGGGCCGATGGAGCTGTACGAGGGACATGAGGAACGCAAGGGTGGCCAGGGACTACTACGGGGCGCTCGGGGTCAGCACTGACGCCGGGCCGGACGAGATCAAGCGGGCCTATCGCAGGCTGGCTCGCGAGCTGCACCCCGACGTGAATCCCGACGCGTCGGCGCAGCAGCGGTTCGCCGAGGTGAAGGCGGCCTACGAGGTGCTCTCCGACCCGGAGAAGCGCCGGATCGTGGACCTCGGCGGCGACCCGCTGGACAACGGCGGCCGGGGCGGTGGCGGCGGGGGTGACCCGTTCGCCGGTTTCGGTGGTCTCGGCGACATCATGGACGCCTTCTTCGGCGGCTCGGCGGGTGGCGCCGGGGGCCGTGGTCCGCGCAGCCGGGTGCAGCCCGGTGCCGACGCGCTGATCCGGATGCGGCTGACGCTGGAGGAGTGCGCGGTCGGGCTGACCAAAGAGCTCACCGTGGACACCGCCGTGCTCTGCACGGAGTGCACCGGGTCGGGCTGCGCGCCGGGTACCTCGCCGACGATGTGCGACATCTGCGGCGGCCGGGGCGAGGTGCAGAGCGTGCAGCGTTCGTTCCTCGGCCAGGTGGTCACCAGCCGGCCGTGCCCGAACTGCCGCGGCCTCGGCCAGGTCATCCCCGACCCGTGCCGCCAGTGCGCCGGGGACGGGCGGGTCCGCGCGCGCCGCTCGGTGACGGTGAAGATGCCGGCCGGTGTGGCCGACGGTATGCGGGTGCGGCTGGCCGGCCAGGGCGAGGTCGGCTCCGGCGGCGGCCCGGCCGGTGACCTGTACGTGGAGGTCGAGGAGGCGCCGCACGACGTCTTCACCCGCGAGGGCGTCGACCTGCACTGCGTGCTGCCGCTGCCGATGACGGCCGCCGCACTGGGCACCACGGTCCGGTTGCCGCTGCTCGCCGACGGTGAGGAGCTGGAGCTGGACGTCGAGCCCGGCACCCAGACCGGCATGGTGCGCACGCTGCGCGGCCGGGGCATGCCGAGGCTGCGCTCCACCGGGCGGGTGGACGGCCGGGGTGACCTGATGGTGCACATCGAGGTGCTCACGCCGACCAAGCTGGACGCCCGGCAGATCGAGCTGCTGCGCGAGCTGGCCGCCGTCCGCGGTGACGAGCAGCCGGACCTGGCCATGAACGGCCGCAACGGCGGTGGCCTGTTCTCCCGGCTGCGGGGCGGCCGGAGCCCCCGCTGACGCCGCCGCTGTACCTGGTCGACGAGCTGCCGGCCGGCGCGGACGCCGAGCTCACCGGGCCGGAGGGCCGGCACGCCGTCACCGTGCGGCGCACCCGCGTCGGCGAGCGGCTGTTGCTCGGGGACGGCCGGGGTGGCCTCGCCGACGCCGAGGTGACCTCGGTCGGCCGGGACACACTGCGGCTGGCGGTGCTGGACCGCCGTCGCGTGCCGGCGCCGTGCCCGACGGTGACGCTGGCGCAGGCGCTGGTGAAGGGCGACCGGGGCGAGCTCGCGGTCGAGCTGGCCACCGAGGCCGGCGTGGACGCGGTGCTGCCGTGGCGGGCGGCCCGCTGCGTGGCGCGCTGGGACGAGGGGCCGCGCGGCGACAAGGCGCTGGCCCGCTGGCGGTCCACGGTGCTGGCCGCCACGAAGCAGTCCCGGCGGGCCTGGCTGCCCGAGGTCGGCGATCCGGTGGGTACCTCGGCGCTGGCCGCCCGGTGCGCCGCCGCCGACGCCGCGCTGGTGCTGCACGAGTCGGCCGAAACCTCGATCGCGGCGGCCGTCCGCGAGCTGGCCCCCGACCTCTCGCGGGAGACGGATGTGGCCCGCGGCCTCGAGTTCGTGCTGGTGGTGGGCCCGGAGGGCGGTATCGCGGACGACGAGCTGGCGTCACTGTGCGCAGTCGGGGCGCGCCCGGTGCGGCTGGGGCCGGAGGTGCTCAGGGCCTCTACAGCGGCGGCTGTGGCCCTTGGCGCGCTTGGTGTACTGACAGGACGATGGGATGCCTACTTTTAGTGATAATTGAACGGTCAAATAGGCCGTTAGAGTGATCAGAAATGGCTGGAAGGGTGGCGCGCGTTACGATCCGTGTACCGAAGCCGCCGGTCCAACGGGCCGGGCTCGGAGCAACATCGGGTGTTACCACCCGGTGGGGCCGCCGGTTGAGTCCCCCTTTGCCGGCGGCCGCCGCGCCGCGGCGGGCGTCCCCCCACGCTCGCCGCGGCGCGGTCCCATGCCAGCGTGCGGCCGGGCGTGCGGCACAGCCCGATGGGGGTTACCCGCCTGCGCACGGGAGCGGGTCCCGCTACCATCGAGGCAACAACCAGCTGGGTCGAGCGCGCAGGAAAGCAGGCAGTACGTCACGTGACCGGTACTGAACCGGAGCAGTCCGCCCCCCGAGCCGCCGCGCAGTCCCGCATGGCCGTCCCAGACTCGGCGTTGCTCGCGCTGCTGGGCTCCCGGGACGAGAACCTGCGCACCGCCGAGGATCTGCTCGCCGCCGATGTCCACGTCCGGGGCAACGAGCTCACCCTGACCGGGTCATCCGCCGACGTGGCCTTCGCCGAACGCGTCTTCGCCGAGCTGGTCACGCTGGCCAGCCGGGGCCAGCAGCTCGGGCCCGACACGGTCCGGCGCACCGTAACGATGCTGTCCGACGACCGGGGCGGCGCGCGGGCCGGCGAGTCGCCCGCCGAGGTGCTCAGCCTGGACATCCTGTCCCGCCGCGGCCGCACCATCCGGCCGAAGACGCTGAACCAGAAGCGCTACGTCGACGCGATCGACAAGAACACCATCGTCTTCGGCATCGGCCCGGCCGGTACCGGCAAGACGTACCTGGCGATGGCCAAGGCCGTGCAGGCGCTGCAGGGCAAGCACGTCAACCGGATCATTCTGACCCGCCCGGCCGTGGAGGCCGGCGAGCGACTGGGCTTCCTGCCCGGCACGCTCTACGAGAAGATCGACCCGTACCTGCGGCCGCTCTACGACGCGCTGCACGACATGATCGACCCGGAGTCGATCCCGAAGCTGATGGCCGCCGGCACCATCGAGGTGGCGCCGCTGGCCTACATGCGCGGGCGCACCCTGAACGACGCGTTCATCATTCTCGACGAGGCACAGAACACCACGCCCGAGCAGATGAAGATGTTCCTCACCCGGCTCGGCTTCGGCTCCCAGATCGTGGTCACCGGGGACACCACCCAGATCGACCTGCCGGGTGGCTCGCGGTCCGGCCTGCTGGTCGTGCGGGACATCCTGGACGGCGTCGACGATGTGCACTTCGCCCAGCTGAACAGCACCGACGTGGTGCGCCACCGGCTGGTCTCGGACATCGTGGACGCCTACGCCCGGTGGGACTCCCACCAGCCATCGGACGAGCGGATGGTGCCCAACCGGGCGGACCGCCGCCGGCGCCGCTGATCCCCACCGACCCGAGACAAGTGTCATGAGCATTGAGATCTGCAACGAGTCCGGGGTCGCCGTCGACGAGACGGCGATCGTGTCGGTGGCCCGGTTCGCGCTGGACGCGATGCGGGTGAACCCGCTGGCCGAGCTGAGCGTGCTGCTGGTCGAGCTGGACGTGATGGCCGAGCTGCACCAGCGCTGGATGGAGCTGCCCGGCCCGACCGACGTGATGTCGTTCCCGATGGACGAGCTGGACGCCACCCGCCGGCCGGACTCGCTGGACGACCCGGAGTCGATCCTCGGCGACGTGGTGCTCTGCCCGGCGTTCGCCAAGGACCAGGCCCGGTCCGCCGGCCACTCGCTGGCCGACGAGCTGCACCTGCTCACCGTGCACGGCGTGCTGCACCTGCTCGGCTACGACCACGCCGAGCCGGACCAGGAGCGCGAGATGTTCGCCCTGCAGAACCAGCTGCTGCAGCGCTGGCGGGCCGACCGCGCGGTCGCCGACGAGCGGCAGCGCCAGCGCGCGGCCGACACCCACGTGCTGGGCACCGTAGGACTCGAGGAGCCCGGCCCCCATGGCTGACCCCGCCCCTGCCCCCCGCGAGTCGGGGGATTTGTCAGGGCGAGTCGCGGATTCCGTCAGCCGATGACGTCCTCGGTGGCCTGGCAGATCGTGCTGGCCGTGCTGCTGGTCCCGCTGGCCGGGCTGTTCGCGGCGGCCGACTCGTCGCTCGGCACCGTGTCGAGGGCGCGGGTCGAGGCGCTGGTCCGGGCCGGCAAGGCGGGCGCTCGGTCCCTGGCCGCCGTGGTGGCCGACCGGCCCCGCTACGTCAACCTGCTGCTGCTCTCCCGGCTGGCCTGCGAGACGGTGGCCACCGTGCTGGCCACCCTGGTGGCGATCCAGCTGATCACCCCGGTCTGGCTGGCCGCCGTGGTGGCCGGCGCGATCATGGTGGTGGTCAGCTACGTGCTGATCGGGGTCGGCCCGCGCACCATCGGCCGCCAGCACCCGTACGGCATCGGGCTGCTGCTGGCCGCGCCGGTGCGCGCGCTGGCCGCGCTGCTGGGCCCGCTGACCCGGCTGCTGATCGTGGTCGGCAACGCGATCACGCCCGGCAAGGGGTTCCGCGAGGGCCCGTTCTCCTCCGAGGTCGAGCTGCGTGAGGCGGTCGACCTGGCCGGCGCCCGGGGCGTGGTCGCCGAGGACGAGCGGCAGATGATCCACTCGGTGTTCGAGCTGGGGGACACGCCCACCCGGGACGTCATGGTGCCGCGCACCGACCTGATCTGGATCGAGCGCCACCGCACCGTGCGGGACGGGCTGACCCTGGCGCTGCGCAGCGGCTACTCCCGTATCCCGGTGCTCGGGGAGGGCGTGGACGACGTGATCGGGGTGGCCTACCTGAAGGACCTCGCGGCGGCCGAGCCGGACAAGCTGGTCTCCGACGTGATGCGCCCGGCGACCTTCGTCCCCGACTCCAAGCCGGTCGCCGACCTGCTCAAGGAGATGCAGCGCAGCCGGTACCACATGGCGATCGTCGTCGACGAGTACGGCGGCACCGCGGGCGTGGTGACCATCGAGGACATCCTGGAGGAGATCGTCGGCGAGATCACCGACGAGTACGACACCGAGGAGATCCCGCCGATCCAGACGGTGGACGAGCACACGGTGCGGGTGAACGCCCGGCTCCCGGTGGCCGACCTCGGTGAGCTGTTCGGCGCGGAGGCGGAGCTGGAGCTCGAGCTGGAGGAGGCCGACGTGGACACCGTGGGCGGCCTGCTGGCGCAGCGGCTCGGCCGTGTGCCTCTGCCCGGCGCGCGCGCCGAGGTGGCCGGTCTGCGGCTGCTCGCGGAGGGCGGCAAGGATGCACGGGGCAGGATTCGAATCACCACCGTCCTCGTGACCCCGGTCGAGGGGTCGGCGGGCGGCACGGAGTGGCCCGACGGCGGCTCCGAGGCACGGGTCGCCGGGCGGCGGGAGGGAAGCGATGTCTCGAGCTGAGTCAGGGGCGGCCGTGGAGCTGGACCCCGAGGACACCAAGATCGTGGTGCTCGCCCGGTCCACGCGGGCCCGTACCGGGGCGGCCGAGGGGGCCGCCGTACGGGACACCGACGGGCGGACCTACGCGGCCGCCACCGTCGAGCTGCCGTCGCTGCGACTGTCCGCGCTGCAGGCCGCCGTGGCCGCCGCGGTGTCCAGCGGGGCGCCGGGCCTCGAAGCGGCCGCGGTGGTGAGCGCCGAGGGCACCGAGCCGACTGCCGAGGAGGTGGCCGCCGTGCGCGACCTCGGCCCGACGGCGCCCGTGCTGCTGGCCGACGCCTCCGGCACGGTGCGCGCGGTGCTCGGCACGTGACGGGGCCGGCGGCAGGGGCGGCGGTAGGGCCAGCGGCACGGACGCCGCGCTACGACGCGGTGGTGGTCGGCGCGGGGATCGTCGGCCTGGCCACCGCGCGCGAGCTGCGCAGGGCCGGCCGCACGGTCGCCGTGCTGGAGGCCGAGCACCGGGTGGCCGCACACCAGTCCGGGCGCAACTCGAACGTGATCCACTCCGGGCTGTACTACCGGCCGGGCAGCGCCAAGGCCCGCCTCGCGGTGGCCGGCCGGGACGAGACCGTGGCCTTCTGCCGCACCCACGACCTGCCGCACCGGATCGGCGGCAAGCTCGTGGTGGCCACCGAGCCCGAGGAGCTGCCCCGGCTGGCCGAGCTGGGCCACCGGGCGCTGGCCAACGGTGTCGAGTGCGAGGAGCTGGACGCGCGCGGCGCCCGCCGGTACGAGCCCGCGGTGCGCGCGCTGGCCGCGCTGCGGGTGCCCGGCACGGGGGTGTGCGACTTCCGGCTGATCACCCAGAAGCTGGCCGAGCTGTTCGAAGCGGCCGGCGGCGAGCTGCTGCTGGGCCGCCGGGTCACCAGGCTGGTGCGCCGGCGCGCCGACGTCGTGGTCCGCACCGAGCGCGGCGACGTGCTGGCCCGCCAGGTGGTGGCCTGCGCCGGCCTGCACTGCGACGAGCTGGCCCGCCGGAGCCCGGGGGCCGGGCCGGGGGTGCGCATCCTGCCGTTCCGGGGCGAGTACGCCGGGCTGCGCGAGCCGGCCGCCGCGCTCGTCCGCGAGCTGATCTACCCGGTGCCGGATCCTGACCTGCCGTTCCTCGGCGTGCACGCCACCCGGGGTTTTGACGGGCACGTGCACGTCGGCCCGAACGCGGTGCTGGCGCTGGCCAGGGAGGGCTACGACTGGCGCACCGTGCACCCGCGCGAGCTGGCCGGCACGCTGGCCTACCCGGGGCTGCGCCGGGTGGCCCGTAAGTACTGGCGCTACGGGCTGGAGGAGGTGCGCGGTTCGCTGTCCCGCAAGGTGATGGCCGAGCGCGTGCGCCGCATGCTGCCCGACGTGCGCGCCGAGGACCTCGAGCCGGGCGGAGCCGGGGTGCGCGCCCAGGCGGTCCGCCCCGACGGCACGCTCCTCGACGACTTCCTGTTCCAGGCCGACGGCCCGGTGCTGCACGTACTCAACGCACCGTCGCCGGGGGCCACCTCGGCGATGCCGATAGCCAGGGAGATCGTCGCCAGGTTGACCGGCGAGCGCCCGGCCGCACCGACCGAGGTGGCTTCGCGGAAATGACCGAACTGACCAGCCAGACCGAGTACCGCTCAGGCTTCGCCTGCTTCGTCGGGCGGCCCAACGCGGGCAAGTCCACGCTGACCAACGCATTGATCGGCGGCAAGGTGGCGATCACCTCCAGCCGCCCGCAGACCACCCGGCACGCCATCCGGGGCATCCTGAACCGGCCGGACGCCCAGCTCATCGTGGTCGACACGCCCGGGCTGCACAAACCGCGCACGCTGCTGGGCAGCCGGCTCAACGACATCGTCCGGGAGACCTGGGCCGAGGTGGACGTGATCGGCTTCTGCGTGCCGGCCAACGTGCCGGTCGGCCGGGGCGACGCGTTCATCGTCAACGAGCTGCGCTCCGTGGCGCAGCGCACCCCGGTCATCGGAGTGGTCACCAAGACCGACCTGGCCGGCCCGGAGATGGTCGTCGAGCGGCTCACCCAGCTGTCCGCGCTGATGGAGTTCGCCGAGATCGTGCCGTGCTCCGCGGTCGACGGCTTCCAGCTGAAGACCGTGGCCGACCTGCTGGTGGCCCGGCTACCGGAGGGCCCCCAGCTCTACCCGGACGGCGAGCTCACCGACGAGCCCGAGACCACGCTGATCGCCGAGCTGATCCGGGAGGCGGCGCTGGAGGGCGTGCGCGACGAGCTGCCGCACTCGCTGGCGGTGCTGGTCGAGGAGATGATGCCGCGCGAGGGCCGCGACGACATGCTCGACGTGCACGCGATCCTCTACGTCGAGCGGTCCAGCCAGAAGGGCATCATCATCGGCAAGGGCGGCGCCCGGCTCAAGGAGGTCGGCACCGCCGCGCGCCGGCAGATCGAGGCGCTGCTCGGCACCAAGATCTTCCTCGAGCTGCACGTCAAGGTGGCCAAGGACTGGCAGCGCGACCCGCGCCAGCTGCGCAAGCTCGGCTTCTAGGTCGGCGCACCGGGCGTGGCCGGGACGGTGACCCTGCCGATCCCGCGCCGCCGGAGCCGTGCCGGCCCCTGACCGGGGCGCGACACGGACCGGTGGACGTCGCGGCTCAGTCGAGCCGGACGGTGCCGCGGATCATGGTGTAGTCGTCGGGCTGGGCGAACCGGGCGCCGACCCGGTCGCTCGCGCGCGCCCGCAGCTGCTCGGCGACCGGCCAGAACGCGGCGGCCTCGGCGTGGCTCTCCCAGGTCGAGATGGTCATGCCGGCGCCGGTGGAGCGGTCGAGCACGAGCTGGAAGCTGCACAGCCCGGGGGCGCCCTTCACCCGGGGCACGTTCTCCTCGTTCATCAGGCTGATCGCCTCCTCCACACGCGCCACGGGCACCGTGAGCGGGGTCAGGCGGACCAGCGCCCCCCGGGCCGGGATGGAGTGCCGGAAGCCGACGACCACCTCGAAACGCTCGACGGTCACCTCGCCGGCCAGTGCCGTCGCGGCGCCGGAACGGGTGTAGGCCAGGCCGGCCTCGGAGGTTCGGAGGGCCTCCGCGCTGTCCCAGTAGGACGCGCCGACGAGCCGGCCGCGTTCGGTGTCGACCACGACCGCAAAGCCCCGGTTGCCCTCGGTCGACTCCACCGCGGTGCGGGTGGGACCGTCCGCGTAGTCGATGGCCGCGTCGATCCTGCTCGGGTCACCTCGGACGTGGGTGTAGCGCGCAAACATGGGGGATCCCTTCGCCGGTGCGGTCCGCGCGGACGGCGCGGACAGGCCAGCGTCCTCACCATGGCGGTGGCCCACAAGAGGCGTTCGGCCGGCTCGCCCGGGCCGGCCGGCTCAGTGGGCCGAGGCGGCGACCCCGACGATCATCATCACGAACGAGCCGATGGCCAGCGCGATGGCCGCCGTGAACACCGCGCTGAGGATGATCCCGGCGGTGGCCAGGCCCTCGCCCTGCTCGTCGCTCTTCTTCAGCTGGCTCCGCGCGACCAGCCCGACGATCACGCCGGCCGGCGGGAACAGGAACGCCAGCACCAGCGACAGCACCGCCATGACGTTGGTCGGCCTCGGTGAGTACGGCGGTGCGTAGCCCAGCTGTGTGCCGTACCCGGGCTGGCCGGGGTAGGGCGGTTGCATCTGGTACGTCGGCTGGTTCGGATAACCGGGCTGGCCGGCGTAGCGCGGCTGTTCGCCGTAGCCGGGGTAGTTGCCGTAGCCGGGCTGGGGCTGGCCGCCGTAACCGGGCTGGCCGCCGTAACCGGGCTGGCCGCTGTAACCGGGCTGGTCGCCGTGGCCGGGCTGGCCGCCGTAACCGGGTTGGGCGTCGTGGCCCGGCTCGCTCGCGTTGGACATCGTGACTGCCTCCCGCCCCGGTGGTCGCGTTATATCCCTCCTGGAACGGTGACACACCGGGGGTCGTTCGGGGCAATGAATTGATGGGCCGCACGGGCGCGCACATCGCGCGCGGGTGCCGGGGGTTGTCGCCGGTGGGCCGTAGGCTGGGTGGGTGACCCTGTGGCGTGACACCGGTGTGGTGCTGCGGGTGCAGAAGCTGGGCGAGGCCGACCGGATCGCCACGCTGCTCACCCGCCGGCGCGGCAAGGTGCGCGCGGTGGCCAAGGGGGTGCGCCGCACGCGGTCGCGCTGGGGCGCCCGGCTGGAGCCGTTCAACCACGTCGACCTGCAGTGCTACACCGGCCGCACCCTGGACGTGGTGACCCAGGCGCAGACCGTCGACGCGTTCGGCGCCGGCCTCGTCGGCGACTACACCCGGTACACGACAGCGTGCGCGGTGCTGGAGACCACCGACCGGCTGGCCGCCGAGGAGGGCGAGCCGGGGCTGCGGCTGTATCTGCTGGTCGTCGGGGCGTTGCGGGCGCTGGCCGGTCGGGAGCGCGACCCGCACCTGGTGCTGGACGCGTTCCTGCTGCGCGCGATGGGCTACGCGGGCTGGGCGCCGGCGATCACCGAGTGTGCCCGGTGCGCGGAGCCCGGTCCGCACCGCGCGTTCAACGTGGCCGCCGGGGGAGCGGTGTGCTCCCGGTGCCGCCCGGCCGGTTCGGTGAGCCCGTCGCCGGAGACGTTCCAGCTGCTCGACGCGCTGCTGCACGGCGACTGGCCGATCGCCGACGCGGCCACCTCGCCGGTCCGCCGCGACACCAGCGGCCTGGTCGCCGCCCACCTGCAGTGGCACCTGGAGCGCCAGCTCCGCTCGCTGCCACTGGTCGAACGCCGGTAGGGAGAGCCTGCTTGTCACCGAGGTTGGAGATCAACTACTGCACGCAGTGCCGCTGGCTGCTGCGGGCGGCGTGGCTGGCCCAGGAGCTGTTGACCACGTTCGAGGCGGAGCTCGGCGAGGTGGCGCTGGTCCCGGGCACCGGTGGGGTGTTCCGGATCGTGCTGGACGGCGAGCTGATCTGGGACCGCAAGGAGCGCGGTTTCCCCGAGCTGCCGGTGCTCAAGCGCCTGGTCCGGGACCGCGTCGCCCCCGACCGCGGCCTCGGCCACACCGACCGCGCGGCCGCCGGCCCCGACGACTAGCCCGCGGTGCTCGGCTGGCCCGGCGGGGAACTAGTGCGTCAGGCTGATCAGGAGTACGCCGGCGAGCACCACGGCGGAGGCGACGATGCGCGGCCGGCCGAGCCGTTCGCCGAGGAACACGGTGCCGATCAGCGCGCCGAAGATGATGCTCGTCTCCCGCAGCGCGGCGATCGGGGCGAGCGCGCCGCTGGTCTGCGCCCAGAGCACGATCGAGTACGCGGCCAGCGAGACGACACCGCCGACGAGGCCGGGCACCGCGCACCGGCGCACCGCCGACGGAAGCAGCCGGCCGCGGCGCACCGCCGCGAGCACCGGCATCGGCGCGCTCTGCAGCAGGAACAGCCAGCCGATGTACGTGGCCAGCGGCGCGACCGCCACGCCCAGCCCGTCGACCACGGTGTAGCCGGCGATCATCAGGCCGGTCAGCACGGCCGAGCCCAGCGCCGGCAGCTGCTTGCGCCCCGGCCGGCCACCGACGAGCACGAGCCCGAGCAGTCCGGCGGACACGGCGAGCACCCCGAGCAGCTCGGTGACCGGCAGCGCGCGGCCGAGCACGGTCACCGACACCAGCGCGACTACCCACGGCGAAGTGCCCCGGGCCAGCGGGTACATCTGGCTGAACTCGCCGAGCTGGTAGCTGGCCAGCAACAGCAGGTTGTAGGCGATGTGCAGCACCGCCGAGGCCACCACGTACGGCCAGGCGGCCGCCGGCAGCGGGGGTCCGACGGCGAGCAGCACGCCACCGCCGGCCATGGTCGCGGTGCTGATCAGGCCGAAGCCGACGAGCCGGTCGGACACGCCGTGCGCGAGCGAGTTCCACGCGGCGTGCAGGAGGGCGGCGCCGAGCACCGCGATCACGACCGCCGGCGTCACGGACGAACCGGGACCGGACGGCACTACGGCAACAGGCACTACGGCAACAGGCACTACGGCAAGAACGAGCACGGACGGGACCGACAAGATGAGGCTCCTCGAGGCTGGCCCGCCGGTTCGGCGGGCGCGACAAACAGGAGCCCTCAGGGCTTTTGTCCCGTCAGGTGTGGACGGTGTTCGACCGCCCTGGCGCCGCTCGGTCCAGCCCCGACCACCCTGATTGTCGATCAACGAACTCGGCGGGCAGCCGGCGGAACCCTAGGCGCAACCACGTGCTGGGCTCGACGTTAACACCTCGTGCTCCGGCTGGCGCGGTGGGATCGCGGCCGGCGCCGTAGGCTCGGGTCGTGCCGTTCCAGCTGCCTCCCCCGCACGTTTCGGGCGCCCAGCCGCCGAAGATCCCCGCCGACCTGGTGCCGAACCATGTGGCACTGGTGATGGACGGCAACGGCCGCTGGGCCAACGCCCGTGGCCTGCCCCGGATCGAGGGGCACCGCCAGGGTGAGGCGTCGCTGATGGACGTGGCGTGGGGCTGCATCGACATCGGCGTGCGCTGGCTGTCCGCCTACGCCTTCTCCACCGAGAACTGGAAGCGCAGCCCCGACGAGGTGCGGTTCCTGATGGGCTTCAACCGGGACGTGATCCGGCGCCGGGTGGACGAGATGCACTCGATGGGCGTGCGGGTGCGCTGGGCCGGCCGGCGCCCCCGGCTGTGGCGCAGCGTGATCCGCGAGCTGGAGATCGCCGAGGAGAAGACCCGGCACAACGACGTGCTCACGCTGACCATGTGCGTGAACTACGGCGGCCGCGCCGAGATCGCCGACGCCGTCAAGCAGATCGCCCGGCTCGCCGCCGAGGGCCGGATCAAGCCGGACAAGATCGACGAGCGGACCATCGCGCGCTACCTGGACGAGCCGGACATGCCGGACGTCGACCTGTTCGTGCGGTCCTCCGGCGAGCAGCGCACCTCCAACTTCCTGCTCTGGCAGTCGGCCTACGCGGAGATGGTCTTCCTGGACACCCTGTTCCCGGACTTCGATCGCCGGCACCTGTGGGAGGCGGTCGAGATCTACGCCAGGCGCAACCGGCGCTTCGGCGGCGCGGTGGACAAGGCGTCCGAGGACGCGGCGGGAGCACAGGCATGAGCCCTGATTCGAGTGCCGACACGGCGGCCATGCTCGAGACCGCGAAGAAGGCGCTGGAGCGGTTCCACGAGGTCCGGGTGGACGACGACGGCGCGCTGTCGTTCCGGCACAGCGAGGTGCCCTGCGCGCTGCAGGGCGTCGAGCTGTCCGAGGGCCTGCAGGTGCTCAGCCTGACCTGTGTCGTCGCCTGGGACCTGCCGGCCGACTCGGACATCCCGCTGCGGCTGGCCGAACGCGCCGGCCAGGGCCTGTTCGGCACGCTCGGCGCGATCCGCACCGACCGCGGCTGGGACGTCACCCTGCGCTACGTGTTCCCGGCCGCCGGGCTGGGCATCGAGGCGATGGGCACGCTGCTCATGCTGGTGGTCTCGAACGCCTCGACGCTGCGCACCGAGCTGCTCACGCCGGCCGCGAGCTAGGCCCCCGCCGGCCCAGGTGCCGGCCGGCGGGCCCTCAGCCGGCCGGCTCGTCGGCGCCGGCGGTGTCGTCCGCGTCGTCCAGCCGGATCTCGGGCAGCGCGCTGAGCAGCTGCACGCTCATGCCCCTGGCGGACTCGAAGGCGGCCCGCTGCGCCTCGCCCATCCGCTGGTCGACGAGCTTGCTCAGCTCGAGCGCGAGCCGCCCGGTCTGGCGCACCGCGAGCTCCTCGACGGGCTCCAGCGGGGTGGACACGATCGCGATGCCCTCGGCCCGGCCGTCGCCGTCCAGGGCTGCCCCGATCAGGAACCGCTCGCGCGGGTTGGTGGTGGTCGAGGTGAGGTGGTCGCGCAGCTTGCGCAGCATCGAGTGCCACTGCACGACCTCGCCCCGCAGACCGGTCTCGGCGAGGTCGCGCTCGGTCAGCCCGGTGCGCTTGCCGCCCTCGGGGAAGCAGCGCACGTAGGCGATCAGCGCGGCGGACCAGAGCGCGTGGCTGACCACGTCGTCGGGCACCGGCCTGGCCAACCGGGCGACCAGCTCCTCACAGCATTTGAGCACGAACTGCAGGTCCTCGAAGATGGACGCCAAGCCGGCCAGCTCGGTGGACTCGGGAGTGCTCAGCTGGCGCACCGCGCTGGGTGCCTGGGTCTCGGTCACGCCCGGACGCTAGCCGGGTCCGGCCCCGACCGGTGTGTCTTGTTGAGACGCGCCTAGCGGGCCCGCTCACTGAGGCACTTCGCGCACACGCCGAAGACCTCCACCGTGTGGCTGACCTCGGAGAAACCGTTCTCCTCCGCGATCCGCTGCGCCCAGCTCTCCACCGCCGGACCCTCCACCTCGACCGTGCGCCCGCAGCGCCGGCAGACCAGGTGGTGGTGATGGTGGGTGGAACAGCGCCGGTAGACGGCCTCACCCGAGTCGGTGCGCAGCACGTCGACCTCGCCGGACTCGGACAGGTTCTGCAGCGTCCGGTAGACGGTGGTCAGCCCGATGCCCTCGCCGTCGCGGCGCAGCTCCTCGTGGATCTCCTGGGCGGACCGGAAGTCGTCCAGGCGGTCCAGCAGCGCGGACACCGCCGCCCGCTGCCGGGTCGACCGCAACGCCCGGTTCGCCGTCGGACCGGTGGCGACCTCACTCACACGACCACCTCGCTGCGCTCGGCGCCCGCGCGAGCCAACACTGCTGTGACATTGGTTCGCTCGCTGCGCTCGCTCACGACTCCTCCTTGCCGGGGTTCGCCGGGCCGGCGCACGCCACCCGTCTCACGAACCCTCCTCCGCGTGCGCCACCGCGTCCATCACGATGTGCGCCAGGTGCTCGTCCACCAGCCGGTACACGACCTCACGGCCGTGCCGCTCGCCGGCCACCACCCCCGCCGCCTTGAGCACCCGCAGGTGCTGGCTGATCAGCGGCTGGGTCACCTGCAGGGCCTCGACCAGCTCGTGCACACACCGCTCCGACTCCCGCAGCTGCAGGACGATGGCGATCCGCACCGGCGCGGCCAGCGCGCGCAGCAGCTCGCCGGCGGCGGCCAGGGTGGCCGGCCTCCGGGCCGGCGCGGGCGGCGCGGCCGGCCGTTCCGTCGAGTGCACCTCTCCCGTCGCCTCGGCAACCCCGGTTCCGACCGCTGTGCCCGTCGCCTCGGCCGTGGCGATCCCGATGCTCGCGTCGACGTGCCCGGTGTCCGAACGCAGCGTGGTCATCAAATCGCTCCCCGCCCGGGCTGGGACGCCCGGTGTTGCCAGCCGTGGATGTGCTCGCCCGCCATGGTAGGACGCCGGTAACCTGCCTCGCTGTGCTGCTGATCTGCCGGTACCAGGTGTCACCCGAGCGGGAGGCGTCCTTCGTCGACCGCGCCAGGCGCGCGTTGGCCCTGCTCACCAGGGCCGATGGCTGTCTGGACGGGAGCTTGGCGCGCGCCTTCGACCAGCCGGACCGCTGGGTGCTGACCGTGCGGTTCGCCTCTGTGGTGGACTACCGCAGGGCGATGTCCCCGTTCGAGGTGCGTGAGCACGTGGTGCCGCTGCTGTCCGAGGCGCTGGCCGACGAGCCGGCCACCTACGAGACGCTCGCCGAGGCCTCGGCCGGCGCCGTCACCGAGCACGTCAGCCTGATCGAGGACCGCCGCGGCTAGTCCCGAGTGCGGCGGACCAGGTCGACCATCGCCGTGCGCACCTCCAGCGGGGTGTCGGTCGGGGCGTCGAAGCCGAACCGGACCGCCTTGAGGTCGCCGTCGGGGGCGTCCCCGGCGAGCACGCTGAAGCCGTAGCGGTCCACGTCGACCATCCGCGCCGTCGCGGTGTCCGGCCGTCCGGCCAGTACCCGGCAGAACGCGACCAGCGCGTCGGCGTGGTCGTTGTTCATGTGGTCGACGATGCCGGCGCGGTGCGGCCGCAGCGGGTCGGGCTCGGCGCGGGCGTACTCGGCGGCGTCCACCCAGCTCATCCGGCCGAACCCGCCGACGAAGCGGGCCGAGGCGACCTCCAGCCGGTAGAGCCGGAAGTCGTCGAAGTCGACGTAGAACGCGTCCGCGTGCACGCTCCGGTAGTGCTCCCGGGCGGCGGTCCGCTCCGCGCCGGCCAGCGCGGTGACCTCGCCGAGCAGGGTGACCCGGCCACTGGCCAGCGGATCCCCGGCCGCTTCCTCGGTGACCATGATCGACGCGCGCGGGTCGGCGGTCAGGTTCCGGCTGTGCTCGGCCAGGTCGGAGAGGCAGAGCAGCGGGCGGCCCAGCTCGTCGACGGCGTGCGCGACCAGCGAGCCGAACGGCACGCCGCCCGAGTCGGCGGCGATCGTGCTCAGCGCGGCGGTGCGCCCGCCTGTGACGATCGTGCGGGCCCGCTCGGCGTCGGACGGCTCGCCGACCAGCCCGGGCGTGGCGTCCAGGGTGCGTTTCGTCCGGCCCAGGGCCGCGCTCGGTACGACGTGATCGGCGCGGCTGGCGGTGGGGGTGTCGACGGACGGTTCGGGCACCGGACCTCCCGGGTCACTAGGTAAGGGGAGCCTTACTTGCCGGCTCGGTGGTGTCAAGGCGCACCATCCGGGCCGGGGCTCGGCCGGGTTAGTCGGTGGGCGGGGGTCTAGGGTCTCGGTACGCTTGCGCTGCTACGCATCCTTCCCGTTCTTTCAGCTCCAGGAGCTCTCCTCGTGCCCAGCAAACCACCGTCCACCACGATCGATACCGTCGTCGCGCTCTGTAAGCGCCGGGGATTTGTCTTCCCGTGTGGCGAGATCTACGGCGGTACCCGTTCGGCGTGGGACTACGGCCCGCTCGGCGTCGAGCTCAAGGAGAACATCAAGCGGCAGTGGTGGCGGTCGATGGTCACCGGCCGTGACGACATTGTCGGCCTGGACTCGTCGGTCATCCTGCCGCGCCAGGTCTGGGTCGCGTCCGGCCACGTCGGCGTGTTCAACGACCCGCTGGTGGAGTGCACCAGCTGCCACAAGCGGTTCCGGGCCGACCAGCTGGCCGAGGAGTACGTCGAGCGCACCGGCAAGGTCGCCGCCGAGGACAACCTGGCCGACGTGCCGTGCCCGAACTGTGGCAACCGTGGCCAGTACACCGAGCCGCGCGACTTCAACATGATGCTCAAGACCTACCTCGGCCCGGTGGAGTCCGAGGAGGGCATGGCCTACCTGCACCCGGAGACGGCGCAGGGCATCTTCATCAACTTCCTCAACGTGCTGACCTCGTCGCGGCGCAAGCCCCCGTTCGGCATCGGCCAGATGGGCAAGAGCTTCCGCAACGAGATCACCCCCGGCAACTTCATCTTCCGGACCCGCGAGTTCGAGCAGATGGAGATGGAGTACTTCGTCGAGCCGGGCACGGACGAGGAGCTGCACCAGTACTGGATCGACACCCGGACCGCCTGGTACACCGACCTGGGTATGAACCCGGACAACCTGCGGCACTTCGAGCACCCGAAGGAGAAGCTGTCGCACTACTCGAAGCGCACCGTCGACATCGAGTACCGCTTCAACTTCACCGGCTCGGAGTGGGGCGAGCTCGAGGGCATCGCCAACCGCACCGACTTCGACCTGACCACGCACTCCAACCACTCCGGCGTGGACCTGTCGTACTACGACCAGAGCACCGGCTCCCGGTACCGGCCGTACGTGATCGAGCCGGCAGCCGGCGTCGGCCGGTCGATGATGGCATTCCTGGTGGACGCCTACACCGAGGACGAGGCGCCGAACGCCAAGGGCGGTGTGGACAAGCGCGTCGTGCTCAAGCTGGACCGCCGCCTCGCCCCGGTCAAGGCCGCCGTGCTGCCGCTGTCCCGGCACGCCGACCTGTCGCCGAAGGCCCGTGACCTGGCCGCCGCGCTGCGCAAGAACTGGAACGTGGACTTCGACGACGCCGGCGCGATCGGCCGTCGCTACCGCCGCCAGGACGAGGTCGGTACCCCGTTCTGCGTGACGGTCGACTTCGACTCGCTGACCGACCAGGCCGTCACCATCCGCGAGCGCGACACGATGGCCCAGGAGCGGGTCTCCCTGGACCAGGTCGAGACCTACCTGGCCACCCGCCTCCTGGGCGCCTGACCCACCCCGCGACTCGCCCCCGCAAAATCCAGCGACTCGCCGAGGTGCTGGGCGGCGGTGCCCCAGCCCCCACGAGTCGGGGATTTTGTCAGGGTGAGTCGCGGATTCCGCCAGGGGTGCGGTTCTCGGACCGCGTCCTCCGCGCGCCGGGGTGTGTTGTCCCAGCGCCAGTCCGCGCGGCGGGGCCGGCCGGGCAGCGCGATGCGGCCGCACGCCCACAGCAGGTCGGCCCACGCGTCGTCGGTGCGCTCGACCTCGGGCATCAGCCGCTTGAGCACCCCCGCGCACACCGCCCGGTCCGGGGTCCAGCTGACGCCGAGGCCGCGCGCCACGTCGTAGGTGTGCACCACCGTCTCCAGCACCCCCATGGCGGCGGCGCCCTCGGGGTCGGCCGGCCCGTAGGTGTGCTCGGCCCGGACGGTCGGTGGGGACACCCGGACGATGGCGGCCAGCAGCGCGGCCATCGCGGCCAGCCCCGCGAACAGGCCCTCCGGCCCGGCGGCGGGGTCGGACCGGATGGTGTTCGGCTCGCTGCCCGGGTACCGGGGTGCCGACTCGAACGGCAGGTACCCCAGGTAGCCCTCGGAGCCCAGGTGCGCGGCGTAGTAGAAGCGGTCGTCGGCGAGATGCTCGGCGGTCTCCCAGCAGGTCCAGGCCAGGTCGCCGGCCGGGGCGGTCCAGTCACCGTCGGCACCCTGGCGTAGCGCGGCGACCGATGCGGCCACCGAGGCGAGTACGTCGTCGGCGGTCACCGGTCCAGGTTGGTCAGTCACAACGCCGACCGTACGGGTGCCCGCGAGCCGGTTTCCGGGACCCGGTGCCCTGACGGAATCCCCGACTCACCCTGACGGAATCCCCGACTCGCGGGTGGGTGGGGTGTGTGCAACCGCGACCGGCGAGTCGCGGGATTTGTCAGGGTGAGTCGGGGGATTTGTCAGGCTCGCGTGCGGTTCTGGGGGCGTTGGCTGCAGAGGGCGGCGACCAGGCCCAGGACGCCGAGCAGCGCGAAGGAGCCGAACAGGTACCGGGCCGAGGTCGCTGTCTCCGGCTCGCCGAGGTTGACCGCGAGGCCGGTGAGCGCGGCGGCGAAGGCGTTGGCGACCAGTTGCACGGTGTTGATCGCGGCGGACGCCTTGTTGCCCTCCGAGGGGTCGGACACGCTGCTCATCGCGGCCGTGCTCAGGTGCGGCCAGGCGATGCCCGTGCCGGCGCCGGTGACCAGGAACGCCAGCACCCACCCGGCGAACAGCCAACCGCCGGGCGCGGCGCGCACGGTCACCGCCGCCAGCAGCAGGCCGACGCCGACGACCACGGGGCCGGCGATGATGATCCGCCGGATGGTGACCGCGCGGGTGGCGCTGGCGCTGGGCAGCTCGCCGGCCGTCCAGCCGAGGGCGAGCGCCGCGCCGAGGAAACCGGCGGCCAGGGGCGGCAGTCCGGCGAGGCGCTGGCCGAACAGCGGGATGAACGCCTCGACCATGGAGCTCATCGCGAGCAGCGCGAGCGTGGCGTAGATCCAGCGCAGCCGGGACGGCCCCCTGTAGGTGGCGGCCGGCAGCACCCGCACCCTGGCCCGCCGCTCGTAGGCGACGAACGCGGCGATCAGGGCCAGCCCGAGCAGCACGCCGAGCACCCCGACCAGCGGCGTGGCGATCACGCTGGCCACGCTCACCACCAGCGCGGCCGACGCCAGCAGCACCAGTGCCACCAGCGGGACGGGTTCCGCCGCCGCCTCCGTCCGCGCGCCCGCCAGCGCCCGGGGTACCACCGCGCCGACCAGCACCGCCGCCACCGCGACCGCCACGAACGCGCCGCGCCAGGAGCCGAACTCGGCGAACGCGCCACCCAGCGCCGGGCCGACGAAGGTACCGACGCCCCACATCGCGGACACGAACGCGCTGGCCCGCGTCCACAGGTGCGCCGGCAGGGCGGCCCGGATCAGCGCGTAGCCGAGCCCGGCCAGCAGCCCTCCGCCCGCGCCCTGCACCGCCCGCCCGACCAGCAGCACCGTCATCGTGGGCGCCACCGCGCAGACCACCGTGCCGGCCAGGAACAGCCCGAGCGCCACCAGGTACGCCCCCCGGCTGCCCGCGCTGGCCAGCAGCGTGCCGACCAGGACGGCCGCGGCCACCGAGGCGAGCAGGAAGACCGTCGTGTTCCACGCGTAGAGGCGTTCGCCGCCGATCTCCCCGACCGCGGTGGGCAGCAGGCTGGTCGTGACGTAGACGTTGATCGCGTAGAGCGCGACGCCGCCGGCCAGCACGACGGTCGCGCCGAGGTGCCGCCGACCGAGCAGCTCAGCCCAGCTCCCGGCGCCGCTCGTCGTCTCGGAGATCGTCATGGGAGCAGCTTGGGGCCTCAACCGCTGTTGAGGTCAACCACCGCCGGGGACGCCGGAGAAATGTGGCCGGTCGGCGCCGTACGCTGGGCTGCGTGAGCGACACCTCCACTGCGTCGACCTCCCTTGCGTCGACCTCCACGGCGTCGGTCAACCGCGAGCTCGGCGCCGCGTTGTGCCGGTGGGCCCGGCACGGTGTCGGCGTGGTCCGGGTGCTGGAGCGGCACGGGTTCGGCACCGTCGAGCCCGGTCAGCTGCTGGCCGCCAGCGCGGCGGGGGAGACCGCCGGGCGGGTGTACCTCGGCGCGCTGGACACGGTGGCGGTGCCGCTGGCGCGGGCCGCGCTGGTCGGCCCCGGGGCGCGCAGTGCGCACGTCGCGGAGGAGCCGGCGGTGGCGGCCGGGCTGGCCTGCGCCGGCGGGGCGACGCTGCTCGGCCACCCGCTGCCCACCGAGCTGGCCGAGGCGCTCGGCAGCGCGCTCGCCGACGGGCACCCGGCCGCGCTGGCCAGCACCTCGGACGGCGCCCGCCAGCTGGTGCTGACCGGCCCCGAGCTGGCCGCCGAGCACGGTGGCCTCGGCGCCCCCGACGCGGACCGGGCGGTCGCCGAGGTGGCCAACCGGCTGCTCCGCCAGGGCGCCACCAGCACCGAGCGGATCACCGACGGCGGGCTGGACGTGCTGCTCGACCTCTGGGTCCCGGTGCCGTCGGTGCTCGTCGTCGGCCGGGGCGCGATCGGCGACGCGCTGCTGGCGCAGGCCGCGCTGCTGGGCTGGGTGGGCGAGCAGATCACCGAGCTGGCGCCGGCGCGGGCCGCCGTCACCGCGTTCACCGACGCCGACGTGCTGGTGCTGCTGGACCACGCGGGCAAGTTCGACGACGTGTTGCTGGACGGGATTGCGCGCGGCCGTGGCTTTCTCGGCGCGCTGGGCTCGCGGCGCACCCAGGCCGGCCGTCGCTCCCGGCTGCTCGCCGCCGGCCTGACCGAGGCCGACCTCGAGGCGCTGCACGCCCCGGTGGGGCTGGACCTGGGTGCCCGCACCCCGGCGGAGACCGCCGTGTCGATCGTCGCCGAGGTGATCGCCGCCCGTGCCGGCCGCGCCGGCGTCGCGCTGGCCAGCAACGACGGTCGGATCGGCGCGTGAGCCGACTCGACACCGGCCGAGCCGACCGCCCGGAGCAGCACCGCCCGGAGCAGCACCGCCCGGAGCAGCGCCCGTGAGCGCCTCACCCAGCCGCGCCCGCCCCCGACCGCCCGGCCACCGCGGGGGCCCCCAGGACATCTCCGGGTTCGACCACACGGGGCTGGCGGACACGGTCGACCTGGCCGCCGTGCGCCCGGCCCGGCCGCGCTGGCTGGTGCGCGCCGTCGTGGGCACCCTGCTCGTGGCCGGCCTGGTGGTCGGCGGCACCGCGTTCCGGGTCTGGCAGGTGGCCAGGGTCGACGACCGGCGGGCGGTGGACATCGTCGTGGTGCTCGGCGCCGCCCAGTACGACGGCTCGCCGAGCCCGATCTTCGCCGCCCGGCTCCGGCACGCCATGGACCTGTACGACCAGGGCGTCGCGGCACACATCGTGACCGTCGGCGGCCGCCGCGCCGGTGACGGCTACACCGAGGCGGAGGCCGGCCGGCGGTACCTGGTGGACCGGGGTGTGCGCGGCGACGCGGTGGTGGCGATCGGCGAGGGCTCGGACACCCTCGGCAGCCTGCGCAGCGTGGCCGCCACCGCCGACCAGCGGGGCTGGCACACGGCGCTCCTGGTCAGCGACCCGTGGCACTCGCTGCGCGCCCGCACGATGGCGCGCGACACGGGGCTGGAGGCGTGGACCTCGCCGACCCACAGCGGCCCGGTGGTGCGCACCAGGGAGACCCAGGTGCGCTACATCGTCCGGGAGACCGCCGCGCTGCTGTTCTACCGGCTCACCCATGCCTCCGTGGAGACCGAGGGATCCGGGCTCGGGTGAGCCACCACTTCGACTACGGCGAGCACGAGCGCGCCAGGATGCTGCCGGAGGGGCCGAAGCGCTCCGCGCTGGGCAGTGCGACGCGGCGGGAGCAGCGCGGCCCGTTCGCCAGGGACCGGGCCAGGGTGCTGCACTCGGCGGCGCTGCGCCGGCTGGCCGGCAAGACGCAGGTGGTCGGCCCCGGTGAGGGCGCGGAGATCACCGGTATGCCCCGGACGCGGTTGACGCACTCGCTGGAGGTCGCCCAGATCGGCCGGTCGATCGCCGAGGAGCTGGGCTGCGACCCGGACGTGGTGGACACCGCGGGCCTGGCGCACGACATCGGGCACCCGCCGTTCGGGCACAACGGGGAGTGGGCGCTGGACCAGGTCGCCGCCCGGTGCGGCGGGTTCGAGGGCAACGCGCAGACGCTGCGCACCCTGGTCCGGCTGGAGCCGAAGATCGTCGGTGGCGGGCTGAACCTGACCAGGGCCTCGCTGGACGCCGCCTGCAAGTACCCCTGGCCGGCCCGGCCCGCCGCCCCGGCGGCGGCCCAGCCTGGCGCGCCGGCCCCGCCCGCCGGTCCGGCAGCTCCGTCGCCGGACCTGACGCGGCGGCCCAGTCGGCGCAAGTACGGCGTCTACGCCGAGGACCTGGCGGCGTTCGAGTGGCTGCGGGAGGGCGCGCCGGAGGACCGGCAGTGCCTGGAGGCGCAGGTGATGGACTGGTCGGACGACGTGGCGTACTCGGTGCACGACGTCGAGGACGGCATCCTGGCCGGCCGGATCAGCCTCGCCGCGCTGGCCGACCCGACCGAGCGGGCCGCCCTGGTCACGCTGGCCGCCCGCAGCTTCGGCGCGGACCGGGGGGCGTGCGAGGCGGCCGGCGTGCGGCTGCTGGAGCTGCCGGTGGTGGCCGCCGCGCGGGAGCTCGACCCGGCCGCGATCGGCACCGGCGGCCAGGTGCTGCTCAAGCGGATGACCAGCGAGCTGGTGAACCGGTTCGTGGCGGCGGCGGTGGACGCCACGCGCGCGCGCCACGGCGACGGGCCGTTGGGTCGGTACGTGGCCGAGCTGGTGGTGCCGGCGCCGGTGGCCGCCGAGGTGGCGCTGCTCAAGGCGGTCGCGGTGCGCTATGTGATGGCCGACCCGGTCCGGCTGCGGCTGCAGGCCGAGCAGCGCGCGCTCGTGGCCGAGCTCGCCGAGGCGATCGCGCTGGGCGCCCCGGACACGCTCAGCGGCGGGCTGCGGGAGGCGTGGCGGGACGCGCCGGACGACGCCGCGCACTGGCGGGTGGTGGTGGACCAGGTGGCCGCGCTGACCGACCAGCAGGCCTACGCCTGGCACGACCGACTGGTCCGCAAGGAGACCTGAACACCGATTTCCGAGTGGGCGCCATCACGCCGACCGACAACTTATTGCGCGTGGCGTGAAGTTATATCGTCGGCGAGGCGAGTGAACATACTCGTCAAAATTGAGTGTAGTGGGCCGCCGTCGCTCTAAGTTATGTTTTGAGTCGTGTCCGTACCGCTGGTCAGCGTGGTCGTCTCGACCCGCGCTCAACCGGTATGGCTGGCGCGGGCTGCGGTACGCCTGCGCTCGGCCGCGTTTGTCGGCCGCGCCGCCGCGGTCCCGGACAATGCTCATCAATTGCACACCGGAAACAGTTCCGAATATCGGGGTGACGTGGCCCGGCTCGATCGCCGGGACATTCGGCTAAATCTGGGGAATTCACTGGAATAACGATCGTTGCCGCGGCCTGGGGGTAGGTCGCGCGTTCGCTGACGTCCGCCGAGAGTGGCGCACCCGCTCGCCGTGCCGGACTTCGTGCGCTGTGGCGCACGGTGGGGGGAGGAGATCTCTGTGCAGGTGCTGCGAGTGCTGCCCGAAGCCCGGAGCGCCCATTTCGAGAGGTCTCGGCCGGCACCGGACCGGGTCACGATCTACGTCTCGCGGTACCGCGACCTGGATCCGAGCTCGATGTGGCCGGGCACCCGGCAGGTGAGCACGGCGTCGGCGTGGCTGTGGGCGTTCCGCAGGCGCTGGGACGTGGTGCAGCTGCCCGAGCCGCTGTGGCTGCGCGCACTGCCGCTGACCTTCTCGGTCGGCCTGGCGGTGCGGCTGTCCGACCTGGTGTTCCGGCGCAAGACCTGGATCGGGACCTACGCGATGGAGAACAACGACTCCTCGGCATTGCTGCGAGGTATACCGGGCGGCGCGCACGGAGTTTTGTTCGGAATTGTCCGGTTGCTGTGCGGGCTGATTTTCGATCGCGTCGCATTGGCCAGCGCGGCGGCGAATGAATGCTATGTGGATCTGCGCCTGCTGCCGAGGAAGGCCACCACGGCGCAGTTCCAGGATCTGCCTCAGCAATGCCTCGCCGAGTCGGCCGAGAAGGTCCGCCGGGTGACGTTCATGGGTGTGTTGGAACCCCGCAAGGGAGTGCCGGACCTGCTGGCGGCCTGGACGAAGTCGGGGCTCGGCGCGGACGGCTGGACGCTGGCGCTGGCCGGGGCCGGGCCGCTCGCCGACGACGTGGCGCGGGCCGCCGCTGCCGACGCGTCGGTGACCGCGCTCGGCATGATCGACCGGAGCGAGATGCACGAGCTCATGGCCAGTAGCTCGGTCGTGGTGCTGCCGTCGCGGCGGGACGGCCGCTGGAGGGAGCAGATCGGCCTGCCGATCGTCGAGGGACTGGCCCACGGCTGTCACGTGGTGGCCACCCCGGACACCGGGCTCCGCGAGTGGCTCCGGAGCCATGGGCACCACGTGCTGCCGGAGCAGTTCACCGTGGCCGACCTGGCCACCGCGCTGTGCGACGCCACCCGGAACCCGCTGGACCCGGGCGCGGTCCGGGCCGCCCTGCCGGCCCTGGACTGCCGGATCCGCGCGGAGAACTGGATGCGCGAGGCCGCCACCGCATGACCCCCGCACCGGCTGACCACCCGTACCGACCGCACCGGGCAACCGCCGTGATCCACCGCCGCCCGCACTCCTGCCGCCCGCACTCCTGAAGGAGCTCTCACGATGTTCGTTCGCCGGATCGCCGTAGTCGGCAGTGGATACGTCGGGTTGACCACCGGCGCCTGCCTGGCGTCGCTGGGCCACCGGGTGGTCTGTGCCGACGTGGACGCGGAGAAGATCGCCAGGCTGCGCGACGGGGTGGTGGACATCCTGGAGCCGGGGCTTTCCGAGCTGGTCGCGGAGGGGATGGCCGCCGGCCGGCTGCAGTTCGTGCTCGGGGCGCGCAACGCGATCGCCCCGGTGGCCGGTTCGGAGGGCGATACCGAGGACCCGGTCGAGGTGGTGTTCCTGTGCGTGCCGACGCCGATGGGTGAGGGTGGCGCGGCTGACCTGGCGGCGGTGGAGGCGGTGGCGCACGAGGTGCGGGACCTGCTGCCGCGTGGGTGTGTGGTGGTGAACAAGTCGACGGTGCCGGTGGGGACGGCGGCGCGGACGAAGGCGTTGTTGGGACGTCGGGACGTGGCGGTGGTGTCGAATCCGGAGTTCCTGCGTGAGGGTTCGGCGGTGCACGACTTCCTGAACCCGGATCGGATCGTCGTGGGCTGTGACCAGCAGGATGCGGCGGAGCGGGTGGCCGCGCTGTATTCGCGGCTCGGGGCGCCGACATTGCTGACCGATGCCGCGAGTGCGGAGATGGTGAAGTATGCGGCCAACTGTTTCCTGGCGATGAAACTGTCGTACGTGAATGCGATGGCGGAGTTGTGCGAGCGGTTGGGCGCGGATGTGCACGAGGTGACCGAGGGAATGGGGTACGACCGCCGGATCGGGCAGGCGTTCCTGAAGCCCGGGCCGGGGTGGGGTGGGTCGTGCCTGCCGAAGGACACCCATGCGCTGATGCAGATCTCCGATGCGGCGGGGTTTGACTTTCCGCTGTTGACCGCGTCGTTGGAGACCAACCAGCGCCAGGCCGGGCGGATGGTGGCGAAGGTGCGGGCGGCGGTGGGTGGCTCGTTGGCCGCGAAGCGGATCGGGCTGCTGGGGCTCACGTTCAAGGCCGGCACCGACGACCTGCGGGACTCGCCGGCGTTGGCGGTGGCGGAGGCACTGCGGGCCGAGGGGGCGGAGCTGACCGGCTTCGACCCGGGGTGCCGTGGCGCCGTGGCGGGTGTGACCGACGGGATCGCGGTGGCCGACGACGCGATGGCGGCGGCGAAGGACGCGGACGCGATCGTGGTGTTGACCGAGTGGCCGGAGTTCCGGGCGCTGGACTGGCCGGCGCTGGCCAAGGTCGCCGCGAGCCGCACGGTGATCGACACCCGCAACCTGCTCGACCCGGATGTCGTGCGTCGCGCCGGCTTCTCCTGGGTGGGCGTAGGCAGCCGCTGACCGGCGCCCGCCCCTGTCTCGGTGATCATCAGGTCGTGAGGGCTGTTGACCAGGCCCCCCGGCGGCCCTGGTGCCCTGGTGATCACCGAGGCAGGGGCCGGCGGCCGGCCAGCCTCAGCCCGCCAGCAGGTGCCCGATGATCACGGTGAGTACGCCGCCGGCCAGCGCGAGGTAGGGGCGGATCCCGGCGCGGCGGGTGGCCGCGGTCGCGGGCAGCGCACCGCTTGCGTCGCTCGGCGTGTACATCGAGGCCGGGAACTTGCCGCCGTCCCGCACGTAGTGCCGGAACGCGAACACCGGCACGATCAGCGCGGCGAACACCAGCCCGGTGATCAGCGCGCCGCCGCCCCACACGTTCGCGCCCCAGCCGAGCAGCAGCGCGTTGACGAAGGCCAGCAGGCCGCCGACCGCGATCAGCACGGTGGGTGCCCGCCACGGCCGGTGCAGGTGTGCGTTGTCCACCCGGTGCAGCCAGCCGGCGTTCAGGTTCAGGAAGTTGAAGATCATGTAGCAGACCGTGGACGCGGCGAGCACGAACACGTAGTCGCTCATCAGCAACAGCAGCAGGTTGAAGCACAGGTCGGTCCACATCGCCCTGGTCGGCGCGCCGTGCCGGTTGACCCTGCCCAGGTAGCGGGGCAGCCAGCCGTCCACCGAGCCCTGGTACAGCGTCCGCGACGAGCCGGCCATCGTCGTCATGATCGACAGCAGCAGCGCCAGCACGAGCATCACGATGAGCAGGTTGCCGATCACCGCCCCGCCGCCGACCATCTGCACCATCGCGGCGCCCACCCCGGTGCCGTCCACGATCGGCTTGCTGACCAGCTGGTCCAGCCCCAGCGCGCCCTGGAACGTGAGCGGCACCAGCACGAAGATCACCAGGCAGACCAGACCGGACGAGAAGATCGCCTTCACGGTGTCGCGGCCGGGGTCCTTCAGCTCGCTGGTGTAGCAGACCGACGTCTCGAACGCGTACGCCGACCACGCCGCCAGGAACAGCCCGCCGGCGAACAGCGTCCAGCCGGCGTGGTCCCAGTGCCCGCTGACCGGCACGAACGGCAGGAAGTTGCGCGACGCCACGTCACCGGTCAGCAGCGGCACCAGGCCGACCACCAGCAGCGGCACCAGCACCGCGAGCCCGACGACCGTCTGCACCCGCGCCGCCCGCAGGATGCCGTGGTGCTGCAGCGCGAAGACCAGCAGCAACAGCGCCGCCGCGATCAGGAACTGGGCGTTGAACCGCAGCGCCAGCCCCTCCTTGAGCGCGCCGAGGTCGACGAGCTGCACCGACCACGTGTTGATCGTCGCGTCCGGCGGGAACAGCGCGGTCAGCAGGTACCCCGAGCCCAGCCCGCCCCCGATCGCCAGCACGGGTGACCAGGCCAGCCAGTTGCACCACACCGAGACCGGCGCGACGAACTTGGAGTACGGCACCCAGGCCATCGCCCCGTACACCGACGCCCCGCCCGACTTGTTCGGGAACATGCCGGCGATCTCGGCGTAGGTGAAGCTCTGGATCAGTCCGAGGGTCACCGACACCGCCCAGACCAGCACCGACACCGTGCCCACCGTCGACGCGATGGACCCGATGGAGAACAGCACCAGCGCCGGCACCCCGCTGGCCACCCAGAACGCGCCGGTCCAGGTGATCGAGCGGGACAGTGTGCCGTGCTCGGCGGCCGGGACCCCGGTAGCCGTCGTGGATGCCTTGGAAGTCTCGGTCATGACGGCTCCATAGATGTGGTGGGAGCAGTGCGAGTCAGTGGAGGGGTTTCTCCCAGCCGGTGAGGGTGGGTGGGCGCCAGTTGTCGCCGACGGTGGCGGAACCGGCCAGCCAGGAACCGAGCTCGGGCTGGGCGAACTTGGCGTGCGTGTGCTTGAGCCAGATGCCGTAGGAGTTGCCCTCCTGCAGGTGCTTGATCAGCACCTTGCGGGCGAACTCGTCCTCGCGGCCGGGCGGGATGTCGAAATAGATCTTCAGGAACGCGTTGGTGTAGCGGTCGAAGACGGCGGTCTGGCCGTCCTCGGTCATCAGGTAGACGTCCTCCAGCCAGTTCAGGTCCGCACCGGGGGTGGCGGCCATCAGGTCCACGTCCTCGACCAGTGACCGGTCGAACTGGTACGGGAACGTGCGGCCGGTCAGCTCCTCGGTGTCGATGCCGGAGCGGGTGGTCAGGTGCCGCTTGGCCGGGTCGAAGGACGGCGTCGGCAGCGAAACCTCAGACATCCCGTGACCCCCTGCCGAACCCGTTCGCCAGCTCCTTGGTCAGCAGGCTCTTGATCTCGGCCAGGGTGCGCTCCTCGGTGACCCCGGGGATGTAGTTCGTGCCGGCCAGCGGGACCTTCGCCATCGCGGCCGCCTCGGTGGTCAGCGCGCACAGGTCCTCCGGCTCGAGGCTGTGCACGTTCGTCTTGCCGCACGCCCTGGCCAGCATCTGCACCTCGAGCGTCAGGGTGTGCAGGAAGTTGTAGACGCGCTCGGCGGCGGAGTCGACCTCGAGCCGTTTGCGCAGCTCAGGGTCCTGGGTGGCCACGCCGACCGGGCAGCGGCCGGTGTGGCAGTGGTAGCACTTGCCGGCCGGCACGCCCACCGTGCCCTCGTAGTCGGTGATCCCGGGCAGCTCCTTGTTGCAGTTGAGCGCCATCAGCGACGAGTGCCCGATGGCGATCGCGGTGGCGCCCAGGGCCAGTGCCTTGGCCACGTCGCCGCCGTTGCGGATGCCGCCCGCGACGACCAGGTCGATCTCGTCGGCCAGTCCGACGTCCTCCAGCGCCCGGCGGGCCTCCGGGATGGCGGCCATCAGCGGGATGCCGGTCTCCTCGGCGGCGATGTGCGGCCCGGCCCCGGTGCCCCCTTCGGCGCCGTCCAGGTAGATGATGTCCGGTCCGCACTTGGCGGCCATCCGGACGTCGTCGTAGACCCGCGCGGCGCCCAGCTTGAGCTGGATCGGCACCTGGTAGTCGGTGGCCTCGCGGATCTCCTGGACCTTCAGCGACAGGTCATCGGGGCCGAGCCAGTCCGGGTGCCTCGCCGGGCTCCTCTGGTCAATACCGGCCGGCAAAGAGCGCATCTCGGCGACCTGCTCGGTCACCTTCTGGCCCATCAGGTGCCCGCCCAGGCCGACCTTGCAGCCCTGGCCGATGAAGAACTCCACGGCGTCGGCCAGCATGAGGTGATGCGGGTTGAACCCGTACCGGCTCTGGATCACCTGGTAGTACCACTTGGTGGACAGGTCCCGCTCCGGCGGGATCATGCCGCCCTCCCCGGAACAGGTCGCGGTACCGGCCATCGAGGCGCCCTTGGCCAGCGCCATCTTGGCCTCCAGGGACAGCGCCCCGAAGCTCATCCCGGTGATGTAGATCGGGATGTCCAGCTCGATCGGCTTCTTCGCGAACCGGGCGCCGAGCACCGTCTTGGTCGCGCACTTCTCGCGGTAGCCCTCGATCACGAACCGGGTCAGCGTGCCCGGCAGGAACATCAGCTCGTCCCAGTGCGGGATCGGTTTGAACATCGAGAAGCCGCGCATCCGGTACCGGCCGAGCTCGGCCTTGGTGTGGATGTCGTTGATGACGTCCGGGGTGAAGATCCGGCTGTGTCCCAGCACGTGCTTGTTGTCGGTGCCGTCGGCCATGCTCAGAGCACCAACTTTCGCTCGCTGGGTTCGAGGTTGTCGTAGTTCCACAACTTGCGGCCGCAGACGAACTTGCGGAACCGCTCGGGGGCCGGGATGCCGTAGATGCCGAGCTTGCGGTCGATCAGCTCCTGGTCGGCCTCGGTGAACTCGGCCTCTACGCAGTCCACGCCGAGCGCGGCGACCTCGCCGCCGACGTAGATCGCGCCGTCGTACATCGAGTCGCCCAGCCCGGGGCCCACGTTGCCGAGGATGATCTGCCGGCCGCGCTGCATCATGAACCCGGTCATCGAGCCCGCGTTGCCGCCGACGATGATCGTGCCGCCCTTCTGGTCGATGCCGGTGCGGGCGCCGACGTGCCCTCGGACGACCAGGTCGCCGCCCCGCAGCGCCGCCCCGGTCAGCGAGCCGGCGTTCTTGTCGATCACCACGACGCCGGACATCATGTTCTCCGCGACCGACCAGCCGACTCGCCCGGTGATCCGGATCTCCGGGCCGTCGATCAGCCCAACGCCGAAGTAGCCGAGGCTGCCGTCGATGGTCAGCCGGCAGCGGGTGAGCAGGCCGACCGCGACCGAGTGCTTGGCCCCCGGGTTGCGCACGGTGACCTCGGTGATGCCCTCGGTGTAGAGCAGCCGGCGCAGCTCCAGGTTGATCCGCCTCGGGGTCAGCTCGGCGGCGTCGAACTCGGCGGACGAGCCGGTGACCACGGCGGTCATCGGCGCGGTGGCGTCCGGCTCGGCCAGGCCCCGGTGGTCCACCGCGCGTGCCGTCGGCAGGTCCGGGGTGTGGCCGTTCATCCGGGTGCCGGGCGGTGGCGCCGTCACCTGCTCCATACCAGCACCTCACGCTCGTAGGGGTCGTACGTGTCGATCTCCCGGTTGACGATGGCCCGGATCGCGACCTCCTCGGACGCCATCGCCACGAGGTCGTCCGACTCGTAGAGCACCAGTGGCTTGGCGGCCATCTCGTCCTTGGCCACGCCGAGCTGGTTCTCGGTCACGACGAGGTAGGTGAACACGCCGTCCAGGTCGTCCAGGCTCTGCTTCATCGCGGTCTCCAGCGACAGCCCGTCGGACATCCGCTGCGCGATGTACACGGCGATGATCTCCGAGTCGCACTCCGACTGGAACCGGTGGCCGAGCCGCTCCAGGCGCCGCCGCCACTGGTGGTAGTTCGTGAGCTGGCCGTTGTGCACGACGGCCACGTCGGAGAACGGGTAGGCCCAGTACGGGTGCGCGCCGGCGATGTCCACATCGGACTCGGTGGCCATCCGGACGTGGCCGATGGCGTGGGTGCCCCGGAACGAGCCGAGCCGGTACTGGGCGGCCACCGTCTCGGCGTCGCCCAGGTCCTTGACGATCTCCAGGGAGTGTCCGAGGGAGAGCACCTCGGCGCCCGGTACGTCCTCCACGAAGTCGGCCAGTGGCTTGAGCTCGCCCTCGTAGCGGAACGTGGCGCGGTAGGCGTACTCCGACTCGCCCTGCACCCGGTCGATCGTGGCGCCCAGCTTGGCCAGCCGGGACTCCACCTCGCGGCGGCTGCGTTCCAGCCGCTCGTTGAAGTCGAAGTCGCGGTGGTCGGTCGGGTCGGCGAGGGTGAACCGCATGACGGTCAGGTCGCCGGGCGGCCCGTAGAGCGCGAAGCCGGTCGAGTCCGGGCCCCGGTGCCGCATCGCGTGCAGCATGCGGGTCATGTCGCTACCGAGCTCGCCGTCCCGTCCTCGGTAGATGATGCCGGCGATACCGCACATCGGCGGTGGCTCCCTTCAGTGGTGGGTACTGCTCGTCAGAACGGCGCCACGCCCCGGCTAGGGCAGGATGTCCAGGTACTCCTTGACGTCCCAGTCGGTGACGGTGGCGCAGAAGCGCTCCCACTCGTCGCGCTTGTAGTGGCTGAACACCGTGTACATCTCGCCCGGCAGGGCCTCCCGGATGACGTCGTCGGCCTCCAGCGCGGTGAGCGCCTCGCCGAGCGTCATCGGGATCTTGCGGACCTCCTTGCCGCTGGCCATCGCCTCGTAGATGTTGCGTTCCTCGGGCGGCCCGGGGTCCAGGTTGCGCTGGATGCCGTCGCCCATGGCCTTGAGTAGCCCGGCCATCGACAGGTACGGGTTCACCGAGGAGTCCACCGAGCGGTACTCGAACCGGTCCGGCGAGCTGACCCGCAGCGCGGTGGTCCGGTTCTGGTAGCCCCAGTCCGCGTACAGCGGGGCCCAGAACCCGGTGTCCCACATCCGCCGGTAGGAGTTCACCGTCGGCGAGGTCAGGCAGGTCAGCGCGTCGAGGTGGGTGAGCACCCCGCCGATCGCGGCCAGCCCGAGCTTGCTGGGCATCCGGGGGTTGTCGCCCTCGGGTGGGAAGGCGTTGGTCGCGCTGTCCCCGTCGCCCTGCCACAGCGAGATGTTGTGGTGGCAGCCGTTGGCCGAGACGCCCATGAACGGCTTGGGCATGAAGCACGGGAACAGGCCCTGCTCCCGGCCCACCTGGCGGCAGATCTGCCGGTAGGTGGTGAGCCGGTCGGCGGTGGCCTCGGCCCGGTCGAACTGCCAGTTCAGCTCGAGCTGGCCGGGGGCGTCCTCGTGGTCGCCCTGGATCATGTCCAGGCCCATCGCGGTCGCGTACTCGATGACCTTGTGGATCACCGGCTGCAGCTCGGAGAACTGGTCGATGTGGTAGCAGTACGGCTTGGTCTTGCCCTCC
>DATAZG010000058.1:0-1678 GCA_036272155.1 Pseudonocardia sp.
CGCGCCCGGCAGCGCGGACAGCATGGCCTGCGCCAGCGTGTCGTACATCAGCTCCAGGCTGGAGTTGTTGAACGCCACCAGCTGCTCGACGGGCACGTCGAGCGCGCCGCTGAAGATCGCGCGCAGCTCGGGAAGGCCGCGCAGGTTGCCGTAGTTGCGGGCGTCGGAGCCGTCCGCGGCGCGGTAGTCCGGGCCGGGCATCGACAGCATCGGCGCCGCCAGGTCGAGCTGCGCGGCCGACGGCTTACCCCTGGTCAGGTCGAGCGTGATGCCCCGCGCGACCAGTGCGTCGTAGTCGGCCCTCGCGGACGACAGTGCGGTGGAACTCATCGGGACTCCCCTGTCGGTGTCACTGGCCTGTCGGTGTCACTGGTTGGCCGGCCCAGCTCCGGGCCTCGGCCACGGTGGTGCGCAGCTCGTCGAGCTGTTCGGCGACCCGGCCGGGCGCCGTGCCACCCCGCCCGTCGCGGGACGCGATCGAACCGGCGACCGTGAGCACCTCGCGCACCTTCGGCGTGAGTGCCGGCGACGCGGCGGCCAGCTCGGCGTCGGTCAGCTCGTCCAGCCCGACGCCGCGCGCCTCGGCGGCCCGGACACACGCCCCGGCCGCCTCGTGCGCCACCCGGAACGGCACCCCGGCCCGGACCAGCCACTCCGCCACATCAGTGGCCAGGGTGAAGCCGGCCGGCGCCAGCGAGGCCAGCCGCTCGGTGTGGAACACGAGCGTGTCGACCATGCCGGCCATCGCGGGCAGTACCAGCTCCAGCTGGTCGGCGGAGTCGAACAGCGGCTCCTTGTCCTCCTGCAGGTCCCGGTTGTAGGCGAGCGGCTGCGCCTTGAGGGTGGCCAGCAGGCCGGTCAGGTTGCCGATCAGCCGGCCGGCCTTGCCCCTGGTGAGCTCGGCGACGTCCGGGTTCTTCTTCTGCGGCATGATCGAGCTGCCGGTGGAGTAGGCATCGTCCAGGGTCACGTAACCGAACTCCACGGTGGCCCAGATGATCACCTCCTCGGCGATCCGCGACAGGTCCACGCCGACCATGGCCAGCACGAACGCCGCCTCGGCCGCCACGTCCCGGGACGCGGTGCCGTCGATCGAGTTGGCTACCGAACCGGTGAAGCCGAGCTCGGCCGCCACCGCCTCCGGGTCCAGCCCGAGCGAGCTGCCGGCCAGCGCCCCGGAGCCGTACGGCGAGATCGAGGCCCGCCGGTCGGCGTCGCGCAGCCGGTCCACGTCCCGCAGCAGCGCGTGCGCGTGCGCCGCCAGCTGATGGGACAGCAGCACCGGCTGGGCGTGCTGCAGGTGCGTGCGGCCGGGCATCGGCACGTCCCGGTGGCGGGTGGCCTGCGCCAGCAGCGCATCGACCACGTCCAGCACCCCGGTGGCGACCTGCCGCGCGGTGTCCCGCCACCACAGCCGCAGCAGCGTGGCGATCTGGTCGTTGCGGGACCGCCCGGCGCGCAGCTTGCCGCCCACGTCCGGGCCGACCCGCTCGATCAGGCCGCGTTCCAGCGCCGAGTGCACGTCCTCGTCGTCCTGCGCCGCGACGAACGCGCCGGAGACCGTGTCGGCCTCCAGCGCGTCCAGCCCACCGATCATGGCGGTCAGCTCGTCCGGCGTGAGCAGCCCGGCGCGGTGCAGCACCCGGGCGTGCGCCCGCGAGCCGGCGATGTCGTAGCG
>DATAZG010000059.1:0-11333 GCA_036272155.1 Pseudonocardia sp.
GGCCCGGACTCGTGACGGCGACTGACATGACGCGGCCCCGGGTCCGTGGACTCCGGGGCGACGTGGTCGTTGCTGGTTGCTCAGGCGGCCACGGGCACCGAAGACCGGTACCCGTAGCTAAAGTTGTACACACGCGCTGGCACGTCGTTCATCATGCCACAGCGGCCGGTACCGTGGCTGCCACGATGAGTGCGTTGTTCGAACTGCCACAGCCGGCGGCGCAGGCCGCGTCCACCTCCGGAGCCGGCTCGCGGCACCACCGAGATCCGGACGAGCTGCTGCGCGGGCTCAACCCGAGACAGCGCGAGGCCGTGGTGCACGCCGGCTCGCCGCTGCTCATCGTGGCCGGCGCCGGCTCCGGCAAGACCAGGGTGCTCACCCACCGCGTGGCGTACCTGCTGGCCGCGCGGGACGTGCACCCCGGCCAGGTCATGGCGATCACGTTCACCAACAAGGCCGCCAAGGAGATGGCCGAGCGGGTGTCCTCGCTGGTCGGCCGCCGCTCCGTCGCGATGTGGGTGTCGACCTTCCACTCGGTGTGCGTGCGGATCCTGCGGCGCGAGGCGAAGACCCTGGACATGGGGTCCAGCTTCTCGATCTACGACGCCGACGACAGCCGCCGGCTGATCACCCAGGTGGCCCGCGACCTGGACCTGGACGCCAAGCGGTACCCGGCCCGTGGGCTGGCCGCGCAGATCTCGAACCTGAAGAACGAGCTGCTGGACGCGACCGACGCCGCCGACCGCGCCGGCAACGACTACGAGCGACGCGTGGCCGAGGTGTTCGCCGTCTACCAGCGCCGGCTCAAGGAAGCCAACGCGCTGGACTTCGACGACCTGATCATGACCACGGTGAACATGCTGCAGGCGTTCCCGGCGGTCGCGGAGTACTACCGGCGGCGGTTCCGGCACATCCTGGTCGACGAGTACCAGGACACCAACCACGCCCAGTACATGCTGATCCGCGAGCTGGCCGGGCACTCCGAGCCGGCCGGCGACGGGGCCGAGCGTGGACCCGTGCTCGAGCCCGCCGAGCTGTGTGTGGTCGGCGACGCCGACCAGTCCATCTACGCCTTCCGGGGCGCCAGCATCCGCAACATCGTCGAGTTCGAGCGGGACTACCCGAACGCCCGCACGATCCTGCTCGAGCAGAACTACCGCTCCACCCAGACCATCCTGTCCGCCGCCAACGCGGTGATCGCGCGCAACACCGACCGGCGCGACAAGCGGCTGTGGTCCGAGGCCGGCGACGGCGAGAAGATCGTCGGCTACGTGGCGGACAACGAGCACGACGAGGCCGCGTTCGTCGCCGCCGAGATCGACCGGCTGTCCGACGCCAAGGTGGCGAAGAACAGCGACATCGCGGTGTTCTACCGGACGAACTCGCAGTCCCGGGTCTTCGAGGACGTGTTCCTGCGGGTCGGCATGCCGTACAAGGTGGTCGGCGGCGTCCGGTTCTACGAGCGGCGCGAGGTGCGCGACGCGCTGGCCTACCTGCGGGTGCTGTCCAACCCGGAGGACACGGTCAGCCTGCGCCGGATCCTGAACGTGCCGCGCCGGGGCATCGGCGACCGCGCCGAGGAGGCCGTCTCGCTGGCCGCCGAGAAGCACCGGATCTCGTTCGCCACCGCGCTGCGCCGGGCCGCCGCCGGTGAGGTGCCGACGCTGGCCACCCGCTCGCAGCGCGCCATCGCCGGCTTCGTGGAGATGCTGGACGAGCTGCGCTCCCGGATCGTGGACGGCGAGGCGGTGGCCGAGCTGCTGGAGTCCGTGCTGGCGCGTACCGGGTACACCGCCGAGCTGGAGGAGAGCGACGACCCGCAGGACGAGGCGCGGGTGGAGAACCTCGCCGAGCTGGTCACCGTGGCCCGCGAGTTCGCCGGGGACGCCGCCGCCGACCCGGACGCGGCCGCCGCCGCGCTGGAGCAGGGCCTGCCGGTGCCCGGCTCGCTGGCCGCGTTCCTGGAGCGGGTCGCGCTGGTCGCCGATGCCGACTCGATCCCCGACGGCGGGGACGGCGTGGTCACCCTGATGACCCTGCACACCGCGAAGGGCCTGGAGTTCCCCGTCGTGTTCAGCACCGGCTGGGAGGACGGCGTGTTCCCGCACCTGCGCGCGCTGGGCGACCCGAAGGAGCTGGCCGAGGAACGCCGGCTCGCCTACGTCGGCATCACCCGTGCGCGCGAGCGGCTGTACCTGTCCCGGGCGATCGTGCGCTCGGTGTTCGGTGCGCCGTCCACCAACCCGCCGTCCCGGTTCCTGGACGAGATCCCGACCGAGCTGCTCGACTGGCGCCGGTCCGCGCCCGAGCGCTCGGCCCCGGTCGGCATGGTCGGCTTCGGCCAGCGCGGCCGGCCGGGTGGTGCCGGCTTCGGCGGGGCGGCCGGTGGCGGGATGCGCGGCGGCTCGGACCGGGCCGCCTGGCGGCCGGGCGCGGCCCCGTCGATGGCGCCGACGCTGTCGCTGGAGGTCGGCGACCGGGTCAGCCACGACAAGTACGGGCTCGGCACCGTGGTCGCCACCGAGGGCGTCGGCGTCCGCGCCAACGCCACCATCGACTTCGGCAGCTCCGGCACGGTGCGCCTGATGCTGATCGGCGGCGTCCCCCTCACCAAGCTCTGACCGCCCCAGCGCGAGGCGAGCCCCAAGCCTCCCGCGAGTCGGGGATTTTGTCAGGGTGAGTCGCGGATTCCGTCAGGCGTGCCGGCCCGGCTGAAGCTGGCGCCATCCGCAAGTTCTCCGGCGCGTTCGGCTAGTGACGGTCGGCCGGCGCGCTCCTACCGTTCTCCCGTGAGGTGATCATCCGGATCGCCGGGCAGGGAGACAGTTCGTGAAGACCGTTCTGGTCACCGGCGCATCGTCCGGTATCGGCAAGGAGACGGCGAAGGCGCTGCTGGCCGACGGCTACGCGGTGTACGTCGCCGCGCGGCGGGTTGAGCAGATGCGCGACCTCGAGCAGCTCGGGGCGACCGCGCTCGCCATGGACATCACCGTCGACGAGGACATCGTGGCCGCCGTCAAGCGGATCACCGCCGAGCGCGGCGGGATCGACGTGCTGGTCAACAACGCCGGGTTCGGCATGTACGGGGCGATGGAGGACACCACGCTGGACGACGCCCGGTACCAGTTCGAGGTGAACCTGTTCGGGCTGGCCCGGCTGACCCAGCTGGCACTGCCGCACATGAGGGCCGAGGGCGCCGGCAAGATCGTGAACATCTCCTCGGTCGGCGGCAAGATCTACACTCCGCTCGGCGCCTGGTACCACGCCACGAAGCACGCCCTCGAAGGCTGGTCCGACAGCCTGCGCCTGGAGCTCAAGCCGTTCGGCATCGATGTGATCGTCATCGAGCCCGGCATAATCCGGACCGAGTTCGGTGACGTCATGGTCGGGCCGATGCTCGAACGGTCCGGCCAGGGCGCCTACGCCGATCTGGCCCGCAAGGTCGCCGACACGACCCGCGCGAGCTACGAGTCGAAGGGTGGGTCGCCGGCATCGCTGATCGCGCGGGTGGTCGTCAGGGCGGTCGGCGCGCGGCGGCCGAGTACCCGGTACGCGGCCGGCCAGTACGCGAAGCCGATGATCGCGGTGCGCAAGTGGCTCGGCGACCGGGTGTTCGACCGGGTGGTGATGAGCCAGTTCTGAGCGGCGGTTCGGCCGGGGAGGGGGCACGGTGAGCGCCGAGAAGTTCACCCTGGGGCCCACGGTGCGCGTGCTGCTCGCCGACCTGGGCATCGCGCTGCCCCATGTGCTGCGCCGGGCGGCGCTGCCGGAGTACCTGCTCAGTGGAGGGCCGGCGGCGCTGACCGCGGCCGAGTTCTTCGCGTTCTGGCGGGCGCTGGACGACGAGGCGGCCGATTCCAACCTGCCGCTGCGGATCGCGCGGGCCGTCTCGGCGGAGGTGTTCGACCCGCCGCTGTTCGCCGCGCTGTGCAGCCCCGACCTCACCGTGGCGGCGCAGCGGATCGCCGTGCACAAGCGGCTGATCGGCCCGATGCGGATCTCGGTCACCACCTCGGCCGAGGGCACCACGGTGCGGTACCACTGGCCGCCGGAGCTGGAGCCGCCGGACGCGCTGGTGCTCACCGAGCTCGTGTTCTGGGTGGTGCTGGCGCGGGTGGCGACGAGGAACGAGGTGCGACCGCTGCGGGTGGGTGCCCCGGTGCCGCCCGCCGACACCGAGGCCTACCGGGCGTTCCTCGGCGTGCCGATCGACCGCACACCCGACCAGTCGATCACCTTCTCCGCCGTCGACGCGGCCCGGCCGTTCCTCACCGCCAACGAGCAGATGTGGCAGTTCTTCGAGCCCGAGCTGCGCAGGCGGCTCTCCGAGCTGGCCGACGGGGCCACGATGACCGAGCAGCTGCGCGTGGCGCTGCTGGAGATGCTGCCGGCCGGGACCGCGACCATGGGCGCCGTGGCCCGCGAGCTCGCCGTGAGCACCCGCACCCTGCAACGGCGGCTGCGCGAGGAGGCCACGTCGTTCCAGGCGGTGCTCAGCGAGACCCGGGAAGCGCTGGCGCGGCACTACCTGTCCACGGGCGGCACGACCGCGGCCGAGATCGCGTTCCTGCTCGGCTACGAGGACGCGAACTCGTTCTACCGGGCGTTCCACTCGTGGACCGGCCAGACCCCACAGCGCGTCCGAGCCGGCGGGGGCTGAGCGCGACCGGGGCCCGGCGCGGGTCCCGCGACGGGTCTCAGTCGGCGCCGACGCCGGGGTTGCCGGTGACGCGGATGCCCCGGGCGGCGAGCCAGGGCAGCGGGTTGAGCTTCTTGCCGCTGGGGTCCCAGATCTCGAAGTGCAGGTGCGGCCCGGTGGACTGGCCGCGGTTGCCCATCTCGGCGATCTCCTGACCGGCCTTGACCTGCTGCCCGATGTGCACCAGCGAGCGGTTGATGTGGCCGTACACGCTGATCCAGCCGCCGGGGTGCAGGATGCGCACCCACAGGCCGAAGCCGGACGCGGGGCCGGAGGAGATGATCGTGCCGTCGGTCACCGCGTAGATCGGGGTGCCGATCTTGTTGGCCAGGTCGATGCCGTAGTGCGTGACACCCCAGCGGCCGCCGAACCCGGAGGTGAACACGCCGTTGGTCGGCTTGACGAACTCCTGGCCGTTGAAGATCGAGGCCTGCGGGGCGCCGCCGGCCAGCGCCGACTGGATCCGCAGCGCGTTGTTGGCCAGCTGCTCGCCGACCTTGACCGCCTTGGTCAGGCTGGCCACGTCCGCGATGTCGGTGTTGTCGTCCATCGCGGCGAGGGCGGGCGTGTCCCGCGTGTAGCGGGTGACGGTGGCGGAGTGGGTGGGCAGCTCCGGCGCGGAGGTGCTCTGGATCAGGGCGCCGACGGCGGTGCGGGTGACGTCGCGGTACTCGGGGCCCGGCTGCCAGTTGAGCAGACTCGGGACAGCCGCCACCGTCGCCCCGGTAGCGACCGCCGCGAGTGCGACACGGCCCTGCCAGGGCGAAACGGGCGCGGGACGCCGATGGTGACCCCGATGGGCCGGCGGGCGGTACCGCACGTTCTCATCGAGGCCGGGTTCAGCGCCGCGTGGGGAGCGGTCGAGCGCCAAGACCTGCCTTGTCTAGTACTCATGACCGGTCCGGCGGCTAGGTCGGGGGAACCTCTCGAGCCATGTCGGGGTCGGCTCGAGGCGCCGTCGTGATCAGTCTGTGATACGGACCTCCGGAACCTAGCCGCCTTGCTGGGGGAGTGCAAATCCGCTGGCGGCGTGTCTCTGAACAGTCGATCACCGGTGCGGCCGGTCGGCTCAGGACGTGGCGCGGATGGGGGTCGGAGTGGGGCTGGGGAGCCGAGCCGGGTCGGGGTCAGGAGGCCGGGTCGGGGGCGTCCCGAGGGGCGCCGGTGTGGTCGGGCGCCGGCCATCTGGTCGGGCCGCCGCCCCTGGACGAGGTGCGCCACCTCGCCGGCCGGGTCACCCCGCCCGTGGCGGACCCGGGCCCGGTCGCCGGGCGGGCCACCCCGCCGAGCTGCGTCGAGCGCCGCGCCGGCCGGTCGTCGAGGCGGGCCAGCGAGGACGCCACCCAATGCACGGCGCGCGGGTGGATGGACAGCGACATGTGACCGACGTCGGCCAGTTCGAGGGTGTTCACCGCCAGGTCGGGATGGACGAGCCGGGCGTTGCGCTGCGGCACGATCAGCTGGTCCATCCGGCTCCACACGACCAGGAACCGGGTGCGGCAGCGGGGGGCCGGCTCGGCGAGCTCGGTGAGCAGGTCGGAGCCGGGCATCAGCTGCCGGGTCAGTGGCGTGGGCAGCAGGTACGCCGCCGCCGAGCCGCCGTGTGGGCTGCCCAGCGTGACCAGGGTGTGCACGGCCTCGTCGCCGCCGAGGCGCTGCACGTAGTACCGGGCGATCAGGCCGCCGAGCGAGTGCCCCACGACGTGCACCTGGTCGGAGCCGGTGCGCTCGCGCAGCCGCTCGACGTGCCGCCGCAGCTCGTGCGCGGCCATCCGGATGTCGCCGGTCAGCGCGGTGAGCAGGCTGTAGTTGACGCCGTGCACCACGCCGAAGCCGCGCCGGCGCAGCGCGCGGCGGAACACCGCGAACACCGACCGGTTGTCCATGAAGCCGTGCACCAGCAGGATCGGCGTGCCGGCCGCCGCCATGTCGGTGACCACCAGGCTGCGCTGGCCGGGGCTGAGCGAGTCGGTCCGGTAGTGGCGGTAGCTGACCTCGGGCCGGACGTGCTCGCGGACCAGCCCCCACGGGTAGCTCGCCAGGTGCGCTGTGCACCAGGCCGCCTCGACCGCGAGGCCGCGCAAACCGGCCGGGGAGAAGAAGGTGCGCGCGGTGTACTCCGCCGCGTCGGCCACCGTGTTCAGCACCGTGCTGCCCGTGGACACGAACGATCCGATCGACTCGCCGCGGCGCGTGCGGTCGACTAGGCCGTCCGGGTGGCCCACAATGCTGTCGACCACGCCGCCCTCGTCATCGGGGACAGACATGTACCGACGGTACTTCAAACACGGATTAAATACATCCGCTGCGCAAATCCGGCCCGCCGCCGCTCCGTGCGGCATGGGCTGAACTGCGATTTCACCTAGATTGGACTAGCTGCCGGCGATGCGGTCGAGGTTACCGATCGGTGCGTTGACCCCGATCGCGGTCGGTGGGGTCTGGGCCGGGGCGCTGCTGCTCGCCGCCGGCCCCCGCTACCCCGTCGCGATCGCCGCCGACCGGGTCGCTGTCGGGCCCGTGTTCGGGATCTGGCCGCTGCTGGCGGTGCTGGCGGTGGTGCCCGCCGTGGTCTCCGTGATGTTGCTGATGGTGCGCCAGCGGGCGCCCGGGTTGGCCCTGATCGCCTCGCTCGGGGCGGTGTCCGTCGGCCAGCTGCTGCTCACCGTCCAGCTGCTGCTCGACCCGGTACGGGCGGCCCGCGCCGAGCTCGTCGCTCCGACCGGCGTCGGCGAGCTGCGCCCCGGGCTGGGCGGCTGGCTGCTGCTCGCCGGGCAGGCGGCCACCGCGCTCGCCGGGTTGGCGGCGGCCAGGGAGGCCAGCGCGCTGCGCGGCGAGCGGAGCATGGACGAGCCGGCGCACGGGCCGCGCACCCCGCCGGGCGCGCTGCTACTCGGGGTCGGCTGCGCGGTGCTCGCCGGCGTCGGTGTGCTGGCCGCGCCGTACGTGTCCGCCGACCCGTGGCTGGTGCCGCGCTCGGTGCTGGACGCCCCGGTGTGGGCGGCGGCCGGCGGGTTCGCGCTGGCCATCGGGATCGCGCTGGCGGTGGTGCTGGCCTGCTCGACGCCGGATCCCCGCGTGTCGATCGGCGGACTGGTCGGGGTGGCGATCGGCCTGCTCGGGGTGGTGGCGCCGCGGGTCACGGTCGCCGCGCTGGCCGGTGACCACGGCCTGCGGGTGGCGCTCGGCCCGGTGCTGGGCACGGTCGGTGGGCTCGGCCTCGCGCTGCTGGCCGCGTGGGTGGGCTACCGGGGTCGGCGGGTGGCCTACGGCGGTGGGCACGGGATTTCCGCCTCGGCGGGCTCTCCTCCGGCGGGCTCGGACTCCGGCGCCGGGCACAACGGGCACGCCGTGCTGGCCGGCGCTGCTGTGGTCCTCGACGGCACCGGTGCGCTGGCCCGCCTGGGGGGCGCGGTGGACCGACTGGCCGGGCCGCCGGCCAGCGTGCTGGCGGTGCGCTGCCGGCGGGCCGGCGCCGTGCTGGCCGTCCTCGCCGGTGGGAGTGCGGTCGCCGCCGCGCTGACCGAACCACTGCGGCTCGCGCCCGACCTGCCGCACCCGCACCTGGCCACCCGGTGGCTGCTGCTCGTGGCCGGCGCGGTGGTGGTGCCGTTGGGGCTGGTCACCGCCGGGCGATCGCTCGGGCCGAGGGTCCGCCCCGCGCTGGCCGTCGTACTGGTCACCGTGCCGATGGCGGCCGGCGAGCCGCTCGCCGCGGTGCTCGGGGTGCTCGGGCTGGACGGCGTCAATGCGGGACCGGGGCTCTGGCTGACCCTGCTCGCGGTGACCCTGGCCGGCGCCGCCGCGCTCGCCGTGGTGCTCGCCGGCGGCTTCGAGCGCGACGAGGTCGACCTGACCAGGACCCCGTACGAGGGTCCCCTCGCGGCAGCGTCAGCGGCCGCGGCGGTGCTCACCGTGCCGGCGTTCTGGCTGCCGCTCGTGGACGGGGCCGGCTGGGGCACCACGGGGGTGCTGCAGCCGCCGTTCGGGCTGCCGTCCTGGGGCCTGCTGGCCGGGTTCGCGGTGACCGTGGGGGCGCTGCTGATCGGGCCGAGGTGCCGCCCCGGGCCGGCCATGGTGCTCTACGGCGGGGTGATCGCGGTGCTGGTGTTCCGGGTGGCCCGGCTCGCGGTGACCCCGGGCCTGGTTCCCGGCGACGGGCTCGGCGAGGGCGCCTGGGCGACCGGTCTGTGCCTGGCGGTTGTGGTGGTGGCCGCGGTGCTGGTGCCGAGGACTCACCCCCGGATGGCGCCCACCCCGGTGCCGGAGCCCGACGCCCGGCTCGAGCCCGAGGAGGTCGGGCGGTGACCGGCCGGATCCGGGTCGTGGTGGCACCGGTGTCCGGGCGCGGCTCCGAGCCGGCCCTCGACGGCGGCGTGCCCGCACTGGCCAGGGCGCTGCGCGACGCCGGCATGGAGGTCATCTACACCGGACCCCGGCACACCCCCGAACAGATCGTGCGGACCGCGCTGCAGGAGGACGCCGACGTGATCGGCCTCGCGGTCGGCGCTGGTGGCCGGCCCGAGGACGGCGCTCTCGGGGGTGGCGCGCTCGGTGACGGCGCTCCGGCGGCGCTGGTGGGCGAGCTGGTCGAGCTGTTGGCCCGGGGGGACGCCGAGGACGTGCTCGTGTTCGCCGCACCGGTCGCCGAGTCCGCCGCATCGGGCGGGCCGGCCCCGGGGCCGGGCGAGCCAGCCGAATCGGGTGGGCCGGGCCCAGGGTCGGACGAGCCGGCCGCGCTGGGCGAGCCGACGGCGCTGGAGGAGTCGGCGATCTTCGCCCCGGGCACGAGCCCCGCGCGGATCGTCGCGTGGATCCGGCAGCGGTCCGGATCCCTCTAACGGATCAGCGTGTCTCTCCTGCGGATCATCTGTGCGCTCGCGGTCGGTAATCGTGTCGTCACTGCGTTAGATTCGGCGGCGGTTACGGTCGGCGACGGCGCCGCCGGGAGATCAAGGAGCTAGAGACCCGTGAGCGATGCCACCCTCAGCGAGGCCGCCCGCGCGGCCGGCGGCCCGATCGAAGCGATCGGCGCGCTGTTCATGCTGCACCCGGAGACGTTCGCGCGCAGCGCCGAGAACGGCTACCCGCACCCGTTCGCCGGTTACTTCGCCGGCCGGGGCGGCGTGCTCGGCGACGCCGACACCAGCACGGTCAACGCCGTGTTCGCCGTGTTCGAGCCGAACGCGGTCAAGATGTTCTGGGAACAGGGCCTGGCCGTGCACGGTGCGGCCGGCGGCGCGGCGGTCTACAACGAGCAGGTCGCCGAGTTCGCCCGCAAGCACCTGAAGGATGCTGACGGGCTGGACCGGATCGCCGAGCTGGGGCAGCGGGTGGTGGACAGCGCACCGGTGCTCGGCCTGCCGCTGTTCGCCGGCTGGAAGTCGATGCCGCTGGCCGACGACGCCCCGGCTCGCGCCCTGCAGGTGATGTTCAAGCTGCGCGAGCTGCGGGGTTCGGTGCACATGGCCGCGCTGGCGATGTCCGGGCTCACGCCGATCGAGGCGCACATGCTGAACAAGGGCGCGGAGTACTGCGCGTTCTTCGGCTGGCCGGAGCCGTTCGCCACCGGTGCCGGCAAGGAGGCCGTCCGACAGGCCGCCGAGGACGCCACCAACCGCCGGATGGCCGAGATCATGGCCACCGCCCTGTCCGCCGAGGAGATGCACGAGCTCGGCCGGCTCGCCTCGGCCGCGCTGGACACCGCGACCGCGTCGGCGGCGCAGGCCGAGGAGGCCGGCGTTCACTCACCTCAGTGAGGTGACGTGAGGGGGTTCACCGAGCCGGACCGCGTACGGGACTCCGAGCGCCGATAAGGTCATCCCCGCAGCTCACAGTGTGGGAGCCCAGAGCCACGAGGCGGCCCACGAAAATTCGTGTGGCAGGAGAGACAGTGGACCTGTACGAGTACCAGGCGAAGGATCTTTTCGCCGCGCATGACGTCCCGGTGTTGCCGGGACGGACCGTGACCACGGCGGCGGAGGCCGCCGAGGTGGCGACCGAGATAGGTTCAGCGGTCGTGGTGAAGGCCCAGGTCAAGACTGGTGGCCGGGGCAAGGCCGGCGGAGTCAAGCTGGCGAAGGACGCCGCGGAGGCCCAGGAGAAGGCGGAAGCCATCCTGGGTATGGACATCAAGGGCCACACGGTGCACCGGGTACTGGTGACCGCGGCCAGTGACATCGCCGAGGAGTACTACTTCTCCTTCCTGCTGGACCGCTCCAACCGCACCTTCCTGGCCATGTGCTCGGCCGAGGGCGGCATGGAGATCGAACAGCTGGCCGTCGAGCGGCCGGACGCGCTGGCGAAGATCCCGGTCGACGCGATCATCGGCGTGGACAAGGCGAAGGCCGCCGAGATCGTCGCGGCCGGCAAGATCCCGGCGGCGGTGGCGGACAAGGCCGCAGACGTGATCGTGAAGCTGTGGGAGACCTTCGTGGCCGAGGACGCCACGCTGGTCGAGGTGAACCCGCTGGTGCGGGACCCGCAGGACAACGTGATCGCGCTGGACGGCAAGGTCACGCTCGACGAGAACGCCGACTTCCGCCACCCCGGCCACGCCGCGCTGGTGGACAAGGGCGCAGAGGACCCGCTCGAGGCCAAGGCCAAGGCCAAGAACCTCAACTACGTGAAGCTGGAC
>DATAZG010000060.1:0-30377 GCA_036272155.1 Pseudonocardia sp.
CCACCACCACCACTCACGGGTCTCGAGCAGCGGAAATGCGCCACGGTTGCGCTTGCGTCGGGCGTGCCGAAACCCACCGCCGGCCCGGGGAGGTCGGCGGTGGGGAGGGGTCGGTCGGGGAGAGAGCTAGGCCGAGTGGCCGGTGCGTACGTCCAGGCCGAGCATGGCGAGCAGTTCGGTGCAGTCGCCGAGGTCGTTGGCGCGGCCGGCGACCACGCGGACGGCGCGCCGGTTCTGAGCCTCGTTGCTGACCTGGAGTGCGGCCTGGGCGTCGGCCCAGCGGCCGCTGTCGTCGTTGGAACGTCCGTTTCGGGCCGTGCTCATTCGGTTCTCCTCTGGCTGGCCCCAGCGATCAGGCCAGCGATAGAGCAAGGCAGCGCCGCGTGCGCGCCCGGGCGGCACCCTGCGCGGTGGACACCGCGCACTGGATTTTCCGATGCCGCCCAACCTTGGCTTACTCAGGATACTCATGGTTGTTCGTTGATGGGTCCGTCGAGCCCAGAACTGGTCCGTTCCGTTACTCAGCGTGTCCAGCGGCCGGACCGGACAGGTCCTAGTCCATGCCGAGCGGGCCGGCGGACTCGCCGGAGAGGAACTGGCGGACGAACGGGTCCTCCGAGGCGAACGCCTCCTCGGCCTCGCCGTAGTGCACGACCTTGCCCTTCCAGATCAGCCCGACGTAGTCGGAGACCTTGCGGGCGGTCCGGATGTCGTGCGTGACCAGCAGGTATGTGCCCTTGTGCTCGGAGTGCATGTCCAGGATCAGGTCGTTCAACAGGCTGGTCCGCACCGGGTCGAGGCCCGAGTCGGGCTCGTCGAAGAACACGATGGACGGGTCCATCACCAGCGCCCGGGCGAAACCGGCCCGCTTACGCATACCGCCCGAGATCTCGTTCGGCAGCTTGCGCTCGGACGAGTCGAGGCCGACCTCGGCGAGCCGGCGCATGACGATCTCGCGGATCTCGTCCTCGGCCTTGTCGGTGTGCTTGCGCAGTGGGAACGCTGTGTTGTCGTAGACGTTCAGTGAGCCGAACAGTGCCCCGTCCTGGAACAGCACACCCATTTTGGTGCGCAGCTCGTAGCGCTCCTTCTCACTGATATCCCACATGTTCCGGCCGAAGACCATCACCTCGCCGTCGTCTGGCTCCAGCAGGCCGACCAGGTGCTTGATCAGCACGCTCTTACCGGTACCCGACGGACCCAGGATCGTGGTGATCGCGTCGTCCTGGAACTTCAGGTTCAGCCCGCGCAGCACCTCGAACGTACCGAAGGCCTTGTGCAGGTTGGTGACCTCCATGCTGTGTTCCACGACCCCGACGGCCGCGGGCGGTGACTGACCGTGCCGGGGTCCCGAATCGGGGACGGCGGGCGCTGGGGCGGCCGCGGCGCGCTCTCGGCTACGGGAGAACAACATTGAAACTCCAGGTGCTGGTCGGGATCGTTCACCGGGGCAGAGCCAGTTCGGCGAAAAGCCGCCACGGCCTGCCGGCGCACTGCGCGCGCGGCACCTCGGAGCGGTTCGAGACCGGGGAGCGTGGGCAAGGCTCGCGGTCTTCGGACTGGCCGCCGACTCGCGGCCCAGGAAACTCTGCGGCCAACGTAACGCTGAGTAATTGACGCTACGCAGAGTGTGTGAACTGTAGCACCATCCGTCTGGGCCTGCCGGCCCCGCGGCCGGGCCATCTATTGGTGGAACACCACGCTGCGGCACGCCAGATGCAGCGCCAGTCGCTCGTCCGGGTCGGCGAGGTCGACGGCGAGCAGCTCGCGGATCCGGCCGATCCGGGCGGCCACGGTGTTGCGGTGCACGCCGAGCACGGCGGCGGTCTCGGTGAGGGAGGACTCCGCGTCCAGGAACGCGGTGAGGGTCAGCAGTAGCTCGCCGGGCTGGCCGTCCAGCGGCTCCAGCAGCGACCGCGCGGCCGGCAGGAACGTGTCCGTGCGCGTCCAGGCGAGCAGCATCTGGCCGAGCCCCATCCGGTCGACGTGTACGTAGTGCCCGCTGGTGGAGCGGCCGGTGGCCAGCCGGGCCGCGTCGCCGGCCTCGCTCAGCGTGCGGATCAGGCCGGGTACACCGTGGTGCGCGCGCCCGACGCCCATCGAGGTGGGCAGCGACGAACGCAGCAGCCACTGGGCCCGCCGGGCGGCCGACGCGTGCCGCTGCAGCTGCGCCGGGCTCGGCGCGTGCTCGAACGTGGACCAGGCACCCCAGCCGGAGCCCTGCTCGACGACCACCGCGCGCAACTGGGCGGCCGCCACCGCGCGCAGTACCTCGGGCCGGATCGCCACCGGGTCCACCGCGCCCGGCACGTCGATCCGGATGCCCACGTGCCAGCCCTCGATCTGCCAGCCGGCGTCGATCGCCCGCCGCCGCGCACCGTACGACAGCTCGCCGCCGCTCTGCGCGATCTCGGCCAGCAGCGCCATCCGCAGCCGGGCGTCGCGCTCGACGGTCAGCCGCTGCTCGGCCAGCCGCTGGGCGACCGACTCCGCCGCCACCCCCAGCGCGGCGGTGATCGCGGCGATCTCGGCCGGCACTCCGGGCGGCACCTCGGCCGCCAGCCGGGCGCCCAGGGCCCGCGCCCCGAGCGGCCGCTCCAGCAGGCCGCCCTTCTGGTCGGGCGCGGCGCCGCCGCTTGGCCCGGTGCTGTTGGGCCCGGCGCTGCTGGGGCCGGTGCTGTTGGGACCGGCGCTGTTGGAGCCGGCGACCACCTGGCCGGCGGCGTCCAGCAGCCATACCGACCGCCGCCAGAGCCGGCCCAGGTCGGCGACCAGTGCGTCGGTCCCCGGGCCGGCGGCGGCGCACGTGGCCGCGGTGCGGGTGACCAGGTCGGCCACCACCCGGTCCGGCTCGTGGATCAACCGGGTGACCGCCAGCATCGCGGCGAGCGGGTCCGGCGCGCCGAGCACCGGCAGCCCGATCCGCTCGGCCAGCCCCCGGGTCGCCGGCTGCAGCGGCGCGGTGCCCGGCAGCAGCACGGCGACCGCGCCCCCGGCGTCGGCCCGGCGCAGCAGCGCGTCCAGGTGCCAGTCGGCCCTCGGCGCGGACAGCACGACGGCGAGCAGCTGGCCGGCCAGCTCGGCCGGGTCGGCCAGCACGTCCGGCACCGCGCGCACACCCCGGACCGGGGGTTCCGCCCGGCGCGGGCCGGCCAGCAGCGCCACGTCGGCCCAGTCCGGATGGTCCAGCAGCGCGGCCAGCCCGATGCCGTCGGTCATGCCGGCAACCCCGCCGCCGCGCCGCTCGGTTCGGGGAGCAGCACGGCGTCGCAGCCGAGCCCGAAGGCGCGCGGATCGACGTGCCGCAGCCGTTCCGGCGAGGCCCGCCACCAGGGCGGCCCCGGCAGCACCACGACGACCAGGTCGTCGCCGGGGCGCAGCGAGTCGACGGCGATCGGGGCGGCGGTGCGTCGGTCCAGCACGCAGATCAGGTCCGGGCAGCTGGCCACCGGCACCCCGTCGCGCAGTACGAGCAGGTACTCGTTCTCCGCCTCCAGCCGCAGCACCGGCCCGCTCCCACCGCCGCCGCCGCCGAGCACCGTGATGCTCGCCCGGCCGAACGGGGTGGACGGCTGCCGGCTGATGTCGGCGGCCCGCCCGGTGCCGAGCAGCCGCCCGCCCAGCGCGGCCGCCACCCGCTCCGGCGGCGGCTTGGCCGGCAGCTCGCGGTGCGCCCGGCCCAGCCGCAGCGCCCGCCCGAGGCCGCCGAGGCAGGCGTCGGTGACGACCTCGCTGGCCGGCATCGGGACCATCGCGACGCCGGCCCAGCCACCGCTCTGCGCCACGAACGCGCGCGCGATGCGTTCGAGCCCGTACGGGGTGGCGGCGTCGACGAGCAGCAGCTGGCCACTCGGCTCGGACATCGCGAACGGGGTCACAGGACCGCCGGCCACCGCGCGGGTCAGCTGGTCCATGCGGGGCATCGCGCGGCCCATCAGGTCGGCGTCCAGCAGTGGCAGGCCGAGCTGGGCGGCGCTGGCGGCGGCCAGGGTGCCGTTCAGCCCGGCGCCCTCCAGGGCCATCACCGCGGCCGGTGGCACGCCGGTCCAGCGGGTCAGCGCGGCGACCGCCCTGGGGATCTCCTGGCCGCCGGGCAGCTTCTCGGTGAGCATCCGGGTGCCGCCGAGCATGCCGATGGCCACCACCGGGGCGTCGCCGAACGCGGCCGGGTCACCCAGCTCGAGACTGCCCCCGCGCAGCGCCGCGCGCAGCGTGTGCTCGTACGCGTCGGCCTCGCCACCGCCGCCGGAGCCGAGCAGCGTGAGGCCGACGATGAAGGCGTCCACGTCCGCCGCACCCAACCGCTGCCCGCTCACCGGAGCATCGTCCGCCATCCCCACCGGCCAAGCGACCCGGCCGCCCCGGCGCCGCCCGCGTGCGTCAGCGGCCGGAGATGAGCTCGGCGAGGCGGGCGTAGCGGGAGGTGTGCAGCGCGCGGTCGTTCTCGGCGCGGTCGGCGGCCCGGAACAGGCTGTAGATCAGCTGCACGCCGAGCCAGCGCAGCGGTTCCGGCTCCCAGCTCCGTACCTGGCGCCCGACCCAGGGCAGCCGGGTCAGCTCGGTGTCCCGCCGCAGCACCAGGTCGGCGAGGGTGCGCCCGGCCAGGTTGGTCGTGGTCACGCCGTGGCCGACGTAGCCGCCGGCCCAGCCGAGGCCGCTGTCGTGGTCCAGGTGCACGGTCGAGCACCAGTCCCGGGGCACGCCGAGCACCCCGCACCAGGCGTGGTCCACCCGCGCGTCGGCGGCGTCCGGGAACAGCCGGGTGATCATCCGCCACAGCGCCACCACCGTGCGGTCGTGGGTGGTGCCTCGGTTGTCCCAGCGCGAGCCGTACCGGTAGGGCACGCCCCGCCCGCCGATCGCGATGCGGTCGTCGGCGGTGCGCTGCGCGTAGATGTAGGCGTGCGCGCCGTCGCCGAGCAGCTCCCGGCCGGCCCAGCCGATGCGCTCCCAGACGTCGGCGGGCAGCGGTTCGGTGGCGATGAGCGAGCTGTTCATCGGCAGCCACTGCCGGTGCTGCCCTTCGATGCCGGCGGTGAACCCCTCCGTCGCGCGGATCACGTAGTCGGCGGTCACCTCGCCCCGGTCGGTGACCGCGGTGGCGGCGGTCCCGGCGCCGGTGCGCGGCCGGATCTCGGTGACCGTGGTGCCCTCGAAGATGTCCACGCCGAGCCGCTCGACCGCGCGAGCCAGGCCCTGTACCAGCTTGGCCGGCTGGATCCGGGCGCAGTGCGGGGTGTATGTCGCGTCGAGGGTGCCGGCCACGCGCAGCCGGTCGGACCGCTCGGCCGCGTCCAGCAGCCGCACGTCCGCCTCGCCGATCTGCCACTCCCGGTCCTCGGCCAGCTCCGCGTGCAGCCGCCGCCGCTGGGCCGGGTTCGTGGCCACGTGCAGCAGGCCGCCCTTGACGATGTCGGCGTCGATGCCCTCGGCCCCGGCGACCCGGATGACCTCGTCGATCGACGCCCACATGGCCCGCTGCAGCGCGATGGTCGCCTGCCGCCCGTGCGCCGCCGCGTACCGCTCCCGCGAGCCGGCCAGCGCCCCGGTGAGCCAGCCGCCGTTGCGCCCCGACGCCCCGAACCCGGCGAACTCCCGCTCCAGCACGGCGATCCGCAGCTCGGGCCGGGCGCTCTTGAGGTAGTAGGCGGTCCACAGCCCGGTGAAGCCGCCGCCGACCAGGCACACGTCGTACGAGCGGGGCCCGGGCAGCGCGGGGCGCGGTGTCGGCAGGCCGATGCCCCGGTACCAGAACGACACGTCGCCGTTGACGAAGCTGTCGGTGCGCGGCACGTCGGCCAGCGCCGCGGTGGGGTGCGTCTTCACGGGGTCAGCGCGCTCCTCGGTCGGTATCGGTGGTCGGTATCGGTGGTCGGCGGGGCAGGGGTCGGTGCGGCAAGGGCGGTCCTGGGGGTGGGGTCAGACCGACGTCGGCGGGCTGATGATCCACAACACCTCGGCGCCGGTCTCTGTGTCGGCGGCGATCCGGTGGGGCGTCGACGTGCGGTACTCGATCGAGTCGCCGGCGCCGAGGTCGTGCTGTGCGGCGTCCTGTTCGGCGTGGCGGGGCCCGCCGAGCCAGAGCCTGACCCGCCCGGCCTGCACGAGCAGGAACTCCTGCGCGTCGCCGTGGGTGTACGGGTCCGCGCCGGTGCTGGCGCCGGGCTCGAACCGCCCGGCGTAGATCTCCACGTGCTGCACCGGCCGGCGCGAGATCAGGAACTTGCGCACGCCCGGCCCGGCCGGCAGCTCGGCCCGATCGGCGTGGCGCAGTACCTGGGGCCCGCCGGTGCCGTCCTCGCTGAACAGGTCGGCCATGGTCAGCCCGAGGCCGCCGGCGACCCGGCGCAGCATGCCGACGCTCGCGCTGGTCTGCCCGCGTTCGAGCTGGCTGATGAAGCTGGCGCTGGCCCCGGCGAACTCGGCCAGCGAGCGCAGCGACATCCGGCGCATCGTCCGGTAGGCGCGGATCCGCGCGCCGAGCCGCTCGGCGTCCGTCGCGGCCGCCCGCTCAGCCTGCCGCACTGCACGAACCCTGCACTGCACAATCCCTTCGATACCACTTAACAAAGTGTTAAGCGGCATCGGCTGAACGTACAGCGGCCCACCGCGCCCGGCAAGGCCCGAATGACCCCTACGCGCCCACCCGCCAGTCGCGGGTGTTCGACTCGACCGGGACGAACGGGTGCTCCAGGCCGAAGCAGGCCGGGCCGAACACCGCGAGCGCCTCGGGGGTGCGCATCAGGGCCGGCGTGGAGATACCGACCACGACGACGCGCTGGCCGTAACGCAGGGTCTCGGTGGTGATGGGTTCGGCGGACTCGGCCTCCAGCACACAGATCAGGTCCGGCACGATCGCCCGTACCTGGCCGTCCACCTCGGCGATCAGGTTCTCGTTCTGGAACACGGTGCGCAGCGTCGAGGTGCCGTCGAACGAGGTGAACCGGGCCGCGCCCCGGGCGAAGCCGTCCACCGTGCGCCGCTCGACGTCGGCGACCTTGCCGGCGAACAGCACCCGCAGGTGCGCGTACAGGGTCGGGGCCAGCGCCTCGGCGAGCGCGGACACCGGGTCGCGCAGCTGCTCCCGCGCCTCCCGGACGGCCCGCCCCAGCGACAGCCCGAGCGACAGCGTGCGGGGTACCGCGGTGGCTTTGACCTGCGCGCCGGTCATCGCGTACTCGGCGATCAGTGCCGCGCCGCCCATCCGGATCGTGGCGCCGCGGGCCAGCCACTCCATCCGCTTGTTGTCGTCCCCGGTGTCGATCAGCACCAGCTCACCGTGGTCACCACTGACCGCCATCGGCGAGCCGGGCACCCCGTACACCCCGAACGTCTCCATCTGCAGCTCGGGGAACGCGCGGCCCATGCCGTCGGCGTCGACCACCGGCAGCCCGGTCGTCGCGGCCACCACCAGCGGGATCATCGAGTTGATGCCGCCGCACTCGATGGGCATGGTGGCGTCGGCGGTGCGGCCGAGGTGGCGCTCCAGCGCGCGCAGGGACGCCACCGCCTCGTCGCCACGGGGGATCTTCTCGATCATCACCGTCGGCGCGCCCATCATCGCGGTGGGGATGACAAACGCGTCGTCGGCCACCTCGTCAGGGTCGAGCACGGTGACCGGGCCGTTGCGGCGCATCGCCTCGGCGACCATCAGCCGCCCGATGTGCGGGTCGCCGCCGCCCCCGGTACCCAGCAGTGCGGCGCCCCGGGCCAGGTCGGGCAGGTCGTCCGGCCCCAGCGTCCAGCTCACAGCGCAGCCCTTGGCCGCGGCGGGGTGTCCCACACGCGGACCGGGTCGTGGTCGTAGCCGAAGTACCTCGGCCCGACCAGCTCGATCGCCTCGGGGGAGTGCCAGCGCGGGTCGGCCGGCGCGCCGAGCACGCTCACCCGGTGGCCGAAGCGCAGCGCCTCCGTGGTCACGGGCTCGCCGGTCTCCGAGTCCAGCACGATGATCAGGTCCGGCGTGCTGACCAGCACCTCACCGTCGCGCACCGCGACCAGGTGCTCGTTCTGGAAGCGCAGCTCCAGCACGCCGTCCGGGCCGGCGACCGTCGCGTCGCCCCGCGCGAACCCGGTGGTGGTGCGCCGCGCGACGTCGGTCACCTTGCCGGTGTGCAGCAGCCGCCCGCCCAGCTCGTCGGCCACCGCCGCGACCGGGTCGCCGTGCGCGGCCCGCACCGCCTCGATCCGCCGGCCCAGCCTCAGGCACAGGCTCAGCGTGCCGCCGACCAGCGACTCGCGGGCCTGCGCGCCGGTCATCGCGTAGTTGGAGATGATCGCCGAGCAGCCCATGGTGATCGTCAGCGCCCGGGCCAGCGACTCCGACCAGTGGTTGTCGATCGTGTTCAGCACGCCGACGTTGCCCTTCTCGTCGGCGATGGACATCGGGGTCGCGGTGACCCCGTACAGCGTCGGCAGCACCATCTGCAGCTCGGGGAAGGCGCGCCCCATGCCGTCGCCGTCGACCAGCGGCAGGCCCAGCTGCGCGGCCGCGACCAGCGGGATCGTCGAGTTGATGCCGCCGGCCTCGATACAGGCGAGGTGGGTCGGCGTGACCCGCAGGTACTCGGCGAGCGCGGTGACCGTCTGCCCGATCAGCTCCACCGACGGCGTCTTCTCCACCATCACGGTCGGCGCGCCCATCATGGCCACCGGCAGCACGCAGGCGTCGTCGGGCAGCTCGGCGGGTGCCACCAGCGACACCGGGCCGTAGCGGCGCAGCGCCTGCTCGGCGAGCAGCCGGCCGATGTACGGGTCGCCGCCGCCCCCGGTGCCGAGCACCGCGGCCCCCCTGGCCAGCGCGGCGAGGTCGTCGACCTCGACCAGCCCGGCGACCGACGTCGCGGCGCTCACCGGACCTGCCCGGCGGTCGGCCGGCCGGCACCGGTTCCAGCGCCGTTGCGAGTGCCGTTGCGAGTGCTGGAGCCGTGCTCGATCCGCAGGTCACCGACGGCTTTGCAGCGGATCCGGGTGGCGTTGCCGGGCAGGTACGGGATGGGTACCTCGTCGAAGTCCACGATGGTCACGCTGGCCGGGTCGGCGCCGGCCACCACGGCCCGGTCCACCGCCTCCTGGCGGGCTTCGTCGACCACCGCGTCCCGGCGCCCCGGCTCGATGGCGAACACCCGGTCCACCTCACCGCCGACCTGCGCGATCGCCGCGCCGATGGCGTTGGCCACCGCGAAGTTCTCCGGCCGGTGCACCGCGCCCAGCCCCGGGAACTCGTCCGGCAGCAGCACCGAGCCGCCGCCGACCGCAACTATCGGCAGCGGGTCGGCCGAGATCCGCATCCGGTCCACCACGTCGGCCACATCGGCGGCGATCCGCTCCAGCGCCGCCTCGACCAGCTCGCGGGGCAGGTGGGCGACGCGCTCCGGGTCGCCGATGTCCGCGCGGCCGGCGGCCACCGCGATGTCCGTGGCGGTCAGCGTGTCACCGCCGAACACCAGGGCGCGCTCGGTCAGCCGGTAGCCCACGGAGTCCGGGCCCACGGTGAGATCGGTCGGGGTCCCCCGCACCAGGCTGCCACCACCGAGCCCGATGCTCAGCACGTCCGGCATCCGGAAGTTGGTGCGGATGCCGGCCACGCTCACCTCGACGGTGGCCTCGCGCGGGAATCCGCCGGTCAGCACGCCGACGTCGGTCGTGGTGCCGCCGACGTCGACCACCGCGCAGCTGCTCTGCCCGGACAGCACCGCCGCGCCGCGCATCGAGTTCGTCGGCCCGGAGGCGAACGTGGCCACCGGGTAGCGCCGCGCGTAGCCGACGTCCATCAGGGTGCCGTCGTTCTGGCTCAGGTACAGCGGCGCGGTGATGCCGTGGCCGGACACCGAACCGGCCAGCGCGTCCACGATGTGTGCGGCCAGCTCGCGCAGCGCGGCGTTGATGATCGTGGCGTTCTCCCGCTCGAGCAGCCCGACCCGGCCGATCTCGTGGGACAGCGACACCGGCAGCTCGGGGCCCAGCTCCTCGGCCAGGATCTCCGCCGCCCGCAGCTCGAACTCGGCGTTGACCGGCGAGAACACCGACGACACCGCCACCGAGCGCACCCCGTTGGCGGCCATGTCGGCGGCGTGGCGGCGCAGCTCGTCCTCGTCCAGCGGCGAGATCTGCCGGCCGTCGAACTCGTGCCCGCCGTGCGCCATGTAGCCGCGCCCGGCGATCGCGTCGACCAGTCGGGCCGGCCAGTCCACCATCGGCGGCAGGGACGCGGTGGCCGGCAGGCCGAGGCGCAGCGCGGCGGTCGGGGCGAGCCGGTCGGCCTCCACCAGCGCGTTGATGAAGTGCGTCGTGCCGATCATCACCGCGCGCACCCCGGCCGGGTCGAAGGCGTGCTGGGCCTGCAGGCCGTCCAGCGCGGCGACGATCCCGGAGGTGACGTCCCCGGTGGTGGCAGCCTTGACCGCGGCCAGCACCCGGTCGGCCCCGCCGGAGTCGATCAGGACCGCGTCCGTGTTGGTGCCACCGACGTCAATGCCGATGCGCATGTCTCTCCTGTCCTCGGTGTATCTCGTTGGCTACTCATCCACAAACCCGGGTGCCGAGCGTCAGTCCGGTACGGCGGCCGGGGTGGGCGTGGCGGCGGCGGGCCGCGGGGTGTGGCTGGTGCCGATGCCACGGATCCAGCCGAGGCGACCGGCGGCGACGTAGAGCAGGAAGCCGGCGAGCAGTGAGTTGATGCTCGGCAGGCCCCAGGCGAGCAGGCCGCCGATCAGGGCGGCGGCCAGCCAGATCAGCAGGGTGGCCGGTACCCAGGTCGGCGCGGTCGGGGGCAGCTCGCCGGCCGCCCGGCTGCTCTCCAGCTCCGGGCGCCACTGCTTGACCACGAAGTACTCGGCGATCATGATGCCGGCGATCGGCGGGAACGAGACGCCGAGCAGGATCAGGAAGCCGGTGAACTTCGCCAGGATGCCGCCGGCGGCCAGCAGGCTGCCGAGCACGCCGAGCAGCAGCGTGACCACACCCCGGTTGACCTGCCGGCCGAACACGGTGCTGACGAAGTTCACCACGCCGAGCCCGGAGCTGTAGAGGTTCCAGTCGTTGATCTTCAGCGTGCCCAGGATGATCACCAGCGTGCCCACCCAGCCGACCGAGGAGGTGACGATGGCGATGACGTCGTCAGAGCGCACGGCGTGCGCCAGCAGCACGCCGGACAGCCCGATCAGGTACTCGCCGACGGTGAAGCCGAGCACGGTCTGCTTGACCACGTCGGCGGACGAGCGGTTGAAGCGGGTCATGTCCGGGGTGATCACCGCGCCGACGATGAAGCCGCCGGCCACCAGCGTGGTGCCCTGCAGCAGTGACATCGGCGGGCCGGGCGGGGCCGAGGCGATGAGCGCGCCGACCTGGTGGCCGAGCAGCTCGCGGCCGATGGACCACGCCACCAGCACCAGGAACGCCGGCACGGTCACGTAGGCGACCCACTTCATCGAGGCGAAGCCCCAGATCACGATCAGCGTCACCGCCAGGCCGAACACCAGCGACCACGCCCACGCCGGCAGCACCCCGACCAGGCTGACCAGCCCTTCGGCGGACACCCCGGACTGCACTCCGAACCAGCCCATCAGGCTGATCCCGACCGCCACCCCGATCACCGCGCTGCCGCCCTGGCCGAACCCGGTCCACCGGGACAGCACCGAGATCTGCAGGCCCTCCCTGGCGCCGATGATGCCGACGCCGATGGACACCAGCTCCAGCACCACCGAGCCGAGGGTGAACGCCCAGAACGCGCCCCAGAACGTCATGCTGAAGCCGACCGTGGACCCGAGCAGGAACTGGCTCAGCGCGGACACCTGGCCGAACCGCTGCACCGCGACCGTCCACCACGAGTACCGCTCGGTCAGCGGCACCCTGGCCAGCGCGTAGTCGTCCACCCCCAGGTGCGCGGTGGGCTGGGTCGCCGGTGTCGTCGGTGGCGTCGCTGCCGCAACTCGCTCGTTCTCGCCGGGGCTGCTCATGGCGGGGACCTCCTCGCAATGGCCGTGGCGCACGACGCTATGTCCTGGTCAGGGCTACGTCACGAGGCGATGTGCCCAGTACGGGAGATTCTGCCGTGCATAGTGCCCAGGTGGGTGCGGGACGTGGGCGTGTGGTGGGCGGCTACAACCGGATCGGTGGATTTTCGTTAGGTCCTCCATGATTTGCTAGCTGATGACCTTGACGCTCCCCGCGAGGCCCGCAAGGTCTACGAGTAGAGACCGAATACCGCAGAGATCGGTGGCCGGCGCCCGACAGTGATCGGGCCGCGCGGCGCCGAGGGGGGCAATGTGGAGATCGTTTGTGTCGGCGGGGGGCCGGCCGGGCTGTACTTCGCGATCTGCGCGAAGCTGCGCAACCCGGAGCACCGGATCCGAATCTTCGAGCGCAGAGCGGAGGGCGTCACCTACGGGTGGGGCTTCGGCTTCTGGGACGACGTGCTGACCAGCCTGTACGCCAACGACCCCGTCACCGCGCGGCAGATCGAGGCCGCCACCGGGCTGTGGGACGGCATCGAGGTGCACGTCGGTGACCAGCCCACCGCGTACCTCGGTGGGTACGGCCTGAGCATGGGCCGCACGCGGCTGCTGGAGATCCTGGTGGCCCGGGCCCGCGAGGTCGGCGTCGAGCTGTACTACGAGCGCGAGGTCGCCGAGAGGAGCACCAGCGGAACGAGTACCGGCACCGACCTGCGCGAGTTCGCGGACGCGGACCTGGTCGTCGCGTCGGACGGCATCAAGAGCGGCCTGCGCGAGGCCGACCGGGAGGCGTTCGGCACCGAGGTCGACACCGGCCGCAACCACTACCTCTGGCTGGGTACCGAGAAGCTGTTCGGCCCGTTCCAGTACATCTTCGAACCCACCGAGGCCGGCTGGATCTGGCTGCACTGCTACTACCTGGACGCCCGCCGCAGCACGTGCGTGGTGGAGTGCCCGCCACAGACCTGGCAGGGGCTCGGCCTGGACAAGCTCAGTCCGGGGGAGTGCCTGAAGACGCTGGAGGAGATCTTCCACCGCCAGCTGGACGGGCACCGCCTGATCAGCCAGGTCGAGGAGACCGACACGGTGATCGGGCTGCACGGCAAGCAGGTGCGCAACACCCGGTGGTACAGCGGCAACGTCGCGCTGATCGGCGACTCCGCGCACACCACGCACTTCTCCGTCGGGTCGGGCACCCGGCTGGCGATCGGCGACGCGGTGGCGCTCGCCGAGGCGGTCAGCACCCACGGTGACGACGTACCCGCCGCGCTGCGCGCCTACGACGCCACGCGCCGGCCGGAGATCGACCGGATACAGGCGCAGGCGCTCAACAGCATGCGGTTCCTGGAGCGGGTGCCGGAGCTGCTCGACGACCCGGAGATGAACCCGGTGCGGTTCGCCTACGCGGTGTCGCGGCGGCTGGGTACCCGGGACGAGAGGTGGCGCCACTACATGCACCTGGCGACCCAGGTCCGGCTGCTGCGCACGGTCCGGTGCAAGCTCACCAGCGCGCGCCGCAAGCGCCGCGAGCGCCAGCGCGCCAAGAGCCAGGGGTGCGCCCCGGCGGCACTGAACCCGGTCCGGACGACAACCTGACGGCGGGTTGGCCCGAGCGCGGCGCCGGGCCGGGCCGGGCCGGGCCGGGGAGCGTCTGACCGATGCCGCTCAGACGCTCCCGACCTCGACTACAGGGCTTCCAGGATGGTGGCGTTGGCCAGGCCGCCGGCCTCACACATCGTCTGCAGGCCGTACCGGGCGCCGCGCTGGTGCAGCGCGTTGACCAGGGTGCCCATGATCCGGGCGCCGCTGGCGCCGAGCGGGTGGCCCAGCGCGATCGCGCCGCCGTTCACGTTCACCTTGGCCAGGTCGGCCCCGGTCTCCCGCTGCCAGGCCAGCACAACGCTGGAGAACGCCTCGTTGACCTCGAACAGGTCGATGTCGGCCAGCGTGAGGCCGGACCGGCGCAGCACCTTCTCGGTCGCCGGGATGACGGCGGTGAGCATCATCAACGGGTCGTCGCCGACCACCGCGAAGCTGTGCAGCCGGGCCAGCGGGCGCAGGCCCAGCTGCTCGGCCCGCTCCCCGGACATGATCAGCAGCGCGGCGGCGCCGTCGTTGATCGGGCTGCTGTTGCCGGCGGTGACCGACCAGTCGATCTGCGGGAACCGCCGAGACATCGCATCGTTGGCGAACGCCGGCCGCAGCCCGGCCAGCACGTCGGCACTGGTCCCGGGGCGCACCGACTCGTCCCGCTCGACCAGCCCGTTCGGCGTGGTCACCGGCACGATCTGGCTGTCGAAGCGCCCGTCGGCCCAGGCCTGGGCGGCCCGCTGGTGCGAGGTGGCCGCGAAGTCGTCCAGCTCGGCCCGCGACAGCCCCCACTTGGCCGCGATCAGCTCGGCGCTGATGCCCTGAGGGATCAGCCCGTCGGGGTAGCGCTCGGCGATGCCGGGGCCGAAGGGGTCGGTGCCGGGCAGCACGGCCGAGCCCATCGGCACCCGGCTCATCGACTCCACACCGCCCGCGATCACGATGTCGTAGGCGCCGGAGATCACGCCCTGCGCGGCGAAGTGCACGGCCTGCTGGCTGCTGCCGCACTGCCGGTCGACCGTGGTGGCCGGCACGCTCTCCGGCAGCCCGGCGCTCAGTGCGGCCCAGCGGGTCGTGTTGAACGACTGCTCGCCGACCTGGCTGACCGTGCCGCCGATCACGTCGTCCACCTGGGCCGGGTCGACCCCGGTTCGGGCGATGAGCTGTCGGATCGTGCCGGCGAGCAGTTCGACCGGGTGCACCTCGTGCAGTGCGCCGCCCGGCTTGCCCTTGCCGATCGGGGTGCGTACCGCGTCAACGATCACTGCGTCTCGCATCTGATGCCTCCCTGCAGCCGATGACTCTCTACTACAAAGCTCCCACCAGCTAGGTTGTATTTCAAGACCCAGTGCATCGGGTAAAGTGTGGCCATGGCGACACGGATCAGGGAGTGCGCGATCGCGGATGCCCTCGCGGTGATCGGGGAGCGCTGGAGCCTGCTCGCGCTCCGCGAGATCTTCTTCGGCGTGCGCCGGTTCGACCAGATCCAGCGCAACACCGGCGCGAGCCGCGACATCCTGGCCGCCCGGCTGCGCACGCTGGTCGGCGCCGGGGTGCTGCGCAAGGTGCAGTACGAGGAGCACCCGCCACGCTACGAGTACGTGCTCACCGAGGCCGGTAAGGACCTCAACGTCGTGCTCACCGCCGTGCGGGAGTGGGGCGAGCGGCACGTCACCGAGGGCGACCCGCCCACCGTCTGGCGGCACACCTGCGGCGCCGAGCTGGTCACGAAGACGGTCTGTGTGCACTGCGAGCAGGAGCTGCGCCCCGGCAGCCTCGAGCTGATCAGCACCCGCTGGCGCGAGTCGGCGTAGCACCCGGTCACCCGCACCGGCTGCGCGCACGGTGACCGGCGTCGGGGTCAGCCGCCGGGGCCGGAGACCGGTGCGCCGGGCACCGTGGCGTCCGGCACGGTGAGCGCGGCGCCGACCGTGGTGGTCTCCGCGCAGCCGCGCCGGTGATGCCGGGACGCCCACCGCCCGGCGGGCAGCGCCCCGTCCCGCTGGGCCGGCACGAGCCGGGCGGTCGAAGGGCGGCGGCGCCAGCGGTCGGTACCGGCCGACCCGAGCAGCAACAGGACCAGCCCATACGGCACCAGCGCGACGAGCCCGCACGCCACCAACAGCGCCAGCTCCACCCCCCGGGCCGGCCGCAGCACCGCGAGCAGCCACCAACCCAGCGCGATCACCGGCAGCATCGCGGCGGTGGCCGCGGCGACGGTCAGCGCGTGCCGGCGGTCCAGCATGCTCTCCGGGCGCATCGCGCGGCGCAGCCGTGCCCACGCGGTGAGCCCGCCGGCCAGCTCGCCGGCGAGGATCGCCACGGCCAGCCCGGTGAGCCGCCCACCCTCGGCCGGCAGCGCCAGCGAGGCGCCGCTGACCAGCATCGTCGCCCCGAGGCCGGCGAAGCTGGCGATCCGGGGTCCGCGGTCGTCGAACCGGGCGAACAGCGCCTGCTGGCCGTAGTCGTGCAGCCCGCCGAGCAGCTGCGCGACCGCGACCACGGCCAGGCAGGCGGCCAGCTCGGCGATCAGGTTGCCGTCGCGGAGCCCGCCGTTGGCCAGGATGTCGGCGGTGGGCTGGGCGAACACCACGAGCAGGCAGAGCAGCGGCACCGCGGCGACCAGCATGTAGAACACACCCTGGCGCCAGGCCGTGCCGAAGCGCCGCTGGTCGTCGGCGGCCACCGCCTCGGCGAGGCCGGGCAGCGCGGCCATCGACACCGCCCTGGCGCCGACGAAGGACAGCCCGTAGAACACCTGGTAGGTCAGCTGCACGATGAGCACGCCGCCGGGCACGGTGGCCGCCACCACGGTGAGGCCGTAGTTGGCGACCGCGGGGCAGGCAGCCACCGGGATGGACCGGACGATCCGGCGCAGCACGTCGCGGGCCTCCGGGTCGTCGCGCCAGCCCCGGCGCGGGCGCAGCGGCACACCGGCCCGGTACGCGCCGTAGCACTGCAGCGCCGCGTGCACGAGCACCGAGCCGGAGGTGCCCACCCCGAGCAGCACCATCATGGCCAGCGGCGCGTGGACGAGGTCCGCGCCGGTGCCGAAGAGCCAGACCGTGACCACGAGCGTGGCGATCGTGCCCAGGCTCTCCACCGCGGGCGCGGCCGCGGCCAGCGCGAACCGCTGCCGGCCCTGCTGCGCGGCCACCCCGAGCTCGGCCAGCGTGTAGAACATCACCTGCGGCGTGACGAACAGGATCAGCACGGTGCTCAGCAGCCACGCCCTGGCGCGCTCCGGCTCCGGCACGTCGAAGACCAGCGTCCAGGCCAGCAGCGGGGACAGCAGCGCCAGGCCCACCGCGCACAGCCCGGCCACCGCGAGCAGCCGGCCGGCGACCCGCCCGATCACCTCGGCCGCCCGGTTCGGGCCGCCCAGCGCCGCCGACCGGACCACGGCGGGCACCACGACCATGCCGAGCACCGGTCCGGCCATCACGGTGAACACGCTGTTGGGCAGCACGGAGCCGGCCTGGAACACGTTGGTGAAGTAGGTCGAGCCGAGCAGCGCCCCGATCACGAGCACCCGCAGCAGCCCGGTGACCCGGCTGACCAGCGTCCACGCCGCGACGGTCACCGAGCTGCGCGCCGTCGAGCGGGTGGCCGCCGGCGCGGGTGTCTCGGCCCGCGCGGGTGTCTCGGCGCCGCTCACCACGTTCCCCCTCATCCGGTGGCCCCACGGCCCCGCTTTCTCTACCTAGACAGTTCTTGGCTGGTGCTGACGGTCCGGGCGCGCTCGTCGGACGGCCGGCGGCCCAGCTCCGCCTCCGGGTCGACCCGGTAGCTCAGGAGTGGTCAGCGACACGATGAGCACGTCGTAGTTCTCCACGCGGTGCAGCCCGTTCAGCGCCCAGTGCGGCATGTCGCCGGGCTCCAGGTCATAGGCCACCGCGTAGTCGTCGAACCACGGTTCGTAGGGTACGTCCTCCTTGTCCGGGCTCCGCACCGCGTTCTCCACATTGGTCACATCGAGGAACGGCTCGGTCGGAACGTCGAATGGTAAAAGACCTTCGCGCCGGGCGAGGAGATCAGCGGACCGAGCTCGCGCTTGAACGACCTGAGGTCCGGCGCCGCGTGCTCCAACTCGCGGTACATCTGTTCCAACAGCTCGCCGAAACGGGGGTCGACCTTTTCGATCGCCATCGTGTTGAGTCAGAACCGGCCGCCCGATCGTCTCGAGCACGGTCGCGCCGGGATGCCCGGCCCGGTCGATGTGTCCCCAGGTGGCGACGTCGTCGCCCATGGTGCTGACCTCCAGGTGCCGGGGCTCGATGCGCTCGATGAGGGACGCCGGCGTGTGCCGGGGCCCGACCCCGTGGCTGCCCCGCGGCCTGGCGTGGCGCCGTTCGATGTTCTCGACGACGTCGCGCATCGCTCCTCCTTCGACAGGATCCGAGCTGTTTCTCAGTTACACGGACGGTTGGCCGCGACTGTTCAACGGGTGAGCCCACAATGTCCAATTCGCCCGGCTCGGCAAAGGTTCCCGATCAACCTGAGTGCGCTGAAGGTTCCCGGGCAGCGCAACGACTCCGTCACACTTTCCTTCGAAAGTGTGACGGAGTTGTTATTCGATGGGTCGAGTGAATGTTGCGGAATGGTGCCCGACTGATTGTGGCGCGCGCATTCGGGTGGCGAGGTTCGGCCGGATGGTCGGGTGTGGGGCCGGGGGACGTGGTGGTGCCGGTTGGCGGCCCGGCGGTGCGGCGCCCGCCCGCCTTGGTTGATCACCGAGATGCGAGCGTCGCGGCGTGCCGGCTGTGCAGTCGGTAACAACAGGCCGGCGTGAGGCCGGGTCGGCGTGGGTCAGCGGTGCAGGACCGTGCGGAGGGCTTTGCCCAGGTCGGCCGGGTCGGTGCCGCGCCAGGCCACGATGCCGTCCGGGCGGACCAGCACGGTGTCGCCCGGGCCCGCGCCGAGCGGCGCCGCCGAGGTCACCGCGTACGCACGCAGCGAAAGGTCCAGCTCGGCGGCCGTCGTCCGCGCCGTCGCCACCCCGTCCGCCGCGCCCGTGAACACCAGGAAGTACGGCCCGAGCAGGTCGCGCGCCCACACCGGGCCGTCCGCGCCGGCCAGCTCGACGTGCGGCACACGCGTACCGGGCCGGCCGGTCGGCTCATTCGGGTCCTCGAACATCGCCGCGTCGGCGCCCGGTTCGGGTACGAAGGCACCGGCCGGGCAGGCGTAGCCGAAGCCGAGTACGACCGCGTCCATCGGCTCGCCGATGCTCTCGTCGGCCAGGTCGGGGCGTTGCCGGACCACCATGTTGGCCACCTGCCAGTCGCACATCGCCTCGGCGTAGGGCCGGCGCTCGGTGTCGTGGCTGTCCAGCAGTGCGGGGCCGGCGTCGCCTCGGAGTACAGCGGCCAGCTTCCACGCCAGGTGGTAGCCGTCCGCCAGCGCGGTGTTGCCGCCCTGGCCACCGGTCGGCGGCATCACGTGCGCGGCGTCGCCGACCAGAAGCACCCGGCCGGCGCGGAAGCGGTCGGCCACCCGGTGCCCGATGTCCCAGGTGGCGCCGCCGAGTACCTCGAGGGCCAGGTCGGGCACGCCGACCAGGGTGCGGATCACCGCCGCCGTCCTCGCCTCGTCCCGGTCGGGGTCGGCCGCCATTCCGGCCACCCATTCGCCGGGATGATCGGTGCTGACGATCACGCCGGAGCCACCGGGCAGCGCGGGGTTGCGCAGGTAGTGCAGCACCACAGCGTCGCCACTGGCCCAGGCGGACAGGTCGGCGGTGAACCGCACGGTGGTCATCCGCTCGAACAGGCCCCGCCCGTGCGACCCGATGCCGGCCAGCTCGCGCAGCCCGCCCCGATGACCGTCGGCGGCCACCACGTACCGGGCGCGCACCTCCCGCGCGGCGTCGCGGTCCAGCGAGCGCAGCAGCACCGTGACGCCGTCGGGGTCGGGCGCGATCGTCTCGCAGCGGGTCCGGAAGCTCAGCCGGGCGCCCAACTCGCGCGCCCGGGTGGCCAGCGCGGCCTCCGCCCTGGCCTGGCTGGCCAGGCCGGCCGGCGCGGGGGAGTACGGGGTGAGGTCGGGGTAGGACTCGCTGATGCGGTGCAGCACCGGGCCGGACATGCTCTCGGAGATCACGATGGTCACCGCGGCCCGGCCGGGCGGGGCGGCGGCCAGGATCTCGTCGGCCACGCCCGCGGTGCGCAGCGCCTCCATCACGAGCGGGTTCTGGCCGCGCGCCTTGGGCTGTACCGAGGTGCTCGGGTGGCGGTCCACGACGAGCGCGGGCACCCCGTGCAGGCCGAGGAACACGGCGGTGGACAGCCCGGCCAGGCCGGCCCCCACGATCACGACGTCGGTGTACTCGTCGACCATCTGGCTTTCCCCTCGGCGCGGTGGATAATCCGGTGCGTTGGATAGCTGAATCCATCGAGTGTCTTGAACAGATGAGTATCTTGAGATGCAGGATATCTCGATGTATCGAGATAATAGCTCGGAAGGAGCCGCCTTGTCAGCCGTTCGTCGCGCTGAGCGGGAGGATCGGCTGGTCGCGGTCCTGCGGGAGCGGGCCAGCCGCACGCTGATGTTCCACCAGGCCGTCACCGAGCTGGTCGGGCTCGGGCCCACCGACATGAAGGCCCTCGACCTGGCGCGGGCGGAGCAGCAGCTCACCGCCGGCCGGCTGGCCCAGATCACCGGGCTGAGCACGTCGGCGACCACCGCGGTGCTGGACCGGTTGGAGCGGCGCGGCTTCGTCGAGCGCCGGCGCGACCCGCACGACCGGCGCAAGGTCGTCGTGGTGGCCACCGGGCGGCACGACGCCGAGCTCGGGTCGATCTTCGCCCGCGTCGAGGCCTTCACCAGGGAGGTGATGGCCGGCTACGACGAGGACCAGCTGGCTCTGGTCGCCGAGTTCGTGGAACGGCTCAACCAGGGCGGCGAGGCGCTGACCAGGATGGTCACCGAGCGCCCCCGGCCGCGGCGCGGCTCGCCTCCAGGTGGCTGAGTGAAGTGGCTGAGTGAAGTGGCTGAGCGAAATGGCTGAGTGGCGGTGTGCGACCGAGCTGTCACCATGGGACCCATGACCGACACCGCGCCCGCGAGTGACACCGTGCTCGGCGACCGGGCGCTCGGCTGGCTGCGCTTCCTGCACCGCAAGGCCACGACCCCGGACGACTGGAGCGCCGCCGGGCACCCGGCGCCCTGGTGGGACGACCGGAGCACGCCGCCGGTGCTGAACTTCGCCCGGTTCGACCTGTCCGAGTCCAGCTACGCGGTGCCGATGATGGCCGACGTGACGCCGGCCTGGCGCGAGGTCTACGTCGAGATCATGGATGGCCTGCTGGCCCGGCACACCACGCACTGGGCGGCGATCGACTGGCTGACCCAGATCGGCCACGACCCGGACCGCGCCCACTACCCCGAGGAGATGGTCAAGCTCTGGCTGCCCCAGCACCTGGCCGGCGAGTACGACATGCCCGGCTGGACCGCCAACGGCGTCGAGCCGTGGGGCCTGGCGCCGGACCCGGTCGGCGCCGAGGGCAACCTGTTCTTCAAGGGCTGGTTCAACCTGATGCTCGGTTTCCACGGCTACGTGTCGGCCGACCGCCGGTGGAACGAGCCGTTCGACGTGACCGGGCTGGAGGGCGCGAGCTTCTCCTGGACCCACGACGGCATCAACGCGCTGCTCACCCGGCAGTGGACCGAGCGCCCGGAGGGCCCGCACTGCGAGAACACCAAGATCTGGCCGTACTGCCTGAGCGCGGCCGGCCTCGGGCTGCGCATGCACGACATCCTCACCGGCGGCGCCGACCACTGGGTCTACGACCAGTGGCTGGAGATCGCCCGGGACCGTTTCCTGGGCATCACGCCGGGCGGGCGGGTCGAGTGGATGGCGCTGTACCACGACCCCCTCGCCGAGTACACCCACCGGGCCGGCCCCACCGCCGGGCTCTCGGTGGCCATCTACCTGCTGCCCCAGGAGCCGGTGCTGGCCGAGATCCTCTACCGGACGGCGGTCGACAAGATCGGCTGGAGTGACCCGGGGCGGCCGGTGCGCTCGCTGCCCGACCCCCGGTTCCTGCTGCTCGGTGTGGTGCTGGCCCGCGAGTTCGGCGACGAGATCACGCTCGCCCGGCTGACCCGGTACGCGAGCGACCACCTCGAGCCCGGCTACCCCGGCGCCGGCCTGCAGGGGTCCGACGAGTTCGGCTGGGGCTTCGGGCTGGACGAGCCGTACCCTCGCGGCCAGCTCAACGGCCTGCTGATGATGGCCGAGATCGGGGCGCCCGGCGCCTGGTCGCGGGTGTTCACGCAGCCCAACCTGGCCAAGTTCGGCGAGCCGACCGTGTGCGGCGTCGACTTCCCCCGCCTCGGCATCCGGGAGGCCCGCAACGCCGGCGGTGTGCTGCACATCGGCAGCTACGCGGGTACGGCCGCCGAGCGCGGGGCGCCCACGTCGCTGCGGGTCACCCAGCTGCCCGACGCGGCGTCCTGCGCGCTGCGCCTCGACGGCGCGCCCTACCCGCGCTGGCGCGTGCTCGACCCGCACACCGTCCAGATCGACCTGGACATCGACACACACCAGCTCCAGCTCACGTGGTCCAGCACCGCACCCGGGCGCCCCGATCAGGCAGCCGACCCCGGCACGGGCGTCAGCGCCGGAACGCGTACCGGACCCGGCGGGGGCGGCAGCACCGGTCCGGCCACAGGCCCCAGAGCCGGTGCGCGAACAGCCTCGGACACCGCGCCAACCCCCTCGGCCCCTCTGCTCACCGCGGGCGTCCCCCGTCCTCCCTGCGCCTGCTGCTGACCCCGCCCGCCGCCCGTCACCCCGCCCCCTTTCCGCGAGTCGGGGATTCCGTCAGGGTGAGTCGGGGATTTCGTCAGAGGGGCGAGCAGTCCAACGACCTCGGATTGGCCCTCGACTCGATCTTTCGCGCCGCTTAGAAACGGGAGTCGTGCCTACCTCCCGCAAAGTGGACCTCTCGCCGGCGAGCCTCCGGCGCCGGCCGGTCACCCGTTTGGCCCAGCTGCTCGTCGGCCTCGTGCTGTACGGCACGAGCATGGCGGCGCAGGTGCGGTCGGGGCTCGGGCTGAACCCGTGGGACGTGCTGCACCAGGGCCTGGCGCCCCGGTTGGGCTGGAGCTTCGGCGCGGTCACCGCACTGACCGGGGTCCTCGTGTTGCTGGTCTGGATCCCGCTGCGGCAGCGCCCCGGGGTGGGCACCGTGGCCAACGTGGTGGTGATCGCGTTCGCGGTCGACGCGGCGCTGGGCCTGATCCCGACGGCGACCGCGCTGCCCTGGCGGATCGGGCTGATGGTCGGCGGCGTGCTGCTCAACGGGATCGCCACCGCCTGTTACGTCGGCAGCCGGCTGGGGCCCGGTCCCCGGGACGGCCTGATGACCGGGCTGCACGCCCGCACCGGGTGGTCGGTGCGCTGGGTCCGCACCGGGATCGAGCTGACCGTGCTCGCCGTCGGCTGCCTGCTGGGCGGCACGGTCGGCATCGGCACCGTGCTGTACGCGGCGGCGATCGGCCCGCTGACCCAGTTCTTCCTGCGCTGGATGGTGTACCGGGAGCCGGCGGCGGTCGTCGCGGTGCCGGCCAGGCCGGTCAAGCCGGCCAAGCCGGTCGGCTCGGTCGGCGGTCCGTGCCCGGCGACGGACTGAGGCGACCGAGGTCCTGATCGCGGCGGGGGTGTTGAGCGCAGCCGGTGGGGGACGCCGCGGCCACCCACGGGCCCACCCGGCGGGGGGATGGGTTTGGCCTGGTCAGGGCGGAAATTGGCCGCCATGGGCATCCTGCATCCCCGACCCGGACCACACCCCGTGCACCGGTTGCACCGGGTCGGCGCGGCCGCCGTCGGAGCGTTCCTGATCCTGTTCGCGGCGCTCGGCCTCACCGAGGGTCTGGCCTGGCTGGGCACCAATGGCACGTGGGTGCTGGGGCTGTCCTCGAACGGGCTGCTGTCGGTGATCTCGCTGGTCGTCGGGGCGCTGCTGGTCGTCTCGGCGACCCGGAGCGGGCCGACGGCGTCCACGATGTCGATCGTGCTCGGCGTGGCCTTCCTGCTCTCCGGCATGGCCAACATGCTGGTGCTGAACACGTCGCTGAACATTCTCGCGTTCCGGCTGCCGAACATCGTGTTCAGCGTGCTGGTCGGCCTGCTGCTGCTCGTGCTGGGCTCGTACGGGCGGATCAGCGGCGGGCTGCCGGCGGACAACCCGTACCGGGGGACCGGCCGTGCCGCGTCGACACCCGAGCACGTCGACCGCGACCCCGAGGTGACCAGCGGGCTGGCGGCGGCCGAGCGGGCGTTCGCCCTGCGCCACGCCACCGAGGACCAGCTGCGGCGGCTGCTGCTGGTGCACGCGTACCGGTCCGCCGAGGACCGCTACCGCGCCTGGCACTCCTCCGTCGACCCGGTGCTCGCTCCGCGCGGTACCGAGTCCGAGCCGGCACGCGTGGTCGGGCCCCTGCCGGGGCTGGTGCCCGCCCGGTCCGAGATCAAGTTCGAGCCGGTGCCCGCCGCACCCGAGTCCGCCGCGCGCCCGCTCGCCGGCGTGTTCGTGGCGACGCCGCCGCTGCCCCGCCGGCCGCGCACGTGGGCCCGTCGCCGCGGGTCGGTGGCCCGTTAGCGCGGGTCAGTGGCTGGCGAGGAGCTCGGTCAGGCGGCGGGTCGCGCGGTTGTCGGTGCGTACCGGGTGCCCGGCGGGCAGCACACCCCGCCGGACCCGCTCGTCCAGGTGCAGCTCCAGCAGCACGGCGACCCGGTAGGCCGCGAACAGCCGGAACCACGGCCTGGCCCGGGGCCGCCGCCCGGAGCGCTCGCTCCACCGCTGCCACACCTGCTCCTCGGTGAGGAACCCGGGCAGCGGCGGGTCGGTGCCGGCCCGCATCCGGTTCATCTCGTTGAGCCAGCTGACGTCGAACTCCGGTGCCCCGGTCCCCGCCAGCTCCCAGTCCAGCAGTCCGGCAACGGCGAACTCGTCGTCGACCACGGTGTTCGCCGGCCGGGCGTCGCCCCACAGCAGCGCCGGCGGCCCCTGGTCGCGCGGCAGCTGCCTGGCGAGCAGCCGGTACGCGCGCCACAGCGGATCGTCGTCGGTGCCCCGGACGGGCGGAGCGCCGCTGGGACTCCGGCCGCCTTGGACCCCGCCGCGCTGGCGCTGGCACCAGGCCAGGTGGTCCGCCGCCGAGGGGCCGACCGGTAGCCCGGCCAGCGGGGGCAACCGGTGCACGTCCGCCAGCCGGTCGACCAGCTCGGCGCTGAACCGCCGCTGAGCCTCGGGGGCCGCCTCGAACAGGAAGCCGGCCTTCGTGAACGGCGGGTCGTCGTCGGACGGCACCCGCCCCGGCACCCGCTCCATGGCGTAGCCGGGGCGGCCGAGGCGTTCGCCGGCCAGATCGGTGGCCAGCACGGCGGGGGCGGGTAGGCCGTGGGCCCGGACGTGGCGCAGGCAGTTCACCTGCACGGACAGGTCGTGGTCACCGAACATGCCGCGCCCGGTCGGCGCGAGCCGCAGCACCAGCGGCCGGTCGTCGGCCTCGACCAGCACGGTGCAGCTGGACCAGCCCCCGCCGCCGGGCGCGCCGTGCACCGCCAACCGGCTACACCCCAACCAGTCCCGTACCGCGGCCAGCGCCAGGCCCTCGACCAGCTCGGTCAACGGGGATCCGGCGCGGGCCGGTAGCGGTAGGCGGGGCTGCGGGAGTGGGCGAACTCGAAGATGCCGGCACCGTGCTCGGTGCGGCCGTCCTCGTGCCGGGTGAACGCGGCGAGCCGGTCGGTCAGCGGATAGTGCAGCGCGCGGGGTACGAGCTCGGGGTCGCGCAGGTCCCAGCGGTCGTGCTCCAGGTGCGCCGGGCCGTGGTCGGCGCCCTGCCAGCCGCCGTAGCCGGCCCCGCCCAGGAAGCCGCCCCGGTTGGCGGCCGCGTCCACCTCCAGGGTCAGCCGGCGGCCGCTCTCGGTACGCAGGGTGAGCCGGCCGCCGCTCGTCTCCAGCTGCTCGTCGAACGCCAGGCTGTGCCCGAGGTCGACGATGGGGTCGACGGCGCCGTCCGTACCGAGCACCGCGCCGTCCAGCAGGGTCGGCCGGTTGGCGCGGTCCAGGTCGTAGAGGAACGCGACGCAGTCGTCGGCGAACTGCGCCTGGACCCACAGGTGCAGGCCCTGGCGGGCGGTCGCCATCCGCCGGCCCCGGGAGCGGTCGCGCTGCCCGGTCCAACCGGTGATCTCGGTGCGGTGGCCGTCGATCTCCAGCCAGCCCCGGTAGCGCCCGGACTGGAAGGCGTGGTCGAACGTCATGACCTGGCCCCGGCCGTCGTCCAGGGTGATCGGCCGGCACTCCCAGGGTGTGGTGCGGGCCGTCCAGAGCAGCTCGAAGGCCAGCCCGGACGGGTTCGGTTCGAGCCGCAGCCGCCATTCGCGCAGCGGCGCCAGCACGGTCCAGGACAGGGGACCGATCGCGTTGGGGGTTGTCGTCGCGGTCGTCGTGGTCGCCGTGCGCAGGTTGATCTGCTCGGTGTCCGTGACGGCGACCGCGTAGCCGTCCGCGCGCCCCTCCACCGGGTATACGCCGGCGCCGACCAGCAGGTACGGAGTGGCCGCCCCGGAGTGCGCGTTGAAGTAGAACCGGTCGAACCAGCCGGCCGCCGCGCCCGGTGGACCCTGCGCGCTGACCGGGTCGTCGACGGCGTTGGTCAGCGGCACGAGTACTCCACGGGTTCGGCTGAGCGGCCAGAATCTGAATCGACATTAAAAGACCGGGCAGGTGCCGCGCTACCCCTGGCCCGTCCTCACCTGTCGCGGCGAGTTCCCGCGCCGAGCCGGGCGGTGGTCGGGCTCCGGGCGGGTCCGGGTCCCTCAGGTGTGACCGGCTACGTTGGCCTCGAGTGAGGACGACCACGGCACGCGGAGGTGCTCGAATGGGCGGAACACGTGGGGACGCGCGCAGCGTCCGCGCGCGGCCGCTCGCGCCGGCGCGCCGGCGCCCCGCGCGTTCGAAGAGGCTTGGCGGGTTGGCGCTGGGCACGGCCGTCGGCGTGGCGCTGGCCGCCTGCTCGCCGGCACCGCCAGCCCCGCTCCCACCGGTTGCCCCGGGCGTGGCACCGGCGGGGGTGAGTGCGCCGATCGTGGTCGGCGCGAACCCCTCGGACGTGGCGATCACGCCGGACGGTCGCCACGCCTACGTGGCCAACTACGGCACCAACACGGTCTCCGTGATCGACACCGCGAGCAACACCGTCATCGCAACCGTCCCGGTCGGCGACGCCCCGGACCGGGTCACGTTGACCCCGGACGGTCGCCACGCGTGGGTGACGAGCGTCAACGCCAACTCGATCTCGGTGATCGACACCGCCAGCAACGCCGTCACGGGCACGGTGCGTGACCTCGTGATCCCGCGCGGGGTCGGCTTCACCCCGGACGGCCGCCGCGCCTACGTACCGGAGTTCGGCCGGAACCGGGTTTCGGTGATCGATACAGCCAGCCTCGCCGTCGTCGCGAGCGTCCCGGTCGGGCAGCAGCCGGGCGGCGTGGTGCTCACGCCGGACGGGCGCCGCGCCTACGTGCTCAGCAACACCGATCCCGGCAACATCACGGTGATCGACACGGGCCGTAACCGGGTCAGCACCAGGATCCCCCTGCCGGACGGGCCACTGTGGGTGGCGATCGCGCCGAACGGGCACACGGCCTACAGCGCCAACGCGGCCGGCTCGATGTCCGTGCTCGACCTGGCCCGCAACGCGGTCACCGGGACCGTGCCGATCCAGGGAGAGCCGACCGGCGTGGCCATCAGTCACAACGGCCGCTACGCCTACCTCCCGGGCGCACGGGGCACGCTGACGCTGGTCGACACCAGGACCAACAAGGTCGCGGCGGCCATCCCCGTCGAGGGCTCGCTCAAAGGCGTCGCGCTCTCCGCCGACGGGCATCGCGCCTACGTGACCAACTTCGGGGCCAGCTCGGTCGCCGTGCTCGACACCGACTCCGCCGCGAAGTAGCCGCTGGCGCGCGCCGCGTGTCCGGTTTGCGGGCGTGGGATCGACCTGGTTGTCGACATGCTTCGGCAGACTCGAGGCCCACCGAGGAGCGACCGATGAAGTACCTACTGTTGATCTACAGCTCGCCGGCCACCTGGGATGCACTGAGCCAGGCGGAACGGGACGAGCTGGAACGTGTGCACTCAGAGCTGTACTACGAGCTGGTGCGGTCGGGTGAGTGGGTCGACGGCAACGCGCTGGCCGACCCCTCGCGGTCGGTCGGGGTGTGGGTCCGCGACGGGGTGCGCGTGACGACGGACGGGCCGTACGTCGAGGTCAAGGAGCATCTCGCCGGCTATGACGTGGTGGACTGCGAGAGCCTGGAGCGCGCGTTGGAGATCGCCGCGCGGATCCCGGACGCGGCGATCTGTGGGGTGGAGGTCCGGCCGGTCATGGATGTCGGCGGTATGGAGATGTGATGGACCGTCCGAGGTCAGCCGGTCAGGCCACCGAGGGGGCGGGCTTGGACGGGCTGCTGCGCGAGCTGGCGCCCCGGGTCCTCGGGGCGGTGCTGCGCCGCTACGGCGACTTCGACCGCACCGAGGACGCGGTGCAGGAGGCGCTGCTGGCCGCCGCGCTGCAGTGGCCGGGGGAGGGGATGCCGCGCAACCCGCACGGCTGGCTGGTCACCGTGGCCATCCGGCGGCTCACCGACCAGTGGCGCAGCGAGGCGGCCCGGCGCGACCGGGAGGCCAACGCGGCGGCGCTGGACCCGGCCAACCGCACCTCGACCGGCACCCCGTCCACCACCGACGGACCGGACACGGCAAGCGAGGCCGAGCCCAGCGGCCCGACCGGCGACGACACGCTGACCCTGCTGCTGCTCTGCTGCCACGAGGCGCTCAGCCCGGCGTCGCAGGTCGCGCTGACCCTGCGCGCGGTGGCCGGCCTGACCACCGCGCAGATCGCCAGCGCCTTCCTGGTCCCCGAGGCGACCATGACCCGGCGGATCACCCGCGCCAAGCGGACCATCGCCGAGGCGGGCGCGCGCTTCGGGCCGCCGCCGGACGGGGACTACGGCGCGCGGGTGCGGGCCGCGCTGCACACCCTGTACCTGATCTTCAACGAGGGCTACACCGCGACCAGCGGAGACGAGCTGCACCGGGCCGAGCTGACCGGCGAGGCGATCCGGCTGACCCGCCAGGTGCACGGCCTGCTGCCGGCCGACGGTGAGGTGGCCGGACTGCTCGCGCTGATGCTGCTGACCGAGGCCCGCCGTCCGGCCAGGACCACCGCCGACGGCGCCCTGGTGCCGCTCGCGGAGCAGGACCGCACCCGCTGGGACCGCGCCCAGCTGCGCGAGGGCATCGACCTGATCACGGCCACGCTGCCCCGCGCGCTGATCGGCCCGTACCAGCTGCAGGCGGCCATCGCGGCGGTGCACGCCGAGGCGGCCCGCGCCGAGGACACCGACTGGCCGCAGATCGTCGCGCTCTACCAGCTGCTGGACCGCCAGGCGCCGAACCCGATGGTCACGCTCAGCCAGGCCGTCGCCGTCGCGGAGGTGCACGGGCCCCGGGCCGGCCTCGAGCTGATCACCCCGCTGGACCACGACGACCGGATCGCCGGCCACCACCGGCTGACCGCCGTCCGGGCCCACCTGCTCGAGCTGGCCGGTGACACCGCCGCCGCGCGGGCCGCCTACCAGCTCGCCGCCCAGCAGACCACCAGCCGGCCGGAGCAGCGCTACCTGCGCGGCCGGGCGGCCCGGCTCGCCGACCCGGCCGGCGGTTGAGCAGGCGGCGGGGCTGAGCGGCGCGCGGCCGAGCACCCCGAGAGCGGATGCTTGACCGGGCGCCGCGCCGGGCTCGACGATCAGCTGTCCGGAGAGGAGCACAGTGCCCACGACAGAGCAGCCCGACCAGCCACAGCCCGGCCAGTCACATCCCGGCCAGCCGCGACCGGCCGACGAGTCCGCCCCGACGTCCGCCCCCGGCGCGATCCCGTCCTTCGACCTGCGCCGGGACGGCTACGCGGCGGTCGACTGGGCGGCGAACTACCTGGAGAATGTGCGCAAGTACCCGGTGATGTCGCAGATCAGCCCGGGGGACGTGGCGGCGGCGCTACCGGCGCGGATGCCCGATCGGGCGGAGCCGTTCTCGGCGGTGCTGGCGGACATGGAGCGGGTGATCCTGCCCGGCATCACGCACTGGCAGCACCCCCGGTTCTTCTCCTACTTCGCCACGACGTCGTCCGAGCCGGCGATCCTGGCCGAGCTGCTGGCCGCCACGCTGAACCAGGTCGCGTTCATCTGGCGCGCCTCACCGGCGTCGACCGAGCTCGAGGCGGTCACCATGGCGTGGCTCGCGGACCTGCTCGGCCTCGGCGAGGGCTGGCACGGCCACATCGAGGACACCGCATCGACCTCGACGCTGGCCGCGCTGGTCGCGGGGCGGCACACCAGTGGCCGCAACGCGGTGGTGTTCTCCGAGCACGCGCACTCGTCGGTGGAGAAGGACACCAGGATCCTGGGTCTGCGGGCCCTCCCGGTCGGCACCGACGACCGGTTCCGGATGCGGGTGGAGGGGGTGGCGCGGGAGTTGGCGCGCGGTGGCGTGGCCGCCGTGGTGTGCACGGTGGGCACCACGTCCTCGGCGGCGGTCGACCCGACACCGGAGATCGCCGAGCTGTGCCGCCGGCACGGGGTGTGGCTGCACGTCGACGCCGCCTACGCCGGCAGCGCCTGGGCCTGCCCGGAGTTGCGCGCGTCCCGGGCGGGGGTGGAGCTGGCCGACTCGCTGGTGGTCAACCCGCACAAGTGGCTGCTGGTCCCGGCGGACTGCTCGGCGCTGTTCACCCGCCGTCCCGAGGTGCTGCGTG
>DATAZG010000061.1:0-38436 GCA_036272155.1 Pseudonocardia sp.
CAACGACAAGGTGCTGAGCCTGGGCCTGGTCTCGGTGGACCTGTCCGCCCGGTTCAGCCCGGTCCTGCAGGCGGTCGGCGCGGTCGGCACCGCCGGAGTGCTGTTCGTCGGTGGCTACGGGGTGCTGCACGGCTGGTGGGCGGTCGGCATCCTGGTCGTGGTCACCAGCTATCTGAAGAACATGCTCAGCCCGATGAAGACGCTGGCCAAGCTGGCGCCGAGCTTCACCCAGGGCGCCGCGTCCGCCGAGCGGATCGCCGCCATCCTGGACCAGCCGACCGCGCACCTGGGTTCGGAGCAGGACCTGCCGGAGCGGGTCAACGGCGAGATCGAGCTGCGCAACGTCGGCCTGGACTACGGCCGCGGCCCGGTGCTGTCCTCGCTGAACCTCACGATCGAGGCCGGTGAGCGCATCGCGCTGATGGGCGACAACGGGGCCGGCAAGTCCACCACGCTGTCCCTGATCGGCGGCCTGTACCAGCCCACCAGCGGCAAGGTCCTGCTCGACGGGCTGTCGGTCCCGGACCTGCCGGAGCACTGGCTGCACCAGCAGGTCGCGATGGTCCTGCAGGACACCTTCCTGTTCTCCGGCACGCTGGCCGACAACCTGCGCTACGGCCGGCCGGAGGCCACCGACGAGGAGGTCGCCAGGGTCGCCGAGGCCGCGCTGGTCACCGAGTTCGCCGACCGGCTGCCCGACGGGCTGAACACGATGGTCGCCGCCGGCGGGGTCGGCCTCTCCGGTGGCCAGCGCCAGCGCGTCGGTATCGCCCGCGCCCTGCTGGTCGACGCGCCGGTGGTACTGCTGGACGAGCCCACCGTCGGGCTGGACGTGCACGCCGAGAAGCTCGTGGTGCAGGCCCTGTCCCGGCTGATGGAAGACCGGACCGTGATCATGACCACCCACCAGCCGGCGCTCACCGAGCTGGCCACCCGCACCATCTACCTGCGGCGCGGCGGCCACCTGGAGAGCACCCCGGCGCCCCAGGCCGTCGAGGCCGCCACCAACACCGCCACCAACACCGCCACCGACATCGACGCCGAGGCGACCGCGATCGAGGCCGCTGAGGCCGCCACCATGGGGGTGACCCGATGACCAGCAGCGTGACGCATCGGAGCAATGGGAACGACGACGAGGGCTGGCTGATGTTCACCGCGGACATGGATACCGACACCGAGACGGAGCGTGACGCCCCGGCGGCGGTCCACCTGTCGCTCGCCGAGGGCAGCGAGAACCCGCCGGCGGAGCCGAGGTCACTGGTGGAGCTGTACTCGCGGGCCGCCGAGCAGGCCCCGGCCGCCGAGACCCAGCGCTGGCTGTGGGGTGCCGAGCCGGTGCGGCTGCTGCCGCTGGGCCCGGACGAGCAGAACGCCAGCCGGACCGGCGCGCACGTGCACCAGGAGGTCGAGAAGACGACCGTGTGCCGGGCCGGCCAGGTGGTGATGGCCGCGGTGCGCGCCCAGGTCGACGAGCTGCGGGCGCAGGACCCGCACGTGCGGCGGGAGGTGCCCGGCTCGGTGACCCTGATGCGGGTGGCCACCCGGCAGCTGCGCTCCACGCTGACCGGCTTCACCCGGATCCTGGACGCCGAGCAGACCCGGCCCATCACCGAGGAGCTCAAGTGGCTCGGCGCCCAGTTGGCCGACGAGCACGACACCGAGGTGATGATCGAGCGCTTCACCGAGGCCGTGCACTCGCTGCCGGAGGAGATGGTCCTCGGCCCGGTGGAGTCCGACCTGGAGCGCGGCCTGGGCCAGCTGGCCCAGGAGGGCGAGCAGACCATCCACGCCGCCCTGGACAGCGACCGCTACCTGGTCCTGCAGGACATGCTGGACGAACTGGTCGAGCGGCCGCCGCTGACCCGCCGGGCCAGCGAGCCCGCGCTGGTCGAGCTGCCGAAGAGCGTCGCCAAGGCGTTCAAGAAGCTGGAACGCCGGCTCGACGAGGCGGCCGGGCTGCAGCCGGGTCCGGAGCTGGACACGGCGCTGCACGAGGCGCGCAAGGCGGACAAGCGGGTCCGGTACATGTCGGAGATCGTCGCTCCGCTGGTCGGCCGCCCGGCCAAGCGACTGCGCCGGCAGGCCAAGAAGCTGCAGAACCTGTTGGGCGACTACCAGGATGCGGTGATGGCCCGCCCGGTGCTGCGCCAGCTGGGCTGCGAGGCGCACGCCCACGGGCACAACGCGTTCACCTACGACCTGCTGGACGTGCTGGAGAGCGCCCGGATGGAGCGGGTGCTGCGCGAGCTGCCCAGCCGGTTGGAGCACCTGCGCGACGAGAAGACCGTCGCCTGGCTGCAGCAGGGCCGCGCCGGCAAGAACGGCAAGCACCACAGCCCCCGGCCGGTCTGGGCGGTGGCCTCCTGACCGAGGGAACCGCGCACGGTGGCGGCGGTCCGTTTCGGCGGCCGTCGCCACCGTCGCGAGTACCGCGCCCGGCCCGACCGTCTCTGCCGCGGGCTGACTCTGCCGCGGGCTGTCTCCACTACGAGGTGATGTCCTTGCGGGCGAACCGCCACCCGGCGAGCGCGCCGAACACCGCGCAGTAGGCCAGCGCGGAGAACACGCCCCGGGTCATGTCGCCCCAGTCGACCTGGGCGGACAGCAGGTCCGCCCAGGCCGGGCCGTAGTGGGTCGGCAGGTAGTCGCGCAGGCCCTCCAGCGCGGTGATGGTGTCCAGGATCTGCGACAGGATGGACGCCATCACCGCGCCGCCGACCGCGCCGAGCGGGGCGTCCGTGCTCACCGAGAGCAGCAGCGCGAGCCCGGCCACCCAGCTCAGGTGCAGCGCCAGGTAGACCGCCGCCAGCAGGATCCGGCCGGCCGCCTGGCCGAAACCGAGTGACTCGCCGGTCGGGCTGACCAGGTCGGTCGCGCCGTAGGCCAGCGAGCCGACCAGCAGCGACACCGCCGGCAGCAGCACGATCGCGAGCAGCGAGAGCCCGGCCGCGACGATCGCCTTCTGCCGCAGCAGCCGCATCCTCGGCACCGGCACGGCCAGCAGGTAGCGCAGGCTCGACCAGGACGCCTCGCTCGCCACCGTGTCCCCGAAGAACAGCGCCACCACGACCACCAGCAGGAAGCTGGCGGAGGCGAACAGGGCGAACACGGTGAAGTTCGGCCCGCTGCCCTTGGCCAGGTCGACCAGCGTGAGGGAGCCGGTGGCCGGGCTGGGGCGGGACAGCTGGAAGGCGAGCCAGAGCAGCCCGGGCAGCAGCACCACCAGGCCCAGCGCGACCTGGGTGCGGCGGCGGCGGAGCTGGCGGGCCAGCTCGACCCGGAGCCGCAGGGTGCGCCCGGCACGGTAGCCGGGGGCACCGACGGCGGTCCTGGCCGGCTCGCGCGGGGCCGACCGCTCGGGCGCCGGCTGCTCGGGCGCCGGGTCGTGGGGGATCGACAGGTCGCCGGCCGGGGCCGGTACCGACTCGGCGCTCACGGGTTCCTCTCCTCGCCGACCAGCCGCATGAACGCGTCCTCGAGGCGGCGCCTCGGCCCCGCGGTCTCCACCGCGACGCCGGCCCGGACCAGCTCCCCGACCACCTCGGCGCGGGGCGTGCCGTTCAGGTCGGCGTACACCGCGTCGCCGTCCACCTGGACCGCGCCGACCCCGGCCAGCCCGGTGAGCAGCGCGGCCGCCCTGGCCGGGTCGTCCACCAGGAAGCTGGCCTGGCCACCCCCGGCCACCAGCTCGGCGACCGAACCGTCGGCCACCACCGCGCCACGGTGCATCACCACCACCTGGTCGCAGGTCTGCTCCACCTCGGCGAGCAGGTGGCTGGACACCAGCACGGTCCGGCCGCCCTGGGCGTAGCGGCGCAGCACCTCCCGCATGGCCTGGATCTGCGGCGGGTCCAGCCCGTTGGTCGGCTCGTCGAGCACCAGCAGGTCGGGCAGCCCGAGCATCGCCTGGGCGATCGCCAGCCGCTGCCGCATGCCCTGGCTGTAGGTGCGCACCGCCCGGTCCAGCGCGGTGCCGAGCCCGGCGATCTCCAGCGCCTCGGCCAGGTGGGCCTGCTCCTCGGGGCGGCCGGTGCTCGCCCAGTACAGCCGCAGGTTCGCGGCCCCGGACAGGTGCGGCAGCAGCCCCGGCCCCTCCACGAACGAGCCGATCCGGGACAGCACCTCGGCGCCCGGCACGACCCGGTGGCCGAACACCCGGATGGTGCCCGACGTGGGGTGGATCAGCCCCATCAGCATGCGCAGCACCGTCGTCTTGCCCGCGCCGTTCGGGCCGAGCAGGCCGAAGACCTGGTTGCGGCGCACGGTGAACGACACGCCCGCCACGGCGGTGATCCCGCCCGGGTACGACTTGCGCAGGTCCTCGATCACCAGCGGCGGCACGGCGCCGTCGCGGTGGTGCTCGGCCGGGCCGTCACCAGGGCCGTCACCGGTGGCCGGCGCGGGGGTGGGGGGCGTCCGCTCCCGGCGCCGGCGCAGCAGCCGGCCGACCCCGACGGCGACCAGCGCGGCGGCCACGATCAGGGCGATCCCGACGGCCGGCCCGATGGGCACGGTGTTCGCGGTGACCGAGCGGCCCGGCACAACCGGGACGGCTAGCTCGGGCCCGGCGCCGGCGGTCCCCGGCTGGGCGACCAGCTCGACGCGCCAGACGGCGGTCGTGGTCGAGCCCTGGTAGGCCTGGTCGGTGGTGCCCACGGCGACCGCGAGCCGGTGGCCGGCGGCGATCGGCGCGACCACGGCGGGCAGCGTCACGGTGACCTCGGCCGGCCCGCCACCTGCCGATAGCGGGATCCGCATCGGGGCCACGGCGCCACCGAGCAGGGTGCGGCGACCGTCCGGCCCGACGTCGAGCACGCTGCCGAACAGCACGGCCTCGGTGCCGGTTGCGGAGGCGGTCGGCTGGCCGGGCACCGGCGTCACGCGCAGCCGGATCCGGGGTGCGCCGGCCACCAGGATCTGGCTCGGCACCGGTTCGCTGGCGAAGGTGGCCGACTGGCCGGGCAGCGCCGACCCGACCGCGGCGAGCCGGCCGGCGAGGCTGCCCAGGGCGCCGCCGATGCCGGGTACCGCGGTGAGCGCGGCCGGGGTGCCGCCGGGCGGGTTGAGCACGTCCTGTGCCGCCCCGTGCAGGGTGACCTGGTCGAACTGTACGGCCGGCGCCCCGGTCAGCCCCGGGTAGCGCTCCGCGGTGACCGTGCGCACCGTCGGTGTGCCCCGGCCGCCGCGCACACCGCCCTGCACGGCGTACTCCAGCCCACCCACCGGCGGCACGTCGTCATCGGCGGCCGGGCTCACGCCGGGCGGGGTGCCCAGGTACCGGTCGAACCAGGCGGCGACGCGGGCCCGCACGGTCGGCCCCGGCGCGCCGCCGTCGTGGCCGCCGGAGTACCAGATCACGGACACGGTGCCCCCGCCGGCGGCGATCTGGCGGGCGGTGGCGTCGGCCTGGTCCAGCCCGAACAGGGTGTCCGTCTCACCCTGGATGAGCAGGGTGGGCGCGGTGATCCGGCCGGCCACGCTGGCCGGGGAGGACCGGCGCAGCAGGTCGGTGGTGGCCCGGCTGGCCCGGCCGGTGGTGGCCGACTCCGCGTAGGCCTGGCAGATCGCCGCCACGAAGCGTCCGCAGCTGGTCGGCGGGGGCGGCGGGGTGGTCGGCCCGAGCGCCGGCTGGCCGGGACCGCCGGCCGGTGCCGTGCTCGGCGCGTCATTCCCGGATCCGCCGCCGGTGGGGCCGGCCGACGGGACGGCCGCCGTGGAGGGAGCCTCCACGTCCGACGACGCCGGGGTGTCGTCCGCCGGCGGGGTGGCCGGCAGGGGAGTGGCGGGCCGGCCGGTGCCGGGGTTCAGGCCGGCCGCGAAGAAGATGCCGGCCCAGCCGCGCTTGAACACCCCGTCCGGACCGAACGCGCCGTGCGCCGGGGTGTCCGCCGGCAGCGGGGCGGCGCTGGCCGTGTTCGGGAAGAGCGCCTGCCCCAGGTCGTTCCAGGTGATCGCCGGCGCGATCGCGTCCACCCGGTGGTCGTAGCCGGCGAGCAGCAGCGCGAGCGCGCCGCCGTAGGAACCGCCGGTCACCCCCACCCTCGGGTCGCCGGGCCCGTCCAGCCGCACCTCCGGCCGGGTCGCCAGGTAGTCGATCAACCGGGAGGCGTCCGCGACCTCGTAGTCGGGGGAGTCCAGCGCGATCTGCCCGGTGCTGCGGCCGAACCCCCTGGCCGACCAGGTCAGCGCGACGAAACCCCGGTCGGCCAGGTCACGCGCGTCGGCGTCGACCGAGGCCTTGCTGCCGCCGAACCCGTGTGCGACCAGCACCGCCGGCGCGGGCGTCCGGTCCGGCAGGTAGAGCGCGGCGTCCAGGCTGACCGGACCGGGCTGGCCGGGGCCGCCGGGCACGCTGAGCTGGAACTCCTCGATGCGCGGTTGGGCGGACCCGCTCCGGGCGACGCCGAGCACGCCGGCCAGGGTCGCGAGCACAAGAAGTCCGAACACGACGAGTAGGACGACGACCCGGCGGCGGGTGACCCGGAGCCGGGCCAGCACGGAGGGCATACCCCGACGGTATCCGAAGCCGGCGGGAAGGCTACGGAGCGCAACCGTGCCGAGAGGGTGAGGCGCTCCGCTGCCGTAGTCGCTGCCGTAGCCGCTGCCGTGGCCGCTGCCTGGACGCGGCGCTAGACCTCGACGGTGTGCTGGACCTTCGGGTCACCGGCGAAGAACGGGCCGATCAGCGCTCGCCACTGTGGGTAGCGGTCGGACCCCCGGAAGCCCTCGGTGTGCGCCTCCAGCGTGTCCCATTCGACGAGCAGCACGAACGTCGACGGCGACTCGACGCCCCGGACCAGCCGGGCGTTCCGGAAACCCGGGGTGGCGGCGGCCAGCGGCAGCGCCTGCCGGTAGGCGGCGGCGAAGTCCTCCTCGCTGCCGGACTTGATCACGAACTCGGCAATCTCCAAGACCATCGGCCCATCATGCCCGGGCCGCGGACCCGCCGCTCGCCACCGCCGTAAAGAGCTGGCCACGGCGGCGGTGGGGTACGCCCGGTGCGGTCAGGCACGCCCGGCGCGGTCAGCCCTCGCGCAGCAGGGCGGTGTCGGAGACGGCGGCGATGTGGGCGGCCATCGCGTCGGCCGCCACCGCCGCATCGCCGCCCCGGATGGCGTCGGCCACCGCGCGGTGCGCGCGCAGTGACTCCTCCGGCCGGCCGGGCTGGGCCAGCGACTCGATCCGACTCTCCCGGATCAGCTCGGCGATCTCGGTCATCAGGCCGGCGAGCAGCCCGGAGTGCGCGGCGGCGGTGACGGCGGCGTGGAAGTGCTCGTCGCCGGTCACGCCCCGGTCACCCCGGGCGACCTCGCCGGCCATCCTGTCCAGCGCGTCGTCGATGGCCCTCAGGTCCTCGGGGGTGCGCCGCTGGGCGGCGAGCGCGGCGAGCTTCACCTCGAGGGCCTCGCGGGCCTCGATGACCTCGCGCAGCCGGTTGCGGCGGGCCCGCAGCGCGGCCAGGATCTGCCGCTCCGGCGGCACGTCGAGGATCACGGCGCCGTCGCCGTGCCGCACGTCGATCACGCCCTGCACCTCGAGCGCGACCAGTGCCTGGCTGACCGAGGCCCGGCTGACGCCCAGCTGGGTGGCGAGCTCGCGCTCGGCCGGCAGCCGGTCGCCGACCTTGAGCCCCTCGCCGTGGATGTAGTCCAGCAGCCGCTCGACCAGCTGCTCGTAGAGCCGGGGGCGGCTGACCGGCCGCAGGGGCGAGGCCACTCGCCGCGGTGTCGCGCGCGGTGTCACCGGCGGGCGCCCCTTTCCGTCTGTCAGCTCACAAACCGTTGACCCACAGTCTAAGTGGCTAGTCCACTAGTCCAATAACCCAATCGGTCTCCGCCGGGAAGGACCCCATGACCACACCGCTCGACGGCCTGCTCGTCGTCGACCTCAGCCGCGCGCTGGCCGGCCCGCACGCCACGATGATGCTCGGTGACCTCGGCGCGCGGGTGGTCAAGATCGAGAACCCGCTGGGCGGTGACGACACCCGGGGCTGGGGCCCGCCGTTCGTGGGAGAACCGGGCGCGACCGAGTCGACCTACTTCCTCTCGGCCAACCGGAACAAGGAGTCGCTGGCCCTCGACCTGAAGTCGGCCGACGGCCGGGCCGCGCTGACCGCCCTGGTCCGCCGGGCCGACGTGCTGGTGGAGAACTTCCGCACCGGCGTGCTCGACCGGCTCGGGTTCGCCATCCCGACGCTGTGCGCGCTGAACCCTCGGCTCGTAGTGCTGTCGATTTCCGGGTTCGGCCACGACGGTCCGGAGGGCGGCCGCGCCGGCTACGACCAGATCGCGCAGGGTGAGGCCGGGCTGATGGCGGTCACCGGCTCCGGGCCCGACGACGTGCAGCGGGTCGGCGTGCCGATCGCCGACCTGCTGGCCGGCATGTACGGCGCCTACGGTGTGCTCGCCGCGCTGCGCGAGCGCGACCGGACCGGCCGGGGCGGCGTGGTCCGGACCTCGCTGCTGGCCGCCGTGTTCGGCGTGCACGGGTTCCAGGGCACGGCGTGGACGGTCGCCGGCCAGGCAGGTCAGGCGGGCGGCAACCACCACCCGTCGATCTCGCCCTACGGGCTGTTCCGCTGCCGGGGCGGCGCGGTGCAGATCGCCTGCGGCAGCGAGAGCCTGTGGCGGCGGCTCGGTGCCGAGTTCGGGCTGGACACCGAAGCCGACGGGCTGCGCACCAACGGCGACCGCGTCCGCCACCCCGACCTGGTCCGCGCGGCCGTGGAGGGAGCGTTCGCCGCCGACGGCCCCGACACCCTGCTGCGCCGGCTGGACCGGGCGGGCGTACCGGCCGGGCGCGTGCGCGGTATCGACGAGGTCTACGCCTGGGAGCAGACGGCCAGCCAGGGGCTCGTGATCGACGTCCGGCACGCCACCCTGGGGCGGATCAGCCTGCCCGGGCCGCCGCTGCGGTTCTTCGACGGGGACGACCGGGAGCGGCCCGCGCGCCGGCACACCGCGCCGCCGGTGCTCGACCAGCACGGACCCGCCCTGCGCGCGGAGCTCGGCGTCGACCGGCCGGTCGCCGGCGCGGTGGTCGCGCCGTGACCAGCGACGTCGTGCCATCCTCCAGCATGCCCCTGCCCCGGCACGTCACCATCGGCGCCGAGCAGCTGATCGCCACCGTGCTCGACCCCGGCTCCTTCCGGCCCTGGGACAGCCCACCGCCGCCGGTCGCCGACCCGGCCTACGCCGCCACCCTGGCCACCGCCCGCGCGCACAGCGGCGTCGACGAGGCTGTGCTGACCGGCCGCGGTCGCATCGGTGGGCGCCCGGTCGCCGTGCTGTGCGGCGAGTTCGGCTTCCTCGGCGGTTCGATCGGGGCGGCCGCCGCCGACCGGCTGGTGGCCGCGATCGAACGGGCCACCGGCGAGCGGTTGCCGCTGCTGGCCGCCACGGCCTCGGGCGGCACCCGGATGCAGGAGGGCACGCTCGCGTTCCTGCGGATGGCGTCGATCACGGCCGCGATCACCGCGCACAAGGCCGCCGGTCTGCCGTACCTGGTGTACCTGCGCCATCCCACCACCGGCGGCGTGTTCGCGTCCTGGGGATCGCTCGGGCACCTCACGGTGGCCGAGCCCGGCGCGCTGGTCGGCTTCCTGGGGCCGAAGGTGTCGGAGGCGCTGCGCGGCGAGCCGTTCCCGGCCGGCGTGCAGACGGCGGAGCACCTGCACGCGCACGGGGTGCTGGACGCGGTGCTGCCGATCGGCCGCCTCGCCGAGGTCACCGGCCGGGTGCTCGCCCTGCTCGACCCGACCGAGCCGTCCCCGGCCTCCGCGACCGCCGCTCGTCCGGCCACCGCCCTCCACACGATCGCCGCCGCCACTCAGCCAGCTCCGCCGAGCGCCCGTCCCGCGCCGGAGCCCACCGCCTGGCAGTCGGTCACACGCTCCCGGCGGCCCGGCCGGCCCGGCGCCCGCGAGGTGCTGCGCGCCGCCACCGACGTCGTGCCACTGGCCGGGACCGGAGCCGGCGAGCGGGGGGACGGGCTGCTGCTGGCCCTGGCCCGGTTCGGCGGCACGGCCTGCGTGCTGGTCGGGCAGGACCGCCGCGCCCGCCGGCCGCTCGGCCCCGGCGCGCTGCGCACCGCGCGGCGGGGGATGCGGCTGGCGGGGGAGCTGGGGTTGCCGCTGGTCACGCTCATCGACACGGCCGGCGCGGAGCTCAGCGCGGCGGCCGAGGAAGGGGCGCTGGCCGGCGAGATCGCCCGTTGCGTGGCCGACCTGCTGGCGCTGCCGGTGCCGACGCTGGCGGTGCTGCTCGGCCAGGGTGCCGGTGGCGCGGCGCTCGCCCTGTTGCCCGCCGACCGGGTGCTGGCCGCGTGGCACGGCTGGCTCGGCCCGCTGCCGCCGGAGGGTGCGGCGGTGATCCAGTACGGGGACGCCGGCCGCGCCGCCGAGATGGCCGCCGCCCAGGGGATACGCAGCCAGGACCTGCTGCGGGCCGGCGCCGTCGACCGGCTGGTCCCGGAGCTGCCGGACGCGGCGGACGAGCCCGAGGCGTTCGTCGCCCGGCTCACCGCGATGATCGACGAGGAGCTCCGCGCCCCGAGGGCCACCTCGTTCCGGCCCGACCGGGCGGCCCGCTTCCACACCCTCGGCGGGCCGGGGCGCACCGACCGTTGACCGCGGCGGGGCAACCGCCGGGTGCCTTTTCTCACGTCCGAGTGTCGCCGGCTCGCTTTGCCGTACCGGTTAGGCCAGACTGAGAAGTGCCTAGGGGAGTATCCCTCAACCGGTGACATCGTCAGCACGGCGGCAGAGCGCCCGGTGTCATTGGCCTGCGAGAGCAGGCGGGAGAGACTTCGGTCCATGACCGTTGCGCTCTTACGCTCGCCCGGAGGCAGTGCCGATGAACGTCCCCGTCTGGCTGTGGCTAGCCACCATCGTCGCGCTGCTCGCGGTGATCCTGGTTGATCTTTTTGTCGTCGACAGCCACCCGCACCGCGTGACGTTCGCGGAGGCGACCCGGTGGGTGCTGGTCTACGCGGCGCTGGCGGTGCTGTTCGGGCTCGGCATCTGGTACTTCGCCGGCGGCACCTCGGCCGGTGAGTTCTTCGCCGGCTATCTCACCGAGTACTCGCTCTCGGTGGACAACCTGTTCGTCTTCGTGATCATCATGACCGCGTTCCACGTGCCGGAGCAGCACCAGCACCGGGTGCTGCTAGTCGGCGTGGTGATCGCGCTGGTCATGCGCGGCGCGTTCATCGCGGTCGGCGCGGCCGCGATCGCGGCGTTCAGCTGGGTGTTCTACCTGTTCGCGGTGGTGCTGCTGGTCACCGCGTACCGCCTGCTGCGCGGCCAGGGCGAGGCGGAGGAGGAGTACAAGGAGAACGGCATGCTGCGGCTGCTGCGCCGCGTGCTGCCCGTCACCGACGAGTACCACGGTTCCCACACGGTCGTCCGGGTCGGTGGCAAGCGCCGGGTCACCCCGATGCTCGTGGTGATGGTCGCGATCGGCACCACCGACCTGCTGTTCGCGCTCGACTCCATCCCGGCGATCTTCGGGCTGACCAAGGAGCCCTACCTGGTGTTCACGGCCAACGCGTTCGCGCTGATGGGCCTGCGCCAGCTCTACTTCCTGCTCGGCACCCTGCTCAAGCGGCTGGTGTACCTGTCCTACGGGCTGTCCGTCATCCTCGCGTTCATCGGCGCGAAACTCGTGCTGGAGGCACTGCACACCAACGACCTGCCGTTCCTCAACAACGGGGACCCGGTGCCGGTGCCCGAGGTCGGCATCCTCGTCTCGCTGGGCGTGATCGTGGGCGTGCTGGCGATCACCACCGTGGCCAGCCTGCTCAAGACCAGGCGGGACGACAACGCGGTGACGAGTGCCACCGCCGCCTCCGGTCAGCGCGCGGAACGGGCCGACGGAGGCGCACACTCCTGAGGTGACCGAGATCCGGCAGCCCGGCACTCCGGGCGTCGTGCCGCCGGACGAGTACCGGCCCGATCCGAGGCGCTGGCGCGCCCTGTGGGTCAACCTGGCCGCCGGGTTCATGGGTCTGCTGGACGTCAGCATCGTGGCGGTCGCGCTGCCGTCCATCGAGCGGTCGCTGGGCACCTCGGCGTCCGGGGTGCAGTGGGTGGTGTCCGGCTACACGCTGGCCTTCGGCCTGGCTCTGGTGCCGGCCGGGCGCCTCGGCGACGCACTCGGCCGGCGCCGGATGTTCATGATCGCGCTCAGTGGCTTCGTGCTGACCAGCGCGCTGTGCGGCGCGGCGCCCTCGCTGGTGCTGCTCATCGTCGCCCGGCTGGTGCAGGGCTTCGCCGCCGGCATGCTGGGCCCGCAGAACTCCGGCGTGATCCAGGACCTGTTCCGGGGCGAAGAGCGGGGTCGGGCGTTCGGCAGGTACGGCGCGTCGGTGGGGCTGTCCACCGCGGTCGGACCGATCGTGGGCGGCATCATCCTCGCGGTCTTCGGCGGCCCGGACGGCTGGCGCTGGATCTTCTACGTGAACGTGCCGATCGGCCTGGTCGCACTCGCGCTGGCCCCCCGGCTGCTGCCCGGGCGCACCGCCGCCCAGCTCGCCGACCGCACCCCGATCCGGCGCCGGCTCGACCTCGTCGGCACCGCGCTGCTCGGCGTCGCGGTGCTGGCGATCATGCTGCCGCTGCTGGAGTACGACCACTTCCACGACCTGTGGTGGCTGATCGCGGTGGGTGCGGCGCTGCTGGTCGCCTTCGCCAGGTGGGAGCTGCGGGTGGCCCGGGTCGGGCACCGGCCGCCGCTGCTCGACCCCCGGCTGCTCAGCGGCACCCGGGGCTACGCCTCCGGCTCGGCGCTCGGCCTGGCCTACTTCGTCGGGTTCAGCGGGATCTTCATCGTGCTCGCGATGTACTTCCAGCTCGCGCTGGGCTACACGCCGCTGCGCTCCGGCCTCGCGGTGACGTCGTTCGCGGTCGGCGCCGCGGTGTCGGCCTTCGCCGGTGGCGCGGTCGTGGCCCGCTGGGGGCGGCGGCTCACGGTGTGGGGGCTGTGTTGTGTGGTGGTCGGCCTGCTGGTCACCGCGTTTGTGCTGCGAGACCACACCGGCTCCGCCGCCGGCCTGCTGGCCGCCGGTCCTCTGTTGCTGGCCGGGGTCGGCAGCGGCCTGGTGATCTCGCCGAACCTCACGCTGACGCTCGGCGACGTGCCCGTCCGGATGGCCGGGGCGGCCGGCGGGGCGCTGCAGACCGGCCAGCGGGTCGGCTCCTCGGTCGGCACCGCGCTGCTGGCCGGGGTCTACTACACGGTCCTCGGCCTGCCCGGCGCGACGGCTGGCTCGGCGATCTTCGTCGCGCTACTGTGCGCCGTGGTATTTGTGCTGATCGCGCTTGTGATCGCCGTGGTCGAGCTGGTCCGCATCGGGGACCGCCGGATGGTCCGCCACCCGGTGCCCGAGGCAGCCGGTGAGTGAGCCCGCCCCTACCGGGATGCGCCGATCGCTGGTGGCCACGCTGCTCGGCAACACCCTCGAGTGGTTCGACTGGCAGGCCTACGCGATCTTCTCGGTGTTCTTCTCCGGCCAGTTCTTCCCGACGTCCTCCAGCGTGTCGGCCCTGCTCGGCACGCTGGCCATCTTCGCGGTCGGCTTCTTCTTCCGGCCGCTGGGCGGGCTGCTGATCGCCGGCTTCACCGACCGGACCGGCCGGCGCGGCGGCCTGGTGCTGTCGGTGCTGCTGATGGCCGCCGGCAGCCTGCTGATCGCGGTCAGCCCGACGTACGCGCAGGTCGGCGCGCTGGCCCCGATCCTGCTGCTGCTCGCCCGGATCCTGCAGGGGCTGTCCACCGGCGGGGAGTTCGCCGCGTCCGCCAGCTACCTGGCCGAGATCGCGCCTCCCGGCCGGCGCGGCTTCGTGACCAGCTTCTTCTACGTGTCCAACGTGCTCGGCACGCTGCTGGCCACGGTGCTCGGCTCGGTGCTGGTGAGCTCACTCGGCGCCGCCCAGGTGCGGGACTGGGGGTGGCGGCTGCCGTTCGTGGTCGGCGCCCTGCTCGCCCTGGTCGCGCTGTACCTGCGGGCGCGCCTGGTGGAGAGCGCCGCGTTCACCGCGCAGCGCACGCGCCCCGATCGGCCCACCCTGCGCGCGTTCCGGGAGCACCCCGGGGCGGTGGCCAGGGTCGTCGGTTTCACGGTCGGCGGCACGGTCGCCTACTACACGTTCGCCGTGTACCTGCCCAGCTACGCGCAGCAGGCCAAGGGGGTGCCCACGTCGTCCGCGCTGTGGGCGTCGATCGCCGCGCAGGTTGTGCTCGTGCTCATCCTGCCGCCGCTCGGCGCGCTGTCCGACCGGATCGGCCGGCGGCCGCTGCTGATCTTCTTCGGCGCCGGCTTCGTGCTGCTGTCCGTGCCGCTGTTCGCGCTGATGTCGGCGTCCGGCTGGTCGCTGTTCCTGGTCATGACGGTCGGGCTGGTGCTGTTCGCCGGTTACGGCGCGGTGGCCCCGGTGGCAATGGCGGAGCTGTTCCCGACGTCGGTGCGCACCGCCGGCATCGGGCTGCCCTATGCGCTGACCGTGGCGATCTTCGGCGGTACCGCGCCGTACCTGGTCACCTCGCTGAGCCAGGCCGGTCGGGGCGCCGTGTTCCCCTGGTACCTGGCGGCGACGTGCCTGGTCAGCCTCGTGGTGTACCTCACCGCCAGGGAGACCCGCACCGTGGACCTGACCGCGTCGGGCGACCGGTAGGCGTCAGGGCGCGTCGCCGGGCCGCTCCAGGTGGTGCAGCACCACGTCGTCGAGCCGGCCCGCATCGGTCCGCGCCGTCATCCAGGTGTGGGTGGGCTGGCGCCTGCGGTCGGTGGGGGAGCCGGGGTTGAGCAGCCGCAACCCGCTCGGCGCCACGGTGTTCCACGGGATGTGGCTGTGCCCGAAGACGAGCACGTCGGTGTCCGGGAACCGGGCCGCGCAGCGCCGCTCCCGGCCGGTCGAGGCGCCCGTCTCGTGCACCACGGCGAGCCTTACCCCGTCGAGCTCCGCGGTGGCGACCTCGGGCAGCCGGGCCCGCAGGTCCGCGCCGTCGTTGTTGCCGACCACCCCGATCAGCCGGCGGGACCGCGCCTCGAGCTCGTCCAGCAGCGCCACCCCGACCCAGTCGCCGGCGTGCACCACCACATCCGCCCGGTCGACCTCCCGCCACAGCGCATCGGGGATCCGCCGGCCCCGGCCGGGCAGATGGGTGTCGGAGATCAGCAGCAGCCGCACGGCCCCATCGTGCCGCACGCGGGGACGCTCAGTCCCCGGTGCTCAGTCCCCGGTGCTCAGGCGCCGACGCCGTGCAGCAGCCGGGTCATCGCGGTGCCGCACAGCACGCGGAACTCCGGGTCCGGCAGCCCGAGGCGGTCGGCGTGCTGCATCGAGATCAGCCCGTGCACCAGCGCCACGATGCTCAGGGCTACCTCGGACACGTCGTCCGGCGCGAACAAACCCCGGTGCATGCCCTCGTCCACGGCGACCAGCACGGCGCTGAGCACCGGCGACTGGGCGGAGCGGAAGTCCGGCGTGCCGTCCCCGTTGGCCGCCGCGCCCCGGTGCACGTGCAGCAGGGCGTACAGCGTCGGCTGCTCCAGGGCGAAGTCCAGCAGGCCGTTCAGCGTCCGGCGCAGCTCGGCCCGGGGGTTGTCCAGGCGGGGACCGGTACGCCAGCGAGTGGTCAGCTCCGTCCAGCCGTGCTCGGCGACCGCCCGCAGCAGCGCCTCCCGGTTCGGGTAGTGCCGGTAGATGGCCATCGGGGTGATTCCGACGGCGGCGGCGACGCGGCGCATGCTGACCGCCTCGGCACCCTCGCTGAGCAGGATCGACCTGGCCTCGACCGCGATGCGCTCGGCGGTACCGCTGGCCATGGGCACACCGTAGAGCACGGTCCGGGGCTGCCGGCCCGCCGACCGTCTACGCCGTAAACACGTTCGGGTGGGTCGCCGCCGGATCCGCCCGGCCTGTGCTGGGCCCGTGACGGCCGTCGAAGCCTGTGGCACTGGTAACAGTCGAGCAACCTCTGCCGATGGTGTTTACAGAGTGCCCGCGTCCCTCCAGCCAGCGGAAGGCCGACCCGCATGACCACGCCCCCACCTCCCGGCCCGCGCCATGCGCGCGGCGCCGCGCGGCGGGGTTCCCGGTCGAGCGGCTCCAGAGCGGTCCGGTTCCGGCTGCGCTACCCGTGGCTGATCACCGGCCTTGCCCTGCTCGCGCTGGCCGGCGCCGGCGTGGCCGGGGCCAGCGTGATCGGCACCCCCAGCGCGGTGTTCGCCGGCAGCTCGATCGAGAGCGAGGTGCCGGTCGCCGACCGAGGCGCCCCCGCGAAGGCACCGATCGAGCCGAGGGCCGTGGGCCGCCCGGCCAGCCCGGGGCCGGTGCCGATGGTCAGCGTGCACGTGCGCTACGAGATCGACGGGCCGGCCTGGGCCGGGTTCGTCACCTTCACCAGCGCCCGCCCCGGGCTGGCCGTGCCGGCGACCCCGGTCCAGTTGCCGTGGCGCACCGAGTTCGACGCCTCCCGGGGCTTCATCCCGACGATCACCGCGCAGAACGCCGGCGAGGGCGCGATCAGCTGCCGGATCAGCGTGGACGGCGCCGTCGTCTCGGACGTCACCAGCGACGGCACCTTCGGCGTAGCCACCTGCACCGGCAACGTGGTCCGCTAACCGCCGCAAGCGCGCAGCCGACCTCCGCCGCACTCCGGGTACCCGCGGTGACCTGTCGGCGACGTGCACCTGCCGCTCTACGCTGCGGGGGACGGCTCGGAGCGGGAGGTGCCTTGACCGGTAACAGGTTGCGACGCACGTGGGACAGCCGCGCGGTGCTCGGGGCATGGTGTTGGATCCCGGCGCCCGCCGTGGTCGAGCACCTGGTGTGGTGCGGGTTCGACTTCATCCTGTTCGACTGCCAGCACGGCGAGTACGGCGTGGCGGACCTGGAACCGCTGCTCCGCGTCACCACGAACACCGAGGTCACGCCGGTGGTCCGGGTCCCCACCAACGACTACTACGCGATCGGGCACGCGCTGGACGCCGGCGCCGAGGTCATCGTGGTGCCCATGGTCGAGAGCCGGGAGGACGCCGAGCGGGCCGCCGCCGCGTGCCGGTTCCCGCCGACGGGGACGCGCAGCTACGCCGGCACCCGGTCCACCCGGGTACTCGGCACCGACGCGGCGGAGGTCAACCGCGAGGTCGCCTGCCTGGCCATGGTGGAGACTGCCACGGGGCTGGCCAACGCCGCCGACATCGCCGCCACCCCGGGCATCGACGGCATCTTCGTCGGCCCCTCGGACCTGGGACTCACGCTCGGCCTGACGCCCGGCCCGCCGCCGTTCGCGCCCGAGGTGGAGCGGGCGATCGACGACGTGGTGGCGGTCTGCACCGCCGCCGGCGTGGTGCCGGGCCTGGCTGGCGGCGCCGAGTACGCGGCGCGCGGGCTGCGCTTTCTCACGGTGAGCGGCGACAAGATCCTGCTGCTCGGCGGCCGCGCCACCCTGGACGCGGCCCGCCGCGCGATCGACAAGTCCAGCTGAGCCAGCGCCGCCCGACTCACCAGCCTCGGCTGCGCCACTCCGGTAGGGCGGGGCGCTCGGTGCCGAGCGTGGAGTCGTCGCCGTGGCCCGGGTAGAACCAGGTGTCGTCCGGCAGCACGTCGAAGAGGCGGTGCTCGACGTCGTCCACGAGCGAGGTGAAGTCCTCGGGCTTCCAGGTCTTGCCGACGCCGCCGGGGAACAGCGAGTCGCCGGTGAACAGGTGCGGCCGCTCGTCACCCCGGTAGAGCAGCGCGATCGAGCCGGGGGTGTGCCCCCGCAGGTGGATCACCTCGAGCTCGACCTGACCGACCCGGACCGTGTCGCCGTGGTCGACGAGCACGTCGGCGGGGATCGGCAGCTCGGGGGCGTCGGCGGGGTGCGCCACGGTCTGTGGCTCGCACATGCCGGCGACCGCGCCGAGGGCCTGCCAGTGGTCGGGATGCCGGTGGGTGGTCACGATGGTGCGCAGCTGTGGCCGGTCGTCGCCGTGGCCGATGACGTCCATCAGCCGGTCCGGCTCGGCCGCCGCGTCGACCAGCAGCGCGTCCCCGGTGGCCTTGCAGACCAGCAGGTACGCGTTGTTGTCGTACTCACCGACGGACACCTTGGTGATCGTCAGTGAGTCGAGGGTGCGGCGGATGGCGGCGCCGCCGGGGTCGGTATGACCGGTGTACTCATCAAGCACGTCCACGCGGTGGAGCCTAGTCACAATCGCCCGACTCAGTGCGACGACGGCCGGTCGACCGACGCCGCCCCAGCCGCGGCCGCCTCCCGGGCACCGGTGACGGCCAGCCGGTCCGCGCGTTCGTTCTCCGGGTGCCCGGCGTGGCCCTTGACCCACTCCCAGCGCACCCGGTGCGGCCGGGCGGCCTCGTCGAGGCGTTGCCAGAGGTCGGCGTTCTTCACCGGGGCCTTGTCGCGGGTCTGCCAGCCGTTGCTCTTCCAGCGCGGGAGCCACGAGGTGACGCCGTTGCGCACGTACGTGCTGTCGGTGTAGATGCACACCTCCGACGGCCGGGTGAGGCTCTCCAGCGCCCGGATGGGCGCCATGAGCTCCATCCGGTTGTTGGTCGTCGTACCGGGTTCGGCGCCGTACAGCTCCTTCTCGTGGCGGCCGTACCGCAGCAACGCGCCCCAGCCACCCGGCCCGGGGTTCCCGCTGCACGCGCCGTCGGTGAACACCACCACCGTCCGCCCAGGTTCCGGATCCGTCACGCGCGAGAACATACCGACCGGGCGGGCGAGGCCTTCCCCCCAGTCAGTCGCCCTGCTGCTTCGGCAGGTTCTGGACGTGCTGGAAGCCGAACCGGCCCTTGATGCACAGGTGGCCGTGGGTGACGCTGTGGTCGCTGGGCGAGGTCACGTTGACGATCGTGTTGTGCTGCACGTGCAGCTCCAGGTTGCAGCCGACGCCGCAGAACGAGCAGATGGTGGTGGTCACCGTCTCGTTCTCCTCGTCCCACTCGTCGGCCTCGCGCAGCTCGTGCTCGGCGACCGACTTGAGCGCGCCCGTGGGGCACACGCCGACGCAGTTGCCGCAGTACACGCAGGCGGAGTCGGGCAGCTCGGTGTTGTACTCGGTGGCGATCCGGGTGTCGAAACCGCGCCCGGCGGCCGAGATGGCGAAGGTGAACTGGGCGTCCGTGCCGCACGCCTTGACGCACTTGTAGCACATGATGCAGCGGCCGTAGTCGCGTACGTAGAGGTCGTTGTCGACCTTCACCGGCTGCGCCACCGTCTCCGCCACCGAGCCGTCGACGGCGTGGTGATGGCCGGCGTGCCGGCGGTCCCGCTCACCCTCGGCGGCCGGCGGCGCGGCCGGCCCGTAGCGCTCCGCGTCGACCCCGTACTTGGCCATCCAGCGTTGCACGTCCGGCTCGGTCTGGGACAGGTCCACCGAGCTGGCCAGCAGCTCCAGCACCATGCGCCGGCTGTGCTGGACGCGCTCGGAGTCGGTGTGCACCTCCATGTCGTCCTCCACCGCGCGGGCGCAGGACGGCACCAGCACCCGGGACCCGGCGACCTCGACCATGCACACCCGACAGGCGTTGATCGGCGCCAGGTTCGGCGCGTAGCAGAGCGTCGGCGTCTCGGTGCCGTGCGCTTTGAGCGCCTCCAGGATGGTGGTGCCCTCCGGCACCCGGACCTCGACCCCGTCCAGCGTCAGGGTGACCATCCGGCGGATCTGACCCAGCATCACCGGGCCGCCGGGGCGGCGCATCGGCTCCAGCACCTCGGTCACTGTCCCACCCCTTCGCTCAACAGCCCCAGGCCGATCGCCGACTGGATCGCGGCCGGCGCGGTCTGGCCCAACCCGCAGATGGACGCGTCCCGCATGACCTTGCCCAGGTCGTCCAGCAGCGCCAGCTCCTGCTCGCGGGACCCGATCTCGGTGCGGCGCAGCATCCGGGCCAGCGACTCCTCCTGGCGCACGGTGCCGACCCGGCACGGCACGCACTGCCCGCACGACTCGTCGCGGAAGAACGCGGCGATCCGGCGCAGGATCTCGGTCATGTCCACGGCAGCGTCGATCGCGAAGATCACTCCGGAGCCGAGCGAGGCGCCGATCTCCCGGGTGCCCTCCAAGGTGAGCGGCACGTCCAGCTGGTCGGGCAGCACGAAGCCGCCGGCCGCCCCGCCGAGCAGGATCGCCCGCAGCTCGCCGACGGTGCCGCCGGCCAGCTCGAGCACCTCGCGCAGGGTCGCCCCGAAGGACACCTCGTAGACGCCGGGCCGGGCCACCGCGCCGGACAGGCAGAACAGCTTGGGCCCCGTGGAGCGCCCGCCGCCGATCTCGGCGAACGCCGGCCCCCCGAACGCGAGCACCTGAAGCACGTTGTACAGCGTCTCCACGTTGTTGATCACCGTGGGCTTGCCGAACAGGCCGGACACCGAGGGGAACGGCGGCTTGTTGCGCGGCTCGCCCCGGAACCCCTCGATGGAGTTGAGCAGCGCGGTCTCCTCGCCGCAGATGTACGCCCCGGCGCCCCGGCGCAGCTCCAGGTCGAACGCGAAGCCCTCACCCATCACGTCCGGCCCCAGGTAGCCGCGCTGGCGGGCCTGCTCGATGGCGCCGGCCAGCCGGCGGGTCGCCAGCGGGTACTCGCCCCGGACGTAGAGGTAGCCGCGCGCGCAGCCGGTCGCGTAGCCGGCGATCGTCATGGCCTCGACCAGCCCGAACGGGTCGCTCTCCAGCAGGATCCGGTCCTTGAACGTGCCCGGTTCCGACTCGTCGGCGTTGCACACCAGGTAGTGCGGCCGCTCCGGGGCCTTGGCCACGCCGTCCCACTTCACGCCGGTGGGGAAGGCCGCGCCGCCGCGCCCGGTGAGCGAGGAGTCGGACACCTCCTTGATCACCCGGGTCGGCCCGATGCCGACCGCGCGGCGCAGTGCCGTGTAGCCGCCGTGGGCCCGGTAGTCGTCCAGGCTGGTCGGGTCCACCACGCCGACCCGGCGCAGCAGCCGCAGCCCGGACCCGCCCCCGGACCCGGTCTGGGGCGCGCTGACCGAGGTGTCGTCGAACGCCGCGTCCGCGCCGGTCGACCCCGCACCGCCGCCGGCCGCCGCCCCCAGGGTCTGCTCGGGAGAGGCCGGCGCGATCGAGTAGTCCGGCTCGCCGGTGCGCTGCAGCAGCACCGCCGGCGCCCGCTCGCAGAGCCCGAGGCACGGGCTGCGCACCCAGCACACCTCGTCGCCGTGCCCCTCGTGGCCGAGCTCGGCGGCCAGCCGCTCCGTCAGCCGTTCGCCGCCCCGCTGCCCGCACACCACGTCGTCGCAGACGTGCACGACCCTGGGCGCGCGGGGCTCGGTGCTGAACATCGCGTAGAACGTGGCCACCCCGTAGACGTCGGCGGGCGGTACGGACAGCCGCAGGGACACGTAGTTCAGCGCGCCCGGACTGATCCAGCCGATGTCCTCCTGCACGGCGTGCAGGGCGGGCAGTACCAGGTGGCGCCGGCCCCGGGCGGCGTGCCCGGCGTCGGCGAAGTGCTCGCTGCGCAGCGAGCCGGCGGGCGCGTCGTCGCGGGTGGCGCCGTTGCCGCCGCCGCTCAGGGCCACGCTGACCACCCGGTCCACGGCGGCCCGCTCGGCGTCGTTGGCCCTGGCCTGGGTGAGTCGAAGATCCACTGGGCTCCTCTACTGACCGGCGACCGGCAGCTGAGCCGCCCGGTCGGCCGGTTGCTCGGTGCTGGGTACCGGGACCTTCTCGATCCGGATCGCGGCCGCCTTGAACTCCGAGGTGCCCGACTTCGGGTCCCAGGCGTCGTTGGTGAGCACGTTGGTATCCACCTGCTCGGTGAAGTGCGGCGTGATCGAGGCGAGCCCGGGCCGCAGCGCCGGGTCCAGGCTGACCGGGGAGAGCACCGACCCGCGCCGGGACACGATGCGGACCACCTCACCCTCCTCGATGCCCAGCTCGGCGGCGTCCTCGGCGTCGATACGCAGTGCCTCGCGGCGGCGCAGCGGCGAGCTGTAGCCACCGGTCTGGACCCCGGAGTTGTAGTTGTCCAGATTGCGCACCGTGGTCAGCCGGATCGGGAAGTCCGGCGCGAGCGCGTCCAGCGGCGGCACGTGCTCGACGGCGGTGAACGGCGCCGGGGTGCCGCGCTCCGCCGGGTCGCCGGCCCAGAGCCGGGCGTGCATCAGCGGCGTGCCCGGGTGGTCCAGGCTCGGGCACGGCCACTGCAGCCCGCCCTCCGCCTCCAGCCGGGCGTAGCTCATCCCTTGGTGCCAGTTCAGGGAGACCGAGCGCAGCTCGTCCCACACCTGTTCCGCGGTGGGCTGGCCCCAGTCGTGGCCCATCCGGTTCGCCAGGTCGCAGATGATGTGGCTGTCCGGGCGGGCCAGCCCCGGCGGGTCGATCGCCTTGCGGACCCGTTGCACCCGCCGCTCGCTGTTGGTGACGGTGCCCTCGTACTCGCACCAGTCGGCCGCCGAGGGCAGCACGACGTCGGCCAGTTCGGCGGTCGCGGTGCGGAAGATGTCCTGCACGACCAGGTGGTCCAGCCCGATGAGCATCTTGCGGGCGTGCGTCACGTTCGCTTCGGACTCGGCCGGGTTCTCACCGATGCAGTAGAGCGCGCGCAGGTCCTTGCGCTCCATGGCCTCGAACATCTGGGACAGGTGCATGCCGGGCTTGGGGGACAGGGTTGCGCCCCAGACCTTCTCGTAGCGCGCCCTGGCCTCGTCGTCACCGAGGTCGTAGCCGCCCGGCAGCTTGGCCGGGATGGCGCCCATGTCGCCGCCGCCCTGCACGTTGTTCTGGCCGCGCAGCGGGCACAGCCCGGAGCCGTAGCGGCCGACGTGTCCGGTCAGCAGGGCCAGGTTGATCAGCGCGAACACGTAGTCGGCGGCGTTGTGGTGCTCGGTGATGCCCAGCGTCCAGCACAGCTGCGCGCGGTCCGCCCGTGCGTAGGCGTGCGCCAGCTCGCGGATCATCGCGGCGGGCACCTTGGTCAGCTCCTCGCCCCTGGCCAGGGTGTAGGGCTCGACGGTGCGCCGGTAGTCCTCGAACCCGGTGGTGGCCCGCTCGATGAACGCGGTGTTGTGCAGCCCGGCGGCGATGATCTCGCGGCCGATGGTGTTGGCCAGCGCGATGTCGGTGCCGACGTCCAGGCCCAGCCAGCCGTCGGCCCACTGGACGGTGCTGGTGCGGCGCGGGTCGACGCTGTACATGCGCGCGCCGTTGCGCAGCCCCTGCAGCACGTGGTGGAAGAAGATCGGGTGGGTCTCCCGCGCGTTCGAGCCCCACAGCACGACCAGGTCGGCGTGCTCGGCCTCGATGTAGGAGGAGGTGCCGCCGCCGGCACCGAACACTGTCGTCAGACCGACGACGCTAGGCGCGTGTCAAGTTCGGTTGCAGCTGTCGACGTTGTTGCTGCCCATCACCGCGCGCGCGAACTTCTGCGCGGTGTAGTTCATCTCGTTGGTGGCCTTCGAGCAGCTGAACATCCCGAACGCGTCGGCGCCGTGGGGGAGCACCGCGCGGAAGCCCTCGGCGGCCCGGCCCAGCGCCTCGTCCCAGCTGGCCGGACGGAGCTCGCCCCGGTCGCGGACCAGTGGTTCGGTCAGTCGTAGGTGGCGCGGTCGGCGCATCACCGTCTCCCTCCGTTGGGCCCGGTCAGCAGCAGAGCTTACCTACGTATCCCGGGTGGGGCAGAGCCGCGAGGTTATTTGTCTACTGTATGCACTGAGCGGGCGACTGACCAGCATGGTCGCCGGTGTGGAGAGTTGAACCAGGGGAGCGGCGCTGGCCGAACTCTGTCGCTTCGGTCTTCGGATACACCTCGCCAGAAGACATCACACCTGCTCAGGTGGCGAGCATGCAAGCTGAGGATGTTCTCCGCTTCTCAGTTTCAGGTATGCGACGTATGGGTCAATCCTCGCGTTGAGCTGCGGTTAGGTCTGGACATCGCCTCCTGAGAAGAGTACGAACTACCCAACATACGGTATGCAGTATGGAAAAAATTGATCATCCGTTCTGGTGCTACGGCGAGGAGCTGACGGTCGCGTCAAGCGGACCGGACCCAGTCCCGAGTAGGTCGCCGGAACGGCCACCCCTGTCCACAACCTCGAGCGCATCTCGGGTGTCCAGCTGGTCACCGAAGGGACCACCGCCGCACTCTTGCTTTTCCGTCAAAGGAGACGTCCAGCGTGACTGTGACAAAACAGCCTTACCGCGAGATCGTCGACGCCAACGGTCGGATCTATCGAGTCGGCGAGTCCGATATCGACATCATGGGCCGCCAACGCAAGTGGATGGTCATCCTGCCGTGGGTCGGCATGATGGGCATCAGCTCAGCCGAGTACGCCTTCGCCTCGGCGGAGGAGACCCTGCACACCGCACACGGCTGGGGCAGCCTGCACATCTTCTGGATGCTCGGGGTGTGGGTGTTCTTCCAGGCGGCGGTGGCCTTCCCCGCCGGCAAGCTCCGCGAGAGCGGCCGGCTGCCGGCCCGCTGGGCGATGATGGCCGGCGCGGTCGGCACGCTGATCGGCTACCTGTCCCTGGCGTACGCCCCGCACGTGGTGGTCGCTTACATCGGGTTCGGCATGTTCAGCGGCATGGGCGCCGGCATGGTCTACGCGACCTGCGTGAACATGGTCGGCAAGTGGTACCCGGAGCGTAAGGGCGGCAAGACCGGCTTCGTGAACGGCGGGTTCGCCTACGGTTCCGTGCCGTTCGTGTTCATCTTCGCCACGTACATGGACCTGACCAACTTCCGCACGGTGCTGGTCTGTGTCGGCCTGTTCCTGGCCGCGACGGTGGCGGTGGCCGGCTACTTCTTCATGGACCCGCCGAAGAACTGGTGGCCCGCCCAGGTCGACCCGCTGCGGCCGCCGGACGACCCCCGTGCCCGGCGCGCGATGAAGATGAACCCGCCCGCCGTGCGGCAGTACACCCCCATGGAGGCCTGGCGGACCGGGCGGGTCGCGCTGATGTGGTTCTGCCTGCTGTGCACCTCGGGCGTGAACATCTTCGGTATCGCCTTCCAGGTGGACATCGGCAACGAGGCCGGCTTCGCCGGGGGCATCGTGGCCACCGCGATGTCGCTCAAGGCGATCGTGAACGGCACCGGGCGCGGCGTGATCGGCTGGCTGTCCGACCTCTACGGCCGCAAGCGCTGCCTGATCTTCGTCTGCGTCGTGCTCGGCCTGTCGCAGTACGGGATCCTGTGGTCGGCCGGGATCAAGAGCCTGCCGCTGTTCCTGCTGTTCTCCAGCATCTCCGGGTTCGGCGGCGGCGCGATCTTCCCGATGTTCGCGGCGATGACCGCCGACTACTTCGGGGAGAACAACAACGCGTCCAACTACGGCCTCGTCTACAGCTCGAAGCTGGTGTCCGGCCTGCTCGGGTCCGGCATGGGCGCGGTCGTGGTCGCCAACTGGGGCCACGGCGGGGCGTTCACCCTGGCCGGCTCCATCTCCCTGTTCGCCGCGTTCATAGCCCTGTTCCTCAGTGCGCCGGGGCGGCCGAAGAAGTCACCGGGCGAGGACGGCTCGCCCGATCTGCCCGATGCCGAGCAGCGGGCGCCCGCGATGAGCTGAGGCGTACCGACGGGGAGGGCCCGGCCGGTGCGCCGCCGGCCGGCCGGGCCGAAACGGGAGATGAGCCGCACGGATGCGGCTCATCTCCCGTTTCTGTGGTGCGGACCCGCTAGTGGACCTGGTGCAGCAGGGTGGGTTCGGTCAGCTCGATCCCGACCACCGGCCCGGCGGAGGCCGCGGCGGCGGCGGCCGCGGCGCTGCGCAGGTAGGAGCGGCGGGTGTGCTCGGTGTGCTCGGCCATGATCTGGCTGGCCCGGAGTGCGTCGCCGGTGGCGATGGCGTCGATCAGGGCCTTGTGCTCGTCCCAGGACGCCTGGCCCCGGCTGCGGGCGACCGGGGCGTGCAGCCAGCGCACCCGCTGGGCGACCGTCGAGGTCAGCTCGATCAGCACGGTGTTCTTGGACAGTCGGGTGACCTCGGCGTGCAGCTCGGCGTTGGCCTCGACCACGGCCTCGACGTCGTCGGCCGCGAGCGCGTCGATGCCGCGCTGGTAGATGTGCCGCAGCTGGTGGATGCCCGCCTCGTCGGCGTGCTGCGCGGCGAGTGCGGCGGACTCCGCCTCGAGCAGCCGCCGGACCGTGAGCAGCTGGTCGGCCTCCTCGGTGGTCGGCTCGTGCACGAAGGCCCCGTGCCCCGGCCGCAGCTCCACCCAGCCGTCGTTCTTCAGCCACTGCAGGGCTTCCCGGACGGGCTGGCGGGACACTCCGAGCATGGTCGCGAGCTCGTTCTCGACCAGGTGCTGCCCGGGGCGCAGCTCGCGGCTCACAATCATGTCCAGGATCGCGGCCTGCACGCTCTCGCGCAGCGGAACCGGACGGGCGATCCGGGTGTTGGCCGGCGCTCTGGCCCCGGTCACCGACATTGCATGCTCCCTGGTTGGGCACGGGCGGCCCCGCGCGGTACGGCGGGCCCGGGTGGATCGGTTGAGTCGATGGATTTGGTCGACTGGTTACAGCATACAGAGTGCTACGAAGCTATAACGGTGAATCGTCTCACCTCCGATGGTCGTTCGGGGGAGTTCGTCCGGCGCTCCGGGAGCGGCCGGCGTGAGGGCGGCCGCACCGCGGCCACGGTTCTGTCGGGGGGCACGCCTACCATTGGACGAGTACCTCTCGGTCGTCGGAAAGGACGTCTGTGGCCGACCGACTCGTAGTACGAGGCGCCCGCGAGCACAACCTGCGCGGTGTCGATCTCGACCTGCCCAGGGACAGCCTGATCGTGTTCACCGGGCTGTCCGGGTCGGGTAAATCCAGCCTCGCGTTCGACACGATCTTCGCCGAGGGCCAGCGCCGCTACGTCGAGTCGCTGTCCGCCTACGCGCGGCAGTTCCTCGGCCAGATGGACAAGCCCGATGTGGACTTCATCGAGGGGCTCTCCCCGGCGGTGTCGATCGACCAGAAGTCGACGAACCGCAACCCTCGGTCCACCGTCGGCACCATCACGGAGGTGTACGACTACCTGCGGCTGCTCTACGCCAGGGCCGGGGTGCCGCACTGCCCGGTCTGCGGGCACGTGATCGAGCGGCAGACGCCGCAGCAGATCGTCGACCAGGTGCTGGCGATGGCGGAGGGCAGCCGGTTCCAGGTGCTCGCGCCGGTGGTCCGCACCCGCAAGGGCGAGTTCGTCGACCTGTTCTCCCAGCTGCAGACGCAGGGCTACGCCCGGGTGCTGGTCGACGGCACGGTCTACCCGCTGAGCGAGCCGCCGAAGCTGAAGAAGCAGGAGAAGCACGACATCGCGGTCGTGGTCGACCGCCTCTCGGTCAAGAACAGTGCCAAGCAGCGGCTCACCGACTCGGTGGAGACGGCGCTGCGGCTGGCCGACGGCCTGGTCGTGCTCGACTTCGTGGACCTGGCGGAGGACGACCCGGGCCGCGAGCGCCGGTTCTCCGAGCGGATGGCCTGCCCCAACGGGCACCCGGTCGCGCTGGACGACCTGGAGCCGAGGACGTTCTCCTTCAACTCGCCGTACGGGGCCTGCCAGACCTGCTCCGGGCTGGGCGTCAAGAAGGAGGTCGACCCGGAGCTCGTGGTCCCGGACGACGAGCTGAGCCTGGCCGACGGGGCGATCGCGCCGTGGGCCGGTGGCCAGTCCGCCGAGTACTTCGGCCGGCTGCTGCGCGCGCTGTCGGAGTCGGTCGGGTTCCGGATGGACATGGCGTGGCGCAAGCTGCCGGCGAAGGCGCAGAAGGCCGTGCTGCACGGCTCGGACGACCAGGTACACGTGCGCTATCACAACCGGTACGGCCGGGAGCGCTCCTACTACGCCGCGTTCGAGGGTGTGGTGCCGTTCCTGGAGCGGCGGATGGAGCAGACCGAGTCGGAGTCGATGCGGGAGCGCTACGAGGGCTACATGCGCGAGGTGCCCTGCCCGGCGTGCAAGGGCGCCCGGCTGCGGCCCGAGGTGCTCGCGGTGACGCTGCGCCACCACGAGCAGGGCGACCGGTCGATCGCCGAGGTCTGCGCCATGTCGGTGGCGGACTGCTCCCGCTTCCTGAACGGCATGGAGCTGAACTCGCGCCAGGCCATGATCGCCGGCCGGGTGCTCAAGGAGGTGCAGGCCCGGCTGGGCTTCCTGCTCGACGTCGGGCTGGACTACCTCTCGCTGGACCGCGCGGCCGGCACCCTGTCCGGTGGCGAGGCGCAGCGCATCCGGCTGGCCACGCAGATCGGCTCCGGTCTGGTCGGCGTGCTGTACGTGCTGGACGAGCCGTCCATCGGGCTGCACCAGCGGGACAACCGACGGCTGATCGAGACGCTGACCCGGCTGCGCAACCTGGGCAACACGTTGATCGTGGTCGAGCACGACGAGGACACCATCCGCGCCGCCGACTGGACCGTGGACATCGGCCCCGGCGCCGGCGAGCACGGCGGTTACATCGTGCACAGCGGTTCGGTCGCGGAGCTGGAGTCGCACGACACGTCGCTGACCGGGGCGTACCTGTCCGGCCGGCGCACCATCGCCACGCCGGAGGTGCGCCGCGCGCCTGACCCGAAGCGCAAGCTGACCATCGTCGGGGCCCGCGAGCACAACCTGCGCGGCATCGACGTGGAGATCCCGCTCGGCTGCCTGGTCGCGGTCACAGGCGTGTCCGGTTCCGGCAAGTCCACGCTGATCAACGACATCCTGGCCACCGTGCTGGCGAACAAGCTGAACGGTGCCCGCCAGGTGCCCGGCCGGCACACCCGGATCACCGGGCTGGACGGGCTGGACAAGCTGGTCCAGGTCGACCAGTCGCCGATCGGCCGCACCCCGAGGTCCAACCCGGCCACGTACACCGGCGTGTGGGACAACGTGCGCAAGCTGTTCGCGGCCACCACCGAGGCCAAGGTGCGCGGCTACCAGCCGGGGCGGTTCTCGTTCAACGTCAAGGGCGGCCGCTGCGAGGCGTGCTCCGGCGACGGCACGATCAAGATCGAGATGAACTTCCTGCCGGACGTCTACGTCCCGTGTGAGGTGTGCAAGGGCGCCCGGTACAACCGGGAGACGCTCGAGGTGCACTACAAGGGCAAGACGGTCGCCGACGTGCTGAACATGCCGATCGAGGAGGCGGCCGAGTTCTTCGCCCCGATCAACTCGATCGCCCGCTACCTGCGCACCCTGGTCGAGGTCGGGCTGGGCTACGTGCGGCTCGGGCAGCCGGCGCCGACGCTGTCCGGCGGTGAGGCGCAGCGGGTCAAGCTGGCCAGTGAGCTGCAGAAACGCTCCAACGGGCGGACCGTCTACATCCTCGACGAGCCGACCACGGGCCTGCACTTCGAGGACATCCGCAAGCTGCTGGTGGTGATCAACGGGTTGGTCCAGAAGGGCAACACGGTGGTCGTCATCGAGCACAACCTGGACGTGATCAAGACGTCCGACTGGGTCATCGACATGGGCCCGGAGGGCGGTTCCGGCGGGGGCACGGTGGTGGTCACCGGCACGCCGGAGACGGTCGCCGCCGACCCGGCCAGCTACACCGGTCAGTTCCTGGCCCGGCTGGTCACCCCGGCCGCCCGGCCGGCGGCCGGCAAGCGGGGCAAGGCGTCCGCCGCGGCCGGCTGAGCCGCGCGGGCGCCGCTCGCCGGGGTGTCGACCTGGTCGGGTGCCCGCACCCGCTTGTACACCTGTTATCCTTGTTACGCGACCAAGCTGATCGCGCTTGCGTGATGAGCTGAAAGCGGAGCCCCGCTCCCACCCGGCATCGCACTAGATGCCCGGGTCCGGTCCCACCACCGGCAACGGTGGCGGTAGCGCGTATGCCGTGAGGCGTACGCCGATCGGTCGGCGGGCCTCGGCGCCATTCAGGCGGCGGGGCCTTTGCTGTGGTTAGGGAATCCACTCGTGGTCGTCGACGTTTGATCAAGAACGTCGAGCGCGACGCATGACCCCGAGACAGAGGAGACCCCATCAGCACAGAGACGCGCATCAACGACCGCATCCGTGTACCGGAGGTCCGGCTCGTCGGGCCGAACGGCGAGCAGGTCGGCATCGTGCGCATCGAAGACGCCCTGCGGCTGGCGCGGGAAGCCGACCTTGACCTGGTTGAGGTGGCGGCCCAGGCGCGGCCGCCGGTCTGCAAGCTCATGGACTACGGCAAGTTCAAGTACGAGAGTGCGCAGAAGGCCCGCGAGTCCCGCCGCAACCAGCAGCTGACCGTCATCAAGGAGCAGAAGCTCCGCCCGAAGATCGACACCCACGACTACGAGACGAAGAAGGGCCACGTTCGGCGCTTCCTCGAGCACGGCAACAAGGTCAAGGTGACGATCATGTTCCGGGGCCGGGAGCAGTCCCGACCGGAGCTCGGATTCCGGCTGCTGCAGCGACTCGCCGAGGACATCAGCGATCTCGGTGTCGTGGAGGCCGCACCCAAGCAGGACGGCCGCAACATGACGATGGTGATTGCGCCGCACAAGAACAAGGCGAAGGTCAAGCCCGCAACGGCGGCCAGCGAGTCCTAAGCTGACCGGCCGGCGCCCCGGCCGCATTCGGTCACCTCACTGAGCGACGAAGGATTTCCCATGCCCAAGAACAAGACACACAGCGGGACCAAGAAGCGCATCAAGGTCACCGGCACCGGCAAGCTGCTGCGGCAGAAGGCCGGTATGCGGCACCGGCTCGAGGTCAAGTCCAGCGAGCACACCCGTCGTCTTGCCGGCACCACCAGCGTGTCGCCGGCCGACGCCAAGCGTGTCCGCAAGATGCTCGGCGGCTGAGCCTGCCCCACCAGGCGCTCACCGTCACAGACCTACCCACGCCGGCGGCTCGACCCGCCCCATGACCGAATGAGGATGAAGAAGTGGCACGCGTAAAGCGGGCGGTCAACGCCCAGAAGAAGCGCCGGACGACCCTGGAGCTGGCCAGCGGCTACCGGGGCCAGCGGTCGCGGTTGTACCGCAAGGCGAAGGAGCAGATGCTCCACTCGCTGAACTACGCCTACCGGGACCGTCGCGCCCGCAAGGGTGACTTCCGGCAGCTGTGGATCACCCGTATCAACGCGGCCGCCCGCGCGAACGGCATGACCTACAACCGCTTCATCCAGGGCCTTCGCCTGGCCGAGGTGGAGGTCGACCGCAAGATCCTGTCCGAGCTGGCGGTCAGTGACCCGGCCGCGTTCACCGCGCTGGTCGAGATCGCCAAGGCGCACGTGCCCGCCCAGGGCGCGGCCAAGGACGACTCCGCGGCCTGATTCCGATCGCCGCACCGATGTCGGACGGCAGCCTGGTCTGCACCGAGCGCACGCCCAGGGTCGTGGCGGCCCGCAAACTGCTCCGCCGGGCGGGGCGGGAGCGGGCCGGCCGCTTCCTGGCCGAGGGGGCGCAGGCGGTCGGCGCCGCGCTGGCCTCGGCGACCGCGCCGGCCGACGGCCCGAGTGGCCAGAAGCGCGCCACGGCCCGCCGCGCGCACGTGTTCGAGGTGTTCGCCACGGAGTCGGCGGCGGAGCGCAACGTGAGCGTGCTGCGCGTGGCGTCCGCCGCCGGCATCCCGGTGTCGATGATCACCGACCGGGCCGCCGCCGCGCTGTCCGAGACGGTCACCCCGCAGGGCCTGCTCGCGGTGTGTGCCCGGATCGACGTGCCGCTGGCGGAGGCGCTGGCCGGCGAGCCCCGGCTGGTCGTCGTGCTGGTCGAGGCGGCCGACCCGGGCAACGCGGGCACCGTGATCCGGGTGGCCGACGCGGCCGGCGCGGACGCGGTGGTGCTCGCCGGCGACTCCGTCGACCCGCACAACGGTAAGTGTGTGCGGGGCTCGGTGGGCAGCGTGTTCCACCTGCCGGTCGCGGTCGAGCGGGACGTGGCCGAGGTGCTCGCCGGCTGCCGCCGGGCCGGGGTCCGGCTGCTCGCGGCGACCGCCGACGGCGAGTGGGACGTGTTCGAGCCGACCGCCTCGGCGGCCCTCGCGCAGCCGTGCGGCTGGCTGTTCGGCAGCGAGGCGCACGGCCTGCCGGCCGAGGTCGCCCGGGCCGCCGACGCCAGGGTCCGGGTGCCGATCTACGGGCGGGCCGAGAGCCTGAACCTGGCCACGGCGGCCACCGTGTGCGTATATGCGACGGCCCGGGCACAGCGGGCCGCTACGATTTCGGCGATGGAGGGCCCTGGCCAGGGGCACTCCCCGGAGCTTTTCCTGTCGCCCGCCGATCGCGGCTCGACCGGCGCGACCGGCTGACCCATTCCTCCACCCGAAGAGAGCGCGGCTCGTCCCGATGTCCGGTGTGAACGACAACTACGACCCGAAGCAGACCGCCGTGCTTGATCCGGCGGCGCTGCACGATGCCGTCCGGGATGCCGAGCGGGCCTTCGCCGAGGCCACCGACCTGGCCGCGCTGGCCGCCGTCCGCTCCGCCCACCTGGGGGACCGGTCGCCCGTGCTGTCCGCCCGCCGGGAGATCGGCGCGCTGCCCCCACGGGCCAAGGCCGAGGCGGGCAAGCGGGTCAACGAGGCCCGGCTCGCCGTACAGGCCGCGTTCGACAGCCGCCGCGCCGAGCTGACCGCCGAGCGCGACTCCCGGGTGCTGCTCGAGGAGCGGGTGGACGTCACCCTGCCCTGGGACCGAGTGGCCCGGGGTGCCCGGCACCCGATCACCCAGATCTCCGAGCGGATCGCCGACGTGTTCGTCGGGATGGGCTGGGAGGTCGCCGAGGGGCCCGAGGTCGAGGCCGGCTGGTTCAACTTCGACGCGCTCAACTTCGGCAAGGACCACCCGGCGCGCGCCATGCAGGACACCTTCTACGTGGCGCCCGAGGGTGCTGACCTGGTGCTGCGTACGCACACCTCGCCGGTGCAGGTCCGCGCGCTGCTGGAGCGGCCGCTGCCGGTGTACGTGGTGTGCCCGGGGCGCACGTTCCGCACCGACGAGCTGGACGCCACCCACACCCCGGTCTTCCACCAGGTCGAGGGCCTCGCGGTGGACGAGGGCATTACCATGGCGCACCTCAAGGGCACCCTGGACAGCTTCGCCCGCTCGATGTTCGGCCCCACCTCGCGCACCCGGCTGCGCCCGTCCTACTTCCCGTTCACGGAGCCGTCCGCCGAGGTGGACGTGTGGTTCCCGGAGAAGAAGGGCGGCGCCGGCTGGGTGGAGTGGGGTGGCTGCGGCATGGTCAACCCGAACGTGCTGCGCGCCTGCGGGGTCGACCCGGAGCGGTACAGCGGCTTCGCGTTCGGCATGGGCCTCGAGCGCACCCTGCAGTTCCGCAACGGGCTGCCGGACATGCGTGACCTGACCGAGGGCGACGTCCGGTTCACCAGCGCGTTCGGCATCGACGGCTGACCCAGGTGACCGGCGCAACCCGAGCCTGAAAATCTTGCGAGGAGCGAGCACGTGCGTGTTTCGGTGTCGTGGCTGGCCGACCAGGTCGAGCTGCCCGACGGCCTGACCGAGGCGGACATCGCCGAGGCCTTCGTCCGGGTCGGTCTGGAGGTCGAGGAGGTCGTCCAGCCCCCGGAGGTGAGCGGGCCGCTGCGGCTCGGCCGGGTGCGGTCGATCGAGGAGCTCAGCGGGCTGAAGAAGCCCATCCGGTACTGCCAGGTCGAGGTGGGCGAGGACGAGCCGCGCGGCATCATCTGCGGCGCCACCAACTTCGCCGAGGGCGACCTGGTGGTCGTGGCGCTGCCCGGCAGCACGCTGCCCGGCGGCTTCGAGATCACCGCGCGCAAGACGTACGGGCACATCTCCGACGGCATGATCTGCTCGGTCCGCGAGCTCGGGATCGGCACCGACCACGCCGGCATCCTGGTGCTGCCGCCGGACGCCGGGCAGCCGGGCGACGACGCCGCCGACGTGCTCGGGCTGACCGACCCGGTGATCGACCTGGCGGTCACCCCGGACCGCGGCTACTGCTTCTCGGTGCGGGGCCTGGCCCGCGAGCTGGCCTGCTCGCTGGACGTGCGGTTCATCGACCCGGCCAGGGTGGAGGTGCCGGCCGCCGACGGGGAGGCCTGGCCGGTGCGCATCGAGGACCCGGTCGGCTGCCGCCGGTTCGTGGCCCGGCGGGTGACCGGGGTGGACCCGCACGCGCCCAGCCCGTGGTGGATGCGGCGCCGGCTGTTGGCGGCGGGGGTGCGGCCGATCTCGCTGGCCGTGGACGTGACGAACTACGTGATGATGGAGCTCGGCCAGCCGCTGCACGCCTACGACACGTCCGCCCTCAGCGGGCCGATCGTGGTGCGCCGGGCCGGGCAGAACGGCGAGGTGGGGGAGAAGCTCACCACGCTGGACGGGTCGGCCCGCGAGCTGGACCCCGACGACCTGCTGATCACCGACGGCAGCGGCCCGATCGGGCTGGCCGGGGTGATGGGCGGCGCGTCCACCGAGATCTCCGACGGCACCCACGACGTGCTGCTCGAGGCGGCCAACTTCGAGCCGACGCTGATCGCCAGGGCGGCGCGGCGGCACAAGCTGCCCAGCGAGGCGTCCCGGCGGTTCGAGCGGGCCGTCGACCCCGAGCTGGCGGCGGCCGCGGCGGAGCGGGCCGCCACGCTGCTGGTCCGCTACGGCGGCGGCACGATCAGCGGCGGCCGCACCGACGTCGGCGAGGCGCCCAAGCTCGCCCCGGTCGTCATGCCGCTCGAGCTGCCCGACCGGGTGGCCGGCGTCCGCTACGAACGCGGCGCGACCGTGCGGCGGCTCAGCCAGATCGGCTGCGCCGTGGAGCTGCGTACGGGCGCCAGCGCCGCCGAGATCGTCGCGACGCCGCCGAGCTGGCGGCCGGACCTGGCGGCCCCCGCCGACCTGGTCGAGGAGGTGCTGCGGCTGGAGGGGCTGGCGGTCATCCCGTCAGTGCTGCCCGCCGCGCCGGCCGGACGTGGGCTGACGCCGGCCCAGCGCCGCCGCCGCACGGTGTCCCGCACGCTCGCCGAGGCCGGCTACACCGAGGTGCTGCCGTTCCCGTTCATCTCCGGTGCGGTGTTCGACAGCTTCGGCTGCGCGCCCGACGACGCCCGGCGGCGCACCCTGCACGTGCTCAACCCGCTGGACAACGAGCGGAGCGAGCTCGCCAGCACCCTGCTGCCCGGCCTGCTGGACGCCCTGGTGCGCAACGTGGCCCGGGGCATGACGGACGTGGCGCTCTACCACGTCGGCCAGGTCGTGCTGCCGCACGCCGAGCAGGCGCCGACGCCGGTGGTGCCGGTCGACGCCCGCCCGTCCGACGCGCAGATCCAGGAGCTGTTGGACACGCTGCCGGCCCAACCGGTGCACGTCGCGGTGGCGCTGGCCGGACACCGGGAGCGGCCGGGTTGGTGGGGTCCGGGCCGGGCGGCGAGCTGGGCCGACGCGGTACACGCCGCGCACCTGGTGGCCGAGGCGGCCGGCGTCGAGCTGAACTCGGTGGCCGCCGACATGGCGCCATGGCATCCCGGTCGGTGTGCCCAGCTGCGGCTCGGCGACCAGCCGGTCGGCTACGCCGGCGAGCTGCACCCGAAGGTCGTCGAGGCGCTCGGGCTGCCGCCCCGCACGGCGGTGATGGAGCTCGCGCTGGACCTGCTGCCGCTGCGCGAGCGCCGGCCGGCTCCGTCGATCTCGCCGTTCCCGCCGGTGCTGCTGGACGTGGCGCTGGTGGTGGACGACAACCAGCCGGTCGCCTCGGTGGACGAGGCGCTGCGTGCCGGCGCCGGCGAGCTGCTGGAGTACCTGAGGCTGTTCGACGTCTACACCGGCGACCAGGTCGGCGAGGGCAAGCGGTCGCTGGCCTTCAGCATGCGGCTGCGCGCCGGGGACCGGACGCTGACCAGGGAAGAGGCGACCGCCGCCCGGGACGCGGCGGTAGCGGTGGCGGCCGAGCGCTGCGGGGCGGTCGTCCGGGGCTGAGGTCGGGGGGCGGCGGCCGGGGTCCGAGTCGGAGCCGCCGCCCGATCGGGGCCGTCCAACCCGGTTGCATAGATCTGCATAATCATGCATAGTCATGCGTATGGTGCGGATCGCGGTGGCCGGGGCGAGCGGATATGCCGGGGGCGAGCTGTTGCGGCTGCTGCTCGCGCATCCCGAGGTGGGCGCTGACGGGATCGGCGCGCTGACCGCCGGTGGCAACGCCGGCAGCCGCCTCGGCGAGCACCAGCCGCATCTTCTCCCGCTGGCCGACCGCACGCTCGTTGAGACCGACGTCGCCACCCTGGCGGGGCACGACGTGGTCTTCCTGGCGCTGCCGCACGGGCACTCCGGCGCACTTGCCGCCCAGCTCGGGCCGGACACCGTGGTGATCGACTGCGGCGCCGACCACCGGCTGGCGGACCCGGCCGCGTGGGAGCGCTGGTACGGCGGCGAGTACTCCGGCAGCTGGCCCTACGGCCTGCCCGAGCTGCCCGGCCAGCGCGAGAAGCTGGTCGGCGCGACGCGGGTCGCGGTACCCGGCTGCTACCCGACGGTGGCGAGCCTGGCGCTGGCTCCCGCGCTGGTCGCCGGCCTGATCGAGCCCGATGTGACCGTCACGGCGGTGTCCGGCACGAGCGGCGCCGGCAAGTCCGCCAAGCCGAACCTGATCGGCTCCGAGGTGATGGGCGCGGTGAGCGCCTACGGCGTCGGCGGCGCCCACCGGCACACCCCCGAGCTGATCCAGAACCTGTCCGCCGCCGCCGACCGGCCGGTGACCGTGAGCTTCACCCCGATGCTCGCGCCGATGCCGAGGGGCATCCTGGCCAACTGCACGGCGAACACGTCGGCCAGCGCCGAGGAGCTGCTGGACGCGTACCACAAGGCTTACGATCTCGAGCCGTTCGTGCACCTGCTGCCGGCGGGCAGCTGGCCGAGCACTGCGATGACCCTCGGCGCGAACACCGCCGTGCTGCAGCTGACCGTGGACCCGGACGCCGGCAAGGCCGTCGTGGTGGCCGCGATCGACAACCTGACCAAGGGCACCGCCGGCGCCGCGGTGCAGTGCATGAACCTCGCCCTTGGCCTGCCCGAGACCGCGGGCCTGCCGCTGACCGGGGTCGCCCCGTGAGCGAGTCGGCCCACCGGTCGCGGCCGGCGGCCCAGCCGGCCGAGCTGTCCGGGCCGCGGCCGTGACCGTGACCGCCCCCGCCGGCTTCCGGGCGGCCGGTGTGGCCGCGGGGATCAAGCCGACCGGCGCGCTGGACCTGGCGGTGATCGTGAACGACGGCCCCCAGCGGTACGCCGCCGGGGTGTTCACCACGAACAAGATCCAGGCCGCGCCGGTGCTGTGGTCCCGCCAGGTGCTGACGACCGGGCGGCTGCGCGCGGTGGTGCTCAACTCCGGTGGGGCGAACGCGTGCACGGGGCCGGAGGGCTTCCAGACCACGCACGCCACCGCCGAGCGGGCCGCCGAGGTACTGGGCTGCGGGGCCGCCGAGGTCGCGGTCTGCTCGACCGGGCTGATCGGCACCCAGCTGCCCCGGGAGCAGGTGCTGGCCGGAGTGGCGGCCGCCGCCGCGAAGCTGTCGGACACCGGACAGGCCGCCACCGAGGCGGCTACCGCCGTGCTGACCACCGACACCCGCCCGAAACAGGCGGTGTACCGGGACGAGGCGGGCTGGCGGATCGGCGGCTTCGCCAAGGGCGCCGGCATGGTGGCCCCGGCGATGGCGACCATGCTCGCGGTACTGAGCACCGACGCCGAGGTGGACCCGGCCGAGCTGGATCAGGCGCTGCGGACGGCCTCGGGACGCACCTTCGAGCGGCTGGACATCGATGGCGCCACCTCGACGAACGACACGGTGTTGCTGCTGGCCAGCGGCGCGTCCGGGGTGCGCGTCGGCGGCGCCGAGCTGACCGCCGCGCTGACCACGCTCTGCACGGAGCTGGTCGACCAACTGCAGGCCGACGCCGAGGGCGCCACCAAGCACGTGACCATCGCGGTGCGCGGCGCGGCGTCCGAGCGGGACGCGGTCGCGGTCGCCCGGGGGGTGGCCAGGGACAGCCTGGTCAAGACGGCGTTCTTCGGCTCCGACCCGAACTGGGGCCGGATCGCGATGGCCGTCGGCAACGCGGACGCCACGATCGACCCGCACGGATTGGAGATCGCGATGAATGGGGTGACGCTGTGCCGGGACGGCGCGGTGGCCGTCGACCGGCACGCCGTCGACCTGTCCGGCCGGGACATCCTGGTCGAGGTGGACCTGCACGTGGGAGCGGGTGCGGCGCAGGTCAGGACCACTGACCTCTCGCTCGCGTACGTCGAAGAGAACAGCACGTACTCGTCATGACGGGCACAGAGATCGGCACAGAGATCGGCACAGGAATCGGCACAGGAATCGGCACAGAGACCGACGCCGCCACGACGAGCGCCGGCATCGCGCGCAGCGCGCGGGAGCGGCTGGCGAACGCCGGTGAGAAGGCCGGCGTGCTGGCCGAGGCGCTGCCCTGGCTGCAGACGTTCCACGGCAAGGTCGTGGTGGTCAAGTACGGCGGCAACGCGATGGTGGACGACGAGCTGAAGGCGGCGTTCGCCCAGGACATGGTGTT
>DATAZG010000062.1:0-26455 GCA_036272155.1 Pseudonocardia sp.
GACTGGGGAGGCAATATCACCACGGTTCTCGGCGGCAGGTTCCCGGCGCACGTTCTCGGCATCCACACCACGTTCGCGGAGGGACCGCCCGGGTTGACAACGGACGGGCTGACGGCGGTCGAGCGCAGGTGGACCGAGGAAACCCGCGATTTCTGGCGCCACCGCGCGGCGTACGCCAAGCAGCAGGCGACCCGACCGCAGACCATCGGCTACTCGCTCGTCGACTCACCGATCGGGCTGCTGGCCTGGATCCTTGACAAGTTCGCCGAGTGGTCAGACACCGAAGACAGCCCGTTCGAGACGATTTCCAGAGACCGCGTTCTTGACGACGTCACCCTGTACTGGCTGACGCGGACCGGCGCATCGGCAGCCCGCATCTACTACGAAAGCCACAACTCGCTCGACCCCGAACTTCGGGTCGACGTCCCGTCAGCAATCAGTATGTATCCCCGCGACATCGAGAGGTGTCCGCGCGCCTGGGCACAGGAGCGGTACCGACAGATCGTCCGATGGTCCTCGCCCGAAACCGGGGGACATTTCCCGTCGCTGGAGGTTCCCGAGTACTTCGTCAAAGATCTACAAGAGGGCCTCGCGGCAGTGCTGGCCGCTAACCGGTGAACGCGGCTGGGTGCTCCACTGCGAAGAGCCGCAACACCGCACATCCTGAGCTGGGCTTTGGGGGGCGGTTGGTCAGTAGTAGATCGGGCCGACCTGGCCGCCGCCGGTCGGGACCGCGTCGCCCGTGATGGCCACGCTGCGCGGCGAGGCCAGGAAGGCGACCACCGAGGCGACCTCGGCGGCGGTCACGAGCCGGCCGATGGTGACCCGCTCGGCCAGGTCGGCGGCGACCTGCTCCGGGCTCACCCCGCGCGCGGCGGCGACCGTGGCCAGGGTGTCCGGGGTGCGCTCGGTGACCGTGAAACCGGGGTGCACCACCGTGACGTTGACCCCGGCCGGGCCCAGCTCGTCGGCCAGGTTCTTCGTCATCGCGGCCACCGCCACGTTGCGCGCCGAGCCGACCAGCGAGCCGGCCCACCGGGCGTTCAGCCCACTGATGTTGATGATGCGGCCCCAGCCGCGGTCGACCATGCCCGGCGCGAGGGCCCGCGCACAGCGCAGGTAGCCGAGGAGCTTGGTCTCCAGCTCGGCGCGCACCGCGTCGTCGGTGATCGCGGCCAGCGGGGGCGGCGGTCCCGGTTTTGCCGGCTCGGCCGCCGCGTTGACCAGGATGTCCACCCCGCCGAGCAGCTCGCCGGCGCGCGCCGCCATGGCCCGGACCGAGTCGTCGTCGGCGGTGTCCGCCGGGATCGCCACCACCCGCCCGGTGAGCCCGTCCCGCCCGGACAGCGCCCCCACCGCGGCCTCCAGCGCTGGCACACCCCGGCCGACCAGCGCGACATCGGCGCCCTCTTCGAGCAGCGCCTCGGCCACCGCCAGCCCGATACCCCGGCTGCCGCCGGTGACCACCGCGCGCTTGCCGGCCAGTTGCAGGTCCATCGGGGTACGTCTCTCCTGTGGTGGGGCGGACGGGGCCGGACAGGGATGGCGGGCCGTCGGGAGGCCCGCCCGCCACCCCCGGGCTCAGGCCCTCGGGCCGCCGGCGACGTAGATCACCTGGCCGGACACGAAGCCCGAGCCCTCGCTGGTGAGGAAGGACACGGTGTTGGCGATGTCCTCCGGCACGCCGACCCGGCCGACCGGGATCTGGCTGGCCGCGCCCTTCTTGAAGTCCTCCCAGGCCACGCCCACCCGCTCGGCGGTCGCCTTGGTCATCTCGGTGGCGATGAAACCGGGCGCGATGGCGTTCACCGTGATGTTGAACTTGCCCAGCTCGATGGCCAGCGTCTTGGTGAAGCCCTGCAGGCCGGCCTTCGCGGCGGAGTAGTTCGCCTGGCCCCGGTTGCCGAGCGCGGACACGCTGGACAGGTTCACGATGCGGCCCCACTGCGCCTGCGTCATGTGCGCCTGAGCCGCCTGGCTCATCAGGAACGAGCCGCGCAGGTGCACGTTCATCACCGTGTCCCAGTCCTGCTCGGTCATCTTGAACAGCAGGTTGTCCCTGGTCACGCCGGCGTTGTTGACCAGGATCGTGGGCGGCCCGAGCACGTCGGCAACCCGCGCTACGGCGTCCTTCACCGCGGCGGCGCTGCTCACGTCGGCGCCCACCGCGAGCGCGTGCCCGCCGTCCTTGGTGATCCGGGCCACCGTCTCGTCACAGCTCGACTCGTCCAGGTCGACCACCGCGACGGCGTGCCCGTCCTTGGCCAGCCGCTCCGCGGTGGCGGCGCCGATGCCGCGCGCCGCCCCGGTCACGATGGCCACCCTGCTCTCCGTGCTCAACCGAGTCTCCTTCTGTTCGTCCAACGTCAGCTCAGGGCCATCTTGACCCCTGGCCGCGTCGGCCGCTCATCAGGGTTCGGGGGTTGTGACGAGGTTCAGAGGGTGCTGCCGCGCTCAGGGGTTGCGGCCGAGCCGGATGCCGACCAGCATGCCGGCCGCGGTGAGCAGTACGACGGCGGCGATCCACACCGGCGGCACCCCCGGACCCCCGCCGACGTGCGGCGGCGGGACCATCCCGGGCCCCGGCCGGGTCAGGGTGAACTCCACGGTGCCCTGGAACGGGGTCCCCCAACCGGTGATGCCCCGATAGTGCACCTGGTAGCGGCCGGCCGGGCCGAGCTGGCGCAGGTCCACCGAGACCGACCGGCCGGCGGCGTCGATCCGGCCGGCGGTGTCGCGCTGCCACTGGGTGGCGCCGTCCGGCCCCGTGACCGTGACGTTCGCGGTACCCGGTTGGACGCGCCACCTGAAGCTCAGCGTGACGTTCGGCGGCGGCGTGGCCAGGCTCGCCATCGCCGGCGGTTCGCTGCTGGTGAGCGTGTTCTCGTGGGCCTCGGCGGGGGTGCTGGTAAGCAGCAGCAGTGCGCCGGAGGCGAGCAGGGCGGCGAGCACGGCCAGCAGCGCGGCGAGCGCGGACCGCGCCACGGAACCACCCTGGCTGGTCGGAAGGACACCGAGCACTGCAACCGTCTCCCAGATCGGGCGGGGGTGCGGCGGTGGCCGTGCCCCGTGGCGAGTCACTCGCGTAGTCAGCCCAGTGTGGCCGTTGGTCCGCTCGGGTGAGGGGTCACCGGTCCCGCTGAGAAAGTCGCTGCGTTCTGTGAGTTTCTACACCATTCAGCTGAACGCGCGGAGAGCTGGCCGAAATCCTTCGCAGAGTGTCGTTGTGACCACTTTTCCGGGGGCCGTCCGTCACCGAGGCTGGTCCCCGTGACCGAACTCGACGCACGGGCCGCCGCGCCCGGAGCGGGCCGCCGCCGCCCACACCCCGCCTGGACCGTCGCCGTCGTGACCTTTCTGGCACTGGTGGGCGCGGCGGCGTTCCGCGCGGTGCCCGGGGTCCTGATCGACCCGCTGCACGCCGAGTTCGGCTGGTCGGTCGGCACGATCTCCAGCGCGGTGGGGCTGAACATGGCCCTGTTCGGGCTGACCGCCCCGTTCGCGGCCGCTCTGATGGAGCGCTTCGGGGTGCGGCAGGTGGTGGCCGTCGCGCTGGTGGTGGTCGCCGCCGGCAGCGGGCTCACCGTGTTCATGACCGCCGCCTGGCAGCTCGTGCTGTGCTGGGGGGTGCTGGTCGGCCTCGGCACCGGCTCGATGGCGCTGTCGCTGGTGGCCACGGTGACCGGGCGCTGGTTCGTGACGCGGCGCGGCCTGGTGTCCGGGGTGCTCACCGCCGGCTCGGCGACCGGGCAGCTGGTGTTCCTGCCGGTGGTCGCGGTCGTCTCGGAGCACTGGGGCTGGCGGCCGGCCTCGCTCGGGGTGGCCGCCGCCGCGCTGGCCGTGGTGCCGCTCGTGCTCTGGCTGCTGCGGGACCGGCCGAGCGACGTCGGCGCGGCCCCGTACGGCGGTACCCCGGCGGACGAGCTGCCGGCGGTGCCCGGCGGGGTGGCCAGGCTGGCGCTGCGCACGCTCGGCTCGGCGGCCCGGGTCGGCCCGTTCTGGCTGCTCGTCGGTGGGTTCATGATCTGCGGCGCGACCACGATGGGGCTGCTGCAGCCGCACTTCGTCCCTGCCGCGCACGACCACGGCATGCCGACCACGACCGCGGCCGGGCTGCTCGCCGTGGTCGGCCTGTTCGACCTGGTCGGCACGGTGGCCTCGGGCTGGCTGACCGACCGGTTCGACCCGCGGCTGCTGCTGCTCGTCTACTACCTCGGCCGGGGCGTCTCGCTGATACTGCTGCCGCACGTGTGGGGTGCCACGCCGACCGCCAGCATGCTCAGCTTCATCATCTTCTACGGCCTGGACTGGGTGGCCACGGTGCCGCCGACCATGGCCCTGTGCCGGCAGTACTTCGGCCCGGCGGCCTCGGTCGTGTTCGGCTGGGTGTACGCGTCGCACCAGGTCGGCGCCGCGATCATGGCCTTCGGCGCCGGCCTGCTGCGCGACCACCTCGGCAGCTACGACTCGGCCTGGTACCTCGGCGGCGCCCTGTGCCTGCTCGCCGCCGGGCTGTCCGTCGGCCTGCGCGGCCCGGCCCGCCCCATCCCACTGGACCGGCCGGCCTAGAGGGGGCGGGACCAGGTCTGGCCGAGTACGCCCTGGCCGAACTGGTCGGTCGGGGCCTCCGCGTCCAGCACGAACCCGGCGCGCTGGTAGATCCGCCGCGCGCCGGCCAGCCCGGACGTCGTCCACAGCGTGATCCGCCGGTAGCCGGCCCGCTCGGCGAACCGCAGGCACTCCGCGACCAGCCGCTCGCCGATCCCCAGCCCCCGCGCGGACGGCTCGACCAGCAGCAGCCGCAGCTTCGCGGTGTCGGGCCCGGCGTCGGCCCCGGCCGCCATGCAGGCGATCGAACCGGCGGGGCGGCCAGCCACCTCGGCGATCCAGACCGCCTCCGTGGCCGGGTCGTGCCGGGCGGCGTAGTTGGCCACGATCCGCGCCACCATCGCCTCGAACCGGGGGTCACCGCCGTACTCGTCGACGTACAGCGCGCCGTGCCGCGACACGATCCAGCCCAGGTCACCCGGCCCGGGTGGGCGCAGTACAAAGCCGCGCGGCGCCGGGGAACCGCCGAGCGTGCGCCGGATGGTGTCCATCGCCTCGGTCAGCTCGCCGCGCTGCTCCGCCGACAGCGGCGCCAGCAGCCGGCGCACGTCCTGGACCTGGCGCTCGTTCAGCTCGCCGTACGCGGCCCGGCCCGCCTCGGTCACCGCGACGAGCTGGCGCCGCGCGTCCGCCGGGTGCGCCCGCCGGGAGACCAGCCCGGCGGAGGAGAACCGGGCCAGGATCCGGCTCAGGTATCCCGCGTCCAGGTCGAGCATCCGCCGCAGCTCGGCCCCCTCGATGCCGTCCTCGCCGGGGTCCCGGTGTGTCAGCTCGTAGAGCACCCGCGCCTCGGCCAGCGAGAAGGACGAGCCGGCCAGGCTGTCGCCCAGCACCCCGATGGACCGCGTGTAGAAGCGGTTGAACGCCCGGACCCGCGCGACCTCGGTCCGGTCCGACCCGGTGGCCAGTGGGTTGGGCGGCGTGCTGGTCGGCACGTTGGTCGGCGGGGACATCGGTGCTCCTCCGAACTCTGTGCCTTCGAAATCTATGACGATGTCAAGAAGTCTACTGACAGTGTCAATGATTAAATAAGGGGTGAATCAGGTCGCCGGTCGGGAACCGACCCGGCCCGGTCGACGACTATCGCGGTGATGTCCGAGACAACTTTGACCCTGGTGCAGTTCCTCCGCGACGGCCTGGACCCGGTGCCCGAGCTGGCTCGGCTGCGAGCCGAGCGGCCCGTCAGCCCGCTGGTCATCCCGAACGGACCGACGGCCTGGCTGGTCACCAGCTACCGCGACGTGCGCGCGGTGCTCGGCGACACCGACACGTTCAGCAACGACATCGCGAACCTGTTCGCGAACGACGGGTCGGGGGAGGACCGTGACCCCGGCGGCCTCGGCATGGCCGACCCGCCGAAACACACCCGGCTGCGCAAGATGCTCATCCCGGAGTTCACCGCGAAGCGGCTGCGCGAGCTGGAGTCCCGGATCGCCGCGGTCGTCGACGAGTGCCTCGACGAGACCGAGGCCGCCGGTGCGGCTGCCGACGGTGCCGATTCAGGGCCCGTCGACCTGGTCCGCACCTTCGCCCACCCGATCCCGTCGCTGGTGATCTGCGAGCTGCTCGGCGTACCGGCCGACGAGCGCGCCGACTTCCAGCGGATCAGCAACAACCGCTTCGACGTCGTCTCCGGCGCGCCGGCCGGTGGGCTGGACGCGATGGGGGAGGCGGTGGAGTTCCTCGGCGGGTTGCTGTCGCGGCAGCGCGCCGAGCCGGGCGACGGGCTGATCGGCCGGCTGATCCGCGAGCACGGCGACGACCTGACCGACCGCGAGCTGGCCGGGCTGGCCGACGGGTTGCTCACCGGCGGCCACGACACCACCGCGAGCATGCTGGCGCTGGGCACCGTGCACATCCTGGGCAACCCCGACTACCGGGCCGCCGCGCTGGACCCGGAGCGGGTCGGCGGCCTGGTGGACGAGCTGCTGCGGTACATCTCCGTGGTCCAGGTGGCGTTCCCGCGCTTCGCGCGGCGGGACACCGAGATCGGCGGCCAGCTGATCGGCACCGGTGACATGGTCATCTGCTCGCTGTCCGGTGCGAACCGGGACGCCTCGCTGGGCCCGGACATGGACCGGGTGGACCCGGACCGGGACATCAAGCCGCACCTGGCGTTCGGCTACGGCATTCACCACTGCGTCGGCGCCCAGCTGGCCCGGCGCGAGATGGCCATCGCCTATCCCGCGCTGCTGCGCCGGTTCCCGACGCTGCGGCTGGCCGCACCCGCCGAGGAGCTCGCCTACCGGCCGTTCTCGATCGTCTACGGGGTCGGCGCGCTGCCGGTCACCTGGTAGCGCGGTCGGTACGGGGCGCACGACTGGCAGGATGCCGGCGTGCATTGGGATGAGGTGGCCGGCGATCCGGCCCTGCTCGAGTTCTGGACGCAGCGGCGGGTGTGCGTGCTGACCACGGTGCGCCCGGACGGCCGGCCGCACACCGTGGCCGTCGGCGCCACGCTGGACCCGGCGGCGGGGCTGGTCCGGGTGATCACGTTCCGGTCGTCGGTGAAGGTGGCGAACGTGCGGGCGGCCGGGGCGGCGGGGGCGCCGGTCTCGGTGTCCCAGGTCGACGGCGGCCGGTGGTCCACCGTGGAGGGCACCGCGCACGTGCGGGACGAGCCGGACCGGGTGGCCGAGGCGGTGCGGCGGTACGCGCTGCGCTACCGCGAGCCCCAGCCCAACCCGGAGCGGGTGGCCATCGAGATCGCGGTGCGCTCGGTACTGGGCCGGCTGTGAGCAGCGGCGCCGAGCTGACTCCCGGGCCGGGCACTGGGCCGGCCGCCGAGCTGGGTACCGGGCCGGCCGCCGAGCTGGGCGTAGGGCCGGCCGCCGAGCCGGGTCCGCCGAGCCGGCTGGGGCTCGGGCTGGCCGCCGTGGCCCGGCCGGCCTACATCACCTCGGGCCGCACCGCGGACCTCGGCGCCGACCGGGGCGTCGCCGCGCTGCGCTCGCACACCTGGTCCACCCTGGACGGCGCCTACTCCGCCGGCGTCCGCTACCTCGACGTGGCCCGGTCCTACGGCCGCGCGGAGGACTTCCTGGCCGGCTGGCTGGCCGTGCACCCCGAGGTCGACGACGTCGAGATCGGCTCCAAGTGGGGCTACCGGTACGTCGGCGGCTGGCGGCTGGACGCCGAGGTGCACGAGATCAAGGACCACTCGCTGGCGGCGTACCGGGAGCAGATCGCCGAGACCAGGGCGCTGCTCGGTGACCGGCTCGACGTCTACCACGTGCACTCGGCGACCCTGGACAGCGGCGCGCTGGACAACCCGGAGCTGCACCGCGCGCTGGCCGAGCTGCGCGACACCGGCGTCCGGGTGGGCATCTCGACGTCCGGGCCGGCGCAGGCCGACGCGGTCCGCCGGGCGCTCGGGATCACGGTGGCCGGCGCCCCGCTGTTCACCTCGATCCAGTCCACCTGGAACGTGCTGGAGACGTCCGTGGCGCCCGCGCTGGCCGAGGCCGCCGCCGCCGGAGCCCGCGTGATCGTGAAGGAGCCGGTGGCGAACGGGCGGCTGGCCCCCGGCGGCCGCGACTCCACCGCCGGCTCGGCCCGGGCGTTCGAGTTCGCCGACCGGCTCGGGATACCGGTCGACCAGCTCGCCATCGCCGCCGCGCTGGCCCAGCCGTGGGCCTGGCGGGTGCTCTCCGGCGCGGTCAACCCGCTGCAGGTGGCCAGCAACACCGCGGCCGAGGCCGTCGTGCTGCCCGACGACGTGCTGGCGGAGCTGACCGAGCTCGCCGAGCCCGCCGACCGCTACTGGGCGACCCGCTCCGCCCGGTCCTGGCGTTAGTCGGCCCATGACCCGGCGGTAGCCTCACAAGATCCGAAGACCGGAGACACGGGGGGTGTGGTGACGACGGCGATCGAGGACACCGACTCGACGAGCGCGGCCAAGCGCAACGTCGCGTTCGCCACGATCGCGCTCGGCATGCTGCTCGCCGCGCTGGACCAGACGATCGTGGCGACCGCGCTGCCCACGATCGTGGCCGACCTCGGCGGCGGCGGCCACATGTCCTGGGTGGTCACCGCGTACCTGCTCACCGAGACCATCGCGACGGTGCTGGCCGGCAAGTTCGGTGACCTGTTCGGCCGCAAGCTGGTGTTTCAGGTCAGCTGCGCGGTCTTCGTGATCGGTTCGTTCTTCTGCGGCTTCGCGGACAACATGACCTGGTTGATCGCGATGCGCGCGGTGCAGGGGGTCGGCGCCGGCGGGCTCACCGTGACCGCCACCGCGCTGATCGCCGACATCATCCCGCTGCGCGAGCGGGGCCGCTACCAGGGCATGATCGGCGCGGTCTTCGGCGTCACCACCGTCGTGGGGCCGCTGCTCGGCGGGCTGTTCACCGACCACCTGTCCTGGCGGTGGGCGTTCTACGTCAACGTGCCGATCGCGGTGGTGGTCATCGCGATCGCGTTCCGCACCCTGCCCTCGGTGCGCGCCGCCGGCCGGCCGGTGATCGACTACCTCGGCATCGTGGTCGTCGCCCTCGGCGCCACCGGGCTCACCCTGGCCACCAGCTGGGGCGGCACCACGTACCCGTGGGGCTCCCCGGTGATCATCGGGCTGTTCGCGACCTCGGTGGCGGCGCTGGCGCTGTTCGTGTTCGTGGAACGGCGGGCGGTCGATCCGATGCTGCCCATGCGGCTGTTCCGCAACCCGGTGTTCGCGCTGACGACGGTGATCAGCTTCGTGGTCGGCTTCGCGATGCTCGGGGCGCTGACCTTCCTGCCCACGTTCCTGCAGTACGTGCAGGGCGTCGACGCCACGACGTCCGGCATCCGCACCCTGCCCATGGTGATCGGGCTGCTGGTCACCTCGATCCTCGCCGGCAACGCGGTCAGCCGTACCGGGGTGTACAAGCCGTTCCCGATCGTCGGCGGCGCGGTGATGGCGCTGGGCATGTTCCTGCTGTCCACCATGGACGCGCACACGTCGGTGCTGGTCACCTCGCTGTTCCTGCTGGTGCTCGGCGCCGGCATCGGGCTGTGCATGCAGGTGCTCACGCTGATCGTGCAGAACACCGCCGACTACCGCGACCTCGGCGTGGCCACCTCCGGTGTGACGTTCTTCCGGACCATGGGCAGCTCGTTCGGCGCCTCGGTGTTCGGCACGATCTACGCCAACCGGCTCGCCGCGAACCTGTCGGTGGCCCTGGTCGCCGCGCCCGGCGTCGACCCGCACTCGCTGACCAGCCCCGCCGGGGTGCGCGCGCTGCCCGCCGCGCAGGCCGCCCCGATCGTCGACGCCTACGCCGAGACCGTGCAGACCCTGTTCCGGGCCGGCATCCCCGTCGCGCTGGTCGCGCTGGTGCTCGGGCTATTCCTGAAGCAGGTGCCGCTGCGTGGGGTCAGCCGGGCGGCGGCGAGCGACGTCGGCGGCGGGTTCGCGATGCCCGACGGCCAGAGCTACCGGGAGCAGCTCGAGCTGGCCATCGCCCGGGTGTTCCGCCGCGACGGCTTCGCCTCGGCGCCCGGCATCCTGGCCACCGCCCGGAGCACGCTCGACCTGGCCGAGATGTGGTGTGTGAACCAGGTGCACGTGCGCATCCAGGTCACTGGAGAGGCCCGGCTGAGCACGATCGCCGAGCAGGTCCACGTGCCGGCGCCGGTGCTCTGGCCGGCGTTCGCCCGTACCATCTCCGCCGGCTTCCTCGGCTCCGACGGCGAGCGGATGTGGCTCACGCCGGCCGGTGAGCGCGAGGTCGCCAAGGTCACCGACAGCCTGCTCGCCTGGCTCACCTCGCAGCTGTCCAGCTTCGCGGCCGACGGCTCCCCCAGCCAGGGCGAGCTGACCGCCGCACTGCACCGGCTGGCCCGCCGCTTCCTCGTCGAGGACACCTACGACGGCCACCACCGGGTCCACGAACCCGCCGCGCTCTCCACCGCCCCCTCGCACTGACCCGCTGTCCGCGAGTCGCGGATTTTGTCAGGGTGAGTCGCGGATTTTGTCCGGCTCAGGCCGGGGCCGGCGCCCGCGGAGTCCAGCGACACGGCCAGCAAAATCTAGCGACTCGCGGGGGACGTCAGGTGAGTTGGGCGCGCTTGAGCAGGACGCTCGGGCGGGCGGAGACGCTCAGGTCGGTGGGCTGGGCGCCGGAGCGGACGAGCAGGTCACCGACGGCGGCGATCATCGCGCCGTTGTCCGTACACAGCCGCATCGGCGGCACCCGCAGCGTGATGCCCGCCTCCGCGCAGCGCTGCTCGGCCAGCGACCGCACCCGGCTGTTCGCCGCCACCCCGCCGACCACCACGAGCTCCGTCACGTCCTGCTGACGGCAGGCGAGCAGTGCCTTGGCGGTGAGCACGTCGGCCACCGCCTCCTGGAACGACGCCGCCACGTCCGGCACGGGCACCGGCCGCCCGTCCGCCTCGCACCGCTCCACCCAGCGCGCCACCGCCGTCTTCAGCCCGGAGAAGGAGAACCCCAGCTCGGGGTCGCGCGGGCCGGTCAGCGGGCGGGGGAAGGCGATCGCGGTGGGGTCGCCCTCCCGGGCCGCCCGGTCGATCGACGGGCCGCCGGGGTAGGGCAGCCCCAGGAGCCGGGCCACCTTGTCGAAGGCCTCACCGGCCGCGTCGTCGATCGTGTCGCTCAGGTGCACGACCTCGTCGCGGGCCAGGTCACGCACCGCGAGCAGGGAGGTGTGCCCGCCGGACACGATCAGCACCACGCTGCGCGCCGGCAGGTCACCGTGCTCGAGCAGGTCGGCCGCCGCGTGCCCGGCCAGGTGGTGCACGCCGTACAGCGGCACGTCCCACGCCGCCGCGTACGCCTTCGCCGCGGCCACCCCGACGTGCAGGGCGGTGGCCAGCCCGGGGCCGACGGTGACCGCGATCGCGCCGATGTCGCGCGGCTTCGCGCCGGCCTTGCCCATCGCCTCGCGCACGCACGGCACCAGCGCGGACACGTGCGCGCGGGCGGCGATCTCCGGCACCACCCCGCCGAACCGGACGTGCTCGTCCATCGAGGAGGCCAGCGCGTCGCCGAGCAGCACGCCGTCCCGGACCAACCCCACGCCGGTCTCGTCGCACGAGGTCTCGATACCGAGGACGATCTTGCTGCTCACCCTTGCCCGTTCTTCCCGCTCGCCGTGGCCCGTCCCCTCGATGTTCCCACATCCCGCGACGCCCCCTCCGACGCCCGCTCAGCTGCCCCGGATCAGCTGTCCGGGATCAGGCAGAGCGGGTGGCCGGCGGGATCGGTGAGCACCACCCAGTCCCCAGCGCCGGGCTGGAACTCCGGGCGGGCCGCGCCGAGCGCGAGCAGCTCCCGCTCCGCCTCGGCAAGGTCGGCCACCGTGAAGTCCAGGTGCGCGTGCTTCGCCGGGTCCGGCCAGCAGGGTCCCCGGTAGTCGGCCACCCGCTGCACCCCGAGCTGGACCGGGCCGCCGTCGCCGAGCTGGACCGTGTCCGCGTCCCGGTAGGTCACCTCCCAGCCGGTGGCCTTGCGGTAGAACTCCGCCAGCGGCTCCGGGTCGGCGCAGTCGAGGACGACGGTGCTGAGTCGTGCGAGGGCAGTCATGGTTGGGGCCTCCAGTGCCGCTTGTTCGGTTCGGTTTGGTTCGATGCTCCAGAGCCTGCTCTCGGTGGTCCCGCCCGGTCTTGAAGATCTTTGCCGCTGTCTGGGCCGGTGTTCTTCCTGGCGGCCCGGAGTTGTCGTGGGCCGGTCGTACGGTGCCGGCGTGCTGAGTTCCACCGAGCTGACCGCCGGCCGAGGGTTCACCGTCACCGACGTGCGCTGCGGCGGGCACGGCCGGGGTTGGTCCGGGCTGGAGTCGCCGGGCAGCTTCCGGCTGGTGCTCGTGCGGTGCGGTCGGTTCCGCCGCCGGGTGCGCAGCGGGGTCGCCGAGCTGGACCGGACGGTCGGTTACCTCGGGGTGCCCCGGGAGGAGGAGCACTTCGCGCACCCGGCCGGGGGAGACGTGTGCACCTCGGTCGGGGTGGCGCCGGCGCTGTGGCGGGAGCTCGTCGGGGAGCACGGCGCACTGCCCCGGGCGGCGTTCTACGTGGACGCGGGCCTCGAGCTGGCCCATCGCCGGGCGCTGCGCGCCGCCGGTGATGCCGCCGGTGATGCCCACTTCGCGGTGGCCGAGCAGCTCACCGCGCTGGTGGTCGGCGCGGTCCGGCAGGTGGTCAGCGGCCCGCTGCCGGGCGGCGGGCGGTCGGCGGATGCGGACGCCGCCATGGTTGCCGCCGCCCGGGCCGCGATCCTGGCCGGCCACCCCTCGGCCGACGGGCTGTTCCCGCTCGCCGAGCTGCTCGCTGTCTCGCCGTACCGGCTGAGCAGGGCGTTCCCGCGTACGGTCGGGGTGTCGCTGACCCGGTTCCGCAACCGGGTCCGGGTGGGCCGCGCGGTGGACCGGTTGGCCCAGGGCGAACCCAGCCTGGCCACTCTCGCGGCGGATCTCGGTTTCGCCGACCAGGCCCACCTGACCCGCATGGTCCGCGAGCACCTGGGCGACACCCCGACCGCGGTGCGCCGCCTGCTCGCGGCGGCACCCGCCGGCGCCACGCCAGCTCACCGGCCGGCGCCGGCGGCCGGGTAGCGGGGCCGGGGTGCATCGAGCAGCTCCTCGGTAGCAGGCATGCCTGCTGCCGTGAATGCATGGCCCAGGTGACGTGGCGCGCATCGGACGAGCTGATCGATCGAGTGCGTGCCGTCGCCGGTAGCAGCGGGTACAGCATGAACGAGTTCGTGACCCGCGTGCTCGACGCCGCGACCGATCCCGATCTGGCCGGCGGCGAGGCGGCTCGAATCCGCGAGCGGCTGGAACGCGCCGGGTTGCTGGCGGAGTCGTCGGCCGGGGCGTCGGCACCGCGACCTCGGGTTGAAGTGCCCTCGGCGATCTGGCGCAAGCAGCGGATGGGCGAGTTGAGCGCGGAGGACGCGGCGATCCTGGTCGCTGCGTTCGAGGCCGATTACCACGGTGCGGGCGAGGGTTCCCCCGGGTTCGCCCCGGTCGCCGTGCGGCCGGTGATCTTGGAGCGGACGGCTCGGCTGCTCGCGGTCCATGCGCTGCAGGCCTATGCCGCGATCCAACTCGCCTCGGCGCTGACCGTCACCGAAGTGGTCCCGGAGTGCTCCGGTTTCGCGGTGCTGGACCGGCGACTGCGCGCCGCGGCCGCCCTCGAGGGACTCGCGCTGCTCCCGCCCGGATAGCGCACGGCGCGGTCTCCCCTCCGGCCCGTTGTGCCTCGGCCGGCCCGGCCCGGCTCGCCCCGCGGAATCCGGCGACTCGCGCTGACGGAATCCGCGACTCACCCTGACAAAATCCCCGACTCGCGGGTTATTCGGTGGTGGCTTCCAGGTCGGCTTCGGTGTCGAGGTAGGCCTGGCGGAGGGCGGCCAGCGTGTCGGGCTCGGGGTGCTCCCAGAGGCCGCGGTCGACGGCTTCGAGCAGGCGCTCGGTGATGCCGTGCCGGGCCCACGGGTTGGACTCCTGGAGGAACTTCGCCGTCTCCGGGTCGAGCACGTACGCCTCGGTCAGCTTCTCGTACATCCAGTCCGCGACCACGCCCGTGGTGGCGTCGTAGCCGAACAGGTAGTCCACCGTGGCGGCGAGCTCGAACGCGCCCTTGTAGCCGTGCCGGCGCATCGCGGCGATCCAGCGCGGGTTGACCACGCGGGCGCGGAACACCCGGGACGTCTCCTCGGACAGCGTGCGGGTGCGCACCGCGTCGGGGCGGGTGGAGTCGCCGATGTAGGCCTGCGGGGCCTTGCCGGTCAGCGCGCGGACCGTGGCGATCATGCCGCCGTGGTACTGGAAGTAGTCGTCGGAGTCGGCGATGTCGTGCTCGCGGGTGTCGACGTTCTTGGCGGCCACCGCGATCCGCCGGTACGCCGACTCCATGTCCGACCGCGCCGCCCGGCCGTCCAGTCCGCGCCCGTAGGCGAAGCCGCCCCATGTCGCGTAGACCTCGGCGAGGTCGGCGTCGTCGCGCCAGTTGCGGCTCTCCAGCAGCGGTAGGATGCCGGCCCCGTACGCGCCGGGCTTCGAGCCGAAGATCCTCGTCGTGGCGCGCCGCTCGTCACCGTGCTCAGCGAGGTCGGCCTGGGCGTGCGCGCGGACGAAGTTCTGCTCGTCCGGCTCGTCGAGGCCGGCGACCAGCCGCACCGCATCGTCCAGCAGGCCCACGACGTGCGGGAACGCGTCCCGGAAGAACCCGGAGATGCGCACCGTGACGTCGATCCGCGGCCGGCCCAGCTCGTCCAGCGGGACAGGCTCGATGCCGTTCACGCGCCGGGAGGCCTCGTCCCAGGTCGGCCGCACGCCGAGCAGCGCGAGGATCTCCGCGATGTCGTCGCCCGAGGTGCGCATAGCGCTGGTGCCCCAGGCGGACAGGCCGACCGAGCGCGGCCAGTCGCCGTGGTCGGCGCGGTAGCGGGCCAGCAGCGAGTCGGCCATCGCCGAGCCGGTCTCCCAGGCCAGCCGGCTGGGCACCGCGCGCGGGTCGACGGCGTAGAAGTTGCGCCCCGTCGGCAGCACGTTGAGCAGCCCGCGCAGCGGCGAGCCGGACGGGCCGGCCGGGATGTAGCCGCCCTCCAGCGCGTGCAGCACGTTGCCGACCTCGTCGGTGGTGCGGGCCAGCCGGGGCACGACCTCGGTGGCGGCGAAGCGGAGCACGTCGGCGACGGCGGCGGGGTCGGCGGCGGGGTCGGCGGCGGGGTCGGCTCCAGTGGGGCTGACGGAATCCGCGACTCGCCCTGACGGAATCCCCGACTCGCGGGTGAGGGGGGTCGGGATGCCGAGTGACTCGGTGACTTCGGGGACGGCGGCCGGGTTCCAGTCGTGTGCCTCCATGGCGGCGACCAGGTCGTGCGCCTGCTGCTCGATCGTGTCGGTGCGGGCCAGCGACTCCGAGGAGTCCTCGCGCAGCCCGAGTGCCTCGCGCAGGCCGGGCAGCGCCCGCTCGCCGCCCCAGAGCTGGCGGGCCCGCAGCATCGCGAGCACCAGGTTCACCCTGGCCTCGCCGGTGGGGGCGGCGCCGAGGATGTGCAGGCCGTCGCGGATCTGCGCGTCCTTGATCTCACACAGCCAGCCGTCGACGTGCAGGATGAACTCGTCGAACTCGGCGTCGTGCGGCCGGTCGGTGACGCCGAGGTCGTGGTCCAGCTTGGCGGCCTGCATCAGCGTCCAGATCTGCTGGCGGATGGCGGGCAGCTTGGCCGGGTCCAGGGCGGCGATGTTGGCGTGCTCGTCGAGCAGCTGCTCCAGCCGGGCGATGTCGCCGTAGCTCTCCGCGCGGGCCATCGGCGGGATCAGGTGGTCGACCAGGGTGGCGTGTACGCGGCGCTTGGCCTGGGTGCCCTCGCCGGGGTCGTTGACCAGGAACGGGTAGACCAGCGGCAGGTCGCCGAGCGCCGCGTCCGGCCCGCACGCCGCCGACATTCCCGCGTTCTTGCCGGGCAGCCACTCCAGGTTGCCGTGCTTGCCGACGTGGACCACCGCGTCCGCGCCGAACCCGCCGTGCTCGGCGGAGTCGGCCAGCCAGCGGTAGGCGGCCAGGTAGTGGTGGGTCGGCGGCAGGTCGGGGTCGTGGTAGATGGCGATGGGGTTGTCGCCGAACCCGCGCGGCGGCTGCACCATCACCACGACGTTGCCGGCGCGCAGGGCGGCCAGCACGATCTCGCCGTTCCGATCCCGCGACCGGTCCACGTACAGCTCGCCGGGCGCCGTGCCCCAGTGCCGCTCGACGCCCTCGCGCAGCTCGGCGGGCAGGGTGTCGAAGAACGCCCGGTACCGGGCGGCGGAGATGCGCACCGGGTTGCCGGTGATCTGCTCCTCGGTCAGCCAGTCCGGGTCCTGCCCGCCGGCCGCGATCAGCGCGTGCACCAGCGCGTCGCCGTCCTGGGCGGCCAGTCCGGGTAGCGCGTCCGGGCCGTCGGAGGGGCCCACGTCGTAGCCGGCGTCCCGCATCGCGGCGAGCAGGGTGACCACGCTGGCGGGGGTGTCCAGGCCGACCGCGTTGCCGATCCGGGAGTGCTTGGTCGGGTACGCCGAGAGCATCAGCACGATCCGGCGCTCGGCCGGCGGGATGTGCCGCAGCTTCGCGTGCCGCACCGCGATGCCGGCCACCCGGGCGGCGCGCTCGCCGTCGGCCACGTAGACGGTCAGCCCGTCCTCGTCGACCTCCTTGAACGAGAACGGCACGGTGATCAGCCGCCCGTCGAACTCCGGGATGGCGACCTGGGTGGCGGCGTCCAGCGGGGAGAGCCCGTCGTCGGACTCCTCCCAGGTGGACTTCGAGCTGGTCAGGCACAGGCCCTGCAGGATCGGCACGTCGAGCGCGGCCAGTGCGCCGACGTCCCAGGCGCCGTCGTCCCCGCCCGCGCCGGCGGTGGCCGGGGTGGCGCCACCGGCCGCGAGCACCGTCACCACCAGCGCGTCGACCTGGCGCAGCCCGGCCAGCAGCTCGGCCGGCGCGGTGCGCAGCGAGGCACAGAACACCGGCAGCGGCCGCCCGCCCTTGGCCTCGATCGCGCCGCACAGGGCGTCCACGAACGCGGTGTTGCCGGCCAGCTGGTGGGCGCGGTAGTAGAGCACGCCGACCACCGGCGCGTCCTCGGGCAGCTCGGCGGCACCGGGCCGGTCCAGCGTGCCCCAGACCGGCGTCGGTGTGGGGGCCGCGAAGCCGAACCCGGTCAGCAGCACCGTGTCGGACAGGAACCGGGCCAGCTCGCCGAGGTTGGCCGGGCCGCCCTGGGCCAGGTAGCTGTGTGCTTCGGCACAGACTCCGCCGGGCACGGTGGAGCACTCCATCAGCTCGGCGTCCGGCGCCTGCTCACCGCCGACCACTACCACCGGCCGCGGCCCCGCCAGCAGCGCGTCCAGCCCGTCCTCCCAGGCCCGCCGCCCCCCGAGTAGCCGCACCACGACCAGGTCCACCCCGTCGACCAGCGCCGGAAGGTCCTCCGTGGTCAGCCGCGCCGGGTTGCCGAGCCGGTAGTCGCCGTCGCTGGCGCGTGCGCTGAGCAGGTCGGTGTCGGACGTGGACAGCAGCAGGATCACAGGTGAGCCCTCCGGGCCGGCGGATGCGCGAGCGGCCCAGGCGGTGCACCGGAGGTGCCGTGGGCCGGTGCCGCCACTGTATGGCACTTAGGTCGCCCTGGCCCGCCGTCTACGATCGAACGGTGGCCCTGTCCCTCGTCACAGCGCATACCGACCGCAACGAAGCATCCTCGGGCACCCCGATGCAGCGCCGCGGCGTCGACCGCTGCCCGGGGACGGTCGCGGTACACCAGGCCCAGGACGGCGGGCTGGCCCGGATCCGGATCCCCGGTGGGGCCCTGACCAGGGATAAACTGGTCTCGCTGGCCGGGCTGGCCGCCGAGCTCGGCAACGGCCGGCTGGAGCTGACCGCGCGGGGCAACCTGCAGCTGCGCGGCCTCGCCCCGGGCGCCGAGGTGGCGCTGTCCACCCGGCTGGCCGGCCAGGGGCTGCTGCCCTCGGTGCCGCACGACCGGGCGCGCAACGTGCTGGCTTCGCCGCTGTCCGGCCGCGACGGGGTGGGCGCGCTGGATGTCCGCCCGCTGGTCGCCGAGCTGGACCGCCGGCTGTGTGCCGACCCCGAGCTGGCCGCGCTGCCCGGCCGGTTCCTGTTCGCGCTGGACGACGGCCGGGGCGACGTGGCCGGTCAGCGGGCCGACGTGGCCGCCCTGGCACTGCCGGACCAGCGGGTCGCGCTGCTGCTCGGCGGTCTGGACAGCGGGCTGCGGCTGCCGGTCCGAGCCGCGGTCACCGGGCTGCTGGCCAGCGCGACCGCGTTCCTGCGGCACCGGGCGGACGCGCGGGTGTGGCGGCTGACCGAGCTGCCGGACGGCCCGTTGCAGCTGGTCCTCGACCTGCGCGAGGCGCTGGCCGCCGAGTCGGGCACGGAGCTGGGCACCGGGTCGGGATTCGGCCCCACGATCAGCGTGCCCGGGCGGGACCCGCGCGGCCCGGTGGGGCGGATCGAGCAGACCGACGGCCGGGTGGCGCTGGCCGCGTCCGTGCCGCTCGGTGAGCTGACCCAGGCCCGCTGTCAGGTGCTCGCGGCGGTGGCCGAGCGCGAGGTCCTGCTGACCCCGTGGCGGGGTGTTGTGCTGCCCGACCTGCCGCCCCCGGGCACCGGCCTGGCCGAGCGCCGGCTGGCCGGCGCCGGCCTGGTGCTCGACCCGCACTCGCCGTCGCTCGGGGTGTCCGCCTGCACCGGCCGGCCCGGCTGCGCGCAGGCGCTGGCCGACGTGCGCGCCGACGCCTCGGTCGCCGCCGGTCGCGCCGCCGGCACCGCGGTGCCGCCCGAGGACGGCGACGAGGTCGTGGAGTCCCGGCTGCCGGTGCACTGGTCCGGCTGTGCGCGCCGCTGCGGCCGCCCCACCGGTCCGGTGGTCGACGTGGTCGCCGAGCCGGACGGCCGGTACCGCGTGCTGCGCGACGGCGAGCCCCGCTACCTCGGCGCCGACCTGGCCGCCGTCCGCGCCGCCGCCGCCGAGGCCCGCACCCCCTCGACCGGAACCGGCCTGTGACCACGCCGCACAACTCCCGCGAGTCGGGGATTCGGTCAGGGCGAGTCGCGGATTCCGTCAGCCCGGACGAGCCGTCACCAGGCGCGAGCGGCCGGCTCTGGGGTGTCGGCGTCGGCCCGGGCGACCCGGAGCTGGTCACCGTCAAGGCCGCCCGGCTGATCGGCGCGGCCGACGTGATCGCCTACCACTCCGCGCGCCACGGCCGCAGCAACGCCCGCCGCTGCGCGGAACCGTACCTGCGCGGTGACCAGATCGAGGAGCCGCTGGTCTACCCGATCACCGTGGAGACCACCGACCACCCGGGCGGTTACCGGGGCGCGCTGGACGACTTCTACGCCGCCGCCTCGGCCCGGCTCGCCGCGCACCTGGACGCCGGCCGGGACGTCGTGGTGCTTGCCGAGGGTGACCCGTTCTTCTACGGCTCGTTCATGCACCTGCACGAGCGGTTGGCGCACCGGTACCCGACCGAGGTGGTGGCCGGCGTGACGTCGATGGCGGCGGCCGCCGCCGCGCTGGGCCGGCCGCTGGTGGAGCGGGACGAGGTGCTCACCGTGCTGCCCGGCACGCTGCCCGCCGAAGAGCTGGCCCGCCGGCTGGCCGACACCGACGCGGCCGCCGTGCTGAAGCTGGGCCGCACCTTCCCGGCGGTGCGCGCGGCCGCCGAGCAGGCCGGCGTGCTGGCCGACAGCTATTACGTGGAGCGGGCCAGCGGGCAGGCGCAGCGGGTCGCGCCGCTGGCCGACGTGGACCCGGAGAGCGTGCCGTACTTCGCGCTCGCACTGCGGCCCAGTCCGCTGGCGGCCTCCACCATGGCGCGCGAGCAGCGGTCCGCCGCCGAGCAGGCCTTCGAGCAGCCCACCGCCGAGCGGTCCGCGGTCGGCGAGGTGCTCGTCGTCGGCCTCGGCCCGGCCGGGCGGGACTGGCTCACGCCGCAGGTGCAGGCGGCCCTGTCCGAGGTCAGCGACCTGGTCGGCTACGGGCCGTACCTGGACCGGGTCCCGCCGAACCCCCGGCAGCGCCGGCACCCCTCGGACAACCGGGTCGAGGCGGAGCGGGCCGCCTACGCGCTGGAGCTGGCCAGGGGCGGCGCCCGGGTGGCCGTGGTGTCCTCCGGCGACCCCGGGGTGTTCGCGATGGCCGCCGCGGTCCTCGAGGTGGCCTGCGAGCCGGGCTGGAAGGACATCCCGGTGCGGGTGCTGCCCGGGCTGACCGCGGCCCAGGCGGTGGCCAGCCGGGTCGGCGCGCCGCTCGGCCACGACTACTGCGTGCTGTCGCTGTCCGACCGGCTCAAGCCGTGGGACGTGATCGCCGCCCGGCTGACCGCCGCGGCCACTGCCGACCTGGTCATCGCGATCTACAACCCGGCCTCGCGCGCCCGCACCTGGCAGGTGGCCGCCGCCCGTGACCTGCTGCTGGAGCACCGGTCGCCGGACACTCCGGTGGTGCTCGGCCGGGACGTGGGCGGCGCCGGGGAGCGGGTCACCGTGGTCCGCCTCGCCGACCTGGACCCGGCCGACGTGGACATGCGCACCCTGCTGCTGGTCGGCTCCTCGCAGACCCGGATCGCCGAGCGCGGCGACGGCCAGCGCGTCGTGTTCACCCCGCGCCACTACCCAGGCTGAGGGCCGGCGCCGGCCGTGATGGCCGGCGCCGCGCCTTCGGTGGGCTACGGACCTACGGAACCGTTCCGCAGTTCACATCCACCTGCCAACTCGCGGCGCTGTTCGGATTATGGGCGTAGATCACCTGGCCCGTCCCGGTGGGATAGGAGTCCGTGACGATGATGTACTTATCCTGGTTGTGCAGTTTCCAGCCGCCGGCGAGGCCTTCCTGGGTGGTGCCGCAATTGGCTTCCCCCCGCTGGTATTCGGCGCTGCCGGCGTCGACGTTGGCCTGTTCCGATGCCGAAGCTCCCGCCGCGCATATCGCATACGTGGAGACACCTGCCACCGACGAGCTGATATTGCGCCAATCCAGGAACCAGCGGGTGCCGTAGCCGTGTGACGACGTGAGGGCGAACTCGTCGGGCGTTTCGATCGAGTAGCCGCCGCCCAGCGCGAGCGTGCCGGTCGGGCACCCGACCACATCGTCGCGGCCGGACCCGGGGTCGACCTCCGCGTTCAGGTTCGACGCGCGCTGGTACTGGGTGAGGCCGTTGATGCAGTCGGCGTACACCCGGTAGGTCGCGGCGCCGGCGTCCTCGTTGCGCACCTGGACGTGCCAGGCCGTGCTGGTCGCGGTGGTCACCGGATAGTTCTTTCTGAGCACGACGGTGTTGCCGCTGTTCGACTCGCCGCCGTTTACGACCTGGAACGGGGCCGGGCAGGCCAGCTCGAAGTCGCTGGTCTGGCCCGCGCCCACCGTCTGGGCGGCGCTCTGCACGATCTGCCGGTTCGGGGACAGCGCCACCTGGTTCAGGGTGCTGGCGAGGCCGCCCACTGCCGCCCCGGGGTTGCTCAGCACGGTGTGCAGCGGACCGCCGATGCCGCGCAGACCGCTGCGTGTCGGCTCGGTCTTGTCGGGGTGCCCCGAGGGGCTGGCGGAGGCGGAGTCGTCCGGGTCGTCGCTCTGGTCGGCGACGGTGTGCACGGTCCGGGCCCGCGGCGCGGGCGCCGAGGTGACGGGGCCGGTGAACGACGCGCCGAAGAGGGCGACCACACCGGCCGCGGCCAGCAGCAGACCGGAATACCGGCCGGTCATCCTTTTCATGGGATGTGCTTCCTCATCACGCGGGTGGTTCCTTTCGTGCGTTGACGCGGTCCAGTTGCCTACCGTTTCGGCTGGACCGTTCAACGACGAATGCGGAGAGGCGGTGCGGTATTCGGCGTGAATGACGCGTTAAATGGGATCCAAGATTTTTACAAGAGCAATTGGATATCTTTTCTCGGGCTATATTTGTCAGTCATCACCGTTCATTACCGGTCGGTCGGCTGAGCGGCAGGGTGATGCCGGTCGTGTGCAGGATCTCGTGGTCGGTGGGGATGAGCCGGGTGGCCCGGCCGAGCGGCTCGCCGGTGCCGGTGTTGCGGGCGAAGCGGGGGAAGGAGCCGCCCGAGATCTGCAGGCGCAGCCGGTGCCCGGCCCGGAAGCGGTGGGCGGTGGGCCACAGCCGCACTGGCACGGTGTGGATGCCGTCGCCGTCGGTGGGGTGCGTGTCGGGCGTGATGCGTTGCAGGCCGTCGCACACGTTGACCGAGTGGCCGTCCGCGTCGACATCGCACAGCCGGACGAAGACGTCGGCCTGACCGGTGCTGGTGCGCAGCTGCACAGTCGCGGACACCGGGCCGATCACCTCGAGGTATTCGCGCAGGGTGTCGCTTGTATAGGTGAGCACGTCGGGCCTGGCTTCCAGCGGAGCGTTGTCCTTGCGGCCGCCGGTCTTGGGGTCGAGCAGCGGCCCGCCGACGCTGGGGGTGGGGTCGGTGGGGTCGTAGCGGAACAGGTCGGAGCCGTCGTCGGGCGCGGTGGGCGCCAGCCCGCGCTGGGGTTGCGGGTGCCAGGTCTGCTCGACGGTGCCGGGCGGTGGCCATTCGGGGTACTCGCGCCACTCGTCGGCGCCCTGCACGTAGAGCCGCACCGGTTGCCGGCGCAGCGCGGTGTGGTTGCCGGTGACGTGGGCGCGGAACCAGACGAGCGACTCGCGGACCGCCTCGGCGAACATGTCGAAGGAGACGTGCAGCCAAGGCCCGATGGTGAGATAGGGGTTGCGGCCGGCGGCGCGCATCGCGGCGTAGTCGTCGAGCTGGCCGAGCAGCAGCACGTCGTGCCAGCCGCCGAACAGCAGCGTCGGGGCGGTGATCTCGCCGATCCGGTCCCGGTGCTCGCGTTCGGGCCCCCAGTACGGGTCACCGGGTTGGTTGCTGACCAGCCAGCGCTGGAACCAGTCGACCTGCCGTCCGGTGCCGAGGCTATCGGCCTCGGCGAGCGGCAGGTGCGTCATGGCACCGCGGGCGCGCCGGTCCCCCAGTAACTCCAGGACGTCGGCCTTGAGCGGGCCGCTGCGTTCCTGGGTGACCATGCGGGCAGTCCAGGCCAGCAACGCGGCGAGCTCGAAGGACCCGCCGTAGGACCAGACGTCGCCGAACGCCGAGGTAGTGATCATCGGCACGAGTGCGGTGAGCCGGTCGCCGGCGTCGGGGGCCAGCGCGAGCTGCACGTGGCCGAGGTAGCTGGGGCCGAACATGAGAATCTTGCCGGTGCACCAGGACTGCTCCTCGACCCAGTCCAGGGTCGCCAGCCCGTCCTTGCGGTCGTCGAGGAACGGGTCGAACACGCCGCCCGCGCCGTCGGTGCCCCGGCAGCTGGCGACCACGACGGTGTAGCCGCGTTCGGCGAAGGTGAGGTAGATCAGCCGGCTGGCCATGCCTCGGCGCCCGTACGGGGTGCGGATCAGGATCGTGGGCGCCCCCGGTATCCGGCGTGGTCGGTAGACGTCGGCGAGCAGGTCGACCCCGTCCGGTGTCGGGATCCGCTGGTCCCGGGTGATCGCTACGGCGCGGGTCACCGGCGGAGGCAGATGCAGCAAACGCTCCACGATCCGACCCTGCAGGCTCATCGGGTTCCGTCTCCTTCGTCGGGGCGGGGCATCAGGCGGCCAGGGCGACGGCGTCGCCGGTGTGGATGGTGCCGGCCTGGGTGGTGGTGGCGTACGCGCCGGCGCACGGGTACTTGCCGACCCCGGCGAGGTCGAGCCGGTTGTTCCGCACGATCGTGCGCAGCACTCCGGGGTCGGCCGGCAGCTCCTCCAGCGGCAGCGTGGTCATCACGCAGCGCGGGGTGGGCAGCGGCACCGCGAGCTCCACACCGGCGCCGACGTGCAGCGCACCGCCCACCCAGCCGTTCTCCGCGAACCCCGGCGTGGCCGTCTCGACGATCAGGTTCATCCGGAACCGCCGTAGGTCGAAGTCGCTGCCCGGTGCGAGGCCGACGAGATGCGCGAGGGTGGAGGTGGTGAGGATGCTGAGCGGGAACAGGTCGAAGAACGACCCCTCGGGCACCGCCGACGGCCAGCCCAGCGCCGCGAACAGCGCCGACCCCAGCTTCATCTCCACCAGCACGTCCCGCTCGCCGGCGGGGTTGAGCTGCTCGATGTCGGGGTGGTACTCGTCGATCGTGAAGTCGGCGGGGGCCTGCCGCGCCAGGTGCACCTCGCGACCGAAGAACCGCGACAGCACCGAGTCCACGTCCGGGTCGTCGCTGCCCACCTCGGTCCCGTCGGCGAGCTCGATCCGCGCCGGCGGCAGCGGCCGGCCGAGCCGGGGCGGTTCGACGTAGCGGGCCCGGCAGCCGAACAGGTCGGGCCACAGGCGAGGGTGCTTGGCGCTGGCGACCTTGCCCGTCTGGCGGTCGATCAGGGCGTAGCCGCGGTCACCGACCACACCCGTCCCGGTCACCACCGTCTCCTCGACCCGTTCGCCGAGCATGGACTTCACCGGGAACCGCCACAGCTCGACGATCGTGCCCACCTGTTCGGTGCTCATGCGTGTCTCCCGGTCGGTGTCGGGTGGTCAGGTCGGTGTCGGGTGGTCAGGACTGGATCGTGAGGCGCTTCTGGCTGGTGTCGTCGAGCCAGTAGGCGCGGTCGGGTTCGACGATCAGCAGCTCCTCGAACTTGGCGCCGAACGCGCCGACCCGGATGTGTGGCTCGATCGCCCAGACCCCGGTCTTCGGGCCGTGGTGGAGTGGTCCGAGCACCTCGGGGAAGACGAGTCGGCGCACGGTGGTGAGCAGGAAACCGGGCCCGTGCCAGCTGGCGAGCCAGCCGAACGGCCGCTCCGGCAGGAACCACGAGGAGGAGCTGAGGAACCGGCCGTGGTGGTAGACGCGGTGCCCGAGGATGTGGGACGGGTAGCCGCGGCAGGCGTTCTCGTAGCCAGCGGCGCCGATCTGCTCGTCGACCCACTCGAACACGTTCCGCGCGGTCTCCGGGTCGGCGAACCGGGCCGGGATCTGCTCCCGCAGCTCGGACAGGAAGTGCTGGGCCCGTTCCAGCTCGGGGTGCGGGCCGACGCTGACCGTGTAGGCGATGTCGCCGGTGTAGCCCTCGACGACCGGTGAGCAGTCCAGAATCGCCACGTCGCCCTCGCCCAGCGTGACGCCCTCGCCGCGCGGCGGCCCCCACTGGTCGTCCGGGGCCAGCGAGCGCGGCCCGATCGCCACGATCGGCTTGTGCAGCATGGTGCGCACGCCGTGGTCGTGCAGCCAGTCCATCATCCAGCGGCAGGTGCGGCCCTCGGTCCAGCCCGGTGCCATCTCGTCGGCGACCGCCTGGGCGCACTGGAACCCCAGCCCCTGCGCGTGCCGGAATCCGGCCACGTCCGCCGTCGTGGGCGTGCGGTGCGACGCGGTGCGCCGCCTCGACAGCGACTCCTCGAGCCGGTGACTGCTCGACATCGGGACCTCCTGTTGAGCCTGGATCTCGAAGAATCAGAGTGAGAATCTGTAATAAGAATATGATTCTGGTAATGTAGCGGCATGCTGCTCTTCTTGGCTAGATGGCGGCGGTCACCTCCCGCGTCCGACGACTGCTAGCCGCCTACCCTGGACACGAACGACAGACCGCAAGAGGGATGCATGACAACGGCTGAACCGAAGAGCTCACCGCGCCAGGACCGGCGCAAGGCCCGCACCCGGGCCCGGATCCTCGACGCCGCCGAGGAGTTCTTCGCCTCCGCCGACCCCGAGTCGGCCACCATCGTGCGGATCGCCGAGGCGGCCGACGTCGCCATCGCCACCGTCTACCAGCATTTCGCCGGCAAGGACGACCTACACCTCGCCGTGGTCGAGCGCGCCCTCGAACACAACGAACGCCACATGCTCACCGTCTACGGCTCCGCGCTGCCCGTGCCGCTCAAGCTGATCGACGCCGCCGGCGCCTACCTGCGCTTCTACCTGGAGACCCCGCAGCTGTTCCGGGTCGTGGCGCTGCGGCAGGGCCGGGTCAGCGAGGAGACCGCCGACAGCCCGGTCGCGGTGATCATGGCCGAGCGCGTCGACCGGATGACCCAGGCGCTGGCCCGGGTGATCGAGGACGGCATCGGCGACGGCTCGGTGCGCCCCGTGCTGCCGTTGGACACCGCGCACTTCCTCTGGGGGGCGTGCAACGGCGTCATCGGGCTCGCGCTGCGCCCCGACCGCCTCAAGCTCGACGACCCCGCTATGCGCGCCGCCCTCACCCAGGGCGTCGAGATCCTGCTGGCCGGGCTGCTCACCGAGCCGCGACGCGACCGCGACGGCCAACTCGCCCCCGAGCTCCGCGAACGCCTGCACGCCGCCCTCAACACCTGACCCCCGCGCCGGTAAACCCGCTGGTCAGAACCCGTGAGTGGCGGGGGGGGG
>DATAZG010000063.1:0-164823 GCA_036272155.1 Pseudonocardia sp.
GGCAGGGCCGCGCCGACGATCTCGGTGCCGTAGAAGCGCAGCGCCGGCGTCATCTCCGGGAGCAGGTAGTCGGCGATGTCCTCGACCACCTCGAGCGGCACCTCGAGCTGCTCGAAGTTCTCCTGGTCCATGAAGACGTACGTGTCGCCCTCGTTGTAGAGGAACTGCAGTTCCCGGGTCTCGATGATGGCCTGCTCGACCCGCTCACCGGCCCGGAAGGTCTTGTCCACGACGGCGCCGTTGCGCACGTTCTTGAGCTTGGTGCGCACGAACGCGCCGCCCTTGCCGGGCTTCACGTGTTGGAACGTGACGACGTTGAACAGCCCGTCCGGGAGGTCGATGCTGATGCCGCCCTTGAAGTCGGCCGTGCTGATCTGCGGCATTACGCGGTCTCCCAGAAGCTGTGGTGAAGCGCCTACGACGGGCGCGGTATCTGCGCTGAAACTCCGCCCATCGTAGGGCAGTCGGCGCGGGACGCGTGGCCGGCCGGTGCGGCGCCCGCCCCCGGCTACCCGACCGGAGCGGCGGGCGCCGCCGGGAACAGCGTGCCGCGCAGCGCACCCCGGGCCGTGCGCACCGCGACGGTGCCCCAGGCGGCGACCAGCCCCAGGTAGCCGAGCCCGGCGGCGACGGCGAGCACGTGCGCGCCGGTGTGTGCCGCGAGCGCGCTGGTCCCGGTGACCACGGTGCCGACCGGGAAGGTGAACGACCACCAGGTCAGCGAGAACGGCAGCCCGGCGCGCGCGGTGTGGATCGTGACCGCCGCCGCGAGGGCCACCCAGAGCAGCGCGAACCCGAACACCGGCAGGCCGTAGACCAGCCCGAACACCTCGAACCCCGCCGCGTACGGGGCCGGCAGCTCCAGATGCGCGACGGCGCCGAGTGCGTTGGCGGCGGTGACCGACTGCCCGAGCCAGCCGAGCACGATCCACAGCGTGGGGACCAGCGCGGCCGCACCGACCTGGTGCATCGCCAGCCGGTGCCAGAGCAGCGTGGTGATCACGACCGAGGGCAGCAGGCTGAGCCCGAACAGCGCGTAGCAGGACAGCAGGAGGGTCAGCCGGAGCTGGCCGGGCGGCGCGAACGGGACCAGCAGTGCCCCGCTGGCGGCCGACACCATGGACGGCACAACCGGCATCAGCCAGCCGCCGAACACGGAGTCCCCATTCAGCCGGTGCCGGGTGAACATCAGGTACGGGACGCTCACCGCCGAGGCCAGCCCACCGAGCGTGCCGGCGAACCAGAGCGCCCAGGAGAGGTCGATGGCCACGTCGCCGAACAGGTCGCGGCCGAACAGCAGGCAGCCCGTGCCGACGGTCAGCAGTGCCATCGGCGGCGCCCCGTAGAACTGGGCCATCACGGGGTCGGCGGCGTGCCCGCGGGCCGTCGCGCGGTACCGCACCACGTGGAGCACGGCGGCCACGCACAGGCCGAGCAGCAGCACCGTGGCGAGCAACCACACGACGGTGGCGGCCACCCGCAGCCCGGGCACCTTCAGCGGCAGGGTGGCCGCCGCGTTCGCCACGATCCCGGTCCCCATCACCGAGGCGAACCAGTTCGGCCCGAAGTGGGCCAGCAGGCTCGCCCGCCCGGACCTGCCCCGGGCCGGCCCGAACCGGGCGAGCCGACGCCAGACGGGGCCGGACCGGTTCAGCGAGGGGCGGTGCGGGACGTAAGCGGCGCCTGAGGTCATGACATCGATGCTCGGCCCGTTCCGCCGGTTCCAGCAGGGGGCCGCGCTCGAGGTCCCCACAAACCCACCTTGTGGCTAGGGTCGGTGCGTGGCGCTGTCCTCGCACGTCCCGGACCTGAGCTCGCTGGAGCTGCTGCTCACGGTGGCGCGCACAGGCAGCCTGGGCGCCGCCGGGCGCGAGCTGGGGCTGACCCAGCAGGCGGTGTCCGCCCGGATCCGCACCGTGGAGCGGCTGATCGGGGTGCCGGTGGTCAGCCGGGGGCCCCGGGGCAGCCGGCTGACCGAGTCCGGTGCGCTCGTGGCCGACTGGGCCGCCACGGTGCTCACCGCCGCCGAGGCACTGGACGCCGGGATCGCCGCGCTGCGCGGCCAGCGGGACGCGCGCCTGACCGTGGCGTCCAGCCTCACCGTCGCCGAGTACCTGCTGCCCGGCTGGTTGGCGGCGCTGCGGGCGGAGCAGACGGCAGCCGGCGGTGCACCGGTCTCGGTCCGGCTCGGGGTGCACAACACCGAGCGCGTCGCGGCGCTGGTGCTCTCCGGTGAGGCCGGGATGGGGTTCATCGAAGGCCCGGACGTGCCGGTCGGGTTGACCGCCCAGCCGGTCGGCACGGACACGTTGGTGCTGGTGGTGGCGCCGGGGCACCGGTGGGCGCGCCGCTCCCGGCCCCTGGACCCGGCCGAGCTGGCCGCCACCCCGCTGGTCGCCAGGGAGGCCGGCTCGGGCACCCGCCGGGTCCTGGAGGCGGCGCTGGCCGAGGTCCCGCCGGCCGGGGTCGAGCCGGTGCCGCCGGCGCTGGAGCTCTCCTCGACGGCGTCGATCCGGGGCGCGGTGCTGGCCGGCGCGGGCGCCGCGGTGCTGTCCGACCTGGCCGTGCGGGAGGACCTGGCGGCCGGGCGGCTGGTCGAGGTCGCGGTGCGTGGCCTGGCCCTGCGCCGCACGCTGCGCGGCGTGTGGGCGGGTGGCCCGGTGCCCGCCGGCCCGGCCCGTGACCTGCTGCGGATCGCCGCCGCCGGGTCCTGAGCGCGGCGGCCTACTCGGTGACGGCCTCGGTGGCGGCCTCGGTGGTGGTGAGGTACCGGTCCCGCAGCGCCGCCTTGGCGACCTTGCCGGTGGGGGTGACCGGCAGCTCGTCGACCAGCTCGATCTGCCGGGGCACCTTGTAGTCGGCGAGTCGCTCGGCGCAGAACGCGGTCAGCTCCTCGGCGCCGACTCGCGGGCCCGGCCGGAGCTGCACGTAGTACCGGCCGACCTCGCCGAGCACCCGGTCCGGCACCCCGATACCGGCGGCCATGGCCACGCCGGGGTGGGCGGTCAGCACGTTCTCGACCTCGACCGGGTACACGTTGTAGCCGCCCTGCAGGAACATCTCCTTGCGCCGGCCCCGGATGACGAGGTGGCCGTCCGGCTCGGCGGTGACGATGTCGCCGGTGGCCACCCAGCCGCCGGGCAGGAACACCTCGGCGGTCGCCTCCGGCAGGCCCCAGTAGCCGGCGGCGGTGCCCGGCCCGGCGACCAGCAGCTCGCCCTCACCGCCGGGTGGCACGTCGGCTCCCCCGGTGTCCACCACCCGGGTCCGCACGCCGTCCAGCGGGGTGCCCAGGGTGCGCGCGACGGTGTCCGGGTCGTCGTCAGGGCCGGACATCACGCAGGCGCCGGAGACCTCGGACAGCCCGTACAGGTTGAACAGCCGGATGCCCGGGAACCCCTTGCCGATCGCCGCGCACAGCGCCGGGTCGGCGTTCGCGCCACCGACCACGCCGGTGCGCACCGAGCTGGTGTCCGCGTCCCGGAACGACTCGTGGCCGAGCGCCAGGGTCCACATCGTCGGCACGCCGGCGAACGCGGTGGCGCGGTGCTCCGTGATGTCGCGCAGGGCCGTGGCCGGGGAGAATGCGCGCGGCAGCACCACCGTGGACCGCCCGACGAGCGCGGTGGTCACCGTGCAGGTCAGGCCGCCGACGTGGTTCAGCGGCATCGCGCTGACGTACACGTCGTCCGGGCCGGCGGACACCCGGGCGGCCTGTGCGCGACCGGCGCCGAGCAGACTGGCGTGCGTGAGCACCGCGCCCTTCGGGCGGCCGGTGGTGCCCGAGGTGTACAGGATCACGGCGGGGTCGGCGGGGGCCACGGCGGCGGCCCGCCGGTCGAGGTCCGGGCCCGGGTCGGGCGCCTCGAGCAGCGCGGAGTACGGCTCGCCCGCGCCGGTGCCGCCCAGGTAGAGCACGTGCTCGACGGTCGGCACGGCGGACCGGAACCCCGGGTAGAACGCCTCCAGGTCGACCTCGCCGGCCCGCGCGGCGGTGACCACGAGCCGCACCTGGGCCTGGTTGAGCATGTACTCCAGCTCGGCGGCCCGGTACCGGACGTTCAGGGTGACCACGACGACGCCGATCCGGGCCGCGCCGAAGAACAGCTCCAGCCACTCCGCCTGGTTGGCCGCCGCCACCGCGATCCGGTCGCCGGGGCCGATGCCGCGGGCGAGCAGCCCCGCCGCCACCTGCCGGCCGCGCCGCTCCAGCTCGGCGTACGTCACCGTGTCCCGGGCCGCCCGTTCCGACGCGCAGTGCAGGAACACGCGGTCCGGCGCCTCGGCGGCGGCCGCCCCGAGCACCGCCGGATAGGTGTCACGCACGGCGCCGACCATGCCGCCAGACTAGCCACGGCGCCGCCCGCCTACGGTGCCTCCATGCCGGAGTACGACTACGTCCGCGACGCCGCCGAGATCTACCGGCGCTCGTTCGCCACGATCCGGGCCGAGGCCGACCTGGCCGGGCTGCCGGCCGACGTGGCCACGGTCGCCGTCCGCATGATCCACACCTGCGGCATGACCGACCTGCCGTCCGACCTGGGCTTCTCCCCCGGCGTCGTGGCGAAGGGCCGGGCCGCGCTGGAGGCAGGTGCCCCGGTGCTGTGCGACACCAACATGGTGGCGTCCGGGGTCACCCGCCGCCGGCTGCCGGCCGGCAACGAGGTGCTCTGCCTGCTCGGCGAACCGGGGCTGCCCGAGCTGGCCGCCCGGTTGGGCACCACGCGCACCGCGGCGGCGGTGGACCTGTGGGCGGACCGGCTGGCCGGCGCGGTGGTGGCCATCGGCAACGCGCCGACCGCGCTGTTCCGGCTGCTCGAGCTGATCGACGCGGGCGCGCCGGCGCCGGCCGCCGTGCTGGGCGTGCCGGTGGGGTTCATCGGCGCGGCGGAGTCGAAGCGGGCGCTGGCCGAGCACCCGGGCGGGCTGGAGTACCTGGTCGTGCACGGCCGCCGGGGTGGCAGCGCCCTGGCCGCCGCCGCGGTGAACGCGATCGCCTCACCCGTGGAGTGACCGGGCCTCCGCCCCCTTCACCTCGACGACCGGGAAACCGGTAGGGAGATCGGCCACGGCCTCGCCCACGACCTCGCCCACGACCTCGCCCACGACCTCGGCCACGACGTCGGCCAGGAAGTCGAGCACGGTCGCGGCCACCTCGACGGGTGTGGGCGGCAGCACGGCCGGTCCGCCCCCGGGCACGTCGGCCGCCCGGGGTTCGACCACGGTGTCACCCTGTTGACGCAGGTCGGCGACGTGCCGGCGGATCGCGGCCCGGCCCCAGACGACGCCGCTCATGGCCGGGAAGTACAGGCTCGGGGTGGGCGCCTCGGCCAGTGCGGCGGCGGCCGGCGTGCCCATCAGCCCGAGCGCCGCGCAGGCCAGGGTGTGCCCGGAGGCGGGCAGCACCACCAGACCGCCCGCGGTGTGCGCCAGCTCGACGGGGTCGAGGCCCGGGGTGTCGCAGGTAAGCACCTCGTCGGCGAACCAGCTGGCCACCTCGGGGTCGACGAACCGTTCGGCGGTCTCGGTGAGCAGCACGGTGAGCGGGTGGTCGAGGGCCTGGCCGAGCTCGGCGAGGTAGTCCGGCAGCCCGATCGCCGCGGCGGACCCGGTGACGATGACGACCAGCGCTCGGGAGCTCATGGTCACCGATCGTGCTCAGGCCCGGGCGCGGCCGCGATCGGGCAAACCACCCCACCGGCGCGCGCCGAACCCCACCCCCGCACTGGGGCCTGCCCTACCTCATTCGGGCAAGAACCCCGGCCTGGCGGCCAGCCAGCGCAGCGCCCCGGCCACCGTGTCGCACACCGGCACCCCGGCCGGTACCTCCGGCCTGGACTGGATCACCACCGGGATGCCCAGCTCCCGGGCCGCGACCAGCTTCGCCCCGGTCTGCTCGCCGCCGCTGTCCTTGGTGACCAGCACGTCGATCCGGTGCTCGCGCAGCAGCGCCCGCTCCCCCTCGAGCGTGAACGGGCCCCTGGCCAGCAGGCTGTGCATCCGGCGCGGCCCGGGTGGCTCAGGCGGGTCGACCGAGCGGACCAGGAACCAGTGCTCGTCGAGCCCGGCGAACGCGGCGAGCCCACCCCGCCCGGTGCTCAGGAACACCCGCCGGCCCAGCCCGGGCAGTGCGTCGGCGGCGGCGGCCAGCGTCGGCACCCGGTGCCAGCGGTCGCCCTCGCCCCGCGTCCAGCCGGGGCGGCGCAGCACCAGCAGCGGGATGCCCAGCCCGGCGCTCGCGGTGGCGGCCGAGGCGCTCATGGTGGCCGCGAACGGGTGGGTGGCGTCCACCACGGCGGTGATCGACTCGGCGCGCAGGTAGTCGCGCAGCCCCGGTACGCCGCCGAAGCCGCCGATCCGGACCTCACCCGGCGGCAGCACGGGGTCCCGCACCCGCCCGGCCAGCGAGGACACCACCGACAGCCCGCCGCCCGACGCCCCGGCGAGGCCAGCCGCGGACTCCGCACACAGCGCCGTGGCGAGGCGCCGGGCCTCTCCGGTCCCGCCCAGGATCAGCACCCGCACCCGGTCATCGTGGCCCACCCGGCGCCGCCCCGGCCATCCGGTCAGGGGACGCGCCGGAGATACCGGTCACCACCGCCCGCGGCGCCGGATCGGACCTGGGTACTCTGCGGTCACCGCGGCGAAGCGGGGCCCCGAGGCCCTGGCAGCCGTCGCGGACCCGGAACTCGCGGATCGGAAGGAATCTCCCTGTGGCACGCTCCGTCAACGTCACCGTCACCGGTGCGGCGGGCCAGATCGGCTACGCACTGCTGTTCCGGATCGCCTCTGGCCAGCTGCTCGGCCCGGATACCCAGGTCAACCTGCGCCTGCTGGAGATCCCGCCGGCGGTCAAGGCCGCCGAGGGCACCGCGATGGAACTGCAGGACTGCGCGTTCCCGCTGCTCAACGCCATCGACATCACCGACGACGCCAAGACCGCCTTCGACGGCGTGAACGTGGCGCTGCTGGTCGGCGCCCGCCCGCGCACCAAAGGCATGGAGCGGGGCGACCTGCTCTCGGCCAACGGCGGCATCTTCAAGCCCCAGGGTGAGGCGATCAACGCCGGCGCGGCCGACGACGTGCGCGTGCTGGTGGTCGGCAACCCGGCGAACACCAACGCGCTGATCGCCCAGGCGCACGCCCCGGACGTGCCGGCCGAGCGCTTCACCGCGATGACCCGGCTGGACCACAACCGCGCGATCTCCCAGCTGGCCACCAAGCTGAGCGTGCCGGTCGCCGAGATCAAGCGGCTGACCATCTGGGGCAACCACTCCGCCACCCAGTACCCGGACCTGTTCCACGCCGAGGTCGGCGGCCGCAACGCGGTCGAGGCGGTCAACGACCTGGACTGGCTGCGCGACAACTTCATCCCCACCGTGGCCAAGCGCGGCGCGGCGATCATCGAGGCGCGCGGTGCCTCCTCGGCCGCCTCGGCGGCGAACGCGGCGATCGACCACATCTACGACTGGGTCAACGGCACCCCCGAGGGTGACTGGACCTCGATGGGCATCCCGTCGGACGGCTCCTACGGCGTGCCGGAGGGCCTGATCTCGTCGTTCCCGGTGGTCTGTTCGGACGGCCGCTACCAGATCGTGCAAGGTCTGGAGATCGACGAGTTCTCCCGCCAGCGGATCGACGCCTCGGTCGCCGAGCTGGGCGAGGAGCGCGACGCGGTCCGCGAGCTCGGCCTGCTCTGACCGGAGCAGCGGCCTCGCCGCTGAACCGATGAACCCGGGGGCCCCGGGCGCCAGCTGGTAGAACGGCGGCGCCCGGGGCCTTCCGCCATGCCCGAACCGAGTGCGGCCGACTTGGTCATCCGTGTCCGTCGGGTGGACACCTGGGACGTCTGAACCGACAGCCGGGTCGAGGCTGAGGAACACCGCCGGGCGGCATCGGGGCCGCCGCTCCGGCCGGCGGAGGGGCCACAGCGGTCCCGGCCCCGGCGTGCCCGGTGACGGTGGCGGAGGGAGCCAGATGGGACCGGTCGTTCTTCCGTTCGACCTGCACGGTTCGGGGGACGTGCGGGTCGTCATGATCCACGGTTGGTTCGCCGACCGGACCACGTTCCAGGCGGTCACGCCGTACCTCGACACGGAGTCGTTCACCTACGCCGTCCCCGACCTGCGCGGCTACGGTGAGGCGCGGCTGACCCAGGGCGAGTACAGCACGGCGGAGATCGCCGGCGACACCGTCGCGCTGGCGGACCACCTCGGCTGGGACCGGTTCAGCGTCGTCGGCCATTCGATGGGGGGCAAGGCCGCCCAACTGGTCGCGGGTCTGGCCGCCGAGCGAGTCCGTCGCATCGTCGGAATCTCACCGGTCCCGGCCTCGGGCACCGGGTTCGATCCCGCAACGGCCGCCCATTTCGCTCGGGCCGCCGACGACCCGGCGGTCCGGAGGGCGATCCTCGACCACTCGACGGGCGGTCAGTTGCCCGGCCGATGGCTCGACGCCATGGTCCAACGCTCGCTGGACCTCTCGGCGCGCGACGCGTTCGCCGCGTACCTGCCCCGCTGGTCGGGCGATGACCTGCACGAACACGTCGTCGGGAGCCGGGTGCCGGCACTCGCGGTGGTGGGTGGCCGCGATCCCGACCTGAACGCCGACGTGATGCGCCAGACCTGGGCGCAATGGTTCACCCACGCCGAGGTGCGCGAGCTTCCGGATGCCGGCCACTACGCCATGGATGAGGCCCCTCTCGCGCTGGTGTCGATCATGGAGGGCTTCCTCAGCGCACCGGACGTGACATGACGCCGGATGCACCGGCCTCGGACAGCGCCGCCGCCGCGATCGTGGTCTCGGCCGCGCGCACCGCGCGTCGAAGGTGCTCGTTGAGCTCACCCACCCGCGATGGCGGCAGCCGCTGGTTGACGGTCGCCACGCTGACCGCCGCGATCGGTCGGCCGTACGAGTCCCGGATCGGCTGCCCCAGTGCACTGACGCCTTGGAAGACCCGGTTGTGGATGAGGGTGTAGCCGTCCTGGCGGATCCGGCCGACCAGCTCGCGTAACTCGGGCTCCGAGGTGCCCCAGCCCGAGTCGAGGTCGGGGCCGACGGCGCGAACGACGTCCTCGAACTCGTCGTCCGGCAGCGCCGCCATGATCGCCAACCCGCCGGCCCCCACCCCCAGCGGGCGGCGGCTACCGATCTTCAGCGTGATGACCCGGATCGGCGAGGCCCCCTGGCGCCGGTCGATGCACACGGCCTCCGACCCGCTGCGCACGATCAGGTAGGCGGTGTCCCCGCTCTCGCGGGCGAGCTGGGTGACGATCGGGCGGTACACCTGACTGACATCGAAGTGCTGGGCCGCCGCGAGCCCCAGCTCGAACGCCAGCTGCCCGAGCGCGTACCGGCGGTCGCCCTCGCTCCGGCGGATCATCCCCTCCTCGACCATCTGGGCGAGCAGCCGGTGCGCCGTGGGATGGGGCAGATGGGCCTGACGCGCGATATCGGTCAGGCCGGCCCCTCGGCCGCCGGTGTTGGCCAGCACCCGCATGATCGCCATCGCGCGGCGAAGGGATCCGGTCTTGTCGGCACTCATGTCCGCATAATGAACACACGGTCTTCGAGGCACAAGCGGCTGATCAGGTCATCAAGCCTCACGCCGAGCCGCAGCCCAGCCAGCGTCCGATAAACGGACTTCCCGGTTGATCCGCCGGTTCGGGACACGGAGAGTCGGCCATCAGCCAACCAACGGAGGGCCCTGTGAAACTCGGCAGTCTGCGCGACGGCGGGCGCGACGGTGTTCTCGTTGTCGTCGACGACCAGCTGCGTACGGCCGTGCCCGTGCCGGAGATCGCGGGGACGCTGATCGAGGCACTCGAGGGCTGGGCACGCGCCGAACCGCGGCTGCGCCAGGTGGCCGTCCGGCTCGCGGCCGGTGAGCTCCCCGGCGCGCGACCTCTCGACCTCGGCGAGCTGGCCAGCCCACTACCGCGTAGCCCCCAGTTCCTCGACGGTTCCGTCTACCTGCGCCACATGGAGAAGGCGAGGAAAGCGCGCGGCGCGGCGATGCCGCCGAACTACCAGACCGAACCGATCATGTACCAAGGGGTGTCCGACTCCTTCGTGGGACCGCTCGAGCCGATGCCGCTGCCGGACGAGGAGGACGGCATCGACTACGAACCCGAGATCGCGGTCGTCGTGGACGATGTGCCATTGGGCACCCGCGCCGAGCATGCGGCAGCCCACATCAAGCTGGTCATGCTGCTCAACGACTACACGCTGCGGTCGCTCACCAGGACCGAGCTCCCGAAGGGTTTCGGGTTCCTCCAGGCAAAACCGACCAGCTCCTTCTCCCCCGTCGCCGTGCCACCGTGGGCCCTCGGGGATGCCTGGGACGGTGAACGGTTCCACCTGCGGGTGCGCTCGAGTGTCAACGGCGTGCGGCTGGGTGACGCGGATGCGGCCCAGGACATGTTCTTCACCTACCCGCGGCTCATCGCCCACGCCGCGCGGACCCGCCGGCTCAGTGCGGGCACGATCATCGGGGCCGGCGCCATCTCCAACGAAGCGGAGACGGCCGGCTACGGGTGCATCGCCGAGGCCCGCGTCGCCGAGGAGCTCCAACACGGCGCCCCTCTTACCCCGTGGCTCCGGTTCGACGACGTCGTGCACATCGATGCCGTGGACCGGGACGGGCGCAGCGTCTTCGGCGCCATCGAGCAACGCATCGTGCCCGCCGCCGCTGTCCTCGCCTAGACCGTCAGCCCACAGGAGGAGGACGACGATGTCCGCACCCGCTGTCCTCGACGTCGAGCAGATCATCGATCGCAACGGAGTCGGCCGCTTCCAACGCCGCGTACTGCTGATCTGTTTCGGCGTGCTGATCGTCGACGGGATCGACACCACGATGTCCGGCTACCTCGGCCCGGCCCTCATCGCCGACTGGGGCATCACCAAGGCCGACCTGGGCCCGGTCGTGACCAGCGGTCTCATCGGCCTCGCGCTCGGCTCACTGATCGCCGGCCCGCTCGCCGACCACTTCGGCCGGCAGCGGATCATCCTGCTCTCACTGATCTTCTTCGGCCTGCTCAGCGCGGCATCGGCGCTCACGTCCGGAGTGGCGTCGTTCTCCACGCTGCGGGTACTGACGGGCCTCGGGTTGGGCGCCTCCATGCCCAATGCCGCGACCCTGGTCGCCGAGTACGCCCCGCGAGCACGGCGCGGCGTGATGATGACCTTCATGTACTGCGGCTTCACCCTCGGCGCGGCGGTGGGCGGGTACCTGACCAGCTTCCTGATCGCCTCGGCCAGCTGGCGCCTGGCCCTGGTCGCCGGCGGCGCCCTGCCGATCGCCTTCGCCGGCGTGGTGTTCCTCGCGTTACCCGAGTCACCGAAGTTCCTCGCCCGCCGTGGCGGGCGCGCGGGCGAGCTCGCCGCGGTGCTGAACCAGATCGAGCCCGGCTGCGTCAGCGGCGGCAGTGGCGCGGCCCGGTTCGTCCTCGCCGAGGACCACACCGGCGGGGGCGCTCCGGTGCGTGCGCTCCTCAGCCCGCGCTACCGCCTCGGCACAGTCACCGTCTGGGCCGGCTTCCTCGCCGCGTTCTTCACGGTCTATCTGATGAACAGCTGGCTGCCGATCCTCATGAGCGACGTCGGGTTCAGCCTCATCCAGGTGGCGACGATCGGGTTCCTGCTCCAGTTCGGCGGCACGGTCGGCAACATCGCCATCGGCTTCGTGATGGACAAGGCCGGCATGCACCGCACCATCATCGTCAGCACGATCTGTGCCGGCGGCATGCTCGTCGCCATCGCGGCCGCACCTCGGTCCGTGCTCGCGATCGGCACGTTGATCTTCGTGCTGGGCATCTTCACCAACTCGCTCGCCGTGGCCTTCCCCGTACTCGCCGCCGCCTTCTACCCCACCGCGATGCGCGCGACCGGGACCAGCTGGGCCACCGGCATCGCCCGGATCGGCGCCATCGGTGGCGCCGCCGCCGGCACCGTTCTCGTCGCGCTCGGCCTCGACTACAAGGCCGTGTTCCTCACCCTGCTCGTCCCCGTCGCCGTCGGCATCCTCGCCGCTTCGACCAACAGTCGCGTCCGCCACTAACCAGCATTGGCGCTGTGCCGGCTGATGGTGGGCTGGTGGCGGCACCGCGCCGGAAGGGCAGCTCATGCATGTCATCAGGACCGGACCCGAGAGCCAGTCGCCGCCGGCGGAGCGGTTCACCGGCACCGTCTGGATCGACCCGATCGCCAGCGCCGCCCCACCGTCGCGGCTCCGCGTCGCGCGCGTCCATTTCAGCCCCGGCGCACGCACCGCGTGGCATCGGCACCCGCTCGGGCAGATCCTGCACGTCATGGAAGGTCGGGGCCGCGTACAGCAGCGAGGACACCCGGTGGAGGATTTCCAGGCCGGCGACACCATCGTCACCCTGCCCGGCGAATGGCACTGGCACGGTGCCGCACCCGGCATCTTCATGACCCATCTGGCCATCCAGGAGGCCGACGACGACTGTAACGACGTCTACTGGGGCGAGCACGTCACCGACGACGAGTACCGCCTCGGGAGTCCGTCAGGTCAGGGATGACGCTATCTCCTCCAAGGTCCGGCCGCGGGTCTCGAAGCAGCCGAACCACGCGATGACGGCTCCGGCGAGCAAACCCGTCCCGATCAGCAGGAAGAAGCCGGTGCTCGAGGTCGCCTTCCCGAGCACGAGCCCCAAGCCCGCCGGCGCCACAATTCCGCCGATACGTTGCCAACTGGCTGCCCAGGCGGTGCCGACTCCTCGGGCGTAGGTGGGATACAACTCGCTGGTGTAGGTGTACAGCGCGCCGCCGCCCGCTCCGGTGGAGAAGAAGTAGGCGAGTGCGCCGACACAGAGAAGGGCGGCGGTGGAGGTGACCGCACTCCACACGAACATGAGTACGCCCGATATCAGAAAGAACGAAGTGAGGGTGTTCCGACGGCCGAACCTGTCGAGAAGGAATCCGCTCGCCACGTTGCCGAACGCTCCGGCCGTCGCGATTATCAGGACGTAGACCAACGAATTTGTCAGCTTGATGCCCATCCCGATGAAGATGGATGGCAGCCACGAACCGAGACCGAAGAAGGCACAACCGGCGACGAACTGCATCGCCCAGATGGGCAGGGTGTACCTGAGGTACTTGCCACGCACTATGTCCAAGGCTGATCGGCGCAACACGGCTACCTCAACCTCTGCGACAACCGCGGAGCTGGACACTGCCGATTCGAGTGGTGTGCTGGACAGCCAGCGCGAAACAGACGTGGCTTCGACGAGGCGGCCTCGGGAGAGCAGGTAGCGGACCGACTGCGGCAGGGCCAACGCGGCGAGAACCACCACCAGCAGACCGAAGATCCCCCCGACGAGGAACATCGCCCGCCAGCCGTAACCTGGCAGCAGGAGCAGGGCCAACAGTGCGGCGATCGCGGATGCGAAGGTCCAGCCGAAGACACTGGTCGACACCAGCTGGCCCCGAAACCGCGCCGGCATGAACTCCGACAGATAGGTGAACACCAGCGGCGCCTCGGCCCCGAGACCGATCCCCTGTATCACGCGCAGCCACACAAGTGAGTCGAAGTTCCAGGCCAGGGTGAGCGCGATGGAGAGTCCGGAGTAGATTCCGATTCCGATGAGGAACGCCAGCCTCCGGCCGGCATGATCGGCCAGAAATCCGATCGACAATGATCCGATCAGCATGCCGAGTGACACGCTCGACCCGAAGAGGCCGGCCTGTGAGTTCGTCAGGCCGAAGGTGACAATTATGCTGGGGATGATGTAACCGGTCAGGCTGACATCAAAACCGTCACAGAGGTGCCCGACCATCACGATCGAGTAGATGAGTCCGTGGCGCCGAGTGAACTTCGAGTTGTCGAGACTCGCAAGCAACTGCGCGGCGCCAACGGCGGGAGCACCCACCGACTTCCGTTGTCTACGATCGGCCGGGCTCATCGCTACCCTCTTTCCGCCTGCCGTGGAGCAACTGTGGGCCCCCGTCCGGGGTACAGGTGGCTCCGTTGTTGCGAAGGCCCGACCAGGGTTCTGGCGCGAGAGTGGACACACCAAGGCGCTGCAGCATTCGCCGAGCGGTGTGGTCGACAAGGTCCGCAATGGTCCTCGGCTGCGCGTAGAACGCGGGAACGGGGGGTGCGATGATCGCGCCGGCGTCCGCCGCCTCTGCCATGAGCCGGAGATGCCCCTTGTGCAGGGGCGTTTCCCGGACCATCAGCAGCAGGGGGCGCCCTTCCTTGAGGCAGACATCGGCCGCGCGGGCGATGAGTGTGCTGTTGTCGCAGTTCGCGACCGCGGCGAGCGTCCTGATCGAGCAGGGCGCGACGATCATGCCACCCGTCGGGAACGACCCGGAGGCGATCGCCGCGCCGATATCGCTGTTCCGGTAGGTGACCGCGGCCAGTGCGGAAAGGTCGTTCGGTTTCAGCCGTGTCTCGTGGCGCAAGGTGACCGCACCGGCGCTAGAGATGACGAGATGCGCCTCGTAGCCCGGCGATGAGTGCAGCAACTTCAAGATATGGACCGCATAGGGCGCTCCGCTCGCGCCGGTGACCGCGACAATCAGCCGACGGGTGTGATCTGCACTCATGGCGGCGCGCTCCCTGTCGAAGTTCCGTACCGGTCAGCTTCCGTCGAACCGGGCACGGCGTTTCTCCACAAAAGCGGACATGCCGTCCTGGGCATCATCGGTACGGATGAGCACCGACTGCCCTAGTCGCTCGAGCAGTCGACCGGTTTCCATGTCGACGCTCTGGCAAGCATTGATGATATGTTTTGCCATGCCGACGGCCTGTGGTGCTCGCCGCAGAATTCGCTCGGCATAGTCGATCGCCCGCGCCACGACATCGCCGTCTTCGGTGACCTCGTTGACGAGACCTATCCGCCACGCCTCGGTCGCATCAATGGGGTCACCGGTGAGGACGAGCTCTTTGAGCCGACCTATACCGATCATCTGAATCATGCGGGAGCAGGCGCCGGAGGCCGGAATCACTCCCAGTTGTGTCTCCGGGAGCAGGAACTGGGCCGACCGTGCCGCCACTCGCAGCTCGCAGGCGACGGCCAGTTCCACCCCTCCTCCCGCGCACACACCGTTGATCGCGGCGATGACCGGTTTCTCGAGCGCCTCCAGGTCGTCGAAGGCCTCGTGGTTCGCCCGCACATAGGCGCGGTACTGAGGTGTCGGCAGCCCGTTCTCGTACTGCAGGGCGATGATGTCGCGACCCGAGCAGAACCCTCGACCAGCCCCGGTGATCACGAGAGCCTTGATCGCCGGATCGAAATTTGCCCGCCAGATGACCGAGCGGATCTCGGACAGCATCTGGAGATCGAAAGCGTTCAGGCGTTCCGGCCGCGACAGGGTAAGCAGACCGATACCTGATGGAGAGAGCTCGAACTCCACACGTTCCAGATGACTGACCTGGTTGAGGAAACCTTCGGGTGTGCTGGTACCCATCAGCTGACACTCTCCCCTTCGAATGGCAATTCGCCTCCGCGCAGTGCCGCCCGGTCCACTTTCCCGGCACCGTTCTTCGACAATTCATCGACTATGCGCATGGTTCGAGGGATCTTGTAACCGCCCAGATACCGGCCCGCGTGCGCGCGAAGCTCACCCAATGACAGTTGGGCTCCAGGCCTGAGCACGACAAATGCCGTTACCTCTTCGGTCCACCTCGGATGGGCAATTCCGACCACGGCGACTTCCGCTATCTGGTCCATACCGAGGAGGACCCGCTCAATCTCCCCGGGGTAGACGTTCTCCCCGCCGGTGATGATCATGTCTGTGCCGCGTCCGACGAGCCACAGAGCGCCGTTCTCGTCCCGGTAGCCCAGGTCGCCGGTGCGGTAGAACCCGCCGGCCAGGGCAGCGCGGCTCAGCTCCTCGTGTCCGAGATAGCCGGCGGTCACCATCGGCCCCCGCACCAGGATCTCGCCGACCTCCCCGTGGCCGATCTCCCGCCCCTCGCCGTCACCCACTTTGATCTCGACGAGCGGGGTCTCCCGGCCCACACAACTGCCCAGGGCCGCGCCGGGACCAGCACCGTGCTCGGGGGCGGGCAGGACGCTCAGCGTGCCCGCGGTCTCGGTCGAGCCGTAGGTGTGCACCAGAGGTGCATCGAGGTTGTCGCGCACCTTCTCCAGCACACGCCGCGATGCGGGCGCTCCGCCGTAGAGCAGGCCTCTGAGTCCCGGCAGGCGGGTTGCGGCGGCTGCCGCGGCGTCCGCGAGCAACTCCACCGCGGTGGGCACCAGCAGCGTCAACGTGATGCGTTCGCGTTCGATCGTCGCGACGGTGCGCTCGGCCTTGAACCGCTCCAACACATGCCGACCGCCGAGCCAGGTGAGCGCCCATACCGCCCACGCGTCGGCCAGGTGGAACATCGGTCCCGCATGGAGCCACACGTCGCGCTCGGTGATGCCCACCGCGGCGGCGGTACTGAGCGCATTGGAGAGGACGTTCCGATGAGTGAGCGGAACTCCCTTTGGCCGCCCTGAGGTGCCGCTGGTGTAGTAGAGATACGCGATGTCGTCCGGGGCGCAGTCCGCGAACTTGCCCGGGCCGGCCGCCAGGAGATCGGCGTAATGCACCGAGATCGACTGCTCGCTCGCTCCTGGCATGGAAATCACGCGAATCGGGTACCGAGCGTTGATCTCCGCGGCTCGCTGTTCCAAACCGGGCCCGACAAACATGGACCGAACGTCGGCATCACGGAGTATTCCGGCGAGCTCGGTCGGGGCGAGCCGAGTATTGAGTGGCACCAGGATCGCGCCGGCCGCCACCACCGCGTAATAGAGCTCGAGGTACGCCAGGCTGTTGTCGGAAAGCACGGCGACCGGCCGGGCGTGCCGCGGCTCGACACCTCGGAGGCCGGCGGCCAGTCGCGACACCCGCTCGAGCAGGGTTGTGTAGGTCAGCCGTTCGTAACCGCCCACCGCGGCCTCGCGTTGGGGGTACCGTCTGGCGGCCGCGACGAGGGTGCCGGGGACGTCACCCCCGTGCATAGCGACCGTCCTCCCGCAGGATGACCGCTCCCGCCGCCGATGCGCTGATGAGGTCCCGTGCGATGTCACGCCCGTCGCGACTGCCGCATGCGGTCATCAGCTCCAGGTAGGTCAAAGGCCCGTCCTGTAAGGCAGCCACAACGCCGCTCGCGTTTCCCCGGCCATTGGTAGTCGCTGGCGGCGCCATGGCCACCTGCCATCGCGCGATGGCTGCCTCGCCGAACGGGCGGGTCAAGTCGAACCCGGCCTTGTCACCTGTCCGCTGACCAGCCAGCGAGGGATCGATCGGGACGGCGCGAAAGCCGGTGCCGATCACCGAGTCCCGCGCTGCCTGGAACCGGGTGGCCAGCGCCCACTCCATCTGGCTGTCGGACATGACGTCGATGTCGTCGTCGACGACGAAGACGTTCTTGACATCGGCCTTGCTGCCGAATGCCGCGGCAATCGCGTTTCGCGCCTCTCCCGGGTACTGCTGGCGCAGTGCTATCCGCACGTTGTACATACCGCCCGAGGCCGGTGGGGCGTACACCGCGACGGGTTTGCGCACGGCACCGCGCAGCACGTTCCAGATGTTGACCTCGGTGGCCAGTGCGACGAGCTGGGCGGTATCGGTTCGCGCGAGATCCCGTCCGGAGATGGTCGCCGTCTGGAACAGCGCGTCCCGCCGGTGGGTCACCGCTGTCACGTGAAAGACCGGGTTGAGCTTGGTCGCTCCGAGGTAGCCGAGGAACTCGCCGTACGGCCCCTCGCGTCGCATCTCGCCGCCGTCGATGTAGCCCTCGAGGACCAACTCCGCGTCCGCCGGCACCACGAGGCCGTCCTGGCTGACCGCGGCCACGACCGGCAGCGCGGCCCCCCGCAGCCCGCCCAGCAGCGCCAGTTCGTCCTCGGCCCCGGAGAACAGAGTTGCCGCCACGTAGTCACAGGGGTGCGACCCGATTGCGAAGGCAACGGGGAGCCGCCGACCATCCGCTCGCGCCGCTTCGAGTTGAGCTCTGAGGTCACTGGGTGAGTTGAGATCGACTCCCGTCTCCCTCGGACCTCGGAGCATCAGCCGCCGGCAACCGACGTTGAACGCTCCCGGGGTCTGCTTGGCGCTGAAATCCAGCGCAGCCGAGATGAAGGGAGCACCGTCGCCGGCGTGCTGCACATGAATCGGCAGCCTCGTCAGGTCGATCTCATCGTCCCGCAACACAACATCGTGGACGGGCGCTTCGTGTGAGCGGACCCGGACCGGCCGGATCGGGGCAGCCGCTCGCCGCGCGACCTCGTGCATGACCTGGTGCGGCTCGACGCCCAGGGCCATCGCCAGCCGCGGTCGACTGCCCATCACGTTGCCGACCAGGCCAGCCTCCTCCGGCCCGACCCGCTCGAACAGGACGGCCCGAGGGTTGCCCTCGAGATGTGCACCGACCTCGATCAGATCAACCGGCTCCGTGATCCGGAGCAGCTCGTCGGCCGCCATCAGCTCATCGAGGAATGAGCGAAGTCGAAACCTCTCGCAGTCAGGCATCTTTGCTCCGTGCGATAATCGCCTAGCAGGCGGTGATTATTGCCCATGAATTGATACGCTGGGCGCGCCTGGCAGGTCAAGCCCCAGGCCATCGACCTCACCCGCTTGCCGGCAGCCATCTCAGATCCGAGACCAATTCAATCTTGGGGGGCTATTATCGCTCCTTAACATGCGACGCGCGCTCGACCGTGAGGAGTACGGGTATGAGCGACACACCCCAGTCCGCTCCCGGGCGGGAGCCTGGCCCGCCGACCAGAAGGGGCAACACCAACACGTCCCAGTCGGTCGACCGGGCCATGGCCGCGTTCTTCGCACTGGCCGAGCACGGACCTCAGCGGCATGTGGACCTGGTCGAGCTGACAGGCCTGGACCGTCGAATCCTCGGACGTCTCCTTGCCTCCCTGGAGAAGGCGGGCCTGGTCAGGCGGCACACGCCGACCGGCTTCTACGACCTCGGCGCGGCACTGCCGCGGTTGGGACGCCTGGCCGAGGAGCGGCTCGCCCTGCCGAGGGTCGCTACCGAACATCTTCACGAGCTGATGGCCCGGACATCCTGCACGGTGCTGCTACACATGAGACAGGATGACCACCTCGCCCCGGTGGTCGTGTTGAGTCCGCCCGGAGTGTTGTCGGTCAGCTATCCGATCGGTCGCCGCATTGAACTGCAAGAAGGACTGGGACGCGCCTTCCTCGCGTGCTTGCCCGAAACGGAGCAACGTCGGATCGCTGACGAGGCCGCGTGGCCGGCGCTGCGCCGCGTCTCCGCCGCGATACGGCGGGACGGATACGCGGTGTCACGCAGCGAGATCGTCGCGGGGATCACCGCGGTAGGCGCCCCGGTCCGCGGCGGTGACGATCAGCCGATCGGCCTCGTCGCGCTCGTGGCTGTCGAAGGGCATCAGCCCGAGCGGTTCGGTCGGGACGTCGCCGCCACCGCCGCAAAGATCACCGAGATCTATCGGCACCAGTGACAGTGCGGCGCCCCGGCTCCCGGGTCAGCAGTGTGTACGACCCGAGGGCGAGCGCGCCGGCGCCGAGCATGAGCACGGCCATGGTCGTCGGGTTGGCTCCCACCAGTGGCGACACCGCCGCTCCGAGCCCGTACTGCAGCACCCCGAGCAGCGCCGACCCGGTACCAGCCGTATCAGGCACCTCCCTGATCGCCAGCGCGGAGCCGTTGCCCAGGACAAAGCCGACGCTGAACACGGCGGCGAACAGCAGCGCCAGGACGGGCCAGCGCGGCGCTCCGGCCAGCACCACGAGCAGCAACGCCGCCGAGCAGGTGACCAGCGCGATCTGGCCGCCGAGTGCCAACCCGCGCGGGCTGAACCGGCGCAGGAGTCGCACGTTGAGCAGGCTCGCCACGCTCAGCCCGACGGCGTTGACCGCAAAGGTGAGGGTGAACTGGGTCTGGGACAGGCCGATGACTCCCTGCAGCACAAACGGAGAGCCGGAGATATAGGCGAACAGCGCCGCGAAGGCCAGCCCGAAGCTCAGCGCGTAGCCGACGTAGCGGCGGCGACCCAGGACCGACCCCAGATCGCGCGCCATCGAGGCGATGCCCCCGGCCCCCCGACGCTCCTCCGACAAGGTCTCCGGAATCGCCGCCAGCACCCCCAGGAACATCACCGAGGTCAGACCGGTCAGCACCCAGAAGATGCCCCGCCAACCGACCACAACAGCCAGGGCGCCACCGAGCAGTGGGGCCGCGATCGGCGCGAGTCCCTGGATGGCCATCATCACCGAGAGCAGCCGAGCGGCCCGGTCACCGGTGCTCCGATCGACCACCACCGCCAGGCTGAGTACCACCCCGGCCCCGCCGGCGAACCCCATCACGAACCGGGCCGCGACGAACGTCCACACATCGGGAGCGACAGCGCAGGCCAGTGTGGCCAGCGCACAGGCGGCGGTACCGGCCAACAGCGGACGACGCCGCCCCCAGCGGTCGGACAGCGGCCCGAACGCGAGCTGCCCGACCGCCAACCCCACCAGGAACGCGGTCAGCGTGAGCTGGACGCCGGACGCAGACGTCCCCAACTCGGCGGCAAGCCGGGGAAAGGTCGGCAGATACATGTCGGTCGCGAGCGGCGCGATGGCCGACATCAGCGCGAGGACGCTGATCCAGACCGCCATCGGTGCACGACCAGGCGCGGGCAGCAACCGGACCGGCATCCGGACTCCTCAGCTTCGACTAGACCTCCACGCATTTACCTATAGAAGTATACATACCTTGGAAGATCCCTGAACCCTCTCGGCGCGGGGCCCACAGGCGCGATCAGGACGCCGTCGCCTCGATGACGCTGTAGAGCGGCTGGCTTGCCGAGACCAGCGAGGTGCGACGCAGGCCGGCGGCGCGGAACAGCGCGTCGTACTCGGCCAGTGAGCGTTCGCGGCCCGGGGCGGTGGCCAGCCGGTTCAGATCCAGCAACGCCGCTGGACCGGGGTCGGTGATCTCCCCGACGATCAGTTCGACCACCGCAACCCGGCCACCGGGGTACATCGCCTCGCGACAGCGGCGCAGGATCCACACGCATGTCTCGTCGTCCCACCCGCGCAGGGCGAACGTGAGCAGGTACAGGTCGGCCGGCGGCAGGACCTCGGCGAAGTCACCGCCGACGACATCGACGCGATTCCCGAGGCCTCGGGAATCGCGCTCGGCCACCGCCGGCGCGAGCAGGTCGGGCCGCTCGAGAACGATCCCCCGAATGGTCGGGTCCTTCTCCATCAGCAGATACAACAGGCTGCCGCTCGCCCCACCCACACCGACCGCCACATCCACGCGCGCGGTTTCGACCAACATAGCGATATCACCGAGCGAGGTATTGGTGAAGCTCCCCGAGCCCTCGGGAAACTCCCGCTCCCCGGGGCGCCCGCGCGGGTGAGTCGAGAAGTCAGATCCTGGAGTGGCCTCGCTGGGACAGCGACCCTGGAGAACGGTCTCGGTGAGCGTGGTGAACGCCAAACACTGGCTCGGCATCGTCACGTCCAGGACATACCCGCGCAGTGAGCCGGGGATATCGCCACGCAGAGCCGCCAACATGGGCGTGCCATAGAATCGGCCCAGGTTGTCGGCTATGAGCAGGCGAAGGGCAACGCAGGCACGCATCAGCCGAAATGTGGCGTCGGGATCACTCCCCTCCCGCTCGGCCACCTCCGCCGCGGTCAGCCGACTCTCGGCGAGATGCTCGGGCAGCGAGAGCTGCACCGCGGCCCTCATCGCCTGGCTGGCCCAGTGGCCACTCGCGATCGCATGGACCCACTCGAAGTTCTCCTCGCTGGGCGCGAAGTCTTGTTGTTGCTTCTCCGTCACGGCCGCGGCTTTCGTTGACATTGGGTGCACCGGACAATTCATCGCCCTACGCGCGGCGCGACTCTCACGACACCCGCACCGGAATCTTCAGGAACAGTACGGCTTCCTGAAAATTGCTGCTCAAATCCCCAGGGATTCGCGTCCACATCGCCAGCATTGGCGCGGTCGGACCTTCGAGTCCGTGCCGGTTGTCCAACGCTCAACCTCTACGCGGATACCCGTTCCGACTCGAACCAAGGCAAGCCTTACCTAGATATCAGGGAGAGTCAAGTCCGCACCTGAACAACTGTCAGGCACCCCACAGAGCGCGGACACCGCCCTCGCCAGTCAAACATCCTCGAGCCGTGAGCCAGCACACATCCGTGAGAAGCATCGGTCGACAATTCATGAGTGGCTATTTAATACTCAGCCTCATTCAATACTCAGCGACGGCACAGAAAAAGTGATGAACCTCCGCCGGCGGCACGATCGAGATGACCGACCTACTCCACTATCGATGGTTTGTGGCGATGTGGAGATTGGGCGCTTCGACCGAACCCGATCGGCAGTCAGCCGCTCGGTGTGGACAGCCGCTGGGTGCCGAGGACCCGGAGCAGGGCGAGTGCCTCGGCCTCGTGGCTGCCCTCGCTCGCCGAGTAGACGATCAGGGTCTGGTCCTCCCCCGGCACGTGCAGCGAGTCGCAGTCCAGCTCGAGCTGGCCGATCTCCGGGTGGAGGAAACGCTTGCGGTACGGGTGCAGGGCCTCCAGCTGCCGCAGCTCCCACAGCTCCGCGAACTCGGTCGACCTGGCCCGGAGCTGGGCGATCAACCAGCGCGGGGCGGGATCGTCCGGATAGCGGGCCACCACGTCCCGCAGGGTCGCTACCAGTGCCCGGTCGAGCTTCTCCTGCTCGCCCGGCGCCGATCGCACCCGGCCGCCCCCGATCACGAACCGCTGCCATGCGACGTTGCGCTCGGCCGGCAGGATCGCGGAGAAGTCCCCGATCAGGGCGGCGGCCATCGGGTTCCAAGCCAGCACGTCGAGCTGGGCGCTAATCAGCAGCGCCGGCAGGTCGGTGAACCGGTCCATCAGCCGCAGCACGCTCGGCCGGACCGCGGTGCTGATCCGGCCCGGGCCCGGTGGGCTCACGCCGGCCAGGTGGAACAGGTGGTCGCGTTCGGTCGACGTCAGCCGCAGCGCCCTGGCCAGCGCGGCGACCACGCTGTCGGACGGCCGCGCGCCCCGGGCCTGCTCCAGCCGGGCCAGGTAGTCGACGGAGATGCCGGCCAGCTGGGCGACCTCCTCGCGGCGCAGCCCCGGGGTCCGCCGGCGCGCCCCGGCGGCCAGCCCGACGTCGGCCGGGGTGAGGCGCTCCCGCCACTCGCGCAGGAGGTCACCGAACTCGTCGCGGTTCACAGCTCCAGCATGCCCGCTGCACGGCCGCGGATCCTGGTACAGCTGGTCCCTCCCTGCCGGGTGGCCTCAGCCTGGTACGGGCGGACCCCGGATGCACCGGTCCTGGGCGGCCGGACCGGGCGGCGCCACGGTGGGGTCATGACAGACACGACATACGCATTGATCACCGGCGCGAACAAGGGGCTCGGCCGGACAGCCGCCCGCCGGCTGGCCACCCTGGGCTGGACCGTGCTGATCGGCTCCCGGGACGCGGCGCGCGGCGCCGAGGCCGTGGCCACGCTGGTGGCGGACGGGCTGGCCGCGGAGCTGGTGGTGCTGGACGTGACCTCCGACGGGTCCGTCCGGGCCGCCGCCGAGGAGGTCGAGCGGCGGCACGGGCGGCTGGACGTGCTGGTGAACAACGCCGGCATAGTCGGGCCCCGCGTGGAGGTGTCCGAAACGGGGCCCGACGAGCTGCGCGCCTGCTACGAGACGAACGTGCTCGGCCCGGTGCGGGTGACCAGGGCGTTCCTGCCGCTGCTGCGCAAGGCGGCGAACGCCAGGGTGGTGATGGTGTCCAGCGGGCTGGGCTCGCTGGCGGTCTCCTCGGACCCGGCGCGGGTCGAGTCGCGGATCCACTCGCTGACCTACCCGTCCTCGAAGTCCGCGCTCAACATGATCACGTCGCAGTACGCGAAGGCGCTGCCGGAGTTCCGGGTGAACGCCGTCGACCCGGGCTACACCGCGACCGACCTCAACGGCCACTCCGGCCCGCAGACCGTCGAGCAGGGCACGGACGCGATCGTCGAGCTGGCCACGATCGGCCCGGACGGCCCGACAGGCGGCTTCTTCGACCGCACGGGCCGGGTCGCCTGGTAAGCCCGCCGCGTTGCGCGGCCGGCGTGGCCGAGCCGAAACCGAGGTGGCGCCGAGCCCGACCCCGCTACCGCTCAGCGGGGTTTGTCGACCGCCCACTGGGTCACCGGCATCGCCGGGCGCCAGCCGGTGAAGCCGCCGACCGGCGCGGCCCGCTGGATCTGCAGCCGGGTCAGCGATCCGCCGAGCCGTCCGTACCAGTCGGCCAACACGCCCTCGGCCTGCACGGTCACCGCGTTCGCCACCAGCCGACCGCCGGGCCGCAACGCCGCCCAGCACGCCGGCAGCACCCCCTCCACGGTGACCCCGCCGCCGACGAAGACGGTGCTGGGCGGGTCCAGCCCGGCGAGCGCGTCCGGCACGGCGCCGATGACCACCCGCAGCGCCGGCACCCCGAGCGCGGCCGCGTTCCGGCCGATCCGGGCGGCCCGCACCGGGTCCCGCTCGACCGCGACCGCCGTGGCGGACTGCTCGGCCCGCAGCCACTCGATGGCGATGCTGCCCGAGCCCGCGCCGACGTCCCAGAGCAGCTGGCCGGGCAGCGGGGCCAGCCGGGCCAGCGTGACCGCCCGGACCTCCCGCTTGGTGAGCTGGCCGTCGTGCTCGAACGCCTCGTCCGGCAGCCCCGGCACCAGCGGCAGGCCGACCGTGGCGGCGCCCGCGACGCAGTGCACGGCGACCACCGCGAGCGGGTCCCCGGGCGGCTCGCGCCAGTCGCCGGCGCGGCCGCTCCGGACCCGTTCGGCCGGCCCGCCGAGCTGTTCGAGCACGGTGACCGCGCTGTCCGGGTAGCCCAGCTCGGTGAGCACTTCGGCAACCTGGCCGGGGCCCTCGGCCGACGCGGTGAGCACCAGGATCCGCCGCCCGTCGGCCACCCAGGCGCGCAGCCGGTCCAGCGGGCGCCCGACCGCGCTGAGCACGGTCACCTCCTGCACCGGCCAGCGCAGCCGGGCGCAGGCCAGCGACACCGAGGACGGGTGCGGGTACACCTCGATCCGGTCCGGCCCGAGCACCCGGCTGAGCGTGGACCCGAGGCCGAAGAACATCGGGTCACCACTGGCCAGCGCGCAGACCCGGCGACCGGCGAGCCGCTCGAACAGGGCCGGCAGGCCCGCGACCAGCGGACTCGGCCACTCCACCCGCTCCGCGCCCCGACCGGCGCCCGAAACGTCCGACCCGCCCGAGGCGTCCGACACACCCGGTCCGGCGTCCGGGTCCACCACGTCCAACAGCTCCAGCTGGCGCCGGCTGCCCAGCACGACCTCGGCGCCGAGCACCGCCCGGCGCGCCGCCGGGGCGAGCCCGGCCCACCCGTCCGCCCCGATGCCGACCACGGCGACCGGCGCCGGCCCGTTCCCTGTCACCGGGCGATCGTGCCACTCCGATCATCGCCGCCGCCGCCAGGCACAGCCCGCTCGGGGAACGCCACCGCGATCAGCGCATGCCTGTAGGCGGGCGAGGCGGCCCGGTGCTAGGCCGCCGACGCGGGCCGGTGGGCCGGACCGCCCACCGGGTCACCCCCGGGATCCTCGGCGGACGGCTCACCGAGCGCGTGCGGGCTACCGCCGGACGGTGCCGCCGCCCCTCGGGCCAGGCCAACCAGCACGAGGAGCCCGAGCACCACCAGGCCGTGCGACAGCAGCCGGGAGCCGGCCACCCGGTGCAGCGCCAGGTCGACGGCACTGAGGGCGGCGAGCACCCCGACGAAGGCGCCGACCAGCGGCAACATGCCCCGGGTGCGGGCCGGGCGGACGGCCACGCAGAGAAAGCCCACGGCGAGGGCGAGGTTCCAGGCGGAGCTCTCGTGCGAGAAGTGGGTCAGCGACGCGCCGCTCATGCCGTCGCCGGCGGACTGCTCGCCGGTCGCCGCCAGCACGTCGCTGGTGGCCAACCCGAGCTGTCCGACGCCGATCACGGCGAGCAGCACCCGCAGCACGGCCTCCCGGCGGATCCGGGGCGGCGCGGGCACCGCGTGCCGCACCGCGCCGACGAGGTCGGGTACCGGCTCGACCAGCCCGGTCCTGGCCAGCCGGGTGACGTGCGCGGCCCGTTCGGCGTAGCGACGGCAGTCGGCGCAGCCGGCGAGGTGGACATCCACCCCGGCCCGCTCGTCCGGCAGCTCCTCGTCGTCCAGCCGGGCCGACAGCGCCTCACGACAGTCCGCACACGTCATACCTGAGATAGTCGTCGGGCTCGCCCGGACGGTTCCCCGACAGGTCCTCCGGAACCGATCGGTAGGCTCCTGCTGTGACCGGCGGTGCCCGCGATGACGAGATCACTCGATCCGCGCTGGCCGGCGCCCGCGGCGATGCCGACGCGACGGTGGCGTTCATCCGGGCCACCCAGCGCGATGTGCACCGCTTCCTGACCAACCTGGTCGGCGCGCGCGAGGCCGATGACCTGGCCCAGGACACGTACCTGCGGGCGCTGCGCTCGCTGCCCGGGTTCGCCGGGCGCTCCTCGGCGCGCACGTGGCTGCTCTCGATCGCCCGCCGGGCCGCCGCCGACCACGTGCGCAGCGCCGTCCGCCGGCCCCGCACGGGCGCTGAGCCGGACTGGGAGCTGCTGCCCGAGCACACCCCGTCGATGCCCGGGATCGACGAGCGGGTGCTGCTGCGCGAGCTGGTGCTCGGGTTGGACGAGGACCGGCGGGAGGCGTTCGTGCTGACCCAGATGCTGGACCTCAGCTACGCCGACGCCGCCGCGGTGTGCGGCTGCCCGGTGGGCACCATCCGGTCCCGGGTGGCGCGGGCCAGGGCCGACCTGGTGGCCGCGATGGCCGGCGGGGCGCCAGCCCAGCAGGACGGCCCGGACCGGCTGGACGCCACCGGTCCCTGAGCAGCGTCCCCTCGGCCGGACACCTCAGCCCCTCGACACCGTCAGCCCGCCGCTGAGTCCGCCGAACCGGCTGCTGAGTCCGCCGAGTCCGCCCGCTCGGCGGCGATCCGGCGGCCCACCCCGAGCGCGATCACCCCGGCGGCCGCCATCGCCAGCGCGATCACCCACATGCCGGCGCGGAAGCTGCCGGTCGCGGTGTTCAGCGCGCCGGTGACGAACGGGCCGACGAAGCCGCTCAGGTTGCCGAACGAGTTGATCAGTGCGATGCCGGCCGCCGCGCCGGCGCCACCGAGGAACGCCGACGGCAGCTGCCAGAACACGGGGATGGCGGCGAGTACCCCGGCCGTGCACACCGACAGCGCGGCCACCGCGAGCGTGGGCGTACCGAGGTACAGCGCGATGGCCACCCCGGCGGCGCCGACGAACGCGGGGATCGCGGTGTGCCAGACGCGCTCGCCGGTACGGTCCGAGTGCCGGGCGTTGAGGATCATCACCACCGCCCCGAAGGCGTACGGGATCGCGGTGACCAGGCCGATCTGCACGATGGAGAACTTGACGCCGAACTGCGCCTGCAGCCCCGAGACGATCTGCGGCAGGAAGAATCCCAGTCCGTAGAGCCCGAACACGATGCCGAAGTACACCGCCGCCAGCGAGACCACCCTGGGGTGGCGCAGGCTGGCCAGCACACAGAGCTCCTCCGGCACGTGCTGGGCGTCCTCGGCGTCGATCGTGGCGGTCAGCGCCTCGGCCTGCTCGGGGCTCAGCCAGCGGGCGTTCGCGGGGCGGCTCGGCATCAGGACCAGCGCGGCGAACCCCATCAGGATCGCCGGCAGCCCCTCGACGAAGAACATCGTCCGCCAGCCCTCGGCGAAGCCGAGCCAGCCGGCGCCGTGCGCGATCAGCAGCGTGGAGATCGGCGCGCCGAACACCGAGGCGAGCGGCACCCCGAGCATGAAGAGCGACATCACCTTGGCGCGCTGGGCGCGGGGGAACCAGTAGGTCAGGTACAGCACGATGCCGGGGAAGAAGCCGGCCTCGGCCACCCCGAGCAGCACCCGCAGCACGTAGAAGCTGACCGGGCCCTGGACGAACGCCATCGCGCAGGCCAGCACGCCCCAGGAGATCATGATCCGGGCCATCCAGACCTTGGCGCCGACCCGGTGCATGATCAGGTTGCTGGGCACCTCGAACAGGAAGTAGCCGACGAAGAACAGGCCGGCGCCGAGCCCGTAGGCGGTCGAGCTGAGCCCGATGTCCGCGTTCATCCGCAGCGCGGCGAAACCGACGTTGACCCGGTCCAGGTAGTTGATCACGTACAGCAGGACCAGCACCCAGACCAGCCGGCGACCGGCCTTGGCCACGGCGGACGCGGCCAGCGTGCTGGGCACTGACGAGATGCTCATCCCGGTTCCCCCCATTGCGAACGCACCGACAGGCAACTGTAGGACGTCGGGGGGCGGTCCGGACCACCGAAATCCGCGGTGCCGAGGCGCGTCTGCCCAGCTCGGCGCGGCTTGCCGGGGTCAGGACCAGGCTTTGCGCAGCACCGCGACCATGTCGTCCAGCACACCACCCGAGCTCGGGATCGCCGCCAGCATCCAGAGGAAGCCGTGCAGCATGCCGTCGAACCGCTTGGCGGTGACCGGTACGCCGGCCTGCTCCAGCCGGGCGGCGTAGGCCTCGCCCTCGTCGCGGAGCGGGTCGAACTCGCTGGTCGCCACGTAGGCGGCGGGCAGGCCGGTCAGGCTGTCCGCGCGCGCCGGGCAGGCGTAGGGGTCCTTGTCCAGGTCCTGCGCGCCCAGGTAGTGCGCCCAGAACCAGACCATGGCCGCCTTGGTCAGGATGTAGCCCTCGGCGTTCTCCGTGTAGGACGGGGTGCCGAAGTTGAAGTCGGTCACCGGGTAGATGAGCAGCTGGGCGGCGATCGCCGGGCCGCCGCGGTCCCGGGCGGCGAGCGACACGGCGGCGGCCAGGTTGCCGCCGGCGCTGTCCCCGGCGACCGCGAGCCGGGCGGGGTCCGCGCCGATCTCGGCGCCGTGCTCGGCCACCCAGGCGGTGGCGGCGTAGCAGTCGTCGAAGGCCGCCGGGTAGCGGTGCTCCGGGGCGAGCCGGTAGTCCACCGAGACCACGATCGCGCCGGCGGCGGCGGCCAGCTGGCGGCACGGCCGGTCCACGACCTCCAGGTCGCCGATCACCCAGCCACCGCCGTGGAAGAACAGCACCACCGGCAGCGGACCCGTGCCGGCCGGTGTGTACACCCGCACCGGGATCTCGCCGGCCGGGCCGGGCACCGTGCGGTTGACCACCGAGGCCACCGGCACGGGGTCGCCCTGCAGCGCGAGGAAGCCTTCCGTGGCGAGCCGCGCGGCCGGCACCGTCTGCTCCTCCATGGGTGCCTGGCCGAGCGCGACCAGCGCGTCGAGCAATCCCTGGGCTTCCGGGTGGACGGGCATCAGCGACCTCCTGGGCACCACCGAACGGTGCCCGAACGCTAGCGCGCCGCACCCTCGTCCGCTCGTCGGCGACCCGCTGAGCGGCATCACAGGCGTCTCACCCGACCGAGTAGGTCAGCACAGGCTTTGCACAGCCTCGGTACGCCTCACCGGGGTACCTTTTTCGGCCTAATGGGCACACTGCGCTACCGGTATGCGGAAGATTGGTTGCGCAGCGATGTGACAAGCCCTTGCCGTACATCCGATTGGGCGATATAACGAGCGGGACTGTCCGTGTCTAGGGGGGCACGCTGCGTAGAATGACCAGCCCGCAGCTTTGAGGAGCCTCGCTTGATCGCCCACTTCGACGCGAGTCCGACCAACGCGCCGGCCGCGAGCCGAGAACGTGGGATTACCGCGATCTCCGACTCCACCGCGGCCGAGCGCGCCGGCACCGGCAAGCTCGCCGCCAGGGTGGCCCGCCAGATCGAGCAGGACGTTTTGCGCACGGGCTGGCCGGTCGGCCAGGTGCTCGGCTCGGAGACCGAGCTGCGGGAGCGCTACCAGGTCAGCCGGGCGGTACTGCGGGAGGCCATCCGGCTCGTCGAGCACCACCAGGTCGCGGCGATGCGCCGGGGGCCGGCCGGCGGACTGGTCGTGCGGGCCCCGGACGCCGGCGCCGCCACCAGCGCGATGGTCGTCTACCTGGAGTTCGTCGGCACCACGATCGAGCACCTGCTCACCGCCCGGCTGATGATCGAGCCGCTGGCCGCCGCCCTGGCCGCCGAGAACATCACCGAGGCCGGTATCGCCCAGCTGCGCGCCGCGCTGGCCGACGAGTTCGCGGCGGGCCCCAACCGCGACGGCCACACCCGCAGCGCCCTGCACCTGACGCTGGCCGAGCTGTCCGGCAACCCCGCGCTGCACCTGTTCGTCGACGTACTGCTGCGGCTGACCTGGCGCTACGCCGGTGACCAGCTCAACCACTTACCCGAGGACCCACTCCATCCCGCGTTCACCTCGTCGGACATCTCGCACGAGGCCATGGTCGACTCGGTCGTGGCCGGGGACGGGCCTCGCGCCCAGTACCTCGTCGGCCAGCACCTGGAGATGTTCGGCGACTTCCTGATCCACTGGCGGCCGGACACCCACTATCCGCCGAGCACGCTGTGGACGGTGCCGACACCCGGTCACACCCAGGACCAGAAGCTCGCCGAGGTCGTCGCGCAGCGGCTGCTCGCCGAGATCACCGGGGGCGGCTGGGCGGTCGGCTCGGTGATCGGCTCCGAGGCCGCCCTGCTCGACCGGTTCGAGGTCAGCCGCGCGGTGCTGCGGGAGGCGGTACGGCTGCTGGAGTACCACTCGGTGGCCCGGATGCGCCGTGGTCCCGGCGGTGGGCTGGTCGTGGCCGAGCCCGACCCGAGCGCCAGCATCGAGGCGATGGCGCTCTACCTGGACTTCCAGGGCATCGAGATCGACCACCTGCGCGCCGTCCGCGAGGCCGTCGAGCTGGCCTGTCTGGACCGCGTGGCGGCCCGGGTCGGCGAGCCCGAGGTGGCCCGGCGGCTCCGCGCGGTGCTGCACGGCGCCGAGGCGGCCAACCCGTTCGGCGACGGCACCCCGCCGGAGCACCTCGGTGAGCTGTCCCACCTGCTGCACGTCGAGCTGGCCGAGCTGGCCGGCAACCCCGTGCTGGCGCTGTTCCTGCGCATCCTGATCACGCTGTGGGCCCGCCAGGGCGAGGTCAGCGGGGCCGGGTCGCCCGAGTCGTCGCCCGAGGCCGGCGCCGCGGTCGCCCGCGCGCACCAGGGCATCGTCGACGCCCTGCTGGTCGGCGACGGCGGCCTCGCGCGGCACCGGATGCGCCGCCACCTGAGCGTGCTCACCGAGTGGTGGCAGTAGCCCGGCTCAGCCCGTCTGCGCCCCGGCCCGGTACGCGTCCTTGAGCAGCCGCTTGTACAGCTTGCCGTTCTCCTCGCGGGGCAGCTCGGCGGTGAAGTCGACGGTGCGCGGGCACTTGTAGTGCGCCAGCCGGGCCCGGCAGTACTGGATCAGCTCCGCGGCCAGCGCCGGGCCGGCCCGGTCCGGGTCGACCAGTTGCACGACGGCCTTGACCTCCTCCCCCATGTCCGGGTCGGGTACCCCGATCACGGCCACGTCGGCCACCTCGGGGTGCATCGCCAGCACGTTCTCCGTCTCCTGCGGGTAGATGTTCACGCCGCCCGAGATGATCATGTGGGAGAGCCGGTCGGTCAGGTAGAGGTAACCGTCCGCGTCCAGGTGGCCCACGTCGCCGAGCGTGCTCCAGCCGAGCGGGTGGTAGCTGCCCTCGGTCTTCGCCGGGTCCTGGTGGTACTCGAACCGGGCCCCGCCGGAGAAGTACACCGTGCCGGTCTCGCCCCGGGGCAGCTCGCGACCGCCCTCCCCCACGATGTGCACCTCGCCGATCCGGGCACACCCGACGGAGCCGGGATGGGCCAGCCACTCCTCGCTGGAGATCAGGGTCATCCCGTTGCCTTCGGTGCCGGCGTAGTACTCCCAGATGATCGGGCCCCACCAGCCGATCATGGCCCGCTTGAGCTCCACCGGGCACGGCGCGGCGGCGTGCACCACCGAGCGCAGGCTCGACAGGTCGTGGGCGGTCCGCACCGGCTCCGGCAGCCGCAGCAGCCGGCCGAACATCGTCGGCACGAACTGCACGTGGCTGACCCGGTAGTCGGCCACCAGGCGCAGCGTCTGCTCCGCATCGAACCTGGCCATCATCACGACCGTGCCGCCGAGCCGGTGCACCGCCATCGTGTAGCCGAGCGGCGCGGCGTGGTAGACGGGCGCCGGGCTCAGATACACCGTGGTGTCGTCGTACCCCATGGCCTTCACCGCCGCGCCGACCCGGAACACGCTGCCGAGCGCACCGCCGCTGAGCGGCCGCTTGACCCCCTTGGGCCGGCCGGTGGTGCCGGACGAGTAGAGCATCGTCTCGCCCTCGGTCTCCATCGGGAGCGGACCGGCCGGCGCCGCCGCCAGCGCGGCCGTGTAGTCGTCGTGGCCGGCCAGCGCCCCGCCCACGACGAGCCGGCGGTGCACCAGCGGCGTGCCGGGCACGATCGCGGCGGCCAGCTCCCCCAGCGCGACCGAGGTGACCAGCACCCGCGACCCGCTGTCGTGCACCACGTAGCTGGCCTCGTCGACGCTCAGCCGGGTGTTCACCACGGTGACGTAGAGCCCGGAGCGGACGGCCGCCCAGCACACCTCGAACACCTCGGCCCGGTTCTCCATCAGCACCGCGACGTGGTCCCCCGGGCCGAGCCCGGCCGCCCGCAGCAGGTGGGCGCACCGCAGCGAGCGGTCCTCGAGCTCGGCGTAGCTCAGTGTCCGCACCGCGCTCCCGGCCGCGTCCAGCACGATCACCGCGGGCTTGTCCGGGGTCAGCCGTGCCCAGGTCGAGGGGAACTCCGGGCCTGCCTGCCGAGCCGCGACCACACCGTCCGACGCCATGGCCTGGACGCTACCTCGCGCCGCCGGCCCGGGCATGGTCGTCGACCAGGTGCCCGTCACGCCGGCCGCGTCATGACTGTCTATTTTTCACTGTACAGCTGATCTGCCGGGCCCAAGCCTCAGTGGAGTGAACCAATAGGCCGGCACCGAGTCCATATCCGTGCGACTTGTCGTGGCTAAAGCGCGACAAGCGCCACTGGCCGCACCGATCTCCGTGACACGACGAGCGACCCGGACCCGCGAGTGCCGGGGCCACCCGCCCGCCGGCATGACGATCTACGGCTGGAGCGCCAGCCGTCCAGCCGATGGCGATAGCTCGGGCGGCATACGGGCCTACGCCGTCATTCAATACCGAGGCCGTAAACACCGATCACGCGATGAGCGTGGCATTCGTTGGGCCGATCGAAATCCGAAGAGCAATCAGGCCGGCGCCTCGACCACCACCCGGGCCGCGCCGCCCCGGGCGGCGAACTCGGCGAGCGCGGCCGCCTCCCGGCGAAGCTGAGCCTCGTGCCGCGCGCTGAACGAGCGGAACGGCCGCACGGTCAGCACCGTCGGCCCGCCCGCGCCGGCCGGGCGCGCCACCGCCCACAGCCCGGCAACGAAGCCGTCCACCAGCACCGTGCCGGGCACGATCGCGTTCTTGCTGCGCAGCCGGTCGCGGTACCGCTCGGGCAGCACGCGCGTCCGGTCGGCGTGGGCGAGCAGCACGTTGTCGTAGGGCGCCAGCAGCCGCACCGGAGCCGGGGTGGCCGCGGTCGGGCGGGGCGCCTCGGGCAGGTCGAACAGCTCGCGGCCGCGCTCGTCCCGGAACACCGTCAGCTCGGGCCTCAGCCCCGCCAGCAGCGGGCGTACCCCGGTCAGCCCCGACCAGGTCGCGAAGTCGGCGGCGCTGGCCGGGCCGAACGCGGCCAGGTATCGCGTCACCAGCGCGACCGGGTTCGGCGCGGGGCAGACCGGCCGGCCCAGCCACGTCGCCACGGGGCTCAGCCGGGGCAGCCCGCCACTGCCCCAGATCCCGCGCGGCGGCACCTGCACCGTAGGCAGCAGGGCGAGTGCCGCGAAGGTGAGCGGCTCGGCCGCGCAGCCCGGCCAGCGGTCCGCGAACCGGGCGCGCAGCTCGGCGGCGGTGCACGGGGCCTCGGCCAGCAGCTGCGCGGCGGTGGCCAGCAGCTCGGCCACCGGCCGGCCGGCGACCCGCGCGCCGTCGTAGTCGGTGTTCGTCCGCGCCGCCCGCTCCTGGCCGGGCTGGGCGAGCATCCGCAGCGCCAGGCAGTCGGCCGAGGTGACCAGGTGCAGCGTGCCGCGTTGCATGGTCGCCCGGACCGCCTGCCGGCCGGTGAGCAGCTCGGCCAGCTCACGGGCACGGAAGCCGGCCAGCCGCGACCACAGCCCGTAGTAGGGCGCGTCCGGCGACTGCGCCTGCAGCCCGACCAGGTGGGCGAGCACCTCGGGCACCGGTCGGCGGACCCGGCGCAACAGCAGCTGGCGGGCCAGCAGCGCCCGGTTCAGCGCCTTCGGGCCGAGCACCGGGACGTCGTTCGCGGACCCGGCCGACCGGGTGATCGAGTCCATCGCCAGAGTATGGCCGTGGACTCCGACGAGAACGCCGGCCAGCACGCCGCCGAACCCACCTCGATCTTCGGCGGTCGGCTGCTCGAACTGCTGACCGGCCACGCGCTGACGATGCTGCTCGGCGTCGGGTACCGGACGGGACTGTTCGAGGCGGCGGCGCTGGGCCCGGCCACCAGTGTCGAGCTGGCCGAGCGGGCCGGGCTGGACGAGCGGTACGTGCGGGAGTGGCTGGCCGCGATGGTCACCGGCCGGATCCTGCGCTTCCAACCCGACACCGGCTGGTACAGCCTGCCGGCCGAGCATGCCCCGCTGCTCACCGGCGCGCACGCCGGCAACATCGGCCCGGCCGCCGACTCGCTGGGCGTGCTGGGCGCGCTGCTGCCGAGCGTGCGGAGCTGCTTCACCGAGGGCGGCGGGGTGCCCTTCGCCGAGTTCGCGGCGGTGGCCGGCGCCGACCTGGGCCGGCAGTGGCGCTACATCTACGACGAGCACCTGGTCGACGGGTTCCTGGGCGCCGCCCCGGGCCTGCTCGAGCGGCTGCGTGCCGGCGCCAGGGTGCTCGACCTCGGCTGCGGCACCGGCCACGCGGTGAACCTGATGGCGCGCGAGTTCCCAGCGTCGGAGTTCGTGGGGCTGGACAACTCGGCGGACGCGATCGGACTGGCCGAGGGCGACCGGGCGGCCGCGGGGCTGGCCAACGCCGAGTTCCGGCTGGCCGACGCCGCCGAGCTGGTCACCGAGCACCCGTTCGACCTGATCACCGCGTTCGACTCGATCCACGACCAGCGCAGCCCCGGCCAGGTGCTGCGCGGCATCCACCACGCGCTCGCCCCGGACGGCGTGTTCCTGCTGGTGGACGGCAACTTCTCCAGCCACCTCGAGCGGAACCTGGACAACCCGTACGCCCCGCTCAGCTACGCGATCAGCCTGCTGTTCTGCCTGCCCACCTCGCGGGTCGACGGCGGCGGCGGGCTCGGCGCGGTGTGGGGTCGGGAGCTGGCCACCGAGATGCTCACCGCGGCCGGGTTCACCGCGATCCGGGTGCTCGACTCGCCGCGGCCACAGACCTGCGTCTACGTCTGCCGGCGCGACTCCCAGTAGCCGCGGCCCCGGTCGCGGGGCGGGCGGCCCCGCGACGGCCCGGGTAGCGTCCGTGCCCGTGCCCGACCAGCCTGACCACGACGACCCGCACGAGCCGCGCGAGCCGCGAGAGGGCCACCGCCCCCTGGCCGGCCTGCTGGTGGTGACGCTGGAGCAGGCAGTCGCCGCCCCGCTGTGCACCCGCCACCTGGCCGACTGGGGCGCCAGGGTGATCAAGATCGAGCCGCCGGGACGGGGCGACTTCACCCGCGACTACGACGACGTGGTGCAGGGGCTGGCCGCGCACTTCGTCTGGGTGTCCCGGGGCAAGGAGTCGCTCACGCTGGACCTGAAGTCGGCGGACGGCGGCGCGCTGCTGCACCAGTTGCTGGCCGGCGCCGACGTGCTCGTGAGCAACCTCGGGCCGGGCGCGGTGGACCGGCTCGGGTTCGGCGCCGACGTGCTGGCGCGGCGCTACCCGAGGCTGATCACCGCGACCATCTCCGGGTACGGCACGGGCGGCACCCTGGACCACAAGCGGGCCTACGACCTGCTCGCCCAGGCCGAGGCGGGCTCCTGCGCGATCACCGGGTGGCCCGGCCGGCCCGCCAAGCCCGGCATCCCGATCGCCGACGTCGGCACGGCGATGTACGCGTTCTCGTCGATCCTGACCGCGCTCTACGACCGCGAGCGCACCGGCCGGGGCGCGGCCATCTCGGTGAGCATGTTCGACACCATGGCCGAGTTCATGGGCTACGCGCTCAACCACGCCCGGCACACCGGCGAAGATCAGGCGCCGAACGGGCTCAGCGCGCCGATGGTCGCGCCGTACGGGGCGTACCCGACCTCGGACGGGCAGACCGCCGTGCTGGGCACCACGAACGACGCCGAGTGGCGGCGGCTGGCGGCCGGCATGCTGGGCCGCCCCGAGCTGGCCGCCGACCCCCGGTTCGCCCGCAACACCGACCGCATCGCCCACCGCGCCGAGCTGGACGCCGAGATCACCGCCTGGTGCGCGGCGCGCCCGCTGGCCGACGTCCAGGCCGCCGCCGATCAGGCCGGCATCGGCAACGCCCGCTACAACACCCCGACCGAGGTCGTCGACCACCCGCACCTGGCCCAGCGCGGCCGCTGGCGGGACGTGGACTCACCGGCCGGCCCGCTGCCGGTGCTGCTGCCGCCGCCGGTGGTCGCCGGCTGGGAGCCCGTGCTGGGCGCGGTGCCCGGCCTCGGCGCGCACACCGACCGGATCCTCGCCGAGCTGGGCCTGTCCGAAGAGCGGATCGACGACCTGCGCCGCTCGTCGGTCGTCTGAGTTGATCTCAGCGGGTGTAACTCTCGGCCACCGAGGATGCGATACCCCTGGTGTGCAGCGTGATAGCGGGCGCGTAAAGCCCTCAGCGGCCCCGGAGTAGTGTGCGGAGAGCCGGTCGGCCGGGGCGAGACGCGGGCCACATCCGCGCCAGGCAGTAACGTTCTACAGCTCGACACGTTGAACTAAGTAAGGCTGACCTACCTAAAAGCTGAGAGTCCATACAGGGGAGTTTTTCGTCGTGCCACGCGTCTTCGACACCATCGCACCTCGCGATATCCAGCTCTGGGGCAACCACACCGTGAAGTTGCGGCACAACCTGGCCCAGCGCGAAGACCTGTTCTCGGACGAGTCCCTCGCCCGGCTGGTCGAGACGATCGACCCGAAGCACATCGACATCACCACCATGGGTGAGGACGTGTCCACCTGGGGCCATGTCGACCGCGCCGGCCAGCCCGGCTCGAAGGTGCTCGATGCGGTGCGCGGCGGCCGCGTCTGGATCAATTTGGGGGCCGTCGAGAAGGCCGACCCCCGGTTCGCCGACCTGCTCGACCAGATGTACGGCGAGCTCGAGGGCACGCTGCCCGACTTCAAGACCTTCAAGCGCAAGCTGGGCCTGCTGATCTCGTCGCCGACCGCGCGGGTGTTCTACCACTTCGACGTGCCCGGCCAGGGCCTCTGGCAGATCCGCGGCCGCAAGCGCATCTGGATCTACCCGAACACCGAGCCGTTCCTGCGGCCGCGGAACGTCGAGGACGTCGTGCGCAGCCTCGCCATGGAGGACCTGCCCTACGAGTCCTGGTACGACGACTACGCCGAGGTCTACGACCTCGAGCCGGGCGAGATGCTGCACTGGGCGCTCAACGGCCCGCACCGGGTGAGCAACCTGGACGGTTTCAGCGTCTCGCTGACCACCGAGCACTGGACCAACGAGATCCGCCGCTCGTACGCGATGCACTACGGCAACGGCATCCTGCGCAACAAGGGCCACTGGGCGCCGAGGTCCAGCTCACTGGACGGCCCGGCGTTCTGGGCCAAGGTCGGCCTCACCGCCGCCTGGCGCAAGGCCGGCATGGAGAAGAAGGAAAGCTACAAGCGGGTCATGAGCTACAAGGTCGACCCGGACGCCCCGCTGGGCGTCGTGCCGCTGGAGGAGAAGGACCGCACCGTTGTCAGCCACCTGAGCTGACCCGGTAGCGCCTGTACAACCAGTTCGACTCACCGGGTGCCCGGTGGGCGGTGCGCGTGCCGCACGCCCACCGGGCACCCGTCTGTCCCGGGAGAAATACATGATCGTCGACGTCTGGGCGCAGCCCAACTTCGTCGCCGCGCCGGACCGGCTGCCGATGCCCGAGGTGCGGCGGTTGCTGGAGAAGTCCGGCACCGCCGACCGGCTCGGGGTGCGGGTGAGCCCCGACGAGCTGGTCGCGGAGATGGACGCGGCGGGGGTCGACGTGGTGCTGCTCTCGGCGTGGCACCGGCCCGGCGGCTGGGTGGTCAGCAACGACGACGTGGCCGAGTTCACCACCGCCCACCCCGACCGGTTCGCCGGGCTGGCCTCGGTCAACCTGGCCGACCCGAGCGCAGCGGTGCGCGAGCTGCGCCGGGCCGTCGGCGAGCTCGGCTTCATCGGGCTGCGGGTGGTGCCGTGGCTCTGGGAGCTGCCGCCGGACAACCGGCTCTACTACCCGCTGTACTCCGCCTGTGTGGAGCTGGGCATCCCCTTCTGCACCCAGGTCGGCCACACCGGGCCGCTGAAGCCGTCGGACACCGGCCGCCCCGTGCCCTACCTGGACCGGGTCGCGCTCGACTTCCCCGAGCTGGTCATCGTGGGCGGGCACATCGGCCACCCATGGACGAACGAGATGATCGGCGTCGTCTGGAAGCACGACAACGTCTACCTGGACACCTCGGCGTACCTGCCCCGCTACTACCCCGCCGAGCTCGTGCACTTCATGAACACCTACGGCCGGGGCAAGGTCATGTTCGGCACCAACTGGCCGCAGCTGACCCACGAGCGGGCGCTGTCCCAGGTCGACCAGCTCGGCCTGACCGACAAGGCCATGGCTGAGTTCCTCGGCGACACGGCCGCCCGGGTGTTCCACCTGCCAGCCGGCCGGGCCTGAACGCGGCGGCGGCGTTCGCTCAGAGGTAGCCGCCCACCGCACACCCCCTCTCGTCGCCGCACACCCGCCACAGCAGGTGCGCGGCGACCGAAGCGGGTGTAGCGCGACGGAGTCAGGGTTGGCCGTGCTCCGCGCGCAGCCGGAGCGGCGGCGGCCTCCGCCCCGCCGGTGACCAGCACAGCGCGCAGGGTGGCCACCCCGACCCGGGCGGCCGCCGCCGTTGCCGCGTTCTCGTGATCGGTCAGCAGCACGGTCGGCCCGGCGTCGGTCAGGATGTAGTTGATCTCGTCGGCGACCAGCCGGAAGTTCACCGGAACCGCGATCGCGCCGAGCCGGCACGCCGCCAGGTACGCCTCGACCCGGTTGGTCATGTGCACCGCGACCCGGTCGCCCCGGCCGACCCCACGCGCCGCCAGCGCCCTGGCCAGCCGGGTCACCCGCTCGTCCAGCTGGGCGCCGTGCGACATCCGCCGCGCCACGTCGAGGGTCGCCGCCACGTCGGTCGCACCGTCCTCCCCGCACCGGCCACGCCGCCGGCGCCCCCTTGGCCCGGCCGGGCCGCTCAGCCGCCGGCGAGGCCGGTGGCCACGTACCGGGTGACCCTGGCCAGCCGGGCGCCCTGGACCCGGCACGCCCCCAGTGCCTCCTCGTCCGGCGCGGCGGACTTGCGGGACACGAACGAGCCGCCGTAGGGGTTGCCCGACTCCATCAGGTGCGGGTCGGTGTAGCCGAGCGGCAGCACGATCGAGCCCCAGTGGTAGAGCACGTTGTTCATGGCCAGGATCGTCGACTCCAGGCCGCCGTGCTTGGTCGACGAGCTGGTGAACGAGGTGCCCACCTTGTCGACGAGCTTGCCCTGGAACCACAGCCCACCGGTGCTGTCCAGGAACTCCTTGAGCTGCCCGGCCGGGCCGCCGAACCGGGTGGGGCTGCCGAGTGCGATGCCGTCCGCCCAGTCCAGATCGTCCAGGGTTGCGGTCTCCTCGTACGGGTTGGAGTCCACCCAGGCCTGCCAGCGCGGGTTGCTGGCGACCGCCTGGGGCGGCGCGAGCTCCGGCACCGGGCGCACCCGCACGTCGGCGCCCTCCTTGCGGGCTCCCTCCGCCAGCGCCTCGGCCAGCGCGGCCACGTTCCCGGTGGCGCTGTAGAACACCACGGCGATCTTGGGGGTGGTCACCGTGCCCGTCGAACCCGTCATCCGATCCTCGCCCTTCCGCCTGCCCACGTCGGTCACCCCAACGTAGATCCTGCCCGCGCCCGGCGCGCGTCCAGCCCACATCCTTTCCTTATCCGGCACAAATCTGGGACGAGGACAATGAACAGGCGATCGTGCTCGGCCCAGGGTTTCTATCAGGGCCAGAAGTCGCCGATAGGCATTCACTGTGAACGAACCGCGATGGCCACCAACTAATCGGACCGGGTGTAGCTTTTTAATCAGGGCCGGACGGAACGGCTCCCCCGGAAAATGGAGGACAGAGAAATGGCACGAGTCAGCGATCAGTTCAGGTGGGCCCCGGGCCGGCGCCGCGACGACGACCGCCGCCGGCGCAATGACGACTGCGACAACGACCGCCGCGACGGTCGCGGCCGCCGGTAACCGGACGACGCAGGTGGCGGGCCGGCACCCCCGGGCCCGCCACCGCGCACCCGACCGAGACACGGGGCGGTAAGGGATCATCATGCAGCGGGCCAGCTACGCCACCGACCGGGCGCCGACCATCCCGATCACCCGGGTCGATCCGACCCCGCATGCGGACGGGGCACCGGAGCCGCGGGTCACGGCGGCACCCACCCTCAAGGTGAGCCAGATCGTCCGCCGGTTCTGGCCGCAGCTGCGGCCCTACCGCTGGTGGCTGCTGCTCGCGCTGCTGGTGATCACAATCGGCCAGGGACTGGACGCCGGTGCGATCTGGCTGTTCGAGATCCTGGTCGACGACGTGCTGACCCCGCCGAACCCGGCACTGTTCGGCCCGCTCGCCGCCGGCTACGCGGGAATCACCGTGGCCCTCGGCCTGGTCACCTTCGCCGACCAGTACCTCGCCGCCTGGATGGGCGAGGGATTCCTGCACCGGCTGCGAGTTCGCGTATTCAGCCATCTCCAGTCGCTCCCCCTGCAATTCTTCGAACGCCGCCCGATGGGCGATGTCATCTCGCGGTTGACGTCCGACATCAATGCCATCGAGGATCTGGTGCTCACCGGCGCGACCGGGGCGGCGGCCAATGTCCTCAAAATTGTCATCTACTGCGGAATCCTGTTCTACCTGAACTGGCACCTCGCGCTGGCCGCACTGATCGCGATGCCGATCTTCGCGCTGGCCTCCCGGTTCTTCGCCGGGCGCAGCCGGCGGGCGGCGCGCGAGGTGCGCCGGCGCGGCGGCCAGATCGGCGCGGTCGCCGAGGAGAACCTGGGCGCGATGGCCATGGTGCAGGCGTACGGCCTGGCGCCGAGGGAGATCGCCCGGTTCAGCGTGCAGAGCAGCGCGGCGAGGGGCGCCGAGCTGGCCGCTACCCGGATCCGCGCGCTGTTCGCGCCGGTCACCGACCTGTTCGAGGTGGCCGGGGTACTGCTGATCCTCGGCCTCGGCCTGGTCGAGCTGGTCAACCACCGGCTCACCCTGGGCGACCTGCTGGCCTTCCTGATCTACGTCAGCCAGCTCTACGCACCGGCCAGGGCCCTCGGCGGGCTGGCCAGCACCGCGTACGCGGCCACCGCCGGCGCCGAGCGCGTCCTCGAGCTGCTCGACCAGAAGCCGCCGCCGCGACCCCAGCTGGTCCGTCCCCCGGCGGCCCCCGGTGCGGCGGCTCCCCCGCCCGGGTCGGCCGGCGCGGTGCCCCTCCGGCGGGGCCTGGAGCTGAACCAGGTGCACTTCCGCTACCCGGACCAGCCGGCCGACGCCGTCGACGGAGTGAGCTTCACGGTGCCGCGCGGCCGCTGCGTCGCGGTGCTGGGGCCGAGCGGCTCCGGCAAGTCCACCCTGCTGCGGCTGCTGCTGCGCTTCGACGACCCCACCGGCGGCACCATCCGGCTCGACGGGCGTGACCTGCGGCTGATCGACCAGGACGCGCTGCGCGCCCGGATCGCGCTGGTGCCGCAGCAGGCGGTGCTGTTCGACGCCTCGGTCGCGGACAACATCCTGCTCGGCCGCCCGGACGCCACGCCGGCCGAGGTGATGGCGGCGGCCCGCGCCGCCGGCGCCGACGAGTTCATCCGGCGGCTGCCCCAGGGCTACCAGTCGCCGGTCGGGCAGCGCGGCGGCCTGCTGTCCGGTGGCCAGCGGCAGCGCATCTCGCTGGCCAGGGCGCTGCTGCGCGACGCCGAGGTGCTGCTGCTGGACGAGCCGACCACCGGCCTGGACGGCCGGGCCCGGGACGAGCTGCTGGCCGTGCTGGCCCGGCTCACCGCCCACCGCACCACCGTGCTGATCACGCACGACCCGCTGGTCGCCGCACTGGCCGACCACGTGGTGTCGCTGCACCGGGGCCGGCAGGTGGCACCGCGGATGGCACCGGGAATGACACCGGGGATGACACCGGGGATGACACCGCCCCCGCCCGTCAGGCCGGCGCGGCTCCCTCGGCCCGTTCCCGACGCAGCCGGTTCTGGTACACCCGCAGCTGCATGGTGACCAGCGAGATCAGCGGCACCGGCACGCCCAGCGCCTCGCCCCTGGCCTGCAGGTCACCCAGGATCTGCTCCACCTCGATGTCGTTGCCACCGACCAGGTCGCGGTAGAGCGACGAAGCGAACGGCGAGCCGGGCTTGGTCACCATGGCCCTCGCCCTGGCCAGGTTGGCCGCCGGCACCGGGTACCCGGCGGCGGCCGCCACCCCGGCGGCCTCGGTGACGACGGCCTCCGCGAACTCGGCCCCGCCCGGCACCGCCTCGACCTCTCCGATCGTGCCGCGCATCAGGCACGTCACCGCGCAGATGCTGGCGATGAACACCCACTTCGCCCACATCGCGTTGTTGATGTCAGCGGACAGCTCGGTGTCGAACCCGGCGCCACTGAGCGTGCGGTGCAGCTCGCCCAGCCGGGGATCGGGTTGCCCGTCACGGGCGCCGTAGACCATGCTGCCGAGCGCATCCAGCCGGACGATGTCCCCATTGGCATCCACGGTGCTGGCCACGAGGACCAACCCGCCGAGCACCGCCCGCTCGCCGAACCGCGCCACGAGGGCGTCCACGTGCCGCAGTCCGTTCAGCACGGGCAGGATCAGCGTGTCCGGCCCGACCGCCGGTGTCAGGTCGGCGATCGCGGCCTCCAGGCCGGCCTCCTTCACCGTCAGCACGACCAGGTCGTACGGCGCGGTGACCTCCGCCGCCAGCACCAGCTTCGGCTCGAGGACCGTCTGCTCGCCGAGCCCCGTGATCCGCAGCCCGCGCTCCCGCAGCGCCGCCGCGCGCCCCGGCCGCACCAGGAACGTCACGTCCCGACCGGCCTGTATCAGCCGCCCGCCGAAGTAACCGCCGGTCGCGCCGGCCCCCACCACCAGGATCCGCATGCTTCGAAGCTACCCCCGAGCTACCCCCGCCCGACGAGCGCGCGTGCCGCCGGCGCACCTCCCACGGCCACCGGCGTGCGCAGCACCGCCCCGTCGCACTCCCCCGGTTCGACCAGGCCGACCGTGGCCGAGGTGACCACGAGCTGGCCGTCCGTCAGGCAGACGCTGGTCGGCTGGCTGGCCGGCACGTCCAGCACCCGGTCCAGCGTGCCGGTCGGGCTGTAGCGGCGGACCTGGCCGGCGCCCCAGACCGCCGACCAGAGCTGGCCCCGCTCATCCACCGTCATGCCGTCCGGGCTGCCGCCGCCCACCCTGGCGAACTCCTCACGCCGGCCGAGCGCCCCAGTGCGTGGGTCCACCGGGAACCGGTAGATCACCCCGGCCGCGCTGTCCGCGAGGTACATCAGCTCGCCGTCCGGAGTGAACGCCGGCCCGTTCGGCACGGTGAGCTCACCGACGACCCGGTGCACCGATCCGTCCACATCCACCCGGTACAGCGCGCCGGCGCCCTCGGCGGTGTCGTAGGCCATCGAGCCGGCCCAGAACCGCCCGCTCGGGTCGGCCACCCCGTCGTTCATCCGCATCCGGTGCGGCGCGCCGTCCTCCGGGCGGGCCAGCCAGGTCAGCTCGCCCGCCTCCGACAGCAGCGCGATGCCGGTACCGGCGGCGCCGATCCAGCCGCCGCCGGCCAGCGGCGCGACCGCGCCCACCGGGACCTCCAGCTCGACGAGCACCTTCGGCGGCCCGGCCAGTCCCGCCGGCAGCCCCAGCAGCCGCCCGCTCAGGATGTCGACCATGACCAGGTGTCCGCCCACATCGCGCAGCCCCTCGCCGAGCGCGAACCGCTCGCCGGGCAACGCCGTCCAGGACACCTGCTCGGCGTCCGCACTGGCGTCCAAATCCGTCATCGTGCGCCCCGGTCCTCTCGATCGCCCGTCATCCCGTCACCCGGTACCCACCCAGGGCACTCCCCACACCGGACCGGGGCTCAGCATTCGGCGCTCACCACTCCGCGGACGAGCCGTCCTCGTGCCGCCACACCGGTGGGCGCCAGCGGTGCCCGACCGCGTCCGCCCGACGGACCGCCGCCTCGTCGATCCGCACACCCAGCCCCGGGGCGTCGGTGACCCGCACGTAGCCGTCCGGGAAAGCGAACGGTGCCCGGTCGAGCACGTAGTCCAGCAGCTCGGCGTCCCGGTTGTAGTGGATGCCGATGCTCTGCTCCTGGATCAGGAAGTTCGGGGTCGCGAAGGCCACCTGCAGGCTCGCGGCCAGCGCGATCGGCCCCAGCGGGCAGTGCGGGGCGAGCAGCGCGTCGTAGGCCTCGGCCAGCGCGGCGATCCGGCGAACCTCGGAGATCCCGCCGGCGTGTGAGAGGTCGGGCTGCACGACGGCAACCCCCGCGGCCAGCGCGGGCAGGAAGTCCGTGCGGGAGAACAGCCGCTCCCCACAGGCCACCGGGACCGGTGACGCGGCCACCACGTCGGCCAGGCGGTGCCCGTACTCCGGCAGCACCGGCTCCTCCACGAACAGCGGGTGCAGCGGCGCCAGCAGCGGTATCACCCGGCGGGCGGCGGCCACGGTGAACCGGCCGTGGAAGTCCACCGCGACGTCCCGATGCTCGCCGAGCACCTCCCGCACGGCGGCCAGCCGGGACACCACACCGGCGGTCTCGGCGGGCGTCGGCAGCCTGCCGATCCGGCCGCTGGCGTTCATCTTGACCGCGGTCAGGCCCGCCTCGACCTGGGCCGCGGCCGCCTCGGCCAGCTCAGCGGGCTCGTCGCCGCCGATCCAGCCGTACACCCGGACCCGGTCCCGCACCGCGCCGCCGAGCAGCTGGTGCACCGGCACGCCGAGCGAGTGCCCGAGGATGTCCCACAGTGCCTGGTCGATACCGGCCACCGCGCTGGAGAGCACCGGGCCGCCCCGGTAGAAGGCGGCCTTGGTCATGGTCTGCCAGAGGTCCTCGATCCGTCGGGGATCCTGGCCGAGCAGCAGCTCCGACAGCTCGCCGACGGCCGCGCGGACGGTCTCCGCCCGCCCCTCCACCACCGGCTCACCCCAGCCGACGAGCCCCTCGTCGGTGGCCACCCGGCAGAACAGCCACCGGGGTGGCACCAGGAACGTCTCCACCGCTGTGATCTTCACGCCGGCCCTGCCATCCTCGCCTCGCCCCGCCCGGTCACGAGGACGTCTTGTAGATGCTCCAGCCGCCGTCCACCACCAGCGCCGCGCCGGTCACGAAGGACGCGTCGTCGCTGACCAGGAAGGCGATCGCGGCGGCGACCTCGGTCGGGTCGCCGAGCCGGCCGAGCACGGTCTGCGCCGCGCTGGCCGCCCGGTCGTCGTCGCCGATGTCGTCCCAGGCGGCGGTGAGCACCGGCCCGGGCAGCACCGAGTTCACCCGCAGCTCGCGGCCGTACTCGGCGGCCAGCTGGCGGGCCAGCCCGGTCAGCCCGGCCTTGCTCGACGCGTACGCCGCCCGGCCGGGCAGCCCGATCAGCGCGTGCACCGACGAGGTCAGCACCACCGCGCCCCGGCGGTGCCGGCGCAGGTCGGCCAGGCAGGCCCGCACCCCGAGCCAGGCGCCGGTCAGGTTCACCGCGAGCTGGCGCTCCCAGGAGGCGAGGGTGAGCTGGTCGGCGGCCACCACCTCGACGGTGTAGGCGTTGTTCACCAGCACGTCGACCGGCCCCAGCTCGGCCCGGCACCGGGTGACCGCGTCCGCCCAGGCCAGCTCGGAGCTCACGTCACAGGACACCGAGATCGCCCGGCCACCCGCCGAGATGATCTCCTCGGCGGCCGCCTTGGGGTCGTCCAGATCGAGCAGGGCGACCGCCGCGCCCTCCCCCGCGAGCCGCCGCGCGGTGGCCGCGCCGATCCCTCGCGCGGCCCCGGTGACCACCGCGACCCGCCCATCCAACCGCGCGGTCACGGCACCGGTACCCACGGCGATCAAGCTACTCGACCCGTCACCCCGCCGCGTGAAGCCACAATCTCCCGTTCGAGTGATGAACTCAGTAAGTCTCAGCTTTATAAACGCTGAGTAGCGATACCGGGTATTCCCAGTATCTAGGTTGAGGACTAGCCGTTCTCTATGTCACTCTGTAGGGGGGCGGTCGTCGAGGAGCGTGCTCGGTAGCCGCCCGGAGGGGAAGCACGACTCTGACGGCGGTGGACATGAACGGGTTTGGGCGGGGTCGCGGTACCGCCACCCACGTATTCGATCAACGGTCAGTGACCGTTACCCCGAGATTCGAATACACAGAGATACCTCTGGGCGTCACGGTCGTTGAACTACACAGTTCGGGTTTCACACGCTCGGTACCGACTCCCGGTTCCGGCGCCGTTGTGGAGCCCGATCTCGGCGGAGCATCGCCGGGCATGAGCATTCGCCAGGGCAGGAGGATCTGATGGTCACCCTTGGAGGTGACGCGAGAGAGGCCGGCATCAGCACGGCTCTTCTGGCGATGTCATGGGAGTCGATCGCGCGGCGGGCGATCGACTTCACGCTGGCCTTGCTCGGCCTGCTCGTGCTGGCGCTCCCGATGCTCGTGATCGGGCTGCTGATCCGGTGCACCAGCCCCGGTCCCGCCCTGTTCAAGCAACAGCGGGTGGGCCTCGGTGGCCGTAGCTTCACGATGTACAAGTTCCGCAGCATGCGGGAGGGCGCCGACGACGAGATGCTCCGAGAGCTGATCGCGGCCGAGCTGCGCGGCGAGGACACCTCGGTCAACGGCAGCTTCAAGCTGGACGGCGACCCCCGGGTCACCAAGGTCGGCGCGTTCCTGCGCGCGACGAGTCTGGACGAGCTGCCGCAGCTGATCAACGTGGCGCTCGGCAGCATGGCACTGGTCGGCCCCCGCCCCTGCCTGGAGTGGGAGGCCCGGATGTTCCCGACCGAGTTCCGGCCGCGGTTCTCGGTCCGGCCCGGGCTGACGGGCCTGTGGCAGGTCAGCGGCCGCAGCGCCATGGGCACCCTGGAGATGCTGCACCTCGACCTGGCCTACGTGCACACCCGCCACCTGCTGGGCGACCTGTCGATCCTGGCCCGCACGATCCCGTCCATGCTCAAGGACAGCAGCGCCAAGTAGCTCGGGCCCGGCGCCGGAATTCCGGTACCGGGGCCGGGCCGCCGGCCGTATGGTCGGCCGATGCGGCCCCGTCGCGCAGTCCCGCCGAGCCCCGCCCCCGAGCGGCTCTGATGCCGTTCGCCGAGGTCGGCGGTCGCCGGCTCTTCTACCTCCGCCGAGGCACCGGTGAGCCGTTGCTCCTGGTGCAGGGCATGAGCGGACACCACCAGTTCTGGGGCGAGTCGTTCCTACGCCGGCTGGAGCGCGACTACGACGTCGTCGTGTACGACCACCGGGGCATCGGCACCAGCGATCGGGCCGACGAGCCGTTCTCCATCGCGGACCTGGCCGACGACGCCGCCGGCCTGATCACCGAGCTGGGCTGGTCCTCGGCCCACGTGTTCGGCATCTCGCTCGGCGGCATGATCATCCAGGAGCTGCTGCTGCGGCACCCGGAGCTGGTCCGCACGGCGACCATCGGCTGCAGCTGGGCGGGCGGCCCCACCGGCGTGATGCCCCGGACATCGCACGAGGTCGTCGCCGCGATCGCCAGCCGGGACGTCGAGCGGGTGCTCCGGGTCGGCTATGCGGCCAACCTGTCCGCCCGGTACCGCACCGACCCGGCCCACTTCGAGGACTACCGGACGGCGGCGCTGGCGGTGCGGGTGCCGTCGGCGGTGGTCGGCCTGCAGTTCCAGGCGGCGCTCGCGCACGACACCGCCGATCGGCTGCCTAGCGTCACCGCGCCCACCCTGGTCGTGCACGGCACCGCCGACGAGGGCATCGTCTCGGAGAACAGCGAGCGGATCGCCGCACTGATCCCGGGTGCCCGGCTGGTCCTCTTCGACGGCGTCGGCCACCTGTTCTGGTTCGAGGAGCCCGACCGCACCGTCGAGCTGCTCCGCGAACTCACCGGGGCCGCCTCGCGCGCCTGACCGGCGCGCTCAGCTCAGCCAGCCGCCACCGGAATGCCCTCGGCCACCCCGATCGTCGCCACGAGGTGCGCCATCTCGGGGTTCTGCGACGCCTCGGCGAGCGCCGCGCTGAGCGTGGCGTTGTGCGCCGGCCGGGCCTGCTCCAGCAGCTCGAACCCGGCCGGGGTGACCTCGCTGTAGATACCCCGCCGATCGTCCGTACAGAGGTACCTGACCAGCAGGCCTCGATCCTCCAGCCGGTTCACCAACCGCGTCGAGGCGCTCTGGCTCAGGGCCATCGCGGTGGCCAGCTGGCCCATCCGCAGGTGGTGCTCCACCTGCCGGGAGAGCAGTTCGAGCACCCCGTACTCGCTGACGCTGAGCCCGTAGCGGGCCTGCAGCACCCGCTCCAGCCGCGCCTCGATCCGCGCGTGCAGCACGGCGAGCAGCCGCCAACCGTGCACCTGGGCCTCGACCTCGTCATCAGCCAGTGACACGGTGTCCTCCTCTGCTCAGCTCCGCGACGAGCGTGCTCCCACGGTAGCGCGGCGCGCCGACTACCCGCGTCCGAAAATGCCCGCTCGCGCGTCGATCCCCACACATCGGGTCAGCCCGTGACCCCGACACCGGCGCGCGAACCGCCGCCCACCGCCCGGCGCGGCCGCACCGAGCCCCCCAGCAGCACCACCAGGCCGACCGCCGTCACCCCGGCCCCGACCCACAGCGGCGAGACGAAGCCGAAACCCGCGCCGATGGCCAGGCCACCCAGCCAGGCGCCGAGCGCGTTGCCGATGTTGAACGCCGCGATGTTGGCGCCCGAGGCCATGGTCGGCGCGTCCTGCGCGTAGCCCATGATCCGCAGCTGCAGGCCCGGCACGGTGGCGAACCCGACCGCCCCCATCAGCAGCAGCGACACGATGGTCGCCACCTTGCTGTGCGCGGTCAGCGCGAAGGTCACCAGCACGACCGTGAGCAGCGCGAGGATGATCACCAGCGACGGCGTGAGCGCGCGGTCGGCGAGCCGGGCACCGATGAAGTTGCCCGCGAACAGGCCGACCCCGAAGAGCACCAGCAGCCACGGCACGGTGCTGGTGGCGAACCCGGTGACCTCGGTCAGCGTGAACGCGATGTAGGTGAAGCCGCCGAACATGCCGCCGAAGCCGAGCACGGTCACCACCACCGAGACCCACACCTGCGGCCGGCGGAACACGCTCAGCTCGGCGCGCAGCCCGGTGGTCGTGGACGCCGGCGTCGGGGGCACCAGCAGTCGGATGCCGACGAGCGCGATGACGCCGATGATCGTGATCGCCCAGAACGTGGAACGCCAGCCGAGCTGCTGGCCGAGCAGGGTGCCCGCCGGCACGCCGAGCACGTTCGCCACGGTCAGCCCGGTGAACATCAGCGCGATCGCGCCGGCCCGCTTGTTCGGCGCGACCATGTCGGCGGCGACCACGGAGCCGACGCCGAAGAACGCGCCGTGACACAGCGCCGCGACGATCCGGCCGATCATCAGTACCGAGTAGCTCGGCGCGACCGCGGAGATCAGGTTGCCCGCGATGAACAGCACCATGAGCGCGAGCAGCACCTTCTTGCGGTCGAACCGGGTCACCGCCGCCGTCAGGGCGACACCGCCGACCGCGACGCTCAGTGCGTAGCCCGAGATCAGGTAGCCGGCCACCGGCTCGGAGACACCGAAGTCCCTGGCGATCTCGGGCAGCAGGCCCATGATGCCGAACTCGGTGAGCCCGATGCCGAATCCCCCCAGCGCCAGGGCGAGAAGCCCGATAGGCATGTGAAACCCCTCCATAGAAGCGTGCGCTTATATCCCGCGTTCGCAAGTATTTGCGGACGCGGGATATCCGCGCAAGCTGTCATAACGGAAATCACATGCGGATGGGCCGGCCCCGACCCAGGGCCCTGGCCAGTAGCGAACCACCGGACACCAGCGCCCAGCTGCCCTCCAGTAGCAGGAACCCCCAGGAGCCGTGCAGCAGCGCGATCACCGCGAGCACCGAGGAACCGGCCATGTTGAGCAGCAGGTAGCTCACAGCGCTGGAACTGACGCGGCCGAGCTGGGCGGCCACGAAGGCGGCCAGGATGAGCAGCGAGCCGCCGATTTCGACGAGATCAACAAGAGTCATGGTTGGCGCGCGCCGTCTTGTCTGGCCGGGTACGGCAGCGCTCTCGTCCGGGGTGGCGCGGTCCGCGCCGCCTCATTCCAGCGTAGCCCGCCCGGCGGCGGGGGCAAGCCGGCCACCGGCGAGCTTGGTCACCGGACGAGCCCGCCGCTGGTCACACTCGCGCCACGGCAACCGACGCCATAACAACTACCCCGCTCCGCCGCGCCGACACGGCGGCCGCTCGTCACCGGTCCAGGCCGGCCAGCCAGCAGGTGAGCTCCTCGGCGACCGGACCGGGTGCCTCCTCGGGCACGTAGTGGTCGCTGGGCAGGGCGCGGCCGCGGACGTCGGTGGCGTAGTCGCGCCACACCGACAGCACGTCGTAGGTCCGCCCGACGAAGCTGGACCCGCCCCACAGCGCCAGCACCGGGCACTCCACGCGGCGGCCGGCCTCGAAGTCGGCGTCGTCGTGCGCCAGGTCCAGGGTGGCCGCCGCCCGGTAGTCGGCGCAGGACGCGGCGATCGCGGCTGAGTCGCTGAAGCAGCGCACGTACTCCCGCACCGCCGCCTCCTCGAACGCCGTGCCCCCGCTGTGCCGCGCGCCCATCCGGGACCGGATCCAGAACTCCGGGTCGTTGCCGAGCAGCCGCTCCGGCATGCCGTTGCCGGCCGCCAGGAAGAACCAGTGGTAGTAGCCGAGTGCGAACGCGGCGTCCGCGTGCGCGAACGTGTGCCGGGTGGGCACGATGTCCAGCACGGCGAGGCCGCGCACGGCGGCCGGCTCGTCCAGCGCCAGCCGGTGCCCGACCCGGGCGCCCCGGTCGTGGCCGACCACCGCGAACCGGTCGAACCCGAGCGCCCGCATCACGAGCAGCTGGTCGTGCGCCATGGCGCACTTGGTGTACTCGGCATCGGTCGGCCCTGGCGCGGGCTTGGCGCTGTCGCCGTAGCCGCGCAGGTCGGCCAGCACGACGGTGTGGCCCTGGGCCAGCACGGGGGCCACCCGGTGCCAGATCAGGTGGGTCTGCGGGTAGCCGTGCAGCAGCAGCACCGGCGGGCCGCCCCCGGCCACCGCGGTGTGGATGGCCACCCCGTCGGCGTCCACGGTGCGGTAGCTGAACTCGCGCGGCAGCGGCACGCTCACAGCGTGACCTCCTCGGGTCGGGGTTCGGGCACGTCGACGGGCGTGCCCCGCGGGGTCAGGCGCCGAGGAACTCCACGACCGCGGTGGTGAACTCCGTGGTGCTGGCGCTGCCGCCGAGGTCGGGGGTGCGCAGGTCGGTCTTGGCGAGCACGCCGGCGATCGCGGCGAGCACCTCGGCGGCGGCGGCCGGGTGGCCCAGGTGCTCGAGCATCATGGCGGCCGTCCAGATCGCGCCGATCGGGTTGGCGATGCCCTTGCCGAAGATGTCCGGGGCGGAGCCGTGCACGGGCTCGAACATGGACGGGAACTCGCGCTCCGGGTTGATGTTGCCGGCCGGAGCCATCCCGATGCTGCCGGCCAGTGCGGCGGCCAGGTCGCTGAGGATGTCGCCGAACAGGTTGGACGCCACGATCACGTCGAACCGGGCCGGGTCCAGCACGAGCTTGGCGGCCAGCGCGTCGATGTGCTCGGAACCCCAGGTCACGCCCGGGTACCCGGCGGCGCGCTCGGCGACGATCTCGTCCCAGAACGGCATGGTGTGCACGATCCCGTTCGACTTGGTCGCCGAGGTCAGCCGGTTGCCGCGCCGGCCGGCCAGCTCGAACGCGTAGTCCGCGATCCGGGTCACCCCGGCCCGGGTGAACACGGCCTCCTGCAGCGCCATCTCCTCCGGGAACCCGCGCCCGTACCGGCCGCCGACCTCGCTGTACTCGCCCTCCACGTTCTCCCGGACCACGACCAGGTCGACCTCACCCGGGGCGGCGTTGCGCAGCGGGCTGGGCACACCCTCGAAGACCTTGATCGGCCGCAGGTTCACGTACTGCTTGAAGCTGCGCCGGATCGGGATCAGCAGCCCCCACAGCGACACGTGGTCCGGCACCCCCGGCGCCCCGACCGCGCCGAGGAAGATCGCGTCGTGCTGGCGGACCTGCTCGAGGCCGTCCGCCGGCATCATGGCGCCTTCGCGCTGGTAGCGGGCGCACGACCAGTCGAACTCGTCGTACTGGAAGGCGATGTCGTGGCGGGCGCCGACAGCGTCCAGGACCTCACGGGCGGCCGGGCAGACCTCCTGGCCGATGCCGTCCCCGGGAATGACTGCGATGCGGTGGGTGCTGGTCATGTACCCCATCACACCAAGCCGGCCGGGGCCGCGTCCAAGACTGGGTACCGACCAGCCTGATAGGCCCTGCCTACCAGTCGGCCTACCAGTCGGCCTACCAGTCGGCCTACACCGCGCGGGCCACGGTGAGGAACTCCCTGGCCGCCGGCGTCAGGCTGTCCGGGCGGGCCACCAACAGGACGTCGAGGTAGGCCGCCGGTTCGAGGTCCAGCACCCGGGCCCCGGCCCGCAGCGCCAGTGCGCGCCAGGAGTCGGCGAGCACGGTCAGCCCGGTGCCGCTGAGCACGAGCGGCAGGATCGTCTCCCGGTGTTCGGACTCGACGACGATCGAGGCGGCCGGCGCGGCGGCCAGGATCGTGTCCACCACGGAGCGCATCCCGGTACCCGGCTGCCCGGCGATCAACCGCTGCCCGGCCAGCTCCTCGTGGCGCACCGGCCGGTCCGCCGGGAACGGCGCGTCCGGCGGCGTGATCAGCACGAACCGCTGTCGGGCCACCGGGTACAGCTCGAGGCCCCCGGCCGCGAGTGGCACCACCGTGGCCAGCAGGCCGAGCTCGGTGACCCCGGTGCGGACCGACTCCAGCACGTCCTGGGCGGTGAACGAGCCCCGCACGCCCACCGACACCCCGGGGAACCGCTCGACGAACGCGGCGATCATCCGGCTCAGCGGGTCGACCGACTGCGACGGCATCGCGGCGATCTCCACCCGGCCGGCGACCAGCCCGTGCACCGCCGCGACGCTGGCCCGCGCCATGCCGAGGCCGTGCACGACGGCCCTGGCCGGCTCCACCAGCGCCCGGCCCGCCTCGGTCAGCACCACCCGGCGGCCGAACCGGTGGAACAGGTCGCTGCCGAGGTCGCGTTCGAGCAGCCGGATCGCCTGGGACAGCGACGGCTGCGCCACATAGCGGGCCCGCGCCGCCTTGTTGAAGCCACCGTGGTCCACGACCGCCAGGAAGTACTCCAACTGCCGAACGTCCATACCGAGGATCATGGCTGTGAGTGGTATTGGTCGCTATAGCGACCAATACCACTCACAGGGTCAGGCTCGGAGCAGGTCAGCGCACTTCTCGCCGATCATCATGCAGGTGATGTTGGGGTTGATGGCCGGCAGGAACGGCATGATCGACGCATCGGCCACCCGCAGACCCTGCACGCCGCGTACCCGCAGCTGGGGGTCCACCACGGCCAGCGGGTCGCTGTCCGGGCCCATCTTGGCGGTGCAGGCCGGGTGGTAGACGGTGTTGTGGGTCTTGCTGATGTAGTCGATGATCTCGTCGTCCGTGACCGCGTCCGGGCCGGGGGCCAGCTCGCGCGCGACCCACTCCTTCAGCGAAGGCTGCTCGGCGATGCGCCGGGCCAGCTTCACCCCGGTCAGCATCACGGTCATGTCGTGGTCGTCGGCGTCGGTGAAGTATCGCGGGTCCACCTTGCCGCGGTCGCGGAAGTCGCGGCTGCGCAGCGTGACGGTGCCCCGGGACCGGCCCCTGGTCACGTTCGGCGTGAGGCAGAACCCGTTGTCGGTGGTCGGGTAGCCCCAGCGCACCGTGTTCAGGTCGAACGGCACCGAGCCGTAGTGCATCATCAGGTCCGGGCGGTCCAGGCCGGACTGGGTGCGGGTGAACAGCCCGATCTCCCACCACTGCGTGGAGCGGGTGACCATCGGCCGGGCCGCGTCCCACATCACCAGGCCCTCGACGTGGTCGTCCAGGTTCTCCCCCACCCCGGGTGAGTCGACCAGCACGTCCAGCCCGAACTCGCGCAGCTGCGCGGCCGGCCCGATGCCCGAGAGCATCAGCAGCTTCGGGGTGTCGATCGCGCCGCTGGACAGGATCACCTCGCGCCGGGCCGAGACCACGGCCCGACCCGGTCCGATGCCGGCCTGGTACTCCACGCCGGTGGCCCGCCGGTTCTCGTCGAACAGCACGCGGGAGGCCCACGCGTCGGTGCGCACCTCCAGGTTGGCCCGCTTGCCCAGGACCGGGTGCAGGTAGGCGTGCGAGGACGACATCCGGGTGTTGTCCTCGGACGCGTTGATCTGGAAGAAGCCGGCGCCCTCGCAGACCGTGCTGCCCTCGTTGAACTTCACCGTGGGCAACCCGACGGCGGCCGCCGCCTCCAGCACCGCCACCCCGCACGGGTCGTCCGGCGGGATCTGCCGCAGGTTCACCGGGCCGGAGCGGCCGTGGCCCTCCCAGGGGCCGTCGTTGGTCTCCAGCCGCTTGAGCAACGGCCAGCACTCGTCGGCGGTCCAGCCGGTACAGCCCTGCGCGGCCCACTCGTCGAGGTCCTCGCGCGGGGTCCAGAACGCGATGCACGAGTTGTGCGAAGAGCAGCCGCCGAGCACCCGGGCCCTGGCGTGGCGCAGGAACGAGTTGCCCCGCTGCTGCGGCTCCACCGGGTAGTCCCAGTCGTAGCCGGAGTCCAGCAGGTACATCCAGTCCTCGAGCCGCAGGATCGCCGGGTCGTCGACGTCGGTGGGGCCGGCCTCGAGCAGGCACACGGTGACGTTCGGGTCCTCGGACAGCCGGGCGGCCAGCGCGCAGCCGGACGACCCGCCGCCCACCACCACGTAGTCGAACTGGTCGGTCATGCGCCGGCCTCCTCGGCAACGGTCGCCGAGTCCCCTGACGGGAGGATCGGCCGGATCTTGTGCCGCCCGGTGGTCACCAGGATCGCCGCGCCGATCAGCACGATCGCCCCGGTGAACACCACCGCCCCCCACTGGAAGTACCAGTGGTCGTTGCCGTAGACCTCGGCGCGCGGCAGCGCCAGGTTGACCGTCATCGCCGCGCCGTAGACCACCGCGAAGATGTTGACCGGCAGACCCCAGCGGCCCAGCGAGAAGTGCGGCCCGTGATCAGGCTTGGGCCACTCCCCGCGCAGCCGCTTGAGCAGCATCGGCACGGTGACCATCAGGTACGGGATGTAGAACAGGATGATCGCCACCGAGGTGAGCACGAAGAACACCCGCTGGTTGCCGATGTTGAGCACCAGCAGCGCGATGGTGATGAACCCGGTCAGCACCGCCGGGATCACCGGTGTCTTGGACTTGGGTGACACCCGGGCCAGCGCCGCACCGAACGGCAGCCGGCCGTCCCTGGCCATGGAGAAGATCATCCGGATTGCCGCGGTCTGCACGGCCAGGCAGCACACCGTGATAGCGATGGCGGAGCAGACCAGGAAGACGTCGCCGACCGTGTTGCCAAGTGTGCTCTTGAGCAGGTACGGCATGCCGGACGTGCTCAGCTCGGGGGCACTGATGTTGCCGACCGCCATCATGCCGACCAGCATCAGGAGCCCACCCACCAGGAACGCGGCGGTGATCGCACGCAGGATGGCCCGGGGGGCGTGCCGGCGCGGGTTGACGGTCTCCTCGGCGAGCGAACCGGCGGTGTCGAAGCCGTAGAAGACATACGCGCTCATCAGCGAGGCGATCAGGAACGCGGAGAGGTACCCGAGCTGGTGTCCGTCGCCGGTGCCGTTGGTCTCGAAGACCACCTGCGGACCCCGGCGGATGTGCACCGCGAGGAAGAAGATCAGTACGACCACACCGATCAGCTCGACGGCCACCCCGAAGTTGTTGATCTTGGCCATCAGCTTGACGCCGACCATGTTCACGATGGTGGTGAACGCAACCAGCGCGAGTGCCAGCAGGATCGCGTTCAGCGCCCCGTCCGGCGTGGTGGACACCCCGACGTCATCCGGGCCGCCGACGATCTGGAACCCGCTCCAGACCTGGGGCAGGATGATCTGGTAGGCCACCGCGACCGCCGCGGCGGTCACGATCGCCCCGATGATCATGATCCAGCCGGCCATCCAAGAGATGACCGGGCGGGCGATCTGCTTCGACCACTGGTAGACGGAGCCGGCCAGCGGATACTGGCCGGCCATCTCGGCGAAGCACAGCGCCACCGCCAGCTGGCCGACGAAGACCAACGGCCAGGTCCAGATGAAAGCCGGCCCGCCCGCCCCGAAGCCGAAGAAGAACAGCTGGAACACCCCGGTCATGATCGAGATGTAGCTGAACCCCGCGGCGAAGCTGGAGAACGAGCCGAGTGAGCGTTCCAGCTCCTGCTTGTACCCGAACTCAGCGAGACCGGCGGTGTCGTGATCGTGGTGGTGGTCATGGTCCGTGGTCGTCATTGCTCTCCCGTCCTCAAACAGGTGCGCAGGCAACGCGGTCAGCCCTTGAACCACCTCAGTGGTTCCGGAGCGGTGTTCTGCCAGATGTGCTTGGCCTCGCGGTACTCCGCCAGCCCGGTCGGGCCGAGCTCGCGACCGTTGCCGGACCGCTTGAACCCGCCCCACTCGGCCTGCGGCACGTACGGGTGGTAGTCGTTGATCCACACCGTGCCGTGCCGGAGCGCGCCGGCGACCCGGTGCGCCCTGCCCATGTCGCCGGTCCACACCGCACCGGCCAGCCCGTAGTCGGTGTCGTTGCCCAGCGCGATGGCCTCGGCCTCGTCGGAGAACTTCTCCACGGTGAGGATGGGGCCGAACGTCTCCTCGCGGATGACCTTCATCTCGCGGTGGCAGTCGGCGAACAGGGTGGGCCGGTAGAAGAAGCCCTTCTGCAGCTCCGGGTCGTCCGGGCGGTGGCCACCGGCGACCAGTCGGGCGCCCTGCTCCTGCGCCGAGGCCACGTACGCCTCGATCTTCGCCCGGTGCGCGGCGGACACCATCGGCCCCGACTCCGACGCCGGGTCGAGGCCGTTGCCCAGCCGGATCCGCTCCGCCCGGCGGCCGACCTCGGCGACGAACTCGTCGTGGATCGAGTCCTGCACGATCAGCCGGGCGCCCGCCGAGCAGACCTGCCCGGAGTGCAGGAACACCGCGGTCAGCGCGTAGTCCACGGTGGTCTCGAAGTCGGCGTCGGCGAAGACGATGTTCGGGTTCTTGCCGCCCAGCTCGACGGCGACCTTCTTCACCGTGTCCGCGCTGGCCCGGATGATCGACTGGCCGGTGGACAGCCCGCCGGTGAAGGACACCAGCTCGACGTCGGGGTGCGAGACGAGTGGGGCGCCGACGCTCGGGCCGTCACCGAGTACGAGGTTGACCACGCCGCGCGGGACGCCGGCCTCCTCGAGCAGCTGGACCAGCTTGATCGAGGTCAGTGGGGTGACCTCGCTCGGCTTGATCACCACGGTGTTGCCGGCGGCGAGCGCGGGCGCCACCTTCCAGGACAGCTGCAGCAGCGGGTAGTTCCACGGCGTGATCAGCGCGCAGACGCCGACCGGCTCGTACACCACCCGGCTCAGCACGGTGGCGATGCCGGTGTCGACCACGCGGCCGGGGTCCTGGTCGGCCATCGCCGCGTAGTACTTGAACACGGCGGTCACGTCGTCCACGTCGATGCGGCTCTCCACCAGCGTCTTGCCGGTGTCGAGGGTCTCGGTGCGGGCGATCTCTTCCTTGTCCCTGGTCAACAGGTCGGCCACGCGCAGCAGCAGGGCGCCACGCTCGGACGCCGGGGTGCGCGGCCACGCGCCGGCGAACGCGGCCTTCGCGGCGGCGACCGCCTCCCCCACGTCCTGTGCGTCGGCCAGGTCGACGGCCTGCACCACGCTCTGGTCGTACGGGTTGATCACATCGTCGTGCCGGTCGGCGTGACCACTGGTCCACGTCCCGTCGATGAACAGGCTCGGCACGACAGCTCCCTTCAACGGGGGGAATTGTGTTGCAACTGGTACAACTCGTCGTGATATGTGCAACAGGCAGGAACTTTGAACGACCCAGCACGATCCGTCAAGAGGTGAGCTTCGTCTCCCTGAGCGGAAAAATCGACGGCCGGCCGAATGACCGGCCACCCCGATCGAGACTGTCCCCGCGATGAACCGTTCGGGTCAACGCCGGGTCAGCAACAGGTCAATTCCAGTTCCGCGCCGGAGTCGGTGTCCGAGTCAGCGCCGGGGGAAGAAGCCGAGCCGGACGCTGATCTCGTCGGCGCCGGCCAGCAGCCTCTCCGCGACCGAGGGGAAGTCCTCCGTGGTCAGCCGGTAGGACGGACCGGAGACGCTGACGGCGGCGATCATCTCGCCGTCCCCGCCGAAGATCGGGGCGGCCACCGAGTTCAGGCCGATCTCCAGCTCCTCGCTGCAGCAGGCCCAGTCGCGGCCGCGCACCCTGCCCAGCTCCTCGCGCAGCGCGCGGCGGTCGGTCATGGTGTGGTCGGTGAACTTGTCGAGGCCGGCGTCGAAAACCTCGGCCAGTGCCTCACCGTCGGCGTAGGCGAGCAGCACCTTTCCGCTGGAGGTGGCGTGCAGCGGGGTCCGCTTGCCGACCCAGTTGCGGGTGGCCACGACGGTACTGCCGTGCTCCTGGGTGATGTTGATGGCCGAGCCGGAGTCGAACACCGCGATGTTCACCGTCTCGCCGAACTCGGCGGCCAGCCGCACGCACACCGGGCGACCCACCTTGGTCAGGTCCAGCTGCGCACTGGTCGCGCCGGCCAGCCGGATCAGCCCGAAGCCGAGCCGGTACTTGCCGCGCTCCTCGACCTGCTCCACCAGCTGCCGGTTCTCCAGCGCCACCACGAGCCGGAAGGCGGTCGACTTGTGCACGGCCAGGCTCTTGGCTATCTCGGTCACACCCGAGCTGCCGTGTTCCGCGAGATACTCGAGGATGGTCAGCGCGCGATCCACCGACTGGACCTGCGTCGTTGACCCCTCGGCGTCCCCTCGCCTGCCTGGCTGCCTGTTGTTCATAACGCAACCCTAAACACCAGACGCATCGAGGACCGCCACCCCGTTGACTGGGGTCACCCCATCCGGGCATCCTGTTTCACATAACACACACTGTTGACCATTACGGAACAGAGGTTGCTGCGATGATCCCTGTGGGCGCACTCGCCGACATCCCGGTCGGCGAGGCGATCCGGGTGCAAGCCGACGTCCCGATCGCGGTCTTCCGCGTGGACGACGGCGGTGACGGCACCGTGTACGCGATCGACGACACCTGCACCCACCAGAAGGCGTCGCTGGCCGACGGTTTTCTGGACGGCTGCATGGTGGAGTGCCCGCTGCACGCGGCCTGCTTCGACCTGCGCACGGGGCTCCCGGACGGACCGCCGGCCAAGGTGCCGGTGCGCACCCACCAGGTCGTGGTGTCCGACGGCATGGTGTACCTGCAGCTGGCCGAGTCGGCCGGGCTGGGCACCGGGCCGGCGGAGGTCGAGGTCGCGTGACCACCTCGGTCACCGTCGTGGGAGCGTCGCTGGCCGGACTGAGCACGGCCAGGGCGCTGCGCGAACAGGGCTTCGACGGGCGGCTCACCGTTGTCGGTGACGAGCTCCACCCGCCGTACGACCGGCCGCCGCTGTCCAAGGACTACCTCGCGGGCACCACCAGCCGCGAGGAGCTGGACCTGCTCACCGCCGCCGACGACGGGCTCGCGCTGGACTGGCGGCTCGGCCGCACCGCGGTCGGGCTGGACACCGCGGCCCGGACGGTCCTGCTGGACGGCGGCGAGCGGATCGTGTCGGACGCCGTCGTGCTCGCCACCGGAGCGCGCGCCCGCCGGCTGCCCGGGCCCGCACTGGCCGGCGTGCACACCCTGCGCACCGTCGACGACGCCACCGCGCTGCGCGCCGAGCTGGTGCCCGGCGCCCGGCTGGTGCTGATCGGCGGCGGCTTCGTCGGCGCCGAGATCGCGTCCACCGCCCGCGCACTGGGCCTCGACGTGACCGTGGTGGAGGCGCTGCCGGTGCCCCTGGCCGGCCCACTCGGCGACGAGGTCGCGCAGGCGTGCGCGGGGCTGCACGGTGACCACGGGGTGGCGCTGCTCGTCGGGATCGGCGTCGAGCGGGTGCTCGGCGACGACCGGGTGCGGGCGGTCCGCCTCGCCGACGGCTGCGAGCTGCCGGCGGACGTCGTGGTGGTCGGCATCGGGGCGACACCCTGCGTGGACTGGCTGGCCGGCTCCGGGCTGACCGTCGACCCGGCGACCGGCGGCGTCCGCACCGACGCGCACGGCGCCACGGGCGTACCGGGTGTGCTGGCCGTCGGCGACTGCGCCTCGCCCTACCGGCGCTACGCCGACCGGCCGCTGCGGCTGGAGCACTGGACCAACGCGCTCAAGCAGCCGGCCACCGCGGCGGCCACCCTGCTCGGCCGGCCGGCCGTCGTCTCGGCGGACCACGAGGTGCCCTACTTCTGGTCCGACCAGTACGGGTCGCGGCTGCAGTTCGCCGGGCACCAGGTGGCGGGGGACGAGGTCGAGATCGTCGAGGGCGACGTCGACTCCCGCAACTTCCTCGCCGTCTACCGCCGCGCCGGGGAGCCCGTCGCGGTGTTCGCCATGAACCGGCCGAGGCCGTTCGGCAAGTGGCGGCGCGAGCTGGCCGCCCGGGCCACCGCGCCGGTCTGAACCACGCGCGCCCGCCTCAACCGACCCCACGACAGCACCGCCCTACCGGCGAACCAGCAGCCCGACCAGGCGTTCCAGCATCGCCTGGGCACCGACCGTGCCGACCGCCAGCCCAAAAGGGGACCCTGTGGACACCAACACCGCGCTGCCCACCAGCCCCGTGGACACCACCACGGCGCCGCCCGCCCACCCCACCGCCGCACCGGGCGACCCCCGGCCGACCCTGCCGGCCAGCCTGGTCGCCACCCCGTCGGGCGAGAACTACGCCGACCCGGCGATCTTCGCGCTGGAGCAGGCCCGGATCTTCGAGGCCACCTGGTTCGCCGCCGCCCGCACCGCCGACATGCCCAAGCCCGGGGCGTTCCGCACCGTGCAGGTCGGCCGGGAGAGCGTGCTGCTGGTCCGCGACCGGCGCGGCAACCTCGGCGCCTTCCTCAACGTCTGCCGCCACCGAGGCGCCCGGCTGTGCACCGAGGAGTCCGGCACGGTGCGCAACGCCGTCCGCTGCCCCTACCACGCCTGGACCTACGGTCTGGACGGCAAGCTCATCGCCGCGCCCAACCTGGACGCCATGGCCGACGTGGACCGGGTGGAGTACGGCATGCGCCGCGTCCACCTGCGCGAATGGCTCGGCACCGCCTGGGTCTGCCTGGCCGAGGAGCCGCCGAGCTTCGACGCCACCGTGATCGGCGCCGTCACCGACCGCCTCGGCGACGCCGACACCGTCAACTCCTGGGGCATCGACGACCTCGTGCTGGGCCGCCGGATCGTCTACGACGTCAAGGCGAACTGGAAGCTCATCGTCGAGAACTTCATGGAGTGCTACCACTGCGCGACGATCCACCCCGAGCTGACCGAGGTGCTGCCCGAGTTCGCCGACGGCTACGCCGCCCAGTACTACGTGGGGCACGGCGCGGAGTTCGGCGAGGAGATCCAGGGCTTCACGATCGACGGCAGCGCCAGCTTCCCGAAGCTGTCCAGCGTCGACGACTCGCACGACCGCCGCTACTACGCGATCACGGTCAACCCGCAGGTCTTCATCAACCTGGTGCCGGACCACGTGATCTTCCACCGGATGTACCCCGTGGCCGCCGACCGCACGGTCGTCGAGTGCGACTGGCTCTACGCCCCCGACGTCGTGACCAGCGGCGCCGACGTGACCAACTCCGTGGAGCTGTTCCACCGGGTCAACCAGCAGGACTTCGATGCCTGCGAGCGCTGCCAGCTGTCCATGACCTCCCGGATGTACGCCGCCGGCGGTGTCCTGGTGCCCAGCGAGCACCACATCAGCGCCTTCCACGACTGGGTAGCCGCCCACCTGGCCGACTGACGGCCGCCCGGAGTACTCGGCAACCTCGTCGCGCACCTTCCGTGGTTCTCGCGCATGGTGCGAGGTGCGCGGGAACCCGGGTAGGTGCGCAACGCCCGATCGGCCCTCCTCGCCGCCGCACCTCGCACACCGGCGCCGCACCTCGCATGCCGCACCCCGGCCGCGGCCGGGTACCCGCCGGGCGCTAGTAGCGGAGGGCGTCGATCGGGTGCAGGCGGGCGGCACGGAGCGCCGGGTAGCCGCCGGCCACGAAGCCGATCACCAGGCTCACCGCGAACGCCAGCAGCACGGTCGACGGCGACACCTCGGGCACGCCGAACTTCGGCGCGTACTTCGGGATCACCACCCCGGCGGCCAGGGTCAGGCCGATCCCGAGGGCCACCCCACCGAGCCCACCCAGGCTGGACAGGGTCATCGACTCGATCAGGAACTGTTTCATGATCGCGCTGCGGCGCGCGCCGATGGCCTTGCGGATGCCGATCTCGCTGGTCCGCTCGGTGACGGTGACCAGCATGATGTTGGCGACCCCCAGCGCCCCGACGAACAGCGAGATGCCGGCCACCCCGACGGCGAACCAGGTCAGCAGGGTGAAGTACTGGTCGGTGTCCTCCATCTGGTTGATCAGCGCGGTGATGCTGTAGTCGCGGTAGCCGGGGCTCTTGATGTCGTGCTGCTTGTCCAGGATCGTCTGGATCTCGTTGACGGCGGCCGGCACCCGGTCCGCGTTCAGGGCCATCAGCCCGATGCCGTTGAGGTTGTTGCCGCCGGGGCCCACCCCGAAGATCGAGTAGCGCGCGGTCGTCAGGGGCACCACCGCGAAGTTGTCCTGGTCGCCCGCCGCCCGGAGCACCCCGACGACCTTGTAGATGGACCGGTCGACCTTGACCTGGGAGCCGACCGCCGCCGCCGGGTCGCCGGCGAAGAGGTACTTGACCGCCCGGGGCGCCAGCACGACCACCTTGGCCTTGGCCCGGTACTCCTCGTCGGTGAAGAACCGGCCGTACTCGACCTCCCGGTTGCGGATCGCCAGCCAGCCCGAGTTGGTGCCGACCAGCGTCGCGGAGTAGGTGTCGGTGCCGTTGTGCAACACCCCCACGCCGGTCAGCAGCGGCGTGATGGCGGTGACGTCCGGCGCCTTGGCCAGCGCATCCAGATCGTCGTCGTTGAGGTTGCGGGCGCCGTTGCCGCCGGGCACCTCACCGGTCGACTTGGCGATCGTGATGCCGGCCGCCAGGTTGCCCATCGACTCGTTGAACGAAGTCTTCATGCCGTTGCCGAGACCGACCAGCACGATCACCGACGTCACGCCGGTGATGATGCTCAGCATGGTCAGCGCGGTGCGCAGGCGGGCAGCTCCCATACTGCGCAGCGCAATGATCAATGCTTCTCTGACGTACATCCCAGCGCTCCCCGATCGCCCTGCAACTCACGCTGCATTCAATAATGCGGTCGGCGCTAAGGGAAGGCTTACCTTTCTATGAAAAACCCACGTCTCTCAGCTGCGCTGGCCCCGCCGCCCCATTACCGCGCCCGGGTGTGGCACGTCACAAGAATGTTTGGGGAATGGAAGGACCGGGCCGGAGATCAGCACTCGATGACGTTCACCGCGAGGCCGCCCCGGGAGGTCTCCTTGTACTTGACCTTCATATCCGCGCCGGTCTCCCGCATTGTCTTGATCACTTTATCCAGGCTGACCACATGCGTACCGTCACCGCGCAGCGCCATCCGGGCCGCGTTGATCGCCTTGATCGAACCCATCGCATTGCGCTCGATGCACGGGATCTGCACCAGCCCGCCGACCGGGTCGCAGGTCAGGCCGAGGTTGTGCTCCATGCCGATCTCGGCCGCGTTCTCCACCTGGCGCGGGGTGCCGCCGAGTACCTCGCACAGCGCGCCGGCGGCCATCGAGCACGCCGAGCCCACCTCGCCCTGGCAGCCCACCTCGGCCCCGGAGATGGACGCGCCCTCCTTGTAGATCGTCCCGATGGCCCCCGCGGTGAGCAGGAACCGGACCACCCCGTCATCGGACGCCCCGGGCACGAAGCGGGTGTAGTAGTGCAGGATCGCCGGCACGATGCCCGCCGCGCCGTTCGTCGGCGCGGTCACCACCCGCCCGCCCGAGGCGTTCTCCTCGTTCACGGCCAGCGCGTACAGCGACACCCAGTCCATCACCTGCAGCGGGTCGGCACTGCCGCCCTCGGCGGTGAGCCGCTGGTACAGGTCCGCCGCCCGCCGGCGCACCCGCAGGCCGCCGGGCATCACGCCGCCCCGCTCACAGCCGCGCGCCACGCACGCCTGCATCACCCGCCAGATCCCCAGCAGGCCGTCCCGCACCTCCGCCTCGGGGCGCACCGCCAGCTCGTTGGCCAGCATCACCCCACTGACCGGCAGCCCGGTCTCGGCGCAGTGCAGCAGCAGGTCCGCCGCCGTGCGGAACGGGTAGGGCACCGGCGTGGCATCGGGCACGATCCGGGCCGCCGCACCGCCCGGGTCGTCCAGCACGAAGCCGCCGCCCACCGAGTAGTAGGTGCCCTCGGCCAGCAGCTCTCCGGTGGCCGAGCTGGCCTGGAACAGCATGCCGTTGGGGTGCAGCGGCAGGGTGCGCCGCCGGTGCAGCACGAGGTCCTCGCCCTCGTCGAAGTCGACCTCCGGGCCGCCGGCGCCCAGCCGCAGCCGGCCGCTCTCCCGGACCGCCGCGACCCACTCCGGCGACCGCTCGGTGTCCACCGTCTCCGGCCGCTCACCGGCCAGCCCCAGCAGCACCGCCGCCGGCGAGCCGTGCCCGTGCCCGGTGGCCCCGAGCGAGCCGAACAGCTCGCAGCGCACCCGCCCCACCGCGTCGAGCTGCCCGTCGGCGGCCAGCCGTTCGACGAACCGCAGCGCCGCCCGCATCGGGCCGACCGTGTGCGAGGAGGACGGCCCGATGCCGATCGAGAACAGGTCGAAGACGCTGATCACCTCGGCGCGACCGCCCAGTACTCGCCGGCGGCGTCGGTCAGCCAGGCGGCTAGGTAGCCGGCGAACGAGCCGCGCACCAGCAGCCGGAAGGTCTCCCCCGCACCGCCCGCCGGGCCATCGCCAAGGCGCCAGATCACGACCTGCGTCCTGGCCAGCATCGTCTGCAGGCACCGTCCCGGCCCGAACGACCGGGGGTGCAGGTCCACCGGGCAGCCCTGCTCCAGCACTTCCCGCGCGTGCGGGCCGGTCAGCTCGATCGTGGTCCGGTTGGCCGAGACGTCGATCGCCGAGCCGCGCTGGCCGGCGAGTACGCCGCGCAGCAGTTCCACCAGGTCGGCCGCGGTGCCGTCCGGGCCCACGACCAGCCACTCGTCCGGCCCCGACCAGAGCACCGACCAGGCCGGCGAGCTGGCCACCGTGTTCGGCTCGGTGGGCAGCTCGACGCCCAGCAGCGCGGCGATCCGCCCGGCCACCGGGCCGGCCGGGTCCACCCGCAGGTTCACCATGGACAGGTAGGGCACCTCGGCGACCTCGAGCTGGCCCGGTCGCCCGGCCCGCCAGCCCTCGAGCGGGCTGTGCCGGACCTCGGGCCCGGCCTCGGTCTGCTCAACCGTCACGGCGGGCTCCCTCCTTGTCGTAGAACACCGGCTCGGTGACCGTCGCGGCGATCGTCCGGTCGCCCAGCGGGGCCAGCACAGTCTCGCCGATCCGGTGCCGGCCGTTCTTGACCAGCGCCAGCGCGAAGGTCCGCTCCAGCGCCGCGCTGTGGTAGCTGGACGTGACGTGCCCGAGCATCGGCACCGGCCCCACCTCCGGGGTGACCGGCACCCCCTCGGCCACCAGCTGGACACCCTCCGGCAACAGCGCCCCCGGGTCCACCGGGAGCAGGCCGACCAGGTGCTTGCGGTCGGTCCGCGCCGTGTCCGGGCGGGCCAGCGAACGGCGCCCGACGAAGTCCTTGCGCGTGGACACGACCCAGCTCATGCCGAGGTCCTCGGGGGTGACCGTGCCGTCGGTGTCCTGGCCGACGATCGGGAACCCCTTCTCCGCGCGCAGCACGTGCATCGTCTCGGTGCCGTACGGGGTGATGCCGTGGGGCTGGCCGGCGGCGAACACCGTCTCCCAGGTCGAGAGCCCGTGCCAGCTGGCCACGTTGATCTCGTAGGCCAGCTCGCCGGAGAACGACACCCGCGCGATCCGGGCCGGCACGCCGCTGCTGAGCACCGCGTCCCGCACCGTCATGAACGGGAACTCCTCGGCCGAGCAGGCCAGTCCGGGGGCCACCGCCGAGACCACCGCGCGGGCCTGGGGCCCGACCACCGCGATGGTCACCCATTGCTCGGTGACCGAGGTGAAGGTGACGTCCAGCTCCGGCCACTCGGTCTGGGACCACTCCTCCAGCCAGTCCAGCACCGTGGCCGCGTTGCCCGTGGTGGTGGTGAGGTAGAAGTGGTCGTCGGTCAGCCGGATCGTCACGCCGTCGTCGAACACCATGCCGTCGGCCGTGCACATCACGCCGTAGCGCGCCGAGCCGACCTTCAGCTTGGCGAACGCGTTGGTGTAGATCCGGTTCAGGAACTCCCCGGCGTCCCGGCCGAAGATGTCGATCTTGCCGAGGGTGGTCGCGTCCATCATGCCGACGCCGGTCCGCGCGGCCCGGCACTCGCGCAGCACCGCCGCGTGCAGGTCCTCGCCGTCGCGGGGGTAGTACCACGGCCGCTTCCACTGGCCGACGTTCTCGAACTCGGCGCCGGCGGCCACGTGCCACGGATGGACCGCCGTGGTGCGCACCGGGTCGTGCAGCTCACCCCGGTTGCGGCCGGCCATCAGTGCGAACGAGACCGGCGTGTACGGCGCGCGGAATGTGGTCGTGCCCAGCTCGCCGGGCGAGGCGAGCCCCAGCGCGGCGGCGATCACCCCGTTGGCCACCACGCCCGAGGTCCGGCCCTGGTCCTGCCCGGTGCCGATGGTCGTGTAGCGCTTGATGTGCTCCACCGAGCGCATGCCGGCCCCGGTGGCCCGCCACACGTCGGCCACCGTGGCGTCCCGTTGCAGGTCCACGAAGTGGTCCCGCCAGCCGCCCGGCTCGCCCTCCCCCAGGACCAGCCACACGGGGCGGTCCGGAGCGGGGTGGCGGGCCGGCACGGCCGGCAGCTCGGGAAGCGCGCCCGGGTAGCCCGAGCCGGCAGCCGCCTCGACGCCGGCGTCGGCCCCCTCGGCCAGGCAGCCGGCCAGGTCCCGCGTGCCGTTCGCGGCGCCCGCCACCCGCAACCCGTCGAGCTGGGCGGCCGGCACGAACGCGGCGCGCTCCTCGTCCCACCGCAGCGTGCCCCTGGCCTGGCTGAACAGGTGCACCACCGGGTTCCAGCCACCGGAGCTGGCGAGCAGGTCGCAGTCCAGCTCCCGCCCGTTGTCCAGCTGGACCCGCTCGATCCGCCCGGTGCCGTCCGCGGCTCCGTCCCGGGCGCTAGTACCGCCGACGACCGCGCCGGCGATCACCTCGATGCCCGCCGCCGTGGCCCGCTCGACCAGCTCGGCCGGCGGGTCCGGGCGGGTGTCCACCAGCGCGGCCACCTCGGCACCGGCCGCGCGCAGGTCCAGCGCCGTGTCGTAGGCGCTGTCGTTCGTGGTCAGCAGCACCGCGCGGCGGCCGGGCAGCACGCCGTACCGGTTCAGGTAGGTGCGCACCGCGCCGGCCAGCATGATGCCCGGCCGGTCGTTGTCGGCGAACACCATCGGCCGCTCGTGCGCGCCGGCGGCCAGCACGATCCGCTTCGCCCGCACGTGCCACAGCCGCTGCCGGGACACCTCCGCCGGTGCGGCCGCCCCGAGGTGGTCGGTGCGGCGCTCGGCGACCAGCACGTAGTTGGCGGCGACGCTGAACGCGGTGGCACGGCGCAGCACCCGCACCTCCGGCCGGGCGGCCAGCTCGGCGGCCGCGCCGGCCACCCAGTCCGCCAGCGCGGGGTCGCGGTCGGCCAGCAGCTGGCCGCCGAGCTCGGGCTGCTCGTCCACCAGCAGCATCCGGGCGCCGCCGGCGGACGCGGCCAGCGCGGCGGCCAGCCCGGCCGGCCCGGCGCCGACCACCAGCACGTCGGTGTGCACGAACTTCTTGTCGTGCCGCGCCTCGTCGGTGCTCGGGTCGAGCCGGCCGACCCCGGACAGCGTCGACGCGGTCAGCCCGTCGAACAGCTCTACCGCCGTCGCCGGCAGCATCGGCTCGGCACTGTCCCCCGGGCGGGCGCCACTGAGCTGGAGCAGCGCGTTCGGCTCCTCCACGCCGGCCGCCACGATGCCCCTCGGCCGCCCCCGGTAGATCGACGGGGCGACCTCGAGCCGCCCGTTGGCGATCAGCGCGGACGCCACGGTGTCACCGGGGTGCCCGGTCAGCTCGACCCCGTCGACGGTGGCCCGCAGCGTGACGGAGCGGTCGATCCGCCCGCCGGCCGGCAGCCGGTTCGGCTGTCCGCCCGGCGTGGCAGGGGCGCTCGGTGCCGATGATTCGCTCGTGAACTCGCTCATGCCGTCACCGGCCGAGCCTCGCCGGTCCGGTACACGGCGAGGATCTCGCTGGTCACCGTGTCCCGCACGACGTTGAACCAGCGCCGGCAGCCGGCGCTGTGCGCCCAGCGCTCCGCGTAGGGGCCCTTGGCGTTGTCCCGGATGAACAGGTACTCCGCCCAGGTGGCGTCGTCCAGCTCCAGCGGGTTGGCGGGATAGGCGACGTGCGCCTGGCCGCCGTAGTGGAACTCGGTCTCCTCGCGCGGCCCGCACCACGGGCAGCTGATCAACAACATCGGTAACTCCTAGTCAGCCGTGGCCGGGTCAGTGCGCCACGGCGGCGGCGCCGTGCTCGTCGATCAGGGCGCCCGAGGTGAACCGGTCCAGCCCGAACGGGGCGGCCAGCGCATCCGGCGCCCCGGTGGCCAGCAGGTGCGCGAACACCCAGCCGACCGCCGGCGTGGCCTTGAAGCCGCCGGTCCCCCAGCCGCAGTTGATGAACAGGTTCTCCAGCGGCGTCGGCGAGATGATCGGCGACGCGTCCGGGGTGACGTCCACGATGCCGCCCCAGCTCCGGATCATGTGCGCCCGGCCGAAGATCGGGAACAGCTCCAGCGCGGCGGCCATCTGCTCCTCGATCACGTGTACCGAGCCGCGCTGGCCGTAGGAGTTGTACGGGTCGATGCCCGCCCCCATCACCAGTTCGCCCTTGTGCGCCTGGCTGACGTAGACGTGCACGTGGTTGGACATCACGACGGTCGGGTGCACGGGTTCGAGCAGCTCGGAGACCAGCGCCTGCAGCGGGTGGCTCTGGATCGGCAGCCGCACCCCGACGGTGTCGGCGAGCACGCTGGAGTGCCCGGCGGCGGCCATCCCCACCCGGCCGGCGCTAATGGGCCCGAGGTTCGTCTGCACCCCGGTGACCCGATCACCGTCGCGCAGGAACCCGGTGACCTCGCAGCCCTGGATCAGGTCCACACCCAGCTCGTCGCTGCGCCGGGCGAACGCCCAGGCCACGTGGTCGTGCTTGGCGATGCCGGCGCGCGGCTGCCAGGTGCCGCCGAGCACCGGGTACCGCACGTCCTGGGACACGTTCAGGATCGGGCAGACCTTGTGCACCTCGGCGGCGTCCAGCCACTCGCCGTCCACGCCGTTGAGCCGGTTCGCGTAGACCCGGCGCATGCTGTCCCGCACGTCCTGCAGCGTGTGTGCCAGGTTGAGTACGCCGCGCTGGCTGAACAGGAAGTCGTAGTCCAGCGCGGCGGGCAGGCCCTCCCACAGCTTCAGCGCGTGCTCGTAGATCGCCGCGCTCTCGTCCCACAGGTAGTTGGACCGGATGATCGTGGTGTTGCGGGCCATGTTGCCGCCGGCCAGCCAGCCCTTCTCCAGCACCGCCACGTTGCGCACACCGTGGTGCTGGGCCAGGTAGTAGGCGGTGGCCAGGCCGTGCCCGCCGGCCCCGACGATGACCACGTCGTAGGAGCGCTTGGGCTCCGGGGTGCGCCAGAGCCAGTCCGGCTGCTCGGGCAGTGCGGGGGTCACTCCGGCGTCCCGAAGTTCGCGATCCCCGGGTACAGCGGGTGCTTGGCGACCAGTACGTCCACCCGGGCGCGCAGCGCGTCCTCGCGGTAGTCGGGCTTGAGCGCCTCGGCCAGGATATCGGCGACCTCGACGAAGTCCTCGGTGTCGAAGCCCCGCGTCGCCAGTGCCGGCGTGCCGATCCGCAGCCCGGAACTGACCATCGGCGGCCTCGGGTCGAACGGCACGGCGTTGCGGTTGACCGTGATGCCGATGCGGTGCAGCCGGTCCTCGCCCTGCTGCCCGTCCAGGGCGGCGTTGCGCAGGTCGACCAGCACCAGGTGCACGTCGGTGCCGCCGGTGGCGACCGTGATGCCGTGCTCGGCGACGTCGGCCCGCAGCAGCCGCTCGGCCAGGATCCGGGCGCCGGCCAGGGTGCGGCGCTGGCGCTCGGCGAACTCCGGCGCGGCGGCGGCCTTGAACGACACCGCCTTCGCCGCGATCACGTGTTCCAGCGGCCCGCCCTGCTGACCTGGGAAGACGGCGGAGTTGATCTTCTTGGCAAGCTCCGCGCGGCACAGGATGGCGCCGCCGCGCGGGCCGCCGAGGGTCTTGTGGGTGGTCGTGGTGACCACGTCGGCGTAGGGCACCGGGTTCTCGTGCAGTCCGGCGGCGACCAGGCCGGCGAAGTGCGCCATGTCCACCATCAGGTGCGCGCCCACCTCGTCGGCCACCCGGCGGAAGTGCGCGAAGTCGAGCTGGCGGGGGTACGCCGACCACCCGGCCAGGATCAGCTTCGGCTGGTGCTCCTTGGCCAGGCGCTCGACCTCGTCGGCGTCGATCAGGCCGTCCTCGGCGCGGACGTGGTAGGCGGCGACGTCGTACAGCCGGCCGGAGAAGTTCAGCTTCATGCCGTGCGAGAGATGGCCGCCGTGCGCGAGGTCCAGCCCTAGGATCGTGTCGCCGGGCCGCAGCAGCGCATGCATCACCGCCGCGTTCGCCTGCGCGCCGGAGTGCGGCTGCACGTTGGCGTGCTCGGCCCCGAACAGCGCCTTGAGCCGGTCGATGGCCAGCTGCTCGACCACGTCGACGTGCTCGCAGCCGCCGTAGTAGCGCCGGCCCGGGTAGCCCTCGGCGTACTTGTTGGTGAGCACCGAGCCCTGCGCCTGGAGCACCGCGACGGGCGCGAAGTTCTCCGAGGCGATCATCTCGAGGGTGTCGCGCTGGCGGCCCAGCTCCGCGTCCAGCGCGGCGGCGACCTCGGGGTCAAAGCGGCCCAGGTCCTGGTCGAAGGCGCTCATCGGGCTCCTCGCGTCTCGGTTCACGTGACCGTCCACGTGACACGGCAACTAAAATGCAGCTGCACGTGTTCTGATATTTCAGCTGTCGGTTAGGCTAGGAACCATGACCGGCGGCGTCAACCACTTCATTCCAGGCAACCTCGCGGGCAGCGTCCCTGGCCGGGCCCCGCTGCTCGCCGACCGGGCCTATGCGGAGGTCCGGGACATGATCGTCACGCTGCGGCTGCCGCCCGGCTCGGCGATCAACGAGGAGCGACTGTCCGCCGAGCTGGGCGTCGGCCGCACCCCGCTGCGCGATGCGCTCAAGCGGCTCGAGGCCGAGACGCTGGTGGCGATCTACCCCCGGCAGGGCACCTTCGTCACCGAGGTGAACATCACCGACCACGGGCTGATCACCGACGTGCGGCGGCAGCTGGAGGGGCACGCGGCCCAGCGCGCGGCGGAGCGGGTCACCTCGGCCGACCGGACGATGCTGGCCGAGCTGATCGCGGAGATCCGGGCCAGCGGCGGCGGCCGGGAGACCAGCATGCGACAGGACACGGCGATCCACCGGGCGATCTACCGCTGCACGCACAACCGGTACCTCGAGACAACCCTCGACCACTACTACAACCTGTCGCTGCGCATCTGGTACCTGTTCCTGGAGCAGCTGCCCGAGGTTGATCACGAGGACCACGTGCCGATGATCGAGGCGATCCTGGCCGGCAACGGCGCGCTGGCCCGCGAGCTCGCGGTACACCACGTGGACGAGTTCGAACAGTCTGTGCGGGAGACCCTGTAGAGACCCCCTAGCCCCTTGACAGGGGCCGCGCGAACCAGGAACTCTCGTTGCGTCACGTGGCGACTGTTGCAAATTACGCACCGGAGGCGGTCATGGTCGGACCCCAGGTGGTCATCGTCGGCGCGGGCGTGGTTGGTGCCGCGCTCGCCGACGAGCTCTCCGCTCGAGGCTGGAACGACATCACCCTGGTCGACCAGGGTCCCCTGCCCGAGCCGGGTGGCTCGTCCTCGCACGCGCCCGGTCTGGTGTTCCAGACCAACGGCTCGAAGACGATGGCCGAGCTTGCCCGCTACACCGTCGAGAAGCTGTGCTCGCTGGACGTCGGGGGCGAGCCGTGCTTCCTGCAGGTCGGCGGGCTGGAGGTGGCGACCTCGCCGGCCCGGGTGGCCGAGCTGCACCGCCGCGCCGGCTGGGCCAGGGCGTGGGGCATCGAGGCGAACGTCGTGGACACCGACGAGTGCCTGCGGCTGGCCCCGATGCTGGACCGCGACCGCGTGCTGGCCGGGCTGCACGTGCCGACCGACGGGCTGGCCAAGGCGGTCCGCGCGGTGCAGGCGCAGGTCGAGCGGGCGGCCTCCCGGGGCGTCCGGGTACTGGAGCGCACCGAGGTGCAGGACATCCGCACCGAGGACGGCCGGGTCACCGCCGTGGTGACCAGCGCCGGCGAGCTGCCCGCCGACATCGTCGTGTGCTGCGCCGGCATCTGGGGCCCGAAGGTCGCCGGCATGGTGGGCATGACGCTGCCGCTGGTCCCGCTGGCCCACCAGCTCGCCTGGACCGGCCAGGTCCCCGCGCTCGCCGGTCAGGGCGGTACCGACGGGCCGGAGGCCGTGCGCCCGATCCTGCGCCACCAGGACGCCGACCTCTACTACCGGGAGCGGTTCGACACCATCGGCATCGGCTACTACGGGCACCGCCCGATGCCGGTCGGGGTGGCCGACATCCTCGGTGTGGACGAGGCCGACGTGATGCCGTCGGTGCAGCCGTTCACCGAGGAGGACTTCGCCGAGGCCTGGCGCGAGACCAACTTGCTGCTGCCGAGCACCTCGGCCGCGAAGATCGAGGAGGGCATCAACGGGCTGTTCTCCTTCACCACCGACGACATGCCGCTACTCGGCGAGTCGCCCGAGGTCAAGGGCTTCTGGGTGGCCGAGGCGGTCTGGGTGACCCACTCCGCCGGGGTCGGCCGGGCGATGGCCGAGTGGCTCGTCGACGGGCACTGCTCGTCGTTCGACCTGCACGCCTGCGACGTCAACCGGTTCGAGCAGCACCATCTGGCGCCCGACTACGTGGTGGCCCGGGGCTGTCAGAACTTCGTCGAGGTCTACGACATCAAGCACCCGCTGCAGCCGATGGAGGCCCCCCGGCCGCTGCGCACCAGCCCCTTCTACCAGCGCCAACAGGAGCTGGGGGCGTTCTTCCTCGAGGCCAACGGGTGGGAGCGGCCGCACTGGTACGAGGCCAACGCCGCGCTGCTCGAGGGCCGCGAGATCGAGGTGCCGAACAACTCCCCCGACGACTGGGCGGCCCGCTACTGGTCCCCGATCGTCGGCGCCGAGGCCCAGTACACCCGTGAGGCCGTAGCCATCTACGACATGTCCGCGCTCAAGCACCTCGAGGTGTCCGGGACGGGCGCGGCCGCGTTCCTGAACCGGATGTGCACCGGCTCGGTCGACAAGTCCGTCGGCTCGGTGACCTACACGCTGCTGCTCGACGTCGACGGCGGCATCCGCGGCGACGTCACGGTGGCCCGGCTGGCGCGGGACCTGTTCCAGGTCGGCGCGAACGGCAACCTGGACGTGGACTGGTTCCGCCGGCATGCACCCGCCGACGTCGCGGTGCACGACGTCACCCCGGGCACCTGCTGCATCGGCCTGTGGGGCCCGCGCGCGCGGGACGTGCTGCAGCCGCTGACCGGCGACGACTTCTCCGCCACCGGGCTGAAGTACTTCCGGGGCCGGCGCACCTATCTCAACAACGTGCCGGTGACGGCGCTGCGCCTGTCCTACGTCGGCGAGCTCGGCTGGGAGCTGTACACCACCGCCGACCAGGGCCTCAAGCTGTGGGACACCCTGTGGGCGGCGGGCGCCGAGCACGGCCTGATCGCGGCCGGGCGGGGCGCGTTCAACAGCCTGCGGCTGGAGAAGGGCTACCGCTCCTTCGGCACCGACATGACCTACGAGCACGACCCGTGGGAGGCCGGCGTCGGCTTCGCGGTGAAGGCGGACAAGCCGGAGTTCCTCGGCCGGGACGCCGCACTGGCCCGCCGCGACCGCCCCACCCGCCGGCTGAGCTGCCTGACGCTGACCCAGCCGGGCGCGACGGTGCTCGGCAGCGAACCGGTCTACTCGGGCTCGGGCTCGGGCAGCGCGGCGGTCGGCTACGTGACGAGCGCGGCCTACGGCTACACGATCGGCGCCGGCATCGCCTACGCCTGGCTGCCCGCCGAGCTGGCCGTGCCGGGTACCGAGGTCCGGATCGGCTACTTCGACACCCTGCTCACCGCCACGGTGACCGAAGAGCCCCTGTTCGACCCGAAGATGACCCGCCTGCGGGGCTGACCTGTCGGGCATCCGTGAGTGGCGAGTGGGGCTATAGCCCGACTCGCCACTCACGGGGTGCGCTGAGTGGTTGCTGAGCCGCGAGCGGGGGCCGTTTCGTGTCCGGCGGGCGAGCGGGTGCAGGCTGGGCGAATGCACGTGGTGGCACAGGGTGGGTACGTGGGGCCGCCGGCGTTGACGCTGGTCCGCCTGGCGACCTCCTGGCAGCTGACGCCGGCGGTGCTGGCCGCGCTGCTGGTCGGCGCCGGGTACCTGCTCGCGGTGCGGCGGCTGCGGGGCGGGGGCGGCTCGTGGCCGGCCAGCCGGAGCTGGAACTTCGTGGCCGGCGGTGTCGGTGCGCTGGTACTGGTCACCGCGTCGTCGATCGGGGTCTACGCCGGCGTGCTGTTCTGGGCGCGCGCGGTACAGAACGTCACGCTGCTGATGATCGTGCCGATGTTCTGGGCCATGGGCGCCCCGCTGACCCTGCTGCGCGAGCTGGCGCCGCCGTCGGTCCGCGCCCCGCTCGGCCGCGTGCTGCACTCGCGGCTGGCCCGCAAGCTCACCTTTCCGCTGTTCGTCACCCCGGTGTTCCTGGCGCCGTTGCCGCTGCTCTACCTGACACCGCTCTACCCGGCCAGCCTCGAGCACGGCTGGGTCGGGGCGCTGGTGGGGCTCGGCCTGCTCGGCGCGGGCTGGCTGTACTTCTGGACCCGGTTCCGGGTGGACCCGACCCCGCGTACCGATTCCTACCTGGTGAGCCTCGGGATCAGCGCGGCGGAGGTGGTACTGGACGGCGCGCTCGGGCTCGCGGTCTGGCTCGGGCCGGTGCTCGCGCCGCACTACTACCAGGCGCTGGGCCGGCCGTGGGGACCGAGCGTGCGGCTGGACCAGATCATCGGCGCCGGCGTGCTCTGGATCGGCGGCGACCTGGCCGGGCTGCCCTTCCTCGGCGTGGTACTGCGCCGGATGACTCGGGAGGACGACGACCAGGCCGCCGTCGTGGACGCCGAGCTCGACCGCCAGGAGCAGGCCGCCGAGCTGGACCGCCAGGAGCTGGGCGGCGCCGAGGCCGAGCCCGCCCGGCCCCGCCTGTGGTGGGAGGACCACCCCGAGCTGGCCGAGCGGTTCCGCCGGCAATGAGCACCCACCCCGACGACGAGGAGGCACGGCCCGTGGCCGACGCAGACCCACCGGCGACGCCCATCGGCCGCGGCGCCGCCGCGCCTCCGGCCGCCACACCGACTCCAGCCGCCGCGCCGCCGAACGCCGCACCGCCGGATGCGGCCCACGTGGCCCAGCTGACCTCGGTCAAGGCCGAGCTGACCCGGCTCGAGGAGCTGCTGTGCGGCGGCCACCGGCCGATCACCGCTGCCGCGACCGGCGTGGGGCACGAGCTGAGCCACGGCGCCGAGAAGGTGCAGCACGCCGCCAAGCAGGTACACGTGCCGGCCTGGCTGCGGGTCACGCGCGGGGAGAGCCGCTGGCCGGTCGCGGGCGCGATGGTGGTCGCGATCGCGCTGCAGCTCGCCCTGCCGGACCGGTTGACCCTGGTGTCCAGGTGGATGCTGCCCAGCCTGGAGGCGGCGCTGCTGCTCGCCCTCATCGCGGCGAACCCGACCCGGATGAACCGCGAGTCGACGCTGCTGCGGATCGGCAGCCTGACCCTGACCGCGCTGGTCAGCCTGGCCAACGCCTGGGCCGCCGTCGTGCTGGCGACCGACCTCGTCGCCGGCCGGGCGGGCGAGGAGGCCGGCCCGCTGCTGTCCACCGGCGCCGCCGTCTGGCTCACCAACATCATCGCGTTCGCGCTCTGGTACTGGCAGTTCGACCGGGGCGGCCCGGCGGCCAGGGCCCACGCCCGCCGCAAGATCCCGGACTTCGTGTTCGTCCAGATGCAGTCCCCGGAGATGGCCCACCCGGACTGGGAGCCCGCCTTCGTGGACTACCTGTACCTGTCGTTCACCAACGCGACGGCGTTCAGCCCGACCGACGTCATGCCGCTGTCCCGCTGGGCGAAGCTGACCATGCTCGTCCAGTCACTGGTCTCGCTGGTCACGGTCGCGCTGGTCATCGCCCGCGCGGTGAACATCCTCAAGTGACACACCGGCGGGGTCAGCACGTGACCGGCCCGCGCGGTGAGCGGAGCAGGGCCTCGGCCAGCGCGCGGTAGCGCTCGGCCTCGACCGCGTACTTGATCCGGTCCTCGTCCCCGTACACCTGGTTGAGCCATGCGCCGATCCTGCCCAGTTCGATAACCATGCCCCCACGGTGCGCCGGTCGCCCCGGCGCTGGCAGGCACTGCCGGTCTTATCCCTTTCGGGTCAGCGCGTAACCGAGGTCGCGCCGGATGTACTGCTCGATGAAGTCGCGCAGCCCCGGTTGGCGGCCGAACATGGCGAAGTGGTCGAGCAGCGCCCGATCCGGGGTGTCGGTCAGGTGCACGATCCGCCAGTGGTTGACCGGCCGCCGCTCGGTCCCGGCCGCGGTGTGCTCGACGTGGAACAGCGGCTGGCCCGTGCCAGCCCGGAACACCTCCTCCGTCGGCGAGGAAAGCTCGGCCGCGCCGAGGAAGTAGACCGCGTGCCGGGCGCGGTCGATGTGCACCTGCTCCAGCACCAGGCCGCGCCGCTCCGGTGGCAACCAGAGCCGCTGCTCGGAGATCCGGACGAAGTCGTCACCCGGGTCGGTGGGGCTGGTCGGGATCGCCGGGCCGGTCGGCCACTTGCGCACGCTGCCGGGCGTCACCACCGACGTGATGTAGAGATCCGGGTCGACGGCCTTCCGCAGCTCCATGTCCCAGAGCATGTCCCGGGTGAACACCACCTCCCGGTCGAGCTCGTAGTGCTCGGCGAGTGCCTGGTTGACGTCGACCGGCGGCAGCTCGACGGCCGTGTTGCCCGGCGCGGACCAAGCCTGTTCGAACAGGCTGGCATGGTCGAGCGCGGCAGGTGAGGTCATCGTTACCTCCGAGGTGAGCGTCTCGCGGGACATCATTTAGTCACTAATCGTGACAGTCATCAGAGTAGCGGATCTGGCGACGTTCGCCAGCCCATCGCGGACGACGCGACCGCAAACGTGTGCACCTCTGAGGTAACGACCTGACCGTTCGGCATTTGAGAACGTTTACGAGGCTCCTTGCTCCGCCAAAAAGGTCACCGTCGTTGACGGTCCTCAGGCTCCGCCACATACTCGATGCAATCGTTCGCATTGACAACGTGTTGCCATCCCTACAGGAGGCCGAGTTGAGCCGATCGCACCCACGCGCCGGCGCGGAGTCCGGCGGCCAGAGCGAAGGCACCGAGGGCGGCGGGTCGGGGACGGCGGCGACGCCGCCGCTCCCCCGGGGCGGACACCCCACCCCGGTGGTCGTCGCGGTCGGTTTCGCCCTGCTCGGCCTGTCGTACGTGATCAACGCGATGGACCGCCAGGTGTTCTACCCGCTGCTGCCCGAGATCCGGGCCGACCTCGGCTTCTCGCTGGCCCAGGGCGGCCTGCTGGCCACCGGTTTCACGCTCGGCATGGCGGTCGCCGGCGTACCGGCCGGTTACCTCGTGGACCGGTTGCCCCGTAAGCACGTGCTGCTGGCGAGCATCTTCCTCTACTCGATCGGCACCCTGCTCACGCCGCTGGCCAGCGGTTTCGCCGACATGGCCGCCTACCGGCTGCTGTCCGGCCTCGGCGAGGGTGTGCAGTCCGCCGCCCTCTCGGTGACCGTGGCGTCCTACTTCTACCTGCACCGGTCGTTCGCGATCGGCGCGCTCGGCGCGGCGTTCGGGCTCGGTACCTTTCTCGGCCCCATCGTCGGCACGACCGTCGCGCTGGACTTCGGCAGCTGGCGGGCGCCGTTCGTCGCGTTCGGCTGCTCGGGGCTGGCGATCATCGTGCTGATCGCGGTGGGCGTGCGGCGGCGGTTGACCGAGTCGCTGGCGGGCTCCCGGGGCAACGCCGAGCTGCGCTTCGACCACCTGCCGGAGCACCCCTACAACCGCAACACGATCGCGCTGGCCGTGGCCACCGCGTCGACCGGCCTGGTGTTCTACGGCTTCCTCGGGCTGTACCCGACCTACCTGCGCACCGAGCTGCACTACTCCGCCGGCCAGGCCGCGGTGGCCACCAGCGTCGTCGGCGTCGGGTCGGCCTTCTCGCTGCTGTGGGGCTGGCTGGGCGACCGGTTCAACCAGCGCACCCTGCTGACCATCACCTATCTCAGCGCCACGGTGGCGTCGCTGCTGCTGTTCAACGGGCCCGCCGCGCGGTGGTGGCAGTACGTGTTCGCGTTTGTCCTCGGCACCTCCATCTCCGGCTCCGCCTTCACCAACTGCAACAGCGCGATGCAGCGGTCCGTCCGCCCGCACCAGGTCGGCCGGGCCGCCGGGCTGTTCGTGGCGAGCTACTACTCGGCGGCGGCGATCTCCGGGTTCGTGTTCGCCGAACTGGTCGACGCACTGGGCTGGCACTACGCAGCGTTCTGGCAGCTCAGCGCGCTGCCACTGGTCGCGGTCGCCGCGCTGCGCGTCGTCGACCCGAAGAAGATCATGACCAGTGGGCGGCGCCGGTGACGTCCCGGGGAGGTACTGGCGCGGTCAGACCGTCGGGTCCGGGCGGGTCGTCGGGGCGTGGCGGGCGGCGTCCAGATAGGCGCTGATCGCGTCCCGGTTCCTGGTCAGGCAGCTGATCTTGGCTTCCATCTGGTCGCGCTCCCGCTCCAGGGTGGCGATCAGCTCGGCCGGCGCGGTCGCCACCCGGATCGTGCACGGGTTGGCCAGGCACGGCAGTACCTGTTTGATGATCTTCGTGGGCAGCCCCGCGCCGAGCAGCCCCCGGATCTGGCCCACCCGGTCGACCAGCTCTTCGGCATAGTCCCGGTATCCGTTGGCCGCGCGGTCCGGGGTCAGCAGCCCCTGTTCCTCGTAGTAGCGCAGCAGCCGGGTCGGCACGCCGGTGCGTGCAGCCAGCTCGCCGATCCGCACCGTGACACCCCGCTCCCAGGTCTTTCCTTCACATTAGTGTCAATGTTTGAGCATGGCCGCATGTCCCCCGCGCGGCCGAGCGGCGCCGCCCAGCAGACCATGACCTTGGCCGTACTGTCGATGGCCCAGTTCCTCATCGCGCTGGACTACTCGATCATCTACATCGCGCTGCCCAGCGTGGCGGCCGACCTGCGCCTCGAAGCCGCGCTGGCCCAGTGGGTGGTCAGCGCCTACGGCGTGCTGTTCGCCGGGTTCCTGGTCGTCGGCGGGCGACTGACCGACCGGATCGGCGCCCGGCGGCTGTTCCTCGTCTCGATCGTCGCGTTCGGCCTGGCCAGCGCGGCCGGTGGCGCGGCCGGTGACGGCACCGTGCTGCTCGCCGCGCGTGGCGCCCAGGGGTTGGCCGCCGCGCTGCTGCAACCGGCGGTGCTCGGCCTGATCGGCACGACGTTCGCCGCCGGGCCGGCGCGGAGCAGAGCGGTCGCCGCCTGGGGCTCGGTCGGTGCGGCGGGGCTCGCCGCCGGGGCGATCCTCGGTGGCCTGTTGACCTCGGAGTCCTGGCGGCTGACCTTCCTGATCAACGTCCCGCTCACCCTGGCCTGCGCACTGGGCGCGGCACTCTGGATCGCACCAGCACCGGGCGGTCCGAGGGAGCGCGGCTCGGGCATCGGGTCCGGGGACCGGTCGGGGGCCGGCTCGGGCACCGGGACGGCTTCCGGGACTGAGGTGCGCGACCGGTCGGAGCCCGGTTCGGGCGCCGGGGCGGAGCGGGTGCCGCTGCTGGCCTCGGCGCTCGGTACCGGCACCGTCCTCACCCTGGTGCTCGGGCTGACGCTGGCCGCGGGGCTGGGCTGGACGGCCCCGCTGACGGTCGGCTGCCTCGGCCTCGCGGTGGGACTGTTCGCCGGGTTCGTGGTCAACGAGCGGCTCGCGCGGGCCGTGCTGATCGGGCCCGCACTGCGGCGGATCCCCTCGCTGCGCGTCGGCGCCGCGGCCACGGCTCTGTACATGGCGAGTGTCGGCTCGGAGTTCTACCTGCTCACGCTGCTGTTGCAGGCGGTGAAGGGCTACTCCCCGCTGGCCGCCGGCCTGGCGTTCCTGCCGCTGGCGCTGCTGGTGACGGCGGGGAGCACGAGCGCCGGGCGGGCCGTCCGCCGGTTCGCCCCGGCCACCGTGCTCGCCGCCGGGTTCGCGCTGGCCACCGTCGGCCTGCTCTGGCTCGCCCTGGCGCTGCGTGGCGACTCGTACGCGGTGGACTTGCTGCCAGGGCTGCTGCTCAGCGGTTTCGGCCACGGGATGATCTACACGTCGATGTTCGTGATCGGCACCCGGGACGTGCCGGCCGAGCACCAGGGCACCGCCGGCGCGCTGCTGACCACGTCGCAGTACCTGTCGGGCGCGCTGACCGTCGCCGTGCTGACCCTCGCCCTCGGCCCGACCCCCGACCACGCCGGCGCGCGTACCGCCTTCCTGATCACCACCGGGGCCGCCGCCCTGGGCCTCCTCCTGGCCGCCACCACCCGCGGGCACCCCACGCTCCGCCGCACGCCGCCCGCGGACACTCCGGCGCACACGGACACTCCGCCGCACACCGTCCCAAGCCCCCCGCCGTCCGACTTGTCGCGGGAAATAGGCACGACAGGTGGCACTTGTCGCGTCAAATAGCCGCGACAAGCCGGCTCAGGGGCGGGGTGGGGCCACCGAGTCGCGTTCGATCAGCCGGACCGGCAGGACGATGCGCTTGGCGGGGGCGCCGGGGTTGGCGATCCGTTCCAGCAGCAGCCGGGCGGACTCGATGCCGATGTCGTAGTGCGGGATGCGGACCGTGGTCAGCGGCGGCCGTTGCTTGTCCACGAACGGCATGTCGTTGAAGCCGATCACCGAGACGTCCGCCGGGCAGCGCAGGCCCCGTTCGGCGAGCGCGGCGTAGCAGCCGAGCGCGATCAGGTCGTTGCCGGCGACGACCGCGGTCACGTCAGGGTGCGCGGAGAGCAACGACACCGCCACGCGGTACCCGGCCTCCTCGGTGAACGCCTCGCAGGCCGGCGCCCACCCCGGCGACACGGCGAGCTCGTGCGCGGCCATCGCGTCCAGGTAGGCCCGGTGGCGCTCCCAGCCGGTGGACACGTCCAGCGGGCCGGCGAGGTGCGCGATCCGGCGGTGCCCGAGCCCGGCGAGCAGCCGGATCACCGCGTAGATGCCGGCCGCGCTGTCGGCGGTGACCGAGGGGATATCGCCGGCATCGGTACGCCGGTTGACCAGCACCGTCGGCGCCGGGCCCGCGCCGGTCGGGTCGGCCAGCTGGTCGTCGCGGCGGCTGGTGGCCAGGATGAAGCCGTCGGTCTGCCGGCCCCGCATGGCGGCCAGCAGCTCCCGCTCGCGTTCCGGGTCGCCGTCGGTGTTGCCGAGCAGCGCCATGTAGCCGGCCTCGCGCAGCCCGTCCTCGATGCCGCGCACGATCGGCGGGAACACCGGGTTGCGCAGGTCCGGGATGATCACGCCGGCCACCGAGGACGTCCGGGTGCGCAGGCTGCGGGCCGCCGAGTTGGGCGCGTAGCCGAGCGAGCGGGCCGCGTCGATGACCCGGTTCGCGGTGCGGGCGTTGACCATGTCCCGGGTGTGCGGGTTCAGCGCCCGGCTGGCGGTCGCCGCGTGCACCTTGGCCAGCTTGGCGACATCCTTGATGGTCGGAGCCCTGCTCATCGCGTCAGCATAGGGACACCGGCACCGGCGGAACGGGAGGCTCAGTACTCGTTCGCGATGAACAGGTCCTGCGCGGGGAACCTGGTCAGCACCTCGACACCCGACTCGGTGACCACGACCTCCTCCTCGATCCGGGCGGCGGAGAAGCCGTCGGTGGCCGGGCAGTAGGTCTCCAGCGCGAACACCATGCCGGTCTGGATCTCCACCGGGTCGGTCAGGCTGTTCAGGCGCGAGATGATCGGCCGCTCGTGCAGCCCCAGGCCCAGCCCGTGGCCGAACTGCAGGCCGAAGGCCGCCATCTCGTCGGTGAACCCGAAGTCCTCGGCGCGCGGCCAGACCCGGGCGACCTCGTCGGTGCCCACCCCGGGCTTGACGAGCTGGATCGCCGCGTCCATCCACTCCCGGGCGCGGCGGTAGGCGTCGCGCTGGGCGGTGGTGGCGCTGCCCACCCCGAACGTCCGGTAGTAGCAGGTCCGGTACCCGTTGTAGGACTGGATGATGTCGAAGAACGCCTGGTCACCGGGTCGGATCAGCCGGTCGGAGAAGTTGTGCGGGTGCGGGTTGCAGCGCTCCCCGGACACCGCGTTGATCGCCTCGACCTGGTCGGAACCCATCTCGTAGAGCCGCTTGTTGGCCAGCGCGACGATCTCGTTCTCCCGCACGCCGGGCTTCAGCGCTTCGACGATGTCCTGGTACACGCCGTCGACCATGGCGGCGGCCTGGGACAGCAGGATGATCTCGTCGACCGACTTGATCTGGCGGGCGTCCAGCATCAGCTGCTGGGCGTCGACCACCCGCAGGCCCTGGCGCTGCATCTCGAACAGGAACGGCGGCTCGACGATGTCCACCCCGACCGGCGCGTCGACCACGCCGGCCTGGGTCAGCAGGTCCTTGAGCTGGGTGACCGCCGCGACCATCAGCCCGGCGTCCGGCGAGATCGCGCCGCGCAGCCCGAGCATGCCGGCCCGGCAGTTCTCCGGTGCCAGCCAGGGCGCGTAGAGCTGGTGGTGCTTCGCGGCCGACCCGAAGTCCCACAGCATCGGCTCGCCACCCCGGGTGAGCAGCGCGTACCGGGTCATCTTGTCGCCGAGGGCGCCGCCGATCCAGGTCTGCGTGGTGTACCGGATGTTGTAGAAGTCGAACAGCAGCAGCGCCCCGCACTCGCTCGCCTCGAGCGCCGCCCTCGCCCGGCCCAGCCGGTAGTCGCGCAGCCGGTCGAAGTCCACCCGCTGCTCGAAGTCGACGGCGTTGTGCCCCGGCGCCGGGATCGGCCGGCCACCGAACATCGTGTCAGCGGACATCTTCGGCCACCAGTCCGTCGCTGACCTCGGCGTTCTCCGACCGCAGCGTCAGCCCGGCGCGCCGGGCCTGCTCCTCGACCAACACCGCGAAGTCCCGGTCGACCAGCCCCGCGCCGATCGCCGAGGCGACCAGCTGGGCGGCCGCCGAGGCGACCGGCATCGGCGCCTCCAGCTCGCGGGCGGCGGCCAGCCCGAGGTCGAAGTCCTTGCGCAGCAGCGGCATGGTGAACGTCGGCGTGAAGTCCAGGTTCACCAGCGCGGGCGTCTTGTACCGGGAGAACGTCGAGCCCATCACCGAGTTGTTCAGGAACTCCAGGAACGCGGCGCGGCTGACCCCGCCCTTCTCGGCCAGCACGGTGATCTCGGCGAGGGACTGGATGACCACGCCGAGGAACACGTTGTGGCAGATCTTGACCAGCCGGGCGGCCTCGTCGTCGCCGACGTAGGTGACTCCCCGCCCCAGCGCGTTGAGCACCGGCTCGACCCGGTCGAACGCCGCGCGGGGACCGGACACCGCGAACGTCGCCTTGCCGGCGTCGACCACCTTGGGGTTGCCGCTGACCGGGGCGGCGAGCAGCTCGGTGCCGCGCTTGACCGCCTCGGCCCGCACCGTGGCCGACGCCTCGGCGGACACCGTCGAGGAGTCCACCAGCACGGCCGGCGCCCCCTCCGGCGCGGTGAGCACGCCGCCGGGTCCGACGGTGACCTGCTCCAGGTCGGCCGACGCGGACACCATGGTGAACACGATGTCCCGGTCGGCCAGGTCCACCGGCCGGTCCACCACCTCGGCGCCGTGCGCGACGAGGTCCTCCGCCTTGGCCCGGGTGCGGTTGTACACCGCGACCGGATAGCCGGCCTCGAGCAGGCGGCGGACCAGCGCGGCCCCCATCCGGCCGGCGCCGATCCACCCGATCCGGGGTGGCTGTCCGTTGAAGGTAACCATCGCTGTCGCACTCCTCGAGTTCCCGGCACATCGTGCTGCAATCGTTCTCATTACTGTGCCGCCTCCAGCCGGTTTCAGTCAACCTGGGGGGCAACGGAAATGCGAACGATTGCATCACACCTACGCAGCGGAAACCGGCCCCCGGTCCGGGAGCCGGAGTGGCTCAGCTGCTCAGCGGGTCGTGACGTGCTGGCGCTGGTGCTCGGTCACGTCCAGCAGGGTCCGCTTGAACTGGTCGAAGGTCTCCTGCCCCAGCCGCTCGGCGTGCCGCCGCTGGATGCCGTCCATGATCTGGTCGGCGGCGCGCATCTGCCGCAGACCCTTCGCGGTCGGGCAGACCAGCTTCGCCCGCCGGTCGGCCGGGTCGGGCCGGCGCTCCACGTAGCCGAGGCTCTCCAGCTCGTCCACCATCGTGCCGACCACCTGCTTGTGCTGGCCGGACAGCCGGGACAGCTCCGTGGCCCGGACGCCTTCGGGATCCAGGTAGGCCAGCACCGCCCCGTGCCGGTGCTGGATGTCCGCGAAGCCCTTCGCGGCGAGGCCGGCGTACAGCTCGTTCTGCACCGCGAACAGCAGCCGCCCGGACAGGACTCCCAGGTCCGGGTTCGTCCGGTTTCGCTCCGCGCGGCTGACCATCGTGCTCGCTATCTCCTCGCCATGGCGACCCGAGCGCTCGGGTGGCTGATCAGTCTAGGCCGCCGCCCGGACCAGCACCGCCGCCGCGTTGTCCCGCGCCCCGGCCCGCCGGGCCGCCGCGACCAGCGCCTCGGCCGGATCACCGCCGCGCTCGTCGGCGTCCCGCAGGGCCGCCTCGATCTCGGCCGGGTCCAACGACTTGTGCACGCCGTCGGTGGTCAGCAGCAGCGGCCCCGGCGGCACCCGCACGAAGCCGTCCGGCACCAGCCGCGAGCGCAGGCTGGACGTGAGCACGTGCTCCGTGGCGGGGGGCGGCGGCTGCTCGCCGAGCTCCCGCATCCGCTGCGCGACCGTGTGGTCGGTGGTGACCTGCTCCAGCATCCCGTCGCGCCAGGTCCAGGCCCGGCAGTCGCCCACCCAGGCGACGTCCCAGCCGGTCCGGCACTCGCCGACCGCCACGACCAGCGCGCTGTCCCCCGCGCCGGCCGGGTCCACCGACAGCACGACGTCCCTGGCCTCCGCGAGGGCCTCCAGCGCGCCGCCGCCCAGGCCGGCCCTGACGGCGGTGTCGGCGGCGACCTGGCCGGCCCACGCCGCGTCGAGGCTGTCCCCGACGCCATCGGCCACGGCGATCGCCATCCGGTACCTCGCGCGCCGGTACGCGGTAGCGTCGGCTCCGTAGCGACGTGCCCCCTGGTCAACGGCGACCCAGATGGCCGAGCCCGGCGTAGCACCGGGCGCGGCCCCGGACACGAAGCCGCGGATGGGGTCCTCGATCGCGGTCATGGCCACCTCCTCCGCCGGGCGGATCGACTTACTGTGACCAGGTTGATCTCCGAAGCTGTGCAGACGCTGTACAACCGGTATGCGGCGGTGAGCAGCGGGAACCGGAGGTGTGCAGTTGACCCGAGTCGTCAGCTCCGAGGGTGCGCCGGCGCCGGCGGGCCCGGTCGGACCACAGCGGTCCGCCTCGGCCGAGCCCGCGCGGGCCAGCCGGCGCGGGGTCCAGCCCGGCACGCTGAGCGCGATCCGGCGCTACCCGGTGAAGTCCTGCAAGGGGCACGCGCTGGGCAGCGCCCTGGTGGAGCCGTGGGGGCTCGTCGGGGACCGGCGGTGGGCGCTGGTCGACCCGGCCGGCAAGACAGTCACCGGCCGCGAGTACCCGCGGTTCGTGCTGGTCGAGCCGGAGCTCACCCCCACCGGCCTGCTGCTGCGGGCGCCGGGGGCCGACCCGCTGCGGGTGGCGACGCCGGCGGCCGGCCCGGAGGTGGAGCTGTCGCTGTGGGCCAGCACGGTGCGCTCGGTCGCCGCGGCGGACGGGGCCAGCGAGTGGTTCAGCGCGGTGCTCGGCGGCCCGGTGCGACTGGTCTACCTGGCCGACCCGACGCTGCGCCAGGTGGACCCCGACTTCGCCGCCCCCGACGACCGGGTGTCACTGGCCGACGGCTACCCGCTGCTGCTGACCGCCCAGGAGTCCCTGGACGCGCTCAACGACCTGGTGCTGGAGCGCGAGGGCGGCCTGGAGGAACCGCTCTCGATGATCCGGTTCCGGCCGAACCTCGTGGTCACCGGAGGGGACGCCTGGGCCGAGGACCGCTGGCGCCGGGTGCGGATCGGGGACGCTGTCTTCCGGATGGTGAAGCGCTGCGCCCGCTGCGTGTTCACCACGGTCGACCCCGACACCGGGCAACGCGGCAAGGAACCGCTGCGCACCCTGGCCCGGCACCGCCGCTGGGACGGCAAGACGTGGTTCGGGGTCAACCTGATCCCGGACAACCCCGGCGTGACCCTGCGGGTCGGCGACCCGGTGGAGGTGCTCGAGTGGGGCTCGGCGCCGACCCCGCGCTGAGCTGGCCCGGTCGGGCCGCTCTCCGCTGATCCAACCCGCGCGGCTGCTTGCTCCGACCGGCGATCACCGCAACGGTGTGTCGATCACCGGGAGGCGGGGGCGATGCGCGCGATTCTGTTCGGCGGGACCGGCATGGTGGGCCAGGGCGTGCTGCGGGAGTGCCTGCGCGACGACCGGGTGGAGCACGTGCTCTCGATCGGGCGCACCCCGCTCGGCACCAGCCACGAGAAGCTCACCGAGCTCGTCCGGCCCGACCTGTTCGACCTCGCCGAGGTGCGCGAGCAGCTGACCGGCTACGACGCCTGCTTCTTCTGCCTCGGGGTCTCGGCGGCGGGCCTGCCCGAGGCCGAGTACCGGCGCCTCACCTACGACCTGACGCTGTCCGCCGCCGGGGTGGTCGCGGCCGCCAGCCCCGGCCTGACCTTCATCTACGTCTCCGGGCAGGGCACCGACAGCACCGAGCGGGGCCGCATCCGCTGGGCCAGGGTCAAGGGCGCCACCGAGAACGCGCTGCGCGAGCTGCCCGTGCGCAGCTTCGCCTTCCGGCCCGGCTTCATCCAGCCGCTGCACGGGATCACCTCGAAGACCCCGGTGTACGCGCTGGCCTACCGGGTCACCGGCCCGCTGCTGCCCGTGCTGCGCTGGCTCGCGCCGAACGCCGTGACGACGACCGAGGTGCTCGGCCGGGCGATGATCGCGGTCGCCGAGCACGGCTACCCGAAACCGGTACTGGAGTCCCGGGACCTCAACGCAGCGGCGGATTAGCCACCAAAATGATCGGAAATCTGGCGCTGCGCGGGGTGAACGGTTTCACTGTGCCGGTTGGCCCCGCTGGGCCGAAGCCGAACTAACCCGACAGAGGCGTAAGGGGCTGGCCATGACAACGGTGGCGGGCGGACCGGGACGGGGCACCGATACGGTGCTGAGCGAGGAACGGCGGCTGCGCCGGCACCTCGGCCTCGGCAGCATGACGGCGATCGGTTTCTCCAACATCGTCGGCAGCGGCTGGCTGTTCGCCGCGATGTACGCCTCTCAGATCGCCGGGCCGGCCGCCCTGCTGGCCTGGATCGGCGCCGGCGTGCTCTGCGCGCTGGTCGCGCTGGTGATGGTCGAACTGGGCGCGTCCCGTCCGGAGGGCGGCGGCACGGTCCGCTGGCCGAGCTACGCGAGCGGCCGGCTGGTCGGCTCGGTGATCGGCTGGTCGGTGCTGCTCTCGGTGGGGGCGACCAGCGCGGAGCTCACCGCGATCATCCAGTACGCCGGGCACTACCTGCCCTGGCTCTACGAGGGCAAGACGCTCACGGCGGCCGGGGTCGGGCTCGCCGCCGTGCTCTGCGTCCTGCTCACCGCGCTGAACTGGTACGGGGTCAAGCTGTTCGGCCGGGTGAACAACCTGGTCACCATCGTCAAGATCGCCGTACCGGTGATCACCGTGGCGGCCCTGATCGCGTCCGGATTCCATGCGGGGCGGCTGACCGAGCACGGCGGCTTCGCGCCCTACGGCTACGCGGCGGTGCTGTCCGCGCTGGCCGGCGGCGGCATCATCTACTCGGTCAACGGCTTCCAGGCGCCGGTCGACTTCTCCGGTGAGGCGCGCAACCCCCGGCGCACCGTGCCACTGTCCGTACTGGGCAGCATCGCGCTGGCGGTGCTGCTCTACGTCGCGCTGCAGCTGGCCTTCCTGTTCGCGGTGCCCGAGTCGGCGCTGGCCCAGGGCTGGCACGGGATCAACTTCGACTCCCCGTTCGGCGAGCTCGCACTGATCCTGAACCTGCACTGGCTGTCGACCGTCCTGTACGCGGACGCGGTCATCTCCCCCGGCGGCTCGGCGTACGTGGGTGTGGCGCTGGACGGCCGGCACACGTACGCGCTGGCCAAGAACGGGCTGCTGCCCCGGCTCTTCATGAAGGTGCACGAGGGCTCCGGCATCCCCCGCCGCGCGCTGCTGCTGAACCTCGTGGTGATCCTGGTGTTCCTGCTCCCGTTCGGTGGCTGGCAGAGCATCGTCTCGGTGATGGGCGACCTGTACCTGCTGCTCTACGCGGCGGCGGCGGTCGCGGCCGCCGTGTTCGCGGCGGTGCAGCCCGAGCGGCTGTCCGGCTGGGTGCCGGGGCTGCGCTGGATCGCGCCGATCAGCTTCGTGGTGGCCACCGAGTTCGTCTACTGGTCGGGCTGGCACGACCTGCGGATCGCGCTGCCGCTGACCCTGGTCGGCCTGCCGCTGTTCCTGGTGATGCGCCGGGGCCAGCCCGGGTCCGCGCTGGTGGACGAGCTGCGCTGGGGCGCCTGGCTGATCGTGTACCTGCTGGCACTGACACTGCTGTCCTGGCTGGGCTCGTTCAAGGGCTCCGGGGACGTGCCGGCGCCGTACGACTCGATCCTGGTGGGCGTGCTGGCCCTGGCGATCTTCGCCGTGGCGGTCCGTGCGGGGCGGTCCCAGATGGCGGCGAACCCGCCCCCGGAGGTGGCCATCGCGGTGGCCAGCTGATACCGCGAACAAGATCGCACTATCGGGTGATCGACCCTGCTCGACGGGGCCGGTCCGCACTAGTCTGGCCGCAGCGGACAGGTCGAGTAGCTCTTCCGAGGGACACCTCGACGCAGGTTGAATACGTTGAGCGAGCAGGGGTGAGGCGTCGTGTCCGCTGAGCGAGCGGCGTTCAGCGAGGTGACTGCGCGAGTGCCCGCGACCGGGTCCCCCCTGCCTCCGCCACCTGCCGCGTTGAACCGCAACGCGGAGCTGGTCCGGAGTAGCTTCGTCGCGCTCGCCCCGAAGCTGGACAAGGTGCTCGCCCGGTTCTACGCCGTGCTGTTCGCGTGGTCGCCGCAGCTGCGCGGCTACTTCCCGATCAACATGGAGGCCCAGCGCGGCCGGCTGGCCAGGGTGCTCAACCACGTGGTCGGCGCGCTGGACCGGCCGGACGACCTCGCGCCGTTCCTGGCCCAGCTCGGCCGCGACCACCGCAAGTTCTCCGTGCTGGACGAGCACTACCCGGTGTTCGGCCAGGCGCTGCTGACCGCGCTGGCCTCCGAGGGCGGCGAGGTGTGGACCGCCGAGGTGGCGAACGCCTGGGCGCAGACCTACCAGTTCATGGCCGAGACGATGTCCGCCGCGGCCCGCGCGGAGACCACCCCGGCCTGCTGGGCCGGCGAGATCATCGAGCACCGCCGGCTGGACCGTGACGTGGCGGCCGTCTGGGTGCGCACCGACCCGCCGCTGCCCTACCGGCCCGGCCAGTACGTCAGCGTGGAGACCCCCCAGCGGCCCCGGGTGTGGCGCTACTACACACCGACCACCGCGCCCCGGCCGGACGGCACGATCGAGCTGCTGGTCAAGGCTGTCGGCTACGGCGGGGTGAGCCGGGCGATCGTGTCCTCCGCGCGACCCGGCGACACCTGGCGGCTGGGCCCGGCGCTGGGCCGGCTGCCGGACCAGATCTCCCCCGAGCGCGGCCTGCTGATGATCGGCGGCGGCACCGGCATCGCACCGATCCAGGCGATCCTGCACGGCATGGAGACCTCGGGGACGGCGCCGCGCAACGCGATCGTCTACTACGGCGCACGGGAGTGGGAGAGCCTGCACGCGCTGGACAACCTGCGCTCGATGTCCTACCGGAACCGCTGGCTGGACGTGGTGCCGGTGGTCGAGCAGGCGCCGCCGGCCACCGGGCCCGAGGTGGGCCGGCTCGCCGAGACGGTGATCAGGCACCGGACCTGGGCCGACCGTGACGTGCTGGTCAGCGGCTCCCCCGCGATGCTGCGGGCCACTGTCGGCGCACTGCTCACCGCCGGGCTGCCGCTGGAGCGGATCCACTACGACCCGTTCGTAGACGACTGAGCCGACCGGGCTCGCCCAGCCGGCCCGGAGCCGGTTGCGCTGGTGGACCCCGGGCCGCCCGTACGGGGCGGCCGGATCGACCCCGACTGGGCCAACCGGCCCAACTCCGGCAACTTACTGTGAGCGGTCTCAGCTAACCCGCCGCATGATCGGCCGCTGACCAGCCACGATGCCCGGCTCCACCGGGGTGCTGAGATAACACCCGCTCGGAGCGTCGCTCATCGGCCGTGGCATCGTTGCCCCCTGTGTAGTTCCTAAGAATCTTTATGAGGTTCCTGTGGGTCTGGCGGGGAACCTCCCACCGCGGTCGTGGCCGGATTGCTGACGAGTGGGGTGTACCACGAGCACGTCGAGAGTTGTCGAGTCGCCGCCGGCTCGCATCGACACCTCCCCGGGTGGTCCCACAGGCCTGGGCTGGTGGGGATCCACCGCCGTTCGCGCAGGTCAACTGGTTGCGGCGCTGTCCAGGCGGGCCGGGCGAGGCAGCGGGTCGATCATCGGCGGCCGGGTCACCCTGGCCATGGACCCGGCGGCGCTGAGCCGGCTCTCGGCCGGGCGCCGGGTGGTGCTGGTGTCGGGTACCAACGGCAAGACGACCACCAGCCACATGCTGGCCGCCGCGCTGGGCACGCTCGGGCCGGTGGCGCACAACGCGTCGGGCTCCAACATGGCCGACGGCGCGGTCGCGGCCCTCGCCGAGCGCCCGGACGCCCGCTGGGCGGTGCTGGAGGTCGACGAGCTGCACCTGGCCTCGGTGGCCCGCCGCTGCTCCCCGGCCGCGATCGTGCTGCTCAACCTGACCCGCGACCAGCTGGACCGGGCCGCCGAGGTGCGCCGGACGGCGGCCACGATCGGCGCCGCGCTGGCCGGGCTGCCGAACACCACCGTGTTCGCCAACTCCGACGACCCGATGACGGTGTGGGCGGCCGGACACGCCGCCGGCCCGGTGACCTGGGTTGCGGCCGGCGCGGAGTGGCGCGCCGACTCGCTGACCTGCCCGCGCTGTGGCCGGCTGCTGGTGGAGACCGCCGCGCACTGGAGCTGTGGCTGCGGGCTGGCCCGGCCGGAGCCGAGCTGGTGGCTGGCCGGGGCGCTGGCCTGCCGGGCCGAGTCCAGTACGCCGCTCGCGCTCGGCCTGCCGGGCGGCGTCAACCTGGCGAACGCCCTGATGGCGCTGGCCGCCGCCGAGCTGCAGAGCGTGCCGCCGAGCCAGGCCGCCGCCGCGATCGGCCAGCTCAGCCAGGTGGCCGGCCGGTACTCGGCGGTCACCAGGGGACGGCACACCCTGCGGTTGCTGCTGGCGAAGAACCCGGCCGGCTGGGCGGCCACGCTGTCCATGCTGTCCCCGGACCGGCCGCTGGTGGTCGCCGTCAACGCCCGGGAGGCCGACGGCCGCGACACCTCGTGGCTGTGGGACGTGGACTTCGGCGCGCTGGGCGAGCGTCCGCTGGTGGCCAGCGGGGACCACGCGGCCGACGTCGGGGTTCGGCTGAGCTACGCCGACCTGGCCCACCACACCGAGACCGACCCGCTGGCCGCCCTCGAGCGGTTGCCGGCCGGCGACGTCGACGTCGTCGCCAACTACACCGCCTTCTACGCCCTGCAGCAGCAGCTGGGCGCCGGGCGCTGAGGGGCACCGGGCCGCACGACGCAATGGCTGCACGGATGGCGCTGACCACACTATGACGACCGACTCGTCGATCACGATCGGCCTGCTGCTGCCGGACGTACTCGGCACGTACTCCGACTCCGGCAATGCCACCGTGCTGGCCCAGCGCCTGCGTTGGCGCGGCATCACCGCCGAGATACTGCGCTGCACCGCCGGCCAGGCCCCGCCCACCGCGTGCGACATCTACCTGCTCGGCGGCGGCGAGGACACCGCGCAGCTGTTCGCGGCCAGCTGGCTGCGCAGCCACCGCGCGCTGTGCCGGGCGATGGAAGAGGGCGGTGTCACGCTGGCGGTGTGCGCCGGCCTGCAGATCCTCGGGCACACGATGGCCGACAGCGCCGGCCGCGAGTCCCCCGGCGTCGGCCTGCTCGACATCACCACGCGACCGAGGCGGCGCCGCGCCATCGGCAACATCGTCACCGAGTGCTTCCTGCCCGGGGTCGGTCAGCTGTGCGGGTTCGAGAACCACCGGGGCGCGACCACGCTCGGCCGGGACGCCCGCCCGCTCGGCCAGGTCGTCTCCGGCGTCGGCAACGGCAGCCGGCCGTTCGGCCAGCAGGCCACCGAGGGCGCGCTGAGCGACCGGATCATCGGTACCTACCTGCACGGTCCCGTACTGGCCCGCAACCCCGCGCTGGCCGACCACATCCTCACCAGGGCGACCGGCGCCGAGCTGCCGCCGCTGGAGCTCCCCGACCAGACAGCGCTACGGGATACGTACCTCTAGGTCGCTAGATCTTCGGAAAGCGGATGGAACCCGCCATAAGTCGGCGATATGGTGAGGCGCGAGGCAGAAACTTGCCAGATTGGCCTACACCGCGAGAGCCGCCGCTGCCGCAGAATGCTCGGGGCCACCCCGATGCCCGCGCACGGGGTGGGGCCCGACCGAGAGGCACGCGACGATGACCGCACACCCACTGGATCCGCTGTCCGGGGACGAGTTCAGCCAGGTCAGGCGAATCCTCGGCCGGGATCGGGGGGTGGCCCGCCCGGAGTGGCGGATCGCGTCGATCGAGCTCGCCGAGCCGGCCAAGGCGGTGGTCCGCGAGTTCCGGCCGGGTGACCCGATCATCCGGCGGGCCAGGGCCGTGCTGTGGCACACCGGCACCGGGACCGCGTACGTCGCGCTGCTCTCGCTGGCGGACGACACCCTCGACGGGTGGACGGCCGAGCCGGGTCGCCAGCCCAACGCCACGGTCGACGAGTGGCACGACTGCGACCGGGCCATGCGCGGCCACCCCGAGGTGATCGCGGCGCTCGCCGGGCGCGGGGTGACCGACCTGGACCTGGTCCTCGTCGACCTGTGGACCTACGGCGCGCACCTGGTGCCGGAGAAGTACGCGGGCCTGCGGCTGGGCTGGTGCGACGTGTGGCTGCGCGCCGCGCCGGACTCGAACCCCTACGCGCACGCGGTCAGCGGCCTCAAGCTCATCGTGGACATGAACACGATGACGCTGCTGGAGATCGAGGACACCCCGGGCGCCGGGTTCCCGCCGGTCCAGGGCGAGTACACGCCGAAGCACGTACCCGGCTACACCGCCCGCACCGACCGCCGGCCACTGGAGATCCACCAGCCCGACGGCGTCTCGTTCACCCTGGACGGACACCTGCTGACCTGGCAGAACTGGACCGTGCGGCTCGGTTTCAACTACCGGGAGGGCCTGGTCCTGCACACGGCGGCGTACGCGGGGCGGTCGGTGGCGCACCGGCTGTCGTTCGCGGAGATGGTGGTGCCCTACCGCGACCCGTCCCCCGACCACTACCGGCGCACCGCCTACGACATCGGCGAGTGGGGCCTCGGCTTCATGATCACGTCGCTGGCGCTCGGCTGCGACTGCCTCGGCGAGATCACCTACCTGGACGCCGTGCTGCACGACACCGCCGGCGAGCCCAGGGTGGTGCGCAACGCGATCTGCATCCACGAGGAGGACAACGCCGTGCTGTGGAAGCACGTCGACGAGCGCGCCGGCGCCGAGGTCCGCCGGATGCGCCGGCTCGTGGTGTCCATGCACGTCACGGTGGCCAACTACGAGTACCTGGTCTACTGGCGGTTCTACGAGGACGCCAGCATCGAGTGCGAGGTGCGGGCCACCGGGATCATGGTGACCACCCCGTTCGAGGGCGACACCCCGCCGCCCTACGGCACGGTGGTGGACACCCAGACCTACGCCCCGATCCACCAGCACTTCATCGTCGCCCGCCTCGACCTGGAGGTGGACGGGCCGGACAACACGGTGGTCGCGTCGGAGACGGCGCAGCTCCCGATCGGCCCGGCGAACCCGCACGGCCTGGGGCTGACCCAGCACAGCCGCCCGCTGCGCACCGAGGCCGAGGGCCGGCAGGACTTCGACTGGGCCAGCCAGCGCACCTGGAAGGTCACCAACCCGAACCGGCGGAACAAGGTCGGCGCCCCCGTGGCGTACAAGCTCGCGCCCGGGGCGTCGATACCGCCGATGCTCGACCCGGCGTCGCCGGTGTTCCAGCGCGCCCAGGTGCTCGGCCACACGCTGTGGGTCACCCCGTTCCACCCCGACGAGCGCTGGCCGTGCGGCGAGTTCGTCAACCAGAGCGGCACCGACGAGGGCCTGCCCGTCTGGACGGCGGCGAACCGGCCGATCGAGAACACCGACGTCGTGCTCTGGTACGTCTTCGGCATCCACCACGTGCCCCGCGTCGAGGACTGGCCGATCATGCCGGCCGACACCGTTTCGTTCTGGCTCAAGCCGGCCGGATTCTTCGACCACAACCCGGCGCTGGACGTGGCCCCCGGTCACGCCGGCCGGTCCTGACCCCACGCCCCATCGAGATATTCGGAGGAGACTGCCGACCATGACCGAGAAGAGCCAGCTGTCCAACTTCATCGGCGGCGAGTTCGTCCCGCCCTCGGAAGGCCACTACACCGACGTCGTGAACCCGTCGACGGGCGCGGTGTACGCCTCGGCCCCGCTGTCCACCGCCCCGGACATCGACGCCGCGTTCACGGCCGCGCAGCGGGCCTTCAAGGACTGGCGCAAGACCACCCCGGGCGACCGGATGAACTACCTGCTGAAGATGGCCGACGCGATCGAGGCGAACGGCGAGCGGCTGGTCGCGGCCGAGGCGGAGAACACCGGTAAGCCGGTGGCGCTCACGCTCGCCGAGGAGATCCCGCCGATGGTGGACCAGATCCGGTTCTTCGCCGGTGCCTCCCGGATGCTCGAGGGCAAGGCCAGCGCCGAGTACATGGCCGGCTTCACCTCGTCCATCCGCCGCGAGCCGGTCGGCGTGGTCGGCTCGGTGGCGCCGTGGAACTACCCGATGATGATGGCGGTGTGGAAGTTCGCCCCGGCCCTGGCCGCCGGCAACACGATGGTGCTCAAGCCCTCGGACACCACCCCGGCCAGCGCGGTGCTGATGGCCGAGCTGTTCGCCGACATCCTGCCCGCCGGCGTGTTCAACGTCGTCTGTGGCGACCGCTCCACCGGCGCCGCGCTGACCCAGCACCCGATCCCCGCGATGGTGTCGATCACCGGCAGCACGGCGGCCGGCAAGGCTGTCGCGCACGCCGCCGCCGACCGGGTCAAGCGGGCGCACCTGGAGCTGGGCGGCAAGGCCCCGGTGATCGTGTTCGCGGACGCCGACATCGCGGCGGCGGCCGAGGGCATCGCGGTCGCCGGCTACTTCAACGCCGGCCAGGACTGCACCGCGGCGACCCGGGTGATCGCGGCGGCGAGCATCCGGGACGACCTGGTCGCGGCGCTCGCCGAGCAGGCCGCCACCGTGCGGCTGTCCCGCGACGAGACGGACGGCAGTGAGGACTTCTTCATCCCGCCGGTGAACAACCCCAACCAGCTGCGCCACGTGTCCGGCCTGGTGTCGCGCGTGCCGTCGCACGCCCGGGTGGTCACCGGTGGCGGCTCACCCGGCGGCGAGGGCTTCTTCTACACCCCCACCCTGATCGACGGGCTGCACCAGGACGACGAGCTGATCCGCACCGAGATCTTCGGCCCGGTGATCACGGTGCAGACCTTCGACGACGAGGCCCAGGCGATCGAGCTGGCCAACGACACCGACTACGGCCTGGCCAGCAGTGTCTGGACGAAGGACCACGGCACCGCGCTGCGGGTGTCCGCCGCGATCGACACCGGCTGTGTCTGGGTGAACTGCCACATCCCACTGGTGGCCGAGATGCCGCACGGTGGCGTCAAGCAGTCCGGCTACGGCAAGGACCTGTCGATGTACTCCCTCGAGGACTACACGCGGGTCAAGCACGTGATGTCCTACCTGGGCGAATAACCCCCTGCCCCGCCCATCCGGCCCCCGGCGCACCCGCCGGGCCGGGTGGGCGCGGGGCGCTACCTGCCGTCGGTGGTGTAGCTGTAGTGGCCCGGCAGGTCGACGGTCCTGCGGCCGGTGCGGCTGTTCCAGCTCACCCCGAAGATCTTGATGGTCCAGGACACCGTCTTTCCCGAGTCCGACCGGGACACGTTTCGCCAGATCGGCAGCGGTCCGAGCCTCATCTTGTTGCGGTAGTTCAGTCCCACGGATCCTCCAGTCCTCCGGCGTGTCTGCCCCACCGAGGTACCCGCTCGGCGCGGTCGCCATGCACCGGGCGACCGCGCGTCAGGCGCTCGGCGGGTGCAGCGCGCCCGGCGGGTGCAGAGCGCCCGGAGCCAGGCCCAGCTCCCGCTCGGCGGTGGCGATCACCCACCGGCGGACGACCGGGTGGTCGAGGCCGGGGCGCAGCGCGGCCTGCATGCTCAGGCCGTCGATCGCGGCCAGGAGCACCGTGGCGGTCGCCTCCGGATCCGCCACCCGGAAGGCCCCGGCGTGCCGGCCGCGCTCGATCAGCCCGACAGCCAGGCCGTGCCACCCCGCCATCTGCCGGGCGACCTCGTCGTGCAGCGCGGGCCGGCGGCGGGCCGCGTTCCAGGCGTCCAGCCAGAGCAGCCCGACCCCGTCCTGCTCCTCGCTCAGCAGCGTGTCGATCAACGCCCGCATCCCGGCCAGCGGGGTGACCGCCCCCGCGACCAGCGCCTCGACCTGCGCGCGCTCGGCCTCGGTGACGTGCCCGAACGCGGCGGCCACCAGGTCCTCCGCGACCGGGAAGTAGTGGCTGACCAGCCCGGGGAACACTCCCAGTACCTCGGCCACCCGGCGCAGGGTCAGCGCCTCCAGCCCGTGGGCCATGGCCAGCTCACCGGCGGCGACCACGATCTCGGCCCTACGCTGTTCGGCTGGTTTGCGGCGGCGTCCGGCGGCGGCTCTTGACGTCACGGCGCCCAGCGTATTGAGTGTGCGACCAATACGCAATTGGTCGCTCGACCAATAACGCCCGCAGCACCCACGGAGGCCGCCATGGCCCAGCTACCCGCCCCGACGGACGCCCCGCCGGTGACCGCCCGCCCCGCCTCGCCGGATGACGCGCACGAACCGGCGGCCACGGCCTACGACCGGGCCGGCCGGATCGAGACCCGGGGCATCGACGCAGTCCCCGAGGCCGAGCGGCACGGCCGGGCGCGTGAGCTGTTCGTCGTGTGGGCCGCCTCCAACATCAACTACCTGTACCTGGTGCTCGGCGGCACGCTGGTGCTGCTCGGGCTGACCGCGGGGCAGGCCATGCTGGTGGTGGTCGCCGGCAACCTGTTCTGGGCCCTCATCGGCTTCCTGTCGGTCAGCGGGGTCCGCTCCGGCACGCCGAGCAGCGTGGTCACCCGGGCCCTGTTCGGCGTGCGGGGCAACCGGGTCAACGTGGCGGTCGCCGGCTGGCTGATCTGCATCGCCTACGAGGCCATCAACCTGTCCATCGGCGCGCTGGCCGGCTTCGCGCTGGTCGAGCAGCTCGGCCTCACGGCCGGTGTCGCGGTGAAGCTGACCATCGTCGCGGTGACCGCCGTGGTCACCCTGGCGATCAGCGTCTACGGGCACGCCACGATCGTGCGCGCCAGCGGCTGGTTCACCGCGGTGCTGCTGGTCTGCATGGTCGTCCTGGCGGTGTGCGTCGTCCGGCACGCCGACCCGTCGTTCGTCCCGCCGGGTGCGCCGCACGGCGCCGGGGTGTGGGCGGCCGCGTTCACCGGGCTCACCATCATCGCCTCCGGCCCACTGTCCTGGGGCACCAGCGCCGACTACGCCCGGTACCTGCCGTCGACCACCTCGGCGCGGGCCGTCGCCGGCTGGACCGCCCTGGGCGGGTTCCTGCCGTCGGTCGTGCTCGGCGGGGTGGGCGTACTGGCCGCCACCTCGGTGGACATGACCGACCCGCAGACCTCGCTCGGCCAGCTGCTCCCCCGCTGGTTCTACCCGATCTTCCTGCTGGTCATCGTGCTCGGCTCGGTCACCAACAACGTGCTCACCGCGTACAGCTCCGGGCTGCAGCTGCAGGCCGTCGGGATCAGGGCCAGCCGCGCCCGCACCGTGCTGCTGGACGGGTTCGTCGGCGTCGCGCTGACCTGCTACGCGCTGTTCGTGTCGAACTTCATCGATACACTCAGCGGAGTGCTGGAGCTCAGCGTCGTCGTGCTGGCGCCGAGCATCGCCGTCTACGCGACCGACGCCCTGCTGCGCGGCAACCGCTACGACGGCGCCGAGCTGCACGACGAGACCCCGGGCAGCCGGTTCTGGTACCGCCGAGGGGTGAACCCGGCCGGAGCCTGCGGCCAGCTCCTGGGCAGCGCGGCCGCCCTGCTCTGCGTGCACAGCGCGGCGTTCACCGGCCCGGTGGCCGCCGCGCTGGGCGGCGCCGACCTGTCCACCGTGGTCGGCCCGCTGGTCGCCGCGCTCGTCTACGCGGCACTGATGCGCGGGCGCGTCGGGGTGACGCGGTGACCGGCCCGGCGGGCGCCGCGCTCCCGGTCGCCGACGCCTGGTTCACCGCCACTCGGGTCGACGACGCGATCACCGTGCTGACCGAGCCGCACGTGGACCCCCTGCTGCGGGCCAACTTCTGGCACGTGCGCGGCCGTGACCGCGACCTCGTCGTGGACTGCGGGCTCGGCGTCACCCCACTGCGCGGCGCGCACCCCGAGCTGTTCGCCCGTGACCCGGTGCTGGTGCTCAGCCACGGCCACCTCGACCACATGGGGTCCGCGCACGAGTTCGACGAGGTCTGGGCGCACCCGGCGGAGGCCGTGGCCGACCCGCGCCCCGGCTCGCTGGACGGCGCCGAGCTCGCGGTCGAGCTGGGCCTGGACGCCGGGGGCTACGGGCCGCTACCCGAGCTGCTGATCACCGCCGCCCCGCGCCCCGGCTACGACCCGCGCGCGTACCGGCTGCGCCCGGCCCGGGTGACCAGGGCGCTGGGCGACGGCGACACCGTCGACCTCGGCGACCGCGTGTTCACCGCGCTGCACCTGCCCGGGCACAGTCCCGGCGGCCTCGCCCTGTTCGAGGAGCGCACCGGCATCCTGTTCAGCGGTGACGTGGTCTACGACGGCCCGCTGCTCGACGGGCTGCACGGCTCCGACGTGGCGGCCTACCGGCACACCATGCGCCGGTTGCGCGAGCTGCCGGTCCGCACCGTGCACGCCGGGCACGATTCGAGTTTCGACGGCGCCCGGCTGCACGACATCATCGACACCTACCTGCTCACCCGCTCCCGAGAGGCCACCCCATGAGTCGCTACGGCGCCCAGTTCGGACCGGACATCACGTTCCTCGGTGTGGACCGCTGCGACTGGGCGGAGCCGGAGACGTACGCGGATGCCGACGTGGTCATCCTGGGCGCGCCGTTCGACGGCGGCACCTCGCACCGCTCCGGTACCCGGTTCGGCCCGCAGTTCATCCGGCAGACCTGCTACCTGCCGCACGACGGGCACCGGCCGTCCCTGGCACTGCGGGTGGACGGGCTGGGCGTCGACCTGAAGGTGTACGACGCCGGCGACGTCGAGATGTACTCCGGGGACGCCGAGCGCTCCGTGCGGGACCTGCAGGCGGCGGTCTATGCCGTGACCAGCACCGGAGCCATCCCGCTCGTGCTCGGCGGCGACCACACGATCGCCTGGCCGGACGCCGCCGGGGTCGCCCAGCACCTCGGTCAGGGCCGCGTCTCGATGATCCACTTCGACGCGCACGCGGACACCGGGGACATCGAGTTCGGCTCGCTGGTCGGGCACGGCCAGCCGATGCGCCGGCTGATCGAGTCCGGGGCGCTGCGCGGCGACCGGTTCCTGCAGATCGGGCTGCGTGGCTACTGGCCGGAGCCGGAGACCCTGGCCTGGATGGCCGACCAGCGGATGCGCTCCTACGAGATGACCGAGATCGTCGCGCGCGGGCTGCCGGAGTGCCTCACCGAGGCGTTCGGCATCGCCACCGACGACTGCGACGGGGTGTTCCTGTCTGTCGATATCGACGTGTGCGACCCGGGCCACGCCCCCGGCACCGGCACGCCGGAACCCGGTGGCCTGACCGCCCGTGAGCTGCTCGACTCCGTCCGCCGGATCGCGTACGAGCTGCCCGTCGTCGGCGTCGACGTGGTGGAGGTGTCCCCGCCGTACGACCACGCCGACATCACGTCGTTCCTGGCCAACCGCGTTGTGCTGGAGACCCTGTCCGGCATCGCCCGGCGCCGCAAGGACGCCGCCGACGGCACCACCTGGGACCCCCGCCGACCCCTACTGGACGGCCGCTGACCCGTCAGGCTGGGTCGGCCAGCCACTTGCGCAGCTCGGTGCCGTGCTCGTCCAGGTCCGGCGGCGGCAGCCGGTAGGCCACCGGGGTGGCGGAGAACCGGATCGGGTGCCGGGTGGTGGGCACCGCGTGGTCGCCCTCGCCCACCACGACGATCGGCTCCAGCCCCAGCCGCTCGGCCGTCTCGAAGCCGCCGTCGATGGTGTTGATCGGGCCGCACGGCACGCCGACCGAGACGAGCGCCTCGAACCACTCCGCCGCGCCCCGGGTGGCCAGCCGCTCGATCAGCAGCCGGCGCAGCTCGACCCGGTTCACCGTGCGGTCGCCGTTGGTGCGGAACCGAGGGTCGGTGGCCAGCTCGGGGCAGCCGAGCACCTCGCAGAGCTTGCCGAACTGGCCGTTGTTGGCCACCGCGACGATCATCTCCCGGTCGGCCGTGGGGAACGGCTCGTACGGGTAGACGCTCGGGTGCGCGTTGCCCATCCGGAACGGCACCACCCCCGCGGCCGCGTACGCCGAGCTCTGGTTGACCATCCCGGTCAGCGCCGAGGACAGCAGGTTGACCTCGACGTGCTGCCCCTCGCCGCTGGCGTCGCGGTGCCGCAGCGCGGCCAGGATACCGATGGTGGCGTGGTTGCCGGCGATCACGTCGATCACCGAGATGCCGGCCCGGTAGGCCGGCCCGTCGGGTTCGCCGGTCAGGCTCATCAGCCCGGAGATGGCCTGCACCATCAGGTCGTAGCCGGGCAGGTGCGCACCGCCGGCGGCGCCGAAACCGCTGATCGAGGCGTACACCACGCCGGGGTTGTCGGCCCGCACGCTCGGGTAGTCCAGCCCGTACTTCGCCAGCCCGCCCGGCTTGAAGTTCTGGATCACCACGTCGGCGCGGCGGGCCAGCTCGCGGCCCAGCTCGGCGTCGGCCTCGTCCCGCAGGTCCAGCACGATGGAGCGCTTGCCCCGGTTGATGCTCAGGTAGTAGGTGGACGTCTCGCCCCGGGCCGGCGGCGTCCAGGTGCGGGTCTCGTCGCCCTGCGGCCCCTCGACCTTGATCACCTCCGCGCCCAGGTCGGCCAGCAGCATCGTCGCGTAGGGGCCGGCCAGCACGCGGGAGAAGTCGGCCACCAGCAGGCCGGCCAGCGGCCCGCTCCCCCGGCCGGTGGCGCCTGCTGTGCCGCTCCCCCCGCCGCTCCCCCCGCCGTTCCCCTCGCCGTCGCCCGCCGTGCTGTCCACCATCCGGTACCGCCTCTCGTCCACACCGACTCGTGCCCACCGACGCGCCCGACCACCCGGCGCCCTCGCTCAACTCAACCTGCCACACATACACCGCCCGCGGCCGCGGGCGGTGTCCTACTCTCGAACATGCGGAGGTGAGGACGGGCGATGCACCGGGATGTTCGCGCTTCGGATGCCGAGCGGGACGCTGTGGTGGACCGCCTGCGGCGCGCGCTGAGCCAGGGCCGGCTGACCGTGGACGAGTACGACACGCGGATGACCGCCGCCTACGAGTCCAGGACGCGGGGCGAGTTGGCCTCGCTCACCCAGGATCTGCCGGGGAGTCTCTGGTAGCCATCGGCTGCCCGTTCACCGGGGCCGGGACGGCCGCCGTCTCGACGGGTGCCGACGTTGTCGGCTCGACCTCCGCCGGGGCACCGAGCGTCGGCTGACGGGCCGGCGAGGACGTGGCCGGAGCCGCGTCGGTCACCGTGCCGGCGGCGCGCTCGAAGAAGCGCAGCAGCTCGACCGGGAACGGCATGACCAGCGTGCTGTTCTTCTCCGCCGCCACGTCGACCACGGTCTGCAGCAGCCGCAGCTGCAGCGCGCCGGGCGTGGCCGCCATCGCGTGGGCCGCCTGGGACAGCTTGGCGGAGGCCTGCAGTTCGGCGTCGGCGACGATGATCCTGGCGCGGCGCTCGCGTTCGGCCTCCGCCTGGCGGGACATCGAGCGGCGCATGCCCTCCGGCAGCGAGATGTCCTTCACCTCGACCCGGTCGATGCTGATCCCCCAGTCCTCGGTCGGCGCGTCCAGCACGGCCTTGAGCTCGCCGTTGATCTGCTCGCGGTCCGAGAGCAGGGTGTCCAGCTCGGCGCGGCCGATCACCGAGCGCAGCGAGGTGCGGGCCACCTGCGAGGTGGCCTGCAGGTAGTTCTCCACGTTGATCACGGCCTTGACCGGGTCGTCGACGCGGAAGTAGACCACCGCGTCCACGCCGATGCTGACGTTGTCCCGGGTGATCGCGCTCTGCGCCGGGATGTCCAGCACCACGGTCTGCAGCGACACCTTTGTCATCCGGTCGGCGAACGGCACGATCGCGCGCAGCCCCGGTTCGCGGGGCTCCGGCAGCAGCCGGCCGAAGCGCAGCACCACCCCGCGCTGGTACTGCTGCACCAGCCGCAGGCTCGAGCTGGTCAGCACCAGCGCGACGACAACGATGACCATGAGGATGCCCAGCACGGCGCTCATCTGATCGGCCCCTTATGACGACGATCGGCGCGGGTGTGGCGGGCAGCTCCGGTGCGGGCGGCGGCACGGTCGCGGGCAGTGTGGTCGCCGCCACATCCACCCTCGATAGTGCCACCGATCCGGGCGGAACGTGAGTGTGCGCGGGCATCTCGACCCGGCTGGCGGGTGCGTCCGGAACCCACTGGGGAACCCGCTGCGGAACTCAGCCCGAGCTGACCCACGCCTCCGGGCGCCTCGGCTCGGGCGCCGGGCTCACCTTGGCCGGCGCCGGGCGCAGCCGGTGCAGGTGGTCGAGCAGCTCGGCGGAGGTGCGCGCCAGCTCGTCGAGGCGAATGGTGCGCGCGGCCTCGTCCCTGCCGTACGGGCCGTCCGCGTCCAGCAGGCCGACCGCGACCCCGCGCAGCACCCCCACCAGGTAGAGGTCGACGAGCTCCTCGCTGAGGTAGTACCCGTCGCGCAGCCGAATGCTGGCCCTGATCGTCGCGACCAGGCCGGCAACCGGCTCCGACTTGTGTTCCATGGAGACCTCCTGAGGGTTCGGCTCGAGACTCTGCGCAGTCACGCGCGGGCCAGTGCGTGTTCGACCAGTGCGATCAGCGCGGCGCGGCTGGACGTCCCGTCCCGCGCGTCCATCCGCAGCAGCGGGCAGTCCCGCGACAGCACCAGCGCGTCGCGCACCGCCGCGTCGCTGAAGCTGGGCGTCTCGGGGAACTCGTTGAGCGCGAGCACGAAGGGCAGGCCGCGGTTCTCGAAGTAGTCGATCGCGGCGAACGAGTCGTCCACCCGGCGCAGGTCGACCAGCACGATGGCCCCGACGGCGCCCCGGGCCAGCTCGTCCCACATGAACCAGAAGCGGTCCTGGCCGGGCGTGCCGAACAGGTACAGGATCAGCGAGTTGTCCACGGTGAGCCGGCCGAAGTCCATCGCCACCGTGGTGGTCTGCTTCTCCGGCACCGCGTCCGCGTCGTCGACGCCGATCGACGCGGTGGTCATCTGTTCCTCGGTGCTCAGCGGCGGGATCTCCGACAGCGCCCCGACGAACGTCGTCTTGCCGACCCCGAAGCCGCCGGCCACCAGCACCTTGAGCGCGACCACCTCGGGCTCGACCGAGGACGGCCGGCGACCGGGCGCCTCAGAGCGAACGGAGTCCATCCAGCAGCCTTTCTAGCAGCTCGGCGTTGGGTCGCCCGTTGGGCTCGGTGGGCGGCGGCAGGTGCATCGTGAGGTACCCGGCGCTGGTCAGGTCGCTCACGAGCACCCGGGCCACCCCCGCCGGCACCTGCAGCGTCGCGCTGATCTCGATGATCGAGACCGGCCCGGTGACCAGGTCGAGGATCTCCCGGTACTCCACCTGCAGGGCGGCGTTGTGCCGGTCGGCCAGCTCGTTCGCGGTGACCATCGCCTCGATCGGCATCTCCTCACCCGCCGACCGGGTGCGGCCACGGGTCAGTGCGTAGACCGGGACGACCCGCCAGCTGCCGTCCCGGCCATTCGGTCCGTGCGAGTTCACCGTGGTACGCCACCACGCGGGGTCGCGGAGAGCAGGTGGCCGGCCCGGTTGGCGAGCATCGTCATCTCGTAACCGAGCAGCCCGATGTCGCACTCACGGTCCGCGTAGACCGTCAGCGTGGAGCCCTGGCTGAGCGAGCTGACGAACAGGTACCCGCCCGCCATCTCCACGATCGTCTGGCTGACCGGCTCCGCCCCGAGCACCTTCGCGGTGCCCCGGGACAGGCTGACCAGGCCGGACGCGGCGGCGGCCAGCCGGTCCGCAAACGCCGAGTCGAGCTGTTCGGACGCGGCGAGGCGCAGCCCGTCGGCCGAGACCACGAGTGCGTGCCGGACCCCGGGCATCGCCTTGGCGAAGTCCGCGAGCAGCCAGTCGAGCTCGCCGCCGGTCGGTCCTCCTGGCCTCATGCCTGTCCTCTCCCGGTCCGGGACCAGGGTCCGGACGGCTGCCGTGTCCTCTTCGAGCCCGTCCCCGGGCCCCTCATCGGACCTCGGACGGGTCGGTCCACGCGGCGGCCGCGGCGTTGCGGTTGGCCTGGTAGCTGGTCAGCGCGTGCGTCGAGGACGGCGGCCGCGCCGGGGACCTCGGGTACGGGGACGGCGGCCTGGGCGGGGCGGGGGGTGGCGCCGGGGGTTCGGCCTCCTCGGTGGGCAGGCGGAGCTCCGCGGCGAGGTGCGTCTGCGGCACGCGCCGGTTGAGCCTCGGCTCGCCACTGCCGCCACCACCGTTGCCGCTGTTGCCGCTGTTGCCGCTGTTGCCGCCACTTTCGACACCGGCCGCGCCGTCCGGACCGCCCGGGCTCGGCCCGTCGGTCGCGCCACCGCCCACCGGCCGGCTCGGCGGCTGCTCCACCGGCCGGGTCCACGGCTGCTCCGGTGCCCGGTCGGCCCGGTCGCTCGGCGTCCACCAACCCGTCCAGCCCGGATCCGACTGCATCGCCGCCGGGATTTCCACCGGCACCGCCAGTGGCGCAGCGGCCCGCGCCCCGGCATGCCGAGCAGGGGACCTGGCCTCTATGGCCGGCGCGGACGCCTGCCTCGGCATCGTCGTGACGACCCAGTTGACGGGCTCCGCCACCTCCGCCTCGAGCACCGCGCCGGCGGGCGGCGGCACCGCGTGCCGCGACCGGGCCGGCGGCTCCCAGCGGCCGGCAACGGGGCGGGCGTCGATGCGGTGCTGCCAGGCCGACCGGGCGGGCGGCTCGGTAGCGGCGTGACTGATCACCAGGTTGGCCGGCAGTACCACCGCGGCGGTCAGTCCACCGCCGGGAGTCGGGGTCAGCGAGACCTCGATGTGGTGGCGCTTGGCGAGCCGGGCCACCACGTGGAAACCGAGCTGCTGAGGCACCGCGAGGTCCACCTCCGGCGGGTCGGTCAGCAGCTCGTTGCAGGTCGAGAGCGCCTCGGCCGGCATGCCGACGCCCCAGTCCTCGATGGTCACCAGGTGTCCCCCGGCCCCGCCCAGCGCGACGCGGCTGCGGATGGTCACCCCGGCGTGCGGCGGCGAGAACCGGACCGCGTTCTCGGTCAGCTCGGCGAGCAGGTGGGTCAGGTCGGTGACGCTGTGCCCGGCGACGGCGACGCGCTCGTCCACCGCGATGTCGACGCGGTCCAGGTCCTCGGTCTCCGCGATGGCCGCCCGGACCACCTCGTGCAGCGCGACGGGCGCCCGCCACACCCGCGCCGGCTGCTCCCCGGAGAGCACCAGCAGGCTCTCCGCGTTGCGCCGGACCCGGGTGGCCAGGTGGTCGAGCTGGAACAGCTCGGCCAGGGCGTCGGGGTCGCGTTCCTTGTCCTCCAGCTGGTTGATGATCTCGAGCTGGCGGTAGAGCATGCTCTGGTTGCGCCGCGCCAGGTTCACCAACAGCTGCGAGGTGAACCGCCGACGTTCGGCCGCATCCAGCTGCCGACTCAGATCGGCGCGGCCCCGCTGTTCCTCCTCGGTGACCCGCCAGAACAGCACCATGCCGACACAGGCGGCCAGTACGGCCGCACCGTGAATTCCGGACCACAACCACGGATTTCGTTGCGCGGCCGCGTAGTCGAATATCAGGTTGCTCTTGTAGATCGTGCCCAGGGCATGGCTGAGCACGGTGAACCCGACATTCCACAGGAACGGGACCCAGTCCTGGTAGAGCGCGATGAATCCGATGATGATGAAGAAATGGAAATGTGCCTCGATCGAGCCCCGGGACAGCACCACCAGGGCCGCCGAGCAGTACGTCAACCCGGCCGTGATCATCACCGAGGCGGGCCGGCGCTGCTTGATCTGGTGTCCGAGCAGCAGAAACACCAGCGGTGGCACCACGATCGCGGCGGTTGTCAGCGCGCCCCAGCCCTGCGCGATGCCAAAGATGAACAGCGCCGGCGGGTGCGCGGCGAGCACCCATTGCAGCAACCGGTGACGGCTCGCCCACTCAGTGTCGTCGAGCAGATTCCCTCTCGGCAGAAAGCTGGTCAGTCTCGTCATCGGTGGCCTCACCGAACCTCCAGGAATCACAATCCCGCTCGGTACCGCCAAGTGGAGTATTGCGCGGGGAGCGAATCGGCGGCCGACGCGACGTGGCCTGCTCGCCGCTCGGCGGACATTACACACGTCGACCAGGCAGGTCACTATTCGGTCCCCAGAATGCCAGCCCTCCGGCTCCGTGATTACGACATTCAGACCAATCACATTCCGCGTTTGGTGGTTTCCCCTATTCGTCTCCTCGGCCAGCCTGATCCACGATGAGGCTCGATGCCCGGCCCCGGTCCGGACCACCCCACCACCGCCCGCCGGGCACCCGCCCGCGACCCGGCGCGGTATGGCTCGCGGTGCCGCTGGCCGCGGTGGCGGCGACGCCGCTGGCGGTCTGGGCGAGCGCGCCCGCGCCGGTCCCCGGCGTGCCGCTGCCGTCCGGGCCGGTGGACTACGCCGTGCCGGTGGCGCGGGTGCTGCTCGACCTGGGGCTGACCGCCGTGCTGGGCCTGGCCCTGTTGCCACTGCTGTTCGGGCCGAGCGATCAGCGGGCGCTGCGGGGCGTGCTCCGGTCCGCGTACCGGGCCTCGCTGGTCGCCTCGGTGGTCTGGCTGACCGCCGCGCTGGCCTCGGTGGTGCTGCAGACGGCGGAGCTTGCCCCGGTGCCCGGGGTCACCGTGGCCACCCTGCGCACCTACATCACGGCGTTCTCCGGCGCGCAGGCTCTGCTGGCCAGCGCCGGTGCCGCGCTGCTGGCCGCCGCACTGGCCGCCGCCGGCGCCCGGTCGGCCAGCCAGCTGCCCTGCCGCCTCCTGGTGGTCACCGTCGGGCTCGGGCTGCTGCCGCTGCTCGCCACCGGCCACAGCGGCGCGCTGTCGGAGCGCTGGCACGACCTGACCATGGTGTCCCTGGAGCTGCACGTCTTCGCGGCGACGGCGTGGACCGGTGGACTCGCCGCGGTGGCCGGACTGCTGTTGACCCGGCCGCCGCTGCTGGCCCGCGCGCTGCCGAGGTTCTCCCAGCTGGCCGGGCTGTGCCTGGCCGTGGTGGCGGTGACCGGCGTGCTCAACGCGCTGGTCGAGCTGGCCACCACGCCCGGCGCGCAGTTGCCCTCGGTGGTGCTGACCAGCCACTACGGGCAGCTCGTGCTGGCCAAGACCGGCTGCCTCGCAATACTGGCCTGCTGCGGCGCGCACATCCGGTTCCGCCTGCTGCCGTCGGTCGCACTCGGCCGGCGGACCGCGCTCGCCGGCTGGCTGGCCACCGAGCTGGCGGTCATGGGCATCGCCTTCGGCCTGGCCGTGGTACTCAGCCGCACCGGCGTGCTCAACACCGGCGGCTGAGCTCAGGCGCGCGAGGCGCCCCGGATCACCCGCGGGCCCAGCTCGGTGAGGACGGCACGCAGGTCGTCGTCGCGTCGGGTCGGGGCCGAACATCAGCGGATCGGGGCTGAGCCGCGAGGGGTCCGGTACCGACGGCAACCGGCCGGGGAGCGGTTCGCTCCCCGGCCGGTTTCGCCACTCAGCTCATGCGTCGGCTCAGCCGATGATCTGCTCCGGCGTGACGAAGTCCAGGCCGTGGGCCTGCGCGACCGCCTCGGAGGTCAGCACGCCGTCGTGGGTGCTCAGGCCCTGGGCGAGGCTCGGGTTGGCGCGCAGCGCCTCCCGCCAGCCCTTGTCGGCCAGCTGCAGCACGTAGGGCAGCGTCGCGTTGGTCAGCGCGTGGGTGGAGGTGTGCGGCACCGCGCCGGGCATGTTGGCCACGCAGTAGAACACGGTGTCGTGCACCCGGTAGGTCGGGTCGGCGTGGGTGGTCGGGTGCGAGTCCTCGAAGCAGCCGCCCTGGTCGATGGCGATGTCGACGAGCACGGCACCCTTCTTCATCCGGGCCACCAGCTCGTTGGACACCAGCCGGGGCGCCCGCGCGCCGGGCACCAGCACCGCGCCGATCACCAGGTCGGCGTCCAGCACGGCCTGCTCGAGGGAGTACGTCGTCGAGTACACCGTCTGCACGCGGCCGTGGTAGCGGAAGTCCAGCTCACGCAGCTTGTCGACGTCCTTGTCGAGCACGGTGACCCGGGCGCCCATGCCGACCGCGATAGCGGTGGCGTGCTGCCCGGAGACACCGGCGCCGATCACCACGACGTGCGCGCCGGGGGCACCGGGCACGCCGCCGAGCAGCACACCGCGGCCGCCCGCGCTGCGCATCAGGTGGTAGGCGCCCGCCTGCGGGGCCAGCCGGCCGGCGACCTCGCTCATCGGGGCGAGCAGCGGCAGCCGGCCGTCGGGGGTGCGCACGGTCTCGTAGGCGACCGAGGTGGTGCCGCCGGTGAGCAGCGCCTGGGTGCACGGCTCGGAGGCGGCGAGGTGCAGGTACGTGAACAGGGTCAGGTCGCGGCGCAGGAAGCCGTACTCCTGGGCGATCGGCTCCTTGACCTTGAGCAGCAGGTCGGCGCTGGCCCACACGGAGGCGGCGTCACCGAGGATCTGCGCGCCGGCCGCCTTGAAGTCCTCATCCGGGATCGCCGACCCGACGCCGGCGTCCTGCTCGATGATCACCTCGTGACCACGGGAGACCAGCTCGTGGACCCCGGCCGGGGTGATCGCCACCCGGAACTCGTTGTCCTTGACCTCGCGGGGAATAGCGATCCTCATGGAGTCTCCCTTGCTGAGTACCGGATGAGCCGGGATGGCGCACTGACCGAGCGGCGTCTGGCCTCAAGCATGAAGATATAGCGCACGCAATGGAATCTTTTTGCAGATAATTCTATAAGCTACTCGAATGAACGCAGGAAAGTCAGATGACTGGCCCGCAGCGGGGTCCTCGTCGCAGGATCTGCGGACGCCACTCGACCGGGTCGACCGGGAGCTGCTGCGCCACCTCGAGCAGGACGCCCGGATCCCGAACAACGCACTGGCCGAGCTGGCCGGGATCGCGCCGTCCACGTGCCTCGGCCGGGTCCGCTCGCTGCGCGCCCGAGGGGTGATCCGCGGCTACCACGCGGACATCGATCCGGCGTCCACCGGACACCCGCTGCAGGCGATGATCTCGGTCCGACTGCAGAGCGACGCGCGCAACCGGCTCGCCGAGTTCGTCAACCGGGTCGGCGCGCTGCCCGAGGTGCGGGACGTCTACTTCCTGGCCGGCGTCGACGACTACCTGCTGCACGTGGCGACGGCGGACACCGCATCGCTGCGCGACTTCGTGGTCACCCTGAACGGGCAGTCCGACGTGGCCGGCACCCAGACCAGCCTGATCTTCGACCACATCCGGGTGCCACAGACCTACTGACCCGCGCGGAGCGACTACTCGGCGGACTGCTTGGTGCGGGCGTAGTGCCGGGCCGCCTTGGCGCGGTTGCCGCAGCCGGCCATCGAGCACCAGCGGCGGCCGCGCTTGGGGCTGGTGTCGTAGAAGTGCAGCACGCAGTCGGGGTGCGCACAGCGCCGGATCCGGCTGGCGTCCCGACCGAGCAGCTCGAGGTAGTTGACCGCCGCCGCCCAGCCGGCCCGCTGGGACTCCTCGGCCAGCTCGCTCGCCGTCCCGGGGCCGTCCGGCCCGAGCACCGGCCAGCTGCGCCCCCAGGCGAGCACGTTGTTGAGCGCGGCACGCGCCTCGTCGCCGGGGTGGTCCGCGTGGGCCCGAATCGCCTCCCGCGCGGTGACCAGCGCGCGCCGGACCAGCTCTGTCGGTGCGTCGTCCAGCCCGGCCTGCCGCAGCCACTCCCGGGTGCCGTCGAGGCCGCCGAGCATGTCCTCGGCGGCACCCCGGCTCATCCACACCGTGTTGAGCAGGTCCAGGCTCAGCGGCTCGCCGAGCAGTGGTCGTTCGAACGCCATGTGTCCAGTCTAACCCCTTGTGGCGTATTGACAGGTCTCCAGCTAACCCGTAATCATATCTATATCGGTTAGACGCAGCTTTACCGGTTAGACAACGATAGGGAGGGCAGCCATGGCGACCCCGACGCTCACCCCGGCCGCACTGAAGACGGGCCACGTCGGCCTCAACGTCACGGACCTCGCCCGGTCCAAGGACTTCTACCAGCGGGTGTTCGGCCTCGAGGTACTGGTCGACGGCCGGGACGGCGAGCGTGAGTGGGCCTTCCTCGGCCGCGACGGGGCACTGCTGCTCACGCTGTGGCGCCAGTCCGACGGCCGCTTCGCCACCGCGCTGCCCGGCCTGCACCACCTCTCCTTCGAGGTGCGGACGCTGGACGAGGTGCGCACGGTCCAGGAGAACCTGAGCCGCCTCGGGGCCGAGTTCCAGTACGACGGCGTGGTGCCGCACCGCGAGGGCGGCGACTCCGGCGGCATCTTCTTCACCGACCCGGACGGCATCCGGCTCGAGGTCTACGCCCCCAGCGGGCTCGCCGGCCACTCCGCTCCGCCGGTCGGCGAAGCACCCACCTGCGGTTTCTTCTAGGAGGTCGGCCATGCACAGCGTCTTCCACCCGGGTGAGCTCGCCGCGCAGCGCAAGGCCGGGCTGCGCGCCGAGGCGGACCGGGTCGGCGGCATCGTGCGCACCGACATACCGCCGGCGGCCGCCGCCTTCCTCGGCGAGCAGCGGATGTTCGTCATCGCGGGCGCCGACGAGCGGGGCCGGATGTGGGGCTCGCTCGTGACCGGCGAACCGGGGTTCCTGCGCGCGGGGACCGTCGGCGGCGCGCCGGCCATCGCCATCGCGGCCCGCCCGCCGGCCGGCGACCCACTGGCCGACACGCTGACCGGTCGCACCGAGGTCGGCGCCATCGCCCTGGACCCGGCCACCCGGCGGCGGATGCGGATCAACGGCGTCACCGAGCCGACGGCGGCGGGCCTGCTGCTCACCGCCGAGCAGGTCTACGCGAACTGCCCGAAGTACATCCAGCGGCGCGAGGTGGTCTCCGTCCGGGCCGACGGCCCGGCGCCGAACACGACGGTGTCGACCGAGCTGTCCGAGGCCGACCGGCGGATGATCGCCGAGGCCGACACCTTCTTCATCGCCACCACCTCGGCCGACGGGCACCGCGACGCGTCGCACCGGGGCGGCAACCCCGGCTTCCTGCGCCTCGACCCCGACGGCGGGCTGAGCTGGCCGGACTACCCGGGCAACGCGATGATGATGACCCTGGGCAACCTGGAACAGAGCCCGAGTGCCGGGCTGCTCATCCTCGACTGGTCGACGGGCACGACACTGCAGCTCACCGGTTCGGCTCGGACGGAGTGGGCCGGGCAGCGGCAGTCCCGCTTCGAGATCGCCGAGGTCCGCCGCACCGAGCTGGCCAGCCCGCTGAGCTGGAGCAAGCCGGAGTACTCGCGGTTCAACCCGGCAACCGACTCGCCTTTGCTCGCATCCTGACCAATTTCCGCTATCGGCGGGCCGTTCGGCGCGTACACGTTGAACGCACCGGCGGGCGCGCGACACACCGGGCTACCGCAAAGTAGTGCCGGCTGACACGCCATAAGCCCAGGACGATTTGTCGCACGACGGCGGTGGCGTCTTTATGCCGGGGCCGGAAAACGGCGCCCCGGTGGTCGCCCCTACAATTCGCCGCGATGTGCGCCGTACTCCGGCTGGGAGCCCTTCGGGTACGGCGCACATCCTGTTTCGCCCGTTCGGCCCGGTGGATGCGTGTGCCAGGGCTGCGCCAATGACCATGTGGTTCAGACCGTGCCGGCGCAGGTTGGCAACTATTCGCCCCGGTTGGCCACGAAGATCACTTGCGCCGCCACCGCGCTTTCCCGGGCCATCGACCACGGCGCCGATAAGGCGCACTCCGGGGTCACCCGAGAGGCTATCGGGCGCCCGTATACATTCCATAGATATCCAGTTCGTTGCCATGTTGTCCACTCCTCGGCACTAGATTGGCCCACGTGAGTGGCGGAATTCAGCAGAGGTGACGCCGACCCTGCTGGCCACCAGCGACCTGCACGTCGGGCGCAAGGACAACCGGGCGATCGTCGAGGGGCTGCGGCCTGGCGACGACGACGACTGGCTGATCGTCGCCGGCGACGTCGGCGAGCGGATGGACGACATCAGCTGGGCCCTGGGGCTGCTGGCCGACCGGTTCGCCCGGGTCATCTGGGTGCCGGGCAACCACGAGCTGTGGACCTCCCGCACCGAGCAGCCACCGCGCCGGGGCGACGAGCGCTACCGGCACCTGGTCGAGCTGTGCCGGGGCCTCGGGGTGCTCACCCCGGAGGACGACTACCAGCGCTGGTCGGGGCCGGACGGCCCGGTGCTCGTGGTACCGATGTTCCTGGTCTACGACTACTCGTTCCTGGCCCCGGGCGCGGCGGACCGGCAGGAGTCGCTGCGGATCGCCCGCGCGGCCCGCATCGTGTGCAGCGACGAGTTCCTGCTCGACCCCGACCCGTACCCCACCCGCCAGGACTGGTGCCGCGCGCGCGTCACCCAGACCGAGCAACGACTGGCCGCGCTCGACCCCGAACTGCCGTTGGTGCTGGTCAATCACTGGCCGCTGTCCCGCGAGCCAACCCGGGTGCTGCGCCACCCCGAGTTCGCCCAGTGGTGCGGCACCGAGCTCACCGCCGACTGGCACACCCGGTTCCGCACTGCCGCCGTCGTCTACGGCCACCTGCACATCCCGCGCACCACGTGGCAGGACGGCGTGCGGTTCGAGGAGGTCTCGCTCGGCTACCCCCGCGAGTGGCGCCGCCGCAAGCGCGCCCCCGTCGTGCCGCGCACCATCCTGCCGGCGCCCGTGCCGACTCGGTGATCCTCGGGGCGTGAGGGCTGCGCCAGGCGTGATCAACTGAGCCTGGGGGCCTGATGACCACCCGCCTACGACCACGGCGGCCGGCGCCGAGGCCGGGAAGGCCTCAGGCGCCGACCGCCGAGGTCGCTCGCGGGCCGGCCGGGGCCGGCGTGACCGTCAGGTCAGTGGTGCACGTCCACGTCGTGGCTGTCGCTGTAGTCGTGGCCGTTGCCCGAGTTCACGTCGTCGTGGCTGTCGCTCGACGAGTTGTCCTCGTAGTTCGTGTGCGTGCTGTCGTTGTGCTCGCTCTGGTTGGCGTACTGGCCCGCGTCGCCGTGGCTGCCGGCGGCGTTGACCGAGGTGTCCCCCGAGCCGGAGTTGTGCACCGACGTGTTGGTGTCGTTGTCGGTGTTGTGGCCGTAGGCGTCGCCACCGATGGACAGCGAGCCGCCGTCACCGATGTTCGTGTGGCCGAGGTCGGCGTTGGTCGCGTCGCCGGAGCCGAAGGCCGTGGTGTTGTTGTCGCCGGTCACGGCCTGGTTGCCGTCGCCGACCACGTTGTGGTTGCCGGTCGTGACCGTGCTGTCCTTGATGTCCCCGCCGGCCGCCACCGCGCCGTCGCCGGACGCCACCACCGGGTCGTTGTCGATGACCTGGTTGAAGTCGCCACCACCGGTGTCGATGTTCTGGTGCACCGAGTTGTCGATGTTGGTGTTGTGCTCTTCGATGGTGGTGTAGTTGTTCGTCACGTAGCTGCGCAGGTAGCTCGCGCCGCCGTCGTGGCTGTTGTGGTCGTAGTCGCGCGGAGCCGGGTAGTGCGTACCGTGGCTCGAGGACGACGAGCTGTCGTCCGAGATCAGGCACAGCGCGTCGTACACGTCACCCGAGCTCAGGTGGTCGAACCCGTGGTCGGCGGCGTAACCCTGCGGGTCGCGGGCGAAGTCCTCCCGCGCATCGGGGTCGCGCAGCAGGCTCAGGATCCAGTCCAGCAGCGAGGTGTCGCTCATGTCGGTCAGCTCCTTAGGTATGGGGATGTGCGCTCGGCCAGTCCGTCGGCGTTGACCAGAAACGTAGAGCGGTGACGGCCTGCGGCAATCGGGGATCCCACCTGGTTCAGTGGGAACCGTAACCAGGTGGCTGAGACACCCCCACATGGGGGGCATGGGGGAACTCCCCTAACCCCCGACGACCCCGATGACCGATCGGGTGACGCCCCCGGGGCCGGACACCCCTCAGGTGTCGGCTCCCGGCGTCGACTTTCAGGCGTCGACTTTCAGGCGTCGACGCGGTGCAGCGTGAGCAGCTGCTCGAAGAAGCCGCCGATGGCCCGCTCCCGGTCCACCAGGTGGATCTCGAGGATCCAGTGGCAGGCCCGGCCGACCTTGTCGGTACGTCGCATCGGACCGTCGCTACCAGGGGCGATATAGCTGTCGATGCGGTCGCCGTCGATCATCTCGTGCGGGAACTCGCCGACCAGGTGCCCGGAGTGCGGGCCGCCGAACTCCCAGCCGGCCGCTTTCGCCAGCCCGACCACGTGCGCGTAGAGCTGCGCGCCGGTGATGTCGGGGTGCGCCTCGAAGTGCTCGCGCCCGGCCGCCCAGATCGTCGGCAGGTCGTCGCGCAGCCGCAGCTTGACCGGGTCCTCACCGAGCACGTACGTCCGGCCGAAGTCGGCCTCCCACTCGGCGAAGATCGGGCCGAAGTCCAGGAAGACGATGTCGTCGGTGCCGATCACCCGGTCCGGCGGGTTCTCCCGATAGGGCTGCAGTGTGTTGGGGCCGGACCGGACGATCCGTTTGTGCCAGTGCCGGCGGGTGCCGAACAGCTCAGCCGCCAGATCCCGGACCTGGTTGCTCACCGCCGACTCGGCCAGTCCCGGCTTCACCAGGCCGAGGCGCTCCACCTCGTCGAACAACACAGCGGCCTTGCGCTCCGCCGCCACCAGCTGGCGCGCCCGGACGTCCTCATCGATCAACGGCTGGCTCAACTGGTCACCTCGGTAGCTGCGGCGGACACACTGCTTCGCACACTAGCTGTCCGGGTCGAAGCCCTGCAGCCTCAATGAATCGTCGGTGTAGAACTCACAGCCGTTCTTGACGATGCCCTGCTGGCAGAAGTCCCGCTGCTGCTTCTGAGCCGGGCTCAGCGGGTGCAGTCCGACGATCGGACCCGGTGCCGCTGGCGGAGCCGCGGCGGGCGCGCTCGGCGGGGTGGAGGCAGCCGGCGCCGGCGGCGGCTGGTCCTGGTCCGAGGAGCTGTTGTTGCAGCCGGCGAGCAGCGCGAGCATGCCGGCCGCGAGGACCGGCGCCAGCTTCCTGTACTTCATGGTGTGCACGATATGGCGTGCCCCGGACGTTTGATGTCACCGGCCGGGGGGCGGGGAGTCCACCGGCCGGTGACGAGGGGCGACGGCAGTTTCTCGGGCCCGAGGGGTCGGCCGTTTCCGCTGCCGTCCCGCCTATCATCGCGGACCCACTAATGTCACTCATCCACTAAATGGGGTAAAAATCACCGAAGAAATACGGCACGTAAAACACGCGAGCGGCACATATCTTGACCGTCTAGTAATTCAGTCCCCCTTGCCATTCACATCGGTCACGTCCCCACCGGCCAGGCGGCGCCGGGCCACGTGCCGCCCGAGCCCGCCGAGCAGGCCGTCCCGGTCGGCGGCCCTGGTCCGCAGTGACCCGGCCACCCCGCCGAGCAGCTCGCCGAGCTCCCGCACGTGCTCCGGGGACGCCGACCGGACCGCGGCCGCCACGTCCTCACTGAACTGCTCGAAGGACGCGAGCAGCAGCTCCTCCCCCGCCTCGGTCAGCTCGACCAGCACGCTGCGCCGGTCGGCCGGGTGGCGCCGCCGGGCCACCAGGCCGGCGGCCTCGAGCCGGTCCAGCAGCGAGGTGACGCTCGGCGAGGTCAGCCCGAGACGGCGGGCCAGCTCGGACGGGGTCAGCGGGCCGTCCTGGCGGATCTCGCCCAGCGCCGACACCTCCGTGACGCCGACCCCGAGGGCGGCGGCCATCGCGCGCCGATAGGTGTCGGCCGCGACCATCACGGCTCTCACCTCATTCGCCAACTGCCGCATACATGCCTCGCCGAGTCGGGGGCCACGATGGTAGCTCGGCGACCGTGAATCACGACTATCTAAATACCCCGTTTTACCGCCGAATGACCATAAGCGGCCGTTCGCCCCGGGCCGGCCAAACAAATGAAGGAACTCAGGATCCGAATGGGCTAGCTCGCGGCGGCGGACGGCCCAGTGCGGGTGGCCTCGACGCGACCGGCGGGCCGGTCGGCGATCGGGCGCCGGCCGGTTCTCAGAATCCGCGCCCCGGCGGTCCGGCCGGCCTACCGTCGGCGCACTCCCCGCCCGGCCGCCCCGGCCCCGCAACGGCCCGGCCGGCCCCACCACGACTTCCACCACGACTTCCCACCAACGACTTCCCACCAACGACTTCCACAGACGACAAGGCAGCAGTAGAAAAGGACAGGCGATGACCCCGGTACACCCCCGGTGGCGGGCCCCCACCCGCACCGCACTGGCGCTCGGCGGCGCCCTCCTGCTCACCCTGCTCGGTGCCGGCATGGCCGAGGCGCACGTGACCGCGCAGCCCGGCTGGGCGACCCAGGGCGGCTACGCCGTGGTGGCGCTGCGCGTGCCGACCGAGTCGGACTCCGCCGGCACGGTCAAGGTCGAGGTCACCCTGCCCGCCGAGCACCCGATCGCCGAGGTGCTGACCACCCCGATGGCCGGCTGGACCGAGCACGTCGGCAAGGTGGCGGTGAACCCGCCGCTGCGCACCGACGACGGCGCGGTGGGCCAGGTCGCGCGCACCGTCACCTGGACCGCGCAGCCCGGCAAGCGGATCGAGCCCGACCAGTACGCCGACTTCGACGTGTCACTCGGACCGCTGCCGACCGACGCCGACCAGCTCGTGCTGCCGGTGGTGCAGACCTACGACGACGGCACAGTGGTGCGCTGGGACCAGCCCCGCGCGGCCGGCGCCGCCGAGCCGGAGCATCCGGCGCCCACGCTGCGGCTGATGGCGGCCGGCGCGGCGGGAGCCGCCGGCGGACACGGCGCCGGTGGGTCCCCCGCGACCCTGGCCGTGGGCAGCGCCGGCACGGACAGCGCCGACAGTGCCGCTACCGGGTCCGACTCCCTGGCCCGCTGGCTGGGCGCGGGCGGCCTGCTGTTCGGCGTGATCGCGCTGGTCATCGCCGCCGGGGTGGCGGGCAGAGCGGGCAGGGCCGGGCGGGCCCGGCGGCGGCCGATCTCCCGGCACGGGCGGCCGGTCGAGATACCGGAGAGCCGGGTCAGTACATCATCCGGGGGTCGGCGTAGAACTTGAACTCGAGCAGGTTGTTGGACGGGTCGGCGAGCACGAAGGTCTCGTGCTCCTCGACCCGGCCCTCGAAGCGGTGGAACGGTTCGGCGAAGAACCGCAGCCCCCGCGTCCGGGCCAGCCGCAGCAGCCGGTCCCAGTCCTGGCGGTGCCGGAACGTCACCCCGAAATGGCGCGGGTAGAGCTCCGGGTGCTCGTCGATCCGGTCGGACAGGTGGCAGACCAGCTGGTCACCGAAGAAGTCGACGGTGATCCGGTCCGCGTAGCGCCGGGCCAGCTTGCAGCCGAGGCCGGTGATGTAGAACTCCTGCGCCGCGTCCAGATCGGCGGCGGGCACGGCTACGTGGAACACGTCCTCGGTCGATCGCATCGGCCCTCCCTGGTCTTGCTGGGTCTCCCGTCCCGCCCGGCCGGTCACGCCGGCCGAGGTGTTCTGGCTAACCAGTCCGCCTAGCTGCTCGCCCCGGCGAACTCGTCGGCGAGCTGGCGGCGCAGCTCCGTCCGGCGCACCTTGCCGGTCGGACCCAGCGGGAAGCCGCCGACCACCCGGATCTCGGCGGGCCGCTTGAACCGGGCCAGCTGCTCGGCGCACCGGGCGGTCAGCCGCGCGACCAGGGCCGCCTCCCCGGTCTCGTCCAGCTCGTCGCGGCTGCGCACGCAGGCCACCGGCACCGCGCCCAGCACGTCGTGGGGGCGGCCGACCACCACCGCGTCCGCCACCCCGGGCTCGGCGAGCAGCACCTCCTCGACCTCCCGGGGGTACACGAGCTCGCCGCCCCGGTTCACCACGTCGTCGGCCCGCCCGGCCAGGTACACGTAGCCGTCCGCGTCGCGGTGGCCGAGGTCGCCGGTGTCGAGCCAGTGCGCCTCGTCGAAGCTCGCCGAGGCGACACCCTCGGCGTAGCCGCGGATCACGCCGGCGCCCCGGATCCGGACCCGGCCGACGACCCCGGCCGGGCAGCGCACGCCGGCCTTGTCGACCACCTCCAGCTCGACGCCGACCGGCAGGCCGACCGAGCCGTCGCGGGTCGGCGCGTCGAGCGGGGTGGCGGTGATCTGGCTGGCGGCCTCGGTCATCCCGTAGCTCTCCACCACGGGCACCCCGGTGCGCGCCACGATGACCTCCCGCACCGGGGTGGGCAGCGCGGCCGACGCCGACCGGATGAACCGCAGCCGGGGCGGCAGCACCGGCACGTCCTCCCTGGCCAGGATCGCCAGTACGGCCGGCACCGCGTTCAGCCAGGTGACGTCGTGGCGGGCCAGCAGCGGCCAGAACTCGGTGCGGCGGAACCGGCGGTCGAGCACCAGGGTGCCACCGGCGACCAGGCTGGCCAGCAGGCCGACCACCTGCGCGTTGATGTGGAACAACGGCAGCGGGTTGAAGCCACGGTCGGCCGGCCCCAGCCCGTGGTGGCGGGCCACCGCCGACGCCACGTGCAGCAGCTGCCGTTCGTCCAGCAGCACGGTCTTCGGCGTGCCGGTGGAGCCCGAGGTGAGCAGGGCCGAGTAGCCGGGCGCACCGACGCCGAGCGCCCAGCGCCAGCGGGTGCCCCGGGACGGTTGAGTCGGCAGCCCCGTGCCGGGGTCCACGCCGACGCCGTCACGCTCCGGGCGGTCGGTCAGCACCAGCGCGGGGCGCAGGGCCCGCCGGGCGCGCTCCGCCTCCGCCGGCGGGGCCTCCGGGTCGACGGTCGCCGAGCAACGCCCGGCGGCGATCACCGAGAGGTGCACGGTGGCGAAGGCGATCGGGTCGTTGACGTCCACCAGTACCCGGGCGCCCGGCGGGATCCGGTGCGCGTCCAGCTCGGCGCGCCAGGCCCGGGCCGCCGCCGCGAGGTCGGCATGGCGCACCACCCGGTCACTGCGCGCATCGAGGAGGAACCGGCCTCGCGGCGCCTGTTCGGCCCGGTCGGTCAGCAGGTCGCACAAGCGAGTCGCCATAGCCACCGAGCCTGGGCACCTTTTCTGTGAACGAGCTGGGCGACGCGTGTGAACACCGGCCGCGCCAGCACTGCCACCCGCACGCTACTTCACCGTTCGCGGTGCCGCCTTCGCTGACTGAGGACCCGCTGGGTACTCCAACTGGCCATTGCGCCAGGATGTGCTCTGTTCCCCAACCGGCGGCCCCGCCGCCGGAAATCCCCGGCCGTTGGACCCGTTTATGCCCCGAACGCACGAAGCTCCCACCCTCGGGGTGGCTGACCAGGGTGAACCAGTCCTTTCCCCCGTTGCGGGTGAGGCTGGTGTGGTCATAGTTTCTGGTGTTATGGGGGACACGATCACCACGACGGCATTGGACCCCGCTTCTGGAGGAGCTGACTAAGCATGGCGACATCACTGCTGGACTGGATCTCGAACCTGCTGAACGACTCGGACGCCCGCGACGCGTTCGACAACGACCCGCGTGGCTACGCGGAGCACAACGGGTTCCACAACCTGTCGGGTGGGGACGTGCACGACGCGCTGTCCCTGTTGGCTGACAGCGACTACTCGCACTCCGACTACGGGAACCGTTCCTACCCCGAGCCGAGGGACTGGAACAGCAACGACCACGACAGTGGCCACAGCTACCTGCGTAGCTACATCCACGACAACAACGACTCGTGGGACCGGGGCGACACCGACATCGACAACTCGGTGCACCAGAGCATCGACACCGGCGGCGGACGCGACTGGGACCGCGGCCGCGACTGGGACGACGACCGCCACGACCACGGCGGCCACCACAACGACGGCGGCGACTTCCACCAGGTGATCGACAACGACCCGGTGGTGGCGTCCGGGCGCGGCTCGGTGGCCGCCGGCGGCGACATCCGGGACAGCACGATCACCTCGGGCAACGGCAACGTGGTCGGCGACCACAACCAGGCCGTGACCGGCGACGGCAACACCACCGCCTTCGGCTCCGGCGACGCCACCAACGCGCACCTCGGGCACACCAGCGTGGGTGACGGCGGCGCCATCTCCATCGGCGGCGACGCGCACGGCAGCAACACCGACAACGACACCAACACGTCGGTGCACAACTCGGGTTCGGGCAGCACCTCGGTGAACGTGGCCGGCGACCACGGCGATGCCAGCCAGTACGCCGACCAGCACGAGTCGGACGACAGCACGCACAGCCACTACCAGGACAACTCGGACACCGACAGCCACGACGACTACAACTCGCACAACAGCAGCGACTACGACGACAGCCACGACGTGGACGTCCACCACTGAGCTGGCCCCACCGTCACCCACCGCGGCCGGTGCCGCCCCCGATCTTCTTCGAGGGTGGCACCGGCCGCGGTCTGTTCGGAGCCGGGTCCGTGAAACCGACGTCAGGGGCGCCGGGTAAACGGCGCCGGGTCAGCGGTCCAGCGACATCTGCAGCTCGTAGCGGTCGCCCCGGTACCAGGACTTGGCGTGCTCGATGACCTGGTCGCCGCTGTAGGTGACCCGGTCGAAGACCAGGACCGGGCGGGATACCGGCAGGCCGAGCAGCGCGGCGATCTCCCGGCTGGCCCCGATGGCGCCGACGGTCTGCTCGGCGCGGTCCAGGGCGCGGCCGAAGTGCTCGGTGAGCGTGCGGTAGATCGACCGGGTCAGGTCGATCTGGTCGAGGCCGGGGGCCAGCGCGGCGTTGTACCAGGCGTCGTCCACGGCGATCGGGATGCCGTCGGCCACCCGCAGCCGGCGGATGTGGAACCCCTGCGCACCGCCGCTCGGCGCGAACAGCTCGGCGGTCCGGGCCGGCGGCTCGCCGCGCTCGGCGGACAGCAGCACGGTGGTCGGCTCGAGGCCCAGCCGGCGCATGTCCTCCTGGAACGAGGCGAGGTGCAGCCGCGAGCGGACCGTGCGCTCGGCGACAAAGGTGCCCTTGCCCCGGACCCGGACCAGCAGCCCCTCGCTGACCAGCTGCCCGATCGCCTCCCGCACGGTGATCCGGCTGACGCCGTGGTCGAGGCAGAGCTGGCGCTCGCTGGGCAGCATGTCCCCCGGCGACAGCTCCCGGGTGGCCAGCTCCGTCAGAATGCCGCGCAGCTGCTCGTGCTTGGGGACCACGCCGTCCACGATGCGCACGGGTTGCGCCATGCCTGACCTCCGCGCCGATCCGGTTTCCCTGTCCTCCCCCACAGTCTTCCATCTGGTCATGACCAGCGATACACGGAGGGTCACCACAAGGGTGACAGTTTCCGGCGCGCGGACTCCGCCCAGGCTGGGGACCGCCCTCAGACCGTGAGCAGGTCCCGGCCGCCGACCAGCCAGCGGCCGCCGCGCATCACGTCCAGCGGAGTCAGCTCGGGGTCGGTCAGCACCACGTCGGCGCGCAGCCCGACCGCCAGGTCGCCGACCTCGTGGTCGAGCCCGAGCAGCCGCGCCGGCGTCGCACTGGCCGCCGTGACCGCCGTGGCCAGCGGCACCCCGGCGTGCCGCACGACGCGGCGGAGCACGTCGATCAGCCGCGCCGTGCCCCCGGCGATGGCTCCCCGCACACCCCCCGGTTGCGGGGCCAGCCGGGCGATCCCGTGCACGACTTCGACGTCCCGCGGTCCCAGCGGGTACCGCCCGTCCGGCATGCCGGCGGCGGCCATCGCGTCGGTGATCAGCGCGATCTGTCCGGGGCCGACCAGGTCGAACACCATGGCCACCGTCTCGTCGGCCAGGTGCACGCCGTCGGCGACGAGCTCCAGCACCATCTCGCCCCTGGCCGCCGCGGCCAGGCAGGCCGACACCGGGCCGGGCGAGCGGTGCAGCATCGGGGGCATGGCGTTGAACAGGTGGGTGGCGCTGAGTGGCCCGCCGCCGACCGCCTTGACGCCCGCGCCGGCCACTGAGGCGGTGGCGTCGGTGTGGCCGAGGCTGGGCAGCACGCCATGGCGCGCCATCACCCGCACCAGCTCCCGGTAGTTCGCGGTCTCCGGCGCCAGCGTCATCGAGCTGATCCGGCCGCCGGAGACGTCGATCAGCCGGTCCAGCAGCGCCGGGTCCCCCGGGGTGATCGCGTTCGGGTCCTGCGCGCCGCACTGTGCGGTGGCCAGGAACGGCCCCTCCAGGTGGATGCCGGCCAGCTCACCGGACTCGACCAGCGGCGCCAGCACCCGGAGCCGCCGCTCCAGCACCCCGGGCAGCGCCGAGACCAGGCTGCCGAGCAGGGTGGTGGTGCCGTGCCGGTAGTGGTGCTCGATGGTCACCCGCAGCCCGGCCGGGTCCGCCTCCGGGAAGCCGTGCCCGGCGCCGCCGTGGCAGTGCACGTCGACCAGGCCGGGCAGCAGGAAACGGCTGGGCTGGGCCGGCGGCAGCGACGCGCCGGTCCACCCGGCGGCGGGACCGACCCAGCTGATCCGGTCCCCGACGACCTCGACCACGCCGTCGTCCACCAGCCGGCCGCCGTGCACGAGCACACCGCGCAGCACCTGTGACTCCGTCACGCGGGCACGCTCCACCGCTGGTCCCGCACCTCGCGGGCGCGCGCCCTGGCCGGCCGCGCCCCGACCGCGCCCCGGGCCGCGTCGGCGATGGCCACGCAGTCCTCGACGCTCAGCCCGGCCAGCTCGGAGTGCACCGCCGGCCGGCTGACCGGAGCCATGGACAGGCTGGTCACGCCGAGCCCGACGAGCACCGCGGCGAGCAGTGGGTCGCTGGCGGCCTCGCCGCACACCCCGACCGGCTTGCCCCGCGCCCGGCCGGCCGCGCCGACCATGGCGACCAGGTCGAGCAGCGCCGGCTGCCACGGGTCGAGCAGGTGGCCCAGCGCGCCGGCGGCCCGGTCGGCGGCCATCGTGTACTGGCCGAGGTCGTTGGTCCCGATGCTGACGAAGTCGACGACGTCCAGCAGCTCGCCGGCGCGCAGGGCGGCGGCCGGTACCTCGATCATCACGCCGACGTCGGAGATGCCGTGCTCCCGGGCGGTGTCGGCGAACCAGCTGGCCTCCTCGGCGGTCGCCACCATCGGCGCCATCACCCGCACCGATCCGCCGACCGCGCGGGCGGCCCTGGCCACCGCGGTGAGCTGGGTGGACAGCGCCTCCGGGAAGACCGTCGAGGTCCGCAGGCCGCGCACGCCGAGCGCCGGGTTCTCCTCCTCGCCGAGCGGCAGGAACGGCAGCGGCTTGTCGGAGCCGGCGTCCAGTGTGCGCAGCACCACCGGTCGCTCGCCGAACGCCCGGAACACCTCGGCGTAGGCGTCGGCCTGCTCGTCCACCCCGGGCTCGGTGCGCCGGCCGAGGAAGAGGAACTCGGTGCGGAACAGCCCCACGCCCTCGGAGTCGGTGCCGGCCGCCGCGCGGGCGTCGGCCAGCGTGCCCACGTTGTTCAGGAGCGCCACCGCCACGCCGTCGCGGGTCCGCCCCGGGCCGGCCGCCTCGATCGGGCGCGCCGCCGGCAGCCCCGCCGCGAGGGCGCCGCGCTCGGCGTCCGGTCCGATCCGCACCTCGCCGGTCGAGCCGTCGACCAGCACGGGCACGCCGATCTCCACGTCGGCGGCGGCCCGGCAGCCCACCACGGCCGGCAGCCCGAGTGACTTGGCCAGGATCGCCGTGTGGCTGGTCGGCCCGCCCTCCTCGGTGAGCAGCGCGACCACGTCACTGCCGGGCAGGGTGGCCGTGTCGGCGGGCGAGAGGTCACGGGCGGTGAGCACGATGGGGTAGCCGGGCGCCGGGATCCCGGGCATGGGCACCCCGGCCAGCAGCGCGACGGCCCTGGACCCGATGTCCCGCAGGTCGGTGACCCGCTCGGCCAGGTAACCGCCGTGCGACTCGAGCTGCGCGCAGAAGGTCTCCACCGCGAGGGTGACCGCGTGCCCGGTCGGGCTGCCGGCGCGCAGCTGCTCCCCCGCCACGGTCACCAGGGTCGGGTCGCCGGCCATCGCCGAGGTGGTGAGCAGGATGTCCACCGCCACCCCCTCGGCGCGGTCGGCCCGCTCCGCCATCTCCGCCGCGACCGCGCCCAGCGCCCATTCGATGCGGGCCAGCGCGGCCTCCGGCTCCTCGGTGACCGGGTCGGTGGCGGCCGTCCGTACCGGCGGGGCGAGCCTGGCCAGCGGCGCCCGCGCGGTCCCCGGGCTGACCCCGAGGCCGTGGATCGTGCCGGCCTTCACTTCCCGTCCTCCTCGCTCGCCAGCAGCTCGGCGAGGCGGTCCAGGGCGTCTTCCGCGCCCTCCCCCTGGGCGCTGAGGGTGACCTCCTGGCCGTGGGCGACCCCGAGGCCCATCACGGCCAGGATGCTCGCCGCGTTCACCGGCTCCTTCTCCCCCACGCTCAGCGTGACCGGCAGGCCGGTCGCCGCCGCCGCGCGGCTGAAGGTGGCCGCCGGGCGGGCGTGCAGGCCCACCTTGGAGGCGATGGTGACGGTTCGGGTAGCCACAGCGTGTTCCACTCCAGAAGATGCCGATGGGGGGTCGGGCTCGCCGAATCCCGAGCTCACGTCGCCGGCTTCGGCTCGGTGCTGGTGGCGACCGTGGTGTCAGCCGTGATGTCAGCCGTGGTGCCGGCCGACAGTGCACCGGAGTTGGACTCCGCACCGGCGAGGGCCTCGTCCTGGTCGTCCTCCTCACGGCCCGGGGTGCGCAGGTTCCACCGGCGGATCACGAACCGGAACACGACGTAGTAGATGACTGCGTAGACCAGCCCGATCGGGATCAGCAGCAGCGGCCTGGTCGCGTGCCCGAAGTTGATCACGTAGTCGATGAAGCCGGCCGAGAAGCTGAAGCCGTCGTGGATGCCGAGCGCGTTGGCCACCGCGAGCGAGGTACCGGTGAGGAACGCGTGGATCACGTACAGCGGCCACGCCACGTAGACGAAGGAGAACTCGATCGGCTCGGTGATGCCGGTGAGGAACGACGTCAGCGCGACCGAGACCATGATCCCGCCGACCACCTTGCGCTGGCCGGGACGGGCCTCGTGCCAGATCGCCATCGCGGCGGCCGGCAGCGCGAACATCATGATCGGGAAGAAGCCGGTCATGAAGACACCGGCACTCGGGTCACCGGCGAAGAACCGGTTCAGGTCGCCGTGCGCGCCGTGGTAGTCGCCGAGGATGAACCAGACCACCGAGTTCAGGATGTGGTGCAGGCCGACCGGGATGAGCAGGCGGTTGGCCACACCGAAGACGCCCCCGCCGACCACCGGGTTGGCGTTCACCGCCGTGCCCAGCCACGTCAGCCCGTTGTTGAACAGCGGGTAGACCAGGCTCATCACCACACCGATGACCAGCATGGTCACCGAGACGACGATGGGCACGAACCGCCGGCCGTTGAAGAAGCCCAGGTAGGTGGGCAGTTTGGTGCGGTAAAGGCGCTGCCAGAGGATGGCCGAGACCAGGCCGACCACGATGCCGCCCAGCACGCCGAAGTTGACCAGCGCCGGCTTGCCGGAGGAGTCCAGCTTGCCCGGCAGCACCAGCGGGCTCATCGCGGTGAACACACCGTCCAGCACCAGCCAGCCGACCACGGCCGCCATCGCGGTGGACCCGTCGGCCTTGCGCGCCCAGCCGATGGCGATGCCCACCGCGAAGATCAGCGGCAGGTGGTCGAACAGCGCCCCGCCGGCGGCCGAGATCACCGACGCGACGCTCTTCAGCGAGGCGAAGTGGCCGAGCAGGTCGTCCTGGCCCAGCCGCAGCAGCAGGCCGGCCGCCGGGAGGGCGGCAATGGGCAGCATCAGGCTTCGGCCCAACCGTTGCAAACCGGCTAGTCCTCGGCGATTCTTCGGTGGCGCGGAGGCGGCGACACTCGTGCTCATGACGACCTCAGGCTCGTTCGATGGACAGGGCGCCGGGTCGACCGGGGGCAGTATCCGCTGGTCAGATCCGGGGATCCAGCATTGCGAACACTAGTGATCCACCGGTACGGTCCGGTCATAACCAGTGGCAAGAGGATGAGCCGCACAACCCATTCGTGTCAACCACTGAGCCAGGTCGAGTTCGGTAACACTTCACCTCTGCATCACGCCGACGATCACCGCCGCACCACCTCGGCACCACTCGCGACGATCACAGCAACGATCACCGGCAGCCCTGCCGGCAAGGGAGCGAACATGTCCAAAGCGGACGACATCTTGGCCGGCCTCGGCGGCGCGGCGAACATCATCGAGGTCGAGGGCTGCATCACCCGCCTGCGCACCGAGGTGAAGGACCCGTCCCTGGTCGACGACGCGGCGCTCAAGCGGTGCGGCGCGCATGGCGTCGTGCGGGCCGGCACGGTGGTCCAGGTCGTGGTCGGCCCCGAGGCGGACGGCCTCGCCGACGACATCCAGGACCTGCTGTGACCCGGGTCAGCTCGCCGGTTGCGGGCACCCTGACCGCGCTGGTCGACGTGCCGGACCCCGTGTTCGCCGGCCAGCTGGTCGGCTCCGGCGCGGCCGTCGAACCCCTCACCGGGGCCGGGCCGCTGGACGTGTTGGCGCCGGTCTCCGGCCAGCTGGTCAAGGTGCACCCGCACGCGTTCATCGTGGTCACGCCCGGCGGGACCGGGGTATTGGTGCACCTGGGCATCGACACCGTCAAGCTCGAGGGCGCCGGCTTCACGCTGCACGCCGCCGAGGGCGACCGGGTCGACGCCGGCACCCGGATCGTCACCTTCGACCCCGACCAGGTGCGCGCCGGCGGGCTCTCCGCGAGCTGCCCCGTCGTGGTGCTCGACTCGGCGGCGGACAGCATCGACGGGCTCGCCTACGGCAGCGAGATCCGGCCCGGCGACCCGCTGTTCGACTGGCCGGACGGTCCCGCCGAGTGACGGTGGCACCGGTACCGGGGGCGCTTTCCGGGCCCAGCGCCCTGGGCGCCGTCGGCGGGGCGGCGCTGTCGTCGGCCGCCGCGGTGCTGCTGGACATGGACGGCACGCTGGTGCTCAGCGAACACGTGCACCGGCAGACCTGGTGGCGGTTCTTCGACAGCTGGGGCGTCACGGTCAGCGAGGAGGAGTACGAGCGCCACTACCTGGGGCGCCGGGCGCGCGACGTGCTCGACGAGGTCCCCGGGCCGTGGACCGGCACCGACACCTCGGCGGCGCTGCGCGCGATGGACGAGCTCGCCGCCGAGCTGAGCGACGCCGTGACGGTGGTACCCGGCGCGCCCGAGCTGCTCCGCACGCTGCACTGCAGCGGCCGGCCGGTCGCCGTGGTGACCAGCGCCGGGCGGGACTGGGCGCGGCACGTGCTCGACGTCGTGCTCGGGGTCGCCGACGAGGTGTCCGTGCTGGTCACCGCCGAGGACGTTCGCTGTGGCAAGCCCGCTCCGGAGGGCTACCTGCTGGCCTGCGAACGGCTCGGCCGGGCACCGGGCGACTGCGCCGGAGTGGAGGACTCGCCGTCCGGTGTCCGGGCACTGGTCGCGGCGTCGGTGGGCACCGTCGTCGGCATCACCACCACCTCGTCCGCCGCCGAGCTGCACGCCGCCGGGGCCGGCTGGACGGTGCCCGACCTGCGCGCCGAGCACCGGTAACGATCGCCGAGTTCAACCGCGGCGGGCCTCGCCGCGTGGTCAAAGGCCGCTGTGGTCGAGCTCGGCGGTGATCGGGGCGGGCAGGCAGGCGTCCTGCGTGCGTTATGCGCCGGTGGGGCGCCGGCGGGCGGCGAGCAGCTGGCCGGCCAGCGCGCGGACCGTTGCCGGTGTCTCGGCGACGCCCGGGCCTCGGGTCTCGCCGTCGTGGTCCAGGATCCGCCGCAGCTGGCGCTCGGCCTCGGCGGCGAGCACCGCGTTGTCACCGCCGAGCAGGTCCCCGAGCCGCAGGGCGGCGGTACGGGTCCGCAGGTTGCCGAGCACGCCGGCGCACTGCGCGCCGAGGGCGTCCTCGCGCTCGTGGTTCTTGCCCTGCTCGCCGTTCTCGCGGTGCTCGTCCTCCTCGAGGTAGGCGTGTCGGGCCAGCGCCGTGCGGTAGAGGACGTCGGCACTCACGGGGGCGCCGGTCGGCACGAGCTTGTCCAGCGCGTCGACCACGCCCGCGTGCCGGGTGTGCCAGTCGCCGCCGGCCAGCGCGTGCAAGGTGTCCAGGTAGTCGGGCGAGACGCCGAAGCTGAAGGCGAGGGCCAGGCCGTGCTCGACGTCGTCGGCGTAGCGCTGGCGCAGGGCCCGGCGGAGCACGGAGAGTCCCAGTGCGCTGGCCTCCTCCGGTGCGACGGGGAACCGGCGGCAGAACTCGTCCCGCGAGATTCGGAGCCCCGCGAGGTCGGCGGCGAGCGCGCCCTGGCGCGCATCGAGGGCGGCTGTCACGAGCGATCCATGTCAGCAGCCTAACCACCAGCCCGAACGGTTCCCACAGCCCGCCACTACCAGCGCCCCCGCCGCCCTCCTGCCGGTGGTCACCGAACTGCACCACCGGCGGCTTTTCCGCGCTCAGAGCCCGCCGCTGGTAGAGCTCGGCCACCCCAGGCCCCCGCGTCGGGTCACCGAAGTGGTGATCCGGAGCGCACGGGGAACCAGGGCCGCCCGCGCAGCGACTCATAGACGGGACGCCCGCCGACCCCGGCACCGTAGCCACCCCCTTGACCAGCACAGATCGACCATCGGAGCAGATCCATCATCGTGTCCACCACCGCGCCGGACCTGGCCACGGTGCTCAGCAGCTGGACCTGGGCGCCGCTGACCGACCTCGCGGTGCTGCTCGGCACGCTCGGCTACGCCTGGCTGGTCCGCCGCCTCCACACCGCGGGCCACCGGAACGAGCCCCACCACGCCGCCAGCCATCAGAACGCGCCCCACCACCGCTGGCCGACCGGGCGCGCCGTCAGCTGGGGGTTGGCGATGCTCGCGCTGGTGCTGGCCGGCAACAGCGCGGTCGCCGTGTACAGCGACGTGCTGTTCTGGGTGCACATGGCACAGCACCTGCTGTTGATCATGATTGCGCCGATCCTGCTCGTCTGGGCGCAACCGGTGCGGCTGGTGCAGACCGCCCTGCCCACCGTCGGCGTCCGGCTGGAGCGGCTGCTGGCCCGCCGGCCGGTGCGCTGGGCCACCGCACCGCTGACCGGCCTCGCCCTGTACGCCGCGCTCGTCGTACTCACGCACCTGACCGGGTTCCAGCAGGTCTCCGCGACGCACGGCGGCGTCCGGGCGTTCGAGCTCGCGGCCTACCTGCTCTGCGGCTGGCTGTTTTTCTTCCCACTGCTGGGCGGCGAGCTCGGCTCGTGGTCGCTGCCGTACCTGCTGCGCTTCCTGGTCCTCGGGATCGGCATGGGCGCGGACACCCTGACCGGCGTCGCCCTGATGCTGACCAGCCGGCCGCTGGCCCCCGCCTACGCGGCCGCGCACCCCGGCTGGGGCCCCACCGCGCTGCTCGACCAGGAGGCCGCCGGCGCGATCATGTGGTTCGGCGGCGACCTGCTGATGATGATCCTGATGATCGTCGTCGCGGTGCAGTGGGGCCGTGCCGGGCCCGACCAGCAGGGGCTCGGCCAGTGGTTGGAGGGCGCCCGGCGGCGCTCGCTGCTCGGCGCCCCGGCCGCCGACTTCCCGACGACCGGCCCACGCGGACCGGCCGGCACCAGCACAGACAGCACCACCCACGACGACCCGGAGATCGACATCGACGAGGACCAGCGGGCGTTGGACGCCTACAACGCGGCGCTGGCCGCACTGCACGCCCAGTCACCCGCCCGACGGCCGGGCCCGGCCGGGGACCGGTGACCCGGCGGTGACGGACACGAGCACGTCGACGAGCGCCAAGACCAGCGCCAAGACCGAGGACACCGAGGAGCAGCGGTACGAGATCTCCGTCGGCGGCATGACCTGCGCCGCCTGCGCCGCCCGGGTCCAGCGCACCCTGAACAAGCTGCCCGGGGTGTCCGCCGAGGTCAACTACGCGACCGAGCGCGCCCAGGTGCGCTGCGGGCCGGCGACCGACCCCGGCGAGCTGATCGAGCAGGTCCGCCGGGCCGGCTATGTGGCACGGCGGGTGGACGACGTCGGCACTCTCATCGGCACCGTCGACGACGAGGCCGAGCACCTGCGGCGGGTCGTCGACCTGCGCCGGCGGCTCGCGGTGGCGGCGGTGCTGGCGGTACCGCTGTGCGACCTGTCGCTGGCGCTCTCGCTGTTCCCCGAGCTGCGCTTCGCCGGCTGGCAGTGGGTCTGTCTGGTGCTCGCGGTGCCGGTGGTCGGGTGGTGCGCGCTGCCGTTCCACCGGGTCGCGCTGGCCGGCCTGCGGTACGGCCGGTCGTCGATGGACACGCTCGTGTCCGGGGGCGTGCTGGCCTCGTTCGCCTGGTCGGTGTGGGTGATGCTGACCGCCGGCAACACCGTCTCCCCCGGGCTGGGCCGGGGCCTGGCCGTCGTCGCCGGTGGGCAACACGCGCTCTACCTGGACGTCGCCGCCGGGGTCACCACGTTTGTGCTGGCCGGCCGGTACTTCGAGGCGCGCGCGAAGCGGTCGGCGGGCGCGGCGATGCGGGCCCTGCTGGAGTTGGGCGCGAAGGACGTCGAGGTGCTGCGCGACGGGGTGCCACGCCGGGTGCCGGTCGGCGAGCTGGTGGTGGACGACGAGTTCCTGGTCCGACCCGGGGAGAAGATCGCTACCGACGCCGTCGTGCTGGAGGGCAGCTCGGCGCTGGACGTCAGCCTGCTCACCGGCGAACCCGTGCCCCGCGAGGTGCTGCCCGGGGACGCCGTGGTCGGCGGCGCGGTGAACGTCGGCGGCCGGCTGCTGCTGCGGGCCACCCGGGTCGGCGCCGACGCGCAGCTCGCCCGGATGGCCCAGTTGGTCCGCCGCGCGCAGCAGGGCAAGGCCGCCGCACAGCGCCTCGCCGACCGCATCGCCTCGGTGTTCGTGCCCGCCGTGCTGGTGCTCGCCGCCGCCACGGCGGCCGGCTGGCTGATCGCCGGGCGGCCGGCGGGGCTGGCGGTCACCTCGGCGGTCGCGGTGCTCGTGGTGGCGTGCCCCTGCGCGCTGGGTCTGGCCACCCCGACGGCGTTGCTGGTCGGCACCGGGCGGGGCGCGCAGCTGGGCATCTTCATCAAGGGCCCGGCCGCGCTGGAGTCCACCCGGAGCGTGGACACCGTGCTGCTGGACAAGACCGGCACCCTCACCGAGGGACGGATGAGCCTGGTCGAGGTGCGGGTCGCGGCCGGGGTGTCGCACCGGCGGCTGCTGCGGCTGGCCGGCGCCGTCGAGGCCGCCTCGGAGCACCCGATCGCCGCCGCGGTGACCGCCGCCTCGGTCGCCGAGGTCGGCGAGCTACCGGCGGTGACCGACTTCGCGGCGCTGCCCGGGCTCGGCGCGCGGGGTGTGGTGGACGGCGAGCAGGTGGTGCTCGGCCGGGCCCAGCTGCTCGCCGACCGGGGACTGCACGTGCCCGACGAGCTGGACGAGGGTCGCCGTGAGCGGGAGGCCACCGGGCGGACCGTCGTGCTGGTCGGCTGGGCGGGCGAGGCGCGCGGCCTGCTCGTGGTCGCCGACACCGTGCGCCCCAGCAGCGCCGCCGCCGTCGCCGCCCTGCGCGGGCTCGGGCTGCACCCCGTGCTGGTGACCGGTGACAACGCCCGCACCGCGCACGCCGTGGCCGCCGAGGTGGGTATCGACGACGTGGTCGCGGAGACCCTGCCGGAGCAGAAGGCCGACGTCGTGCGGCGGCTGCAGCGGGCGGGGCACCGGGTCGCGGTGGTCGGCGACGGGGTCAACGACGCCGCCGCGCTCGCCGCCGCCGACCTCGGCATGGCGATCGGGCAGGGCACCGACGCGGCGATCGAGGCGGCCGACGTGGTGCTGGCCAGGGAGGACCTGCTCGTGGTCCCGGACGCCATCGAGCTGGCCCGCCGCACCCATCGCACGATCCTCGGCAACCTCGTCTGGGCCTTCGGCTACAACGTGGCCGCGCTGCCGCTGGCGATGTCCGGGCTGCTCAGCCCGCTGATCGCCGGCGCCGCGATGTCGCTGTCCTCGGTGTTCGTGGTGTCGCACAGCCTGCGGTTGCGCGGTTTCCGGCCGGGCGGCCGGTGACAGGGCCGGTGACACAGCCGGTGGCGGAAGCGGTGAGCGGGCCGGCGCGGGGACCGGCGAGCCGGTCGAGGTCCCGGTGGCCGGCCGTGACGCTGGGCATCGGCGCGGTGGCGGTGCTGACCGGCGGCCTGCTCAGCGCCTTCGCGCCCAGTCTCGCGGTGTTCTACGGGCTGCCGCCGGCCGGCTGGCAGCTCTCCGCGGCGCTGCCGGCGGCGCGGGTGCTGGCGTACGGGGCGGCGGCCGCCGGCGTCGGGCAGCTGCTGCTCGCGGCGGTGCTGGTGCCCGGCCGGCCGGGCGATGTGGTCTCCCCAGCCGGCTACGCGGGGCTGCGGGCCGCCCGCTGGTGCGCGCTGGTCCAGGCGCTGGCTTCGGTGACGGTCGCGGTGCTGACCGTGGTGGAGAACGGCGTTGTACCGGCGGGCGGGCTGGGCCAGCGCGGCTCCGCACTGCTGCTCGGCCTGCAGCAGATCGAACCGGCCACCGGCTGGCTGCTCGGCGGGCTGGTGGCGCTGGTGGTCGCCGGGCTGGCCGGCTGGGTGCTGAGCTGGCGCGGCGCGGTCGGGCTGGTGCCGCTGGCGCTCGGTGCGCTGTTGCCGGTCTCGCTGACCGCGGCGACGAACGCGGAGCGCTCGCACGACATCGCCGGGGACGCACTGGCGCTGCACGTGCTCGGCGCGGTGCTGTGGCTGGGCAGCGCGCTCGCGACGGCCGGCCACCTGGCCCGGCGCGGCGAGCGCCCGGCCGTGGTGCTGCGCCGGCACGCCGCCATCTCGACCTGGTCGCTGTTGCTGGTCGGCGCCTCCGGAGTGGTCTCGTCCGCCTACGCCGTGGCGCCCGCGGACCTGCTCAGCAGCGGGTTCGGCCGGCTGGTGCTGCTGTCCGCGGTCCTGCTGGGGGCGTTGGTGCTGGTCGGCAACCGCATCCGCGCGTTCGCCGGCCGAGCGGCCGCTTCGGCTGGCGGGCCGGGCCGCTGGCCCGGGCCCGCCTGCGCGGTCGGGCTGGTGACCCTCGAGCTGGGCCTGCTGGGCGCGGCGGCCGCGCTCGGCACGGGGCTGGCCAGGCTGGTGCCGCCGGCCGAGCTGGGCTACGAGACGAGCCGGTCCATCTACCTGATCGGCTTCGACCTGCCGGCCGAGTTCCATCCGGCGGACCTGCTGCTGCGCTGCCGGCCGGACCTGGTGTTCGGCCCACTCGCGGTGCTCGGGGCCGCGCTCTACCTGGCCGGCCTCCGCCGGCTGCGACGGCGGCCGGTCGGGTCGGTTGGGCCGGTCGGGTCGGGCGGGGCGGGCGGCACCGCCGAACCGTGGCCGCTCCGGTACTCGGCGGCCTGGTTCGCCGGCTGCGCCGTGCTGCTGGTCGCCACGTGCTCCGGGCTGGGCAGCTACGCGCCGGCGCTGTTCAGCGCGCACATGGTGCAGCACATGCTGCTGGCCACGCTGGCCCCGGCGCTGCTGGTGCTCGGGCACGGCTCGACGCTGGCCCGCCGGGCGGCCGGGCCGGGGACCGAGCGCCGGTTGGCCAGCCTGCTCGGTTCCCCGGCCACCGCCCTGGCGAGTCACCCGCTGCTGGCCTGGGCGGCGGTGGCGGCCACCCTGTTCGGGCTCTACCCGACCGGCCTGTACGCCGCCGTGCTGCAGGAGCACTGGGCGCACCTGGCGATGAACACGGCCTTCTTCGGCACCGGGCTCGCGCTGTTCTGGTCGATCCTTGGCCACGGGCTCGGTCGCCGCGCCCTGCCGCCGATCGGCCAGCTCGTGATGATCTTCGCGGTGATGGCGCTGCACGCCGGCTTCGCCGCCTGGCTGCTCGGCCAGTCGGTGCCGGTGGCCGCCGGGTTCTACGGCTCGCTGCGGCTGCCGTTCGTCCCCGACCTGCTCGCCGACCAGCGCCTCGGCGCGATCCTGGGCTGGGTGCTCGGCGAGCTGCCGGTGATCCTGGCGGTGCTGGCCCTGGTGCTGCGCTGGTCCCGCGACGACCGGCCGGTCAGTCCCGCCGGAACACCGGAGGCCGCTTCTCCAGGAATGCCGCCATCCCCTCCTTCTGATCCGCCGTGGCGAACGTGGCGTGGAACAGTCGCCGTTCGAAGCGCACCCCCTCCGCCAGTGACGTCTCGAACGAGCGGTTCACCGCCTCCTTCGCCATGATCGCCGCCGGGGTGGACATGGCCGCGATGGTGGCCGCCACCCGCAGCGCCTCGGTGAGCAGGTCGGCGGCCGGCACCAGCCGGCTGACCAGCCCGGCCCGCTCGGCCTCCACCGCGTCCATGGTGCGCCCCGTCAGGCAGAGGTCCATCGCCTTCGCCTTGCCGACGGCCCTGGTCAGCCGCTGCGAGCCGCCGATGCCCGGGATCACCCCCAGCTTGATCTCGGGCTGGCCGAACACCGCGCTGTCGGCGGCGATCAGCAGGTCGCACCGCTCCGGCACCGCGCCGACCACCAGCGCCGCGTCCAGCACCTGGTCGTAGTAGGAGAACGTATTGCCGGGTACCGAACCCAGCCCGGCGGCCGCCAGCTCGGTCCAGGTCTGCGCGCGCAGCGCCTCGGCGGTCTTGGCCAGCTCGGCGGCGGTCGCGGTACCGGCCCAGTAGCGCTCGACCGCGCGCTTGAGCTCACGGTCCGGTCCGATGCGCGGGTAGCCCAGTACGGTGCTGCCCAGCGGTGTGCTGCTCACTGCTCTCTCCTCGCGAGTGTGCCGGGACCCGGGCACCGCGAGGCGAAGAGCGCACCAACCTGGGCACGGCTGCGCCCAGCGTCCGTACGGCCCACCCACGAGGCCCGGATCAGCGCATACCGGGTGGTACGCGCACCGGTGGCAGGTCTTCGGACTCGCGGGCACCCACCTTCCGGTGGACCTAATGGCCGTCGCTTCCCAGGAGCCTCCGCTCCCAGTGCTCTATGACGGCGGTCGTTCCCACATACCGCTGCGGGGCAGTCCCGGATTCGCACCGGGTTCCCTCTTACCTCGCGCCGCTCCCCCGCCCGGTAACCCACCCGGACGCCGAAACGGCGCGAACCACTGGCCCACCCACCCTAACCGCCGAACGCCACCCCGTACCTCACGCGAGTCGGGGATTCCGTCAGGGTGAGTCGCGGATTCTGTCGGGTCAGCTCGGGTCAGCTCGGGTTGGCCGGCTTGGGCCGGACCCGCAGCCCGTACATGCCGCCGTCCACGTTGAGGTCGGTGCCCGTGGTCGCGCCGGAGTTCGGGCTGGCCAGGTATCCGATCGCCGAGGCGACCTCCTCGGCGGTGACCAGCCGGCCCATCGGCTGGCGGGCCGACAGCGCGGCGAGCTCGGCGTCCGGGTCGTCGGTGGCCGCGAGTAGCCGGCCGATCCACGGGGTGTGCGCGGTACCCGGGTTCACACACGTGACCCGGATGCCCTCGGTGACGAGGTCGGCGGCCATGGCCCTGGTCAGGGAGAGCACGGCACCCTTGGAGGCCGAGTAGACCGCCCGCTGGGGCAGGCCGGCCGTGGCCGCGATCGAGCAGGTGTTCACGATCGCGCCGTGCGCGGAGCCGCGCAGGTACGGCAGCGCCGCGCGGCTGACCCGCACCAGGCCGAGCACATTGATCTCGAAGACCCTGCGCCACTCGTCGTCGGCGTTGTCCTCGACGGTGCCCTGGGCACCGATGCCGGCGTTGTTGACCAGGATGTCGAGGCCACCCAGCTGCTCGGCGGCCGCGGCCACGCCGGCGCGCACCGAGGCGTCGTCGGACACGTCGACCCGGAAGCCGATCAGCGGCTCGGGGACCTTGGGCTCGAGGTCCAGCGTCGCCACCCGGGCCCCCCGCCGACTCAGCAGCTGCGCGGTCGCCAGGCCGATACCGGACGCACCGCCGGTGACCACCGCGCGCAACCCGTCGAACTCCGGTCCCTCGGTCATCGTTCTCCCTCGCTCGCGATCCTGGCCCGCCGCCTCGGCCGACCGCGGCCCATGGTGCCTGACCAGCGCAACCCTTGCCCCACGGCGCCGGCTCAGACATCATATGTCTTCCCCGTGACGGCCGGCACAGCCAAGCACTCTTGTGCAGGTCATCTGGGGAAAGAGGAAGAGTCGGGGCCCGGGAGCCGGCGGTCAGCGCGGATCGGTCTGATGTCTATCGTGGTGTCGGGGGGTGGACATCAGATGTCCGGAGGTGTGCACAGCACTGCTGACGAGCTCGCGGGCCCGGCTCCCCCGCCTGATCAACCGCCTGATCAACCGTCTGATCAGCCGACGGCTCCCCGGCCGCGGCCACCGGGAGGACCCGCACGGATGTCGCTGACCGACGAGGCGATCTCCCGAATCCGCGAGCTGGTGCAGTCGGGCCGGTTCCCGGCCGGCTCCAGGCTGCCGGCCGAGCACGAGCTGGCCGCCGAGCTGGGGGTGTCCCGCAGCCCGGTGCGCGAGGCCGTCAAGGCGCTGGCGGTGGCCCGCGTGCTCGACGTGCGCCGGGGCGACGGCACCTACGTGACCAGCCTGGCCCCCAGCCTGCTGCTGGCCGGCCTGGGCAGCGCGGTGGAGATGATGGGCACCGCCACGCTGCTCGAGTTCACCGAGATCCGGCGGCTGCTGGAACCGGCCGCCACCGCGCTGGCCGCCACCCGGATCACCGACGAGCAGCTCGAGGTGGTGCACCGGGAGCTGGAGGCGATGCGCGCGGCCGCCGACGACGTCGAGCTGCTGATCAGGCACGACGCCGCCTTCCATGCCGCGGTCGGCGCGGCCACCGGCAACGAGGCGCTCACCGCGCTGCTCGACGGCATCTCCAGCCACACCCTGCGCGCCCGCGCCTGGCGGGCCACCGTCGACCGGGGCGCCGTGCACCGCACGCTGGAGCAGCACACCGCCATCTACACCGCGCTGGCCGACCGGGACTCCTCCGTCGCGATGGCCGCCGCGCTGGTGCACGTGCACACCTCGGAGCGCTGGCTGCGCCTGCAGCTGGCCGCCGAGGCGGCGCCACCGACAACGGACCAACCACCTCCCCTGGAGACGCCGATGCAGCAGCCCACCGGTCCCCGATGACCGCGCCGCACACCAGGCTCGTCGACCAGCGCCGCCCGCTGGGCCGCTCGGCGGCCACCGTGAGCCGGATCGGGTTCGGCACCGCCCCACTCGGCGGGCTCTACTCCGAGCTGACCGACGCCGACGCGGCCGCCGCCTGCGCCGCCGCCTGGGACGCCGGGATCCGCTACTTCGACACCGCCCCGCACTACGGCGCCGGGCTCGCGGAGCGGCGGCTGGGCGCCTTCCTGGCCGGCCGGCCGAGGGCCGAGGCGACGGTGTCCACCAAGGTCGGCCGGCTGCTGGTGCCGGGACAGAGCGCGGCGGGTGACTTCGCGTTCTACGGTGACCAGAGCCTGGTCCGGGTGCGCGACTACACCGAGCAGGGCGTGTACCGGTCGCTGGCCGACAGCCTGGAGCGCAGCGGGCTGGACCGGTTCGACGTCGTGCTCATCCACGACCCGGACGACTACTGGGCGCCGGCCAGCGAGCAGGCCTTCCCGGCGCTGGCCCGACTGCGCGCGGAGGGTGCGATCGGCGCCATCGGGGTCGGCATGAACCAGACCGCGATGCTCAGCAAGTTCGTCCGGGTCACCGATGTGGACTGTGTGATGGTCGCCGGGCGGTACTCGCTGCTGGACCGGAGCGCCGAGGACGAGCTGCTGCCGCTGTGCGCGAGCCGACAGGTGGGGGTGCTCGTGGCCGGGGTGTTCAACAGCGGCATCCTCGCCGACCCGAGCGCCGGCGCGCACTACGACTACGCCCCGGCCGCCCCCGCGGTGCTGGCCAGGGCACAGGCGATGGCCGCCCGCTGCGCGGAGTTCGGGGTGCCGCTGGCCGCCGCCGCGCTGCGCTTCCCCCTGCGCCACCCGGCCGTGACCGGGATCCTGCTCGGGCTGCGCAGCGTGGCGGAGGTCGAGGCGGCCCAGCGGCACGCGGAGCTGGAGATTCCCAGCGAACTGTGGGCCGAGCTGGAGAACTGGCCGACGGCCTAGGTCGCCCGTGAGTGGCGAGTGGTCTCACAGGACCACTCGCCACTCACGAGCCGAGGCTCTCCAGCAGCGCCGCGGTCGCGGGCTGTGCGAGGTGCCGGGCCCAGTCGAGCGGGGTGCCGTCGAACCGGTGGTCCCTGGTGTGGTGGTCGGCGCCGAGATCGAGCAGCAGGCGAACCAGCTCGACGTCGCCCTCACCGGCGGCGTGGTGCAGGGCGGTCTCCCACTCGTCGTCGCCGGGCACGTCGGCGCGCGCCTTGGCGGAAACGTCCCAGCCGAGCTCGACGGCGAGCCGCACCGCGGCGGTGTCACCCCGGACGGTGGCCCACACGACCAGTCCCGGTCGGCGGGCCAGGGCCTTGGCCAGTGCGTCGGGCCCGAGCCGGTCGACGGCGGCACTATCACCCGCGAGCACCGAGGCGAGCACCTCCTCGTCCGGCGGCAGGGGTGTGCCGGCCACGCCGCGCTCGGCCAACAGCCGCACCACGTCGAGCTGACCGCTCGTGCGCGCGGCCTCGTAGGCGGTCTGGCGGCGCACGCCGTAGCCGTCCAGGCGGGCGGTGAGGTCGACGCCGTGGTCGGCCAGCAGGGCGACCCGATGGGTGAAGCCGTGGGTCACGGCCCAGGCGAGCTGCCCGCGCAGCAGCTGCCCCGGGCTCTGGGCCCGCGCGCCGAGCCGCCGCCGCCACGGCCCGCCGTCGCCACTGCCGAGACCGAACTCGAACAGCAGCTCCAGGTGGTCGTCGGCCGGGGTGAACATGCGGTTGTAGAGGCCCTGCGCGTCGTTCGGGTCGGCGCCCGCCTCGAGCAGCACACGGGCCAGCGCGTGCTCCTGAGGGTGTCGCGGCTGTGCGGCCGGCCCCTGCTCCCCGTGCCCGAAACAGCCGGTGAGCAGCGTGAACGGCGACGGCATCCCGTGCCAGAGGAAGCCGGTGTCCGGGTCGGCGCCGTGGTCGAGCAACAGCCGGGCGGTCTCGACGACGGCGTCGCGGCCGAGGTTCGGGTCGTGGCGGGCATAGGCCAGGTAGGCGAGCGGCGGCCAGCGGTGCGGGCCGCCGGGGCGTACGGCGAGGCGCGCGTCGAGCTGCAGCAACCGGGTCACCTCGGGCGCGTCCGCGCAGGCGGCGGCCACCCAGATGTCGCCGGCCCGCGCGTCCGGATGCTGGGCCAGTACCGCCTCGGCAGTGCGCTGCAGCTCCCGGTCGGCCGCGCTGTAGGTCAGGCAGGCGCGACGCAGGAACTCGGTGGCGGGGTCGGCCGATGGGCTCGCCCCGTCCGGCGCCGTCCGGTACTCGGCGACCATCCCGAGGTACCTGGTCACCGCGGGCCAGCTCGCGAACCCGTACCCGCGGGCGACGACCAGCTGCGCCGCGCTCAATGGCCAGCCGTCCGGGGTGACCGGGTGCGGGTGGAACTCGGTGGCGAGCGCGACGGCCTCAGGGTCCCCCGCGCGTACGGCGCGCTGCAGCTCGCGGGCCCGCTTGCGCAGCTGGCCGAGGTCGGGATCGTCGGGCAGATCGATACTGGGCACGGTGGCCTCCTTCGCCGAGCCCGCGGTCCGCGACGCGTGGCTGGAAGGAGGGCGGTGCCTACTGCCAGGTGGTGCACCTGGTGGGCTCTGCCCTTCCCGCGGACCGGAGGCGCCCAGAAGCGCCTCCCGTCACTCTAGCGCCACCGGCCCTGACCGAATCCGCGACTCACCCTGACGGAATCCCCGACTCGCGGGTTCGTTTGTGGGTGCGCGGTCGGTGGGTGGTCGGTGGGGTGGGTGGCGCCGTGTCAGTGGGTGGTGAGCCAGGCGGCGATCAGGTCGGCGACCTCGTCGCGGGCGGTGGGTGGGTCGGTGAGGTAGTGGTCGGCGGTGAGCTGGTGGAGTTGTTTGTCGGGGCTGGCCAGCGCGGCGAGGATGGCGCGGGCGTCGCTCTCGTAGACCCCGGTGTCGGCCCGCGCGTGCACCACCAGCGCCGGCACGGTGACCCTGGCCAGGTGCGGCGCGGCCCGGCACTGGGAGGTGCGCAGGCTCCACATGGACAGCCAGGTACGCAGCGTGGACTGCACGCCGACGCCGAACACCCCGTAGTTCGCGGCGAGCGGGTCGCCCCGGTAGCAGCGGTTGGGCGCGCGTTCGGACGGCTCGATGGTCGGGTCGATCATGCGCAGGTCGGCCCAGGTGCGCGCGGTGTGGAACAGCCGGTCGGTGGCGCGGGTACCCCGGAGCGCGGCCAGCTGCGCGAGCGCCCAGTCGGTGATGCGCTCGTTGCGGGCGCGCTGGGCGTCCCGGTAGCGCCGCTGGAACTCCGCGCCGAACGGCGGCCCGTGCGCCGGGTCGAACGGGTCCAGCGCGGGGTCCACGGAGAGCGGGTCGGCCTCGTCGACCACGGACGGGTCCATCCACGCGGTGAACACGTCGGGCCGGCCGGGGTGCGCGGCCAGCGAGATGTAGAGGTCGCCGGCCGGCAGCTCGGCGATCGCGTCGGCGGCCCGGCGGCCGGACGGCGTGACGTTGGGCTCGACGGCCTGCGACTGGTACGCGGCCATCAGCGAGCCGCCACCCGAGTTGCCCAGCAGCACCACACGCTCCACGCCGGCCACCTCACGCAGCCAGCGCACCCCGACGCCGATCTCGGCCAGTGCGTGGTCCAGCAGGAAGTACGCCTCGTTGCCCCGGAACCGGGTGTTCCAGCCGAGGAAGCCGTAGCCGCGCCGGGCCAGGTACTCGGCCAGGTAGTGCTCGCTGAAGTCCACGTTGTAGTGGGTGGCCAGGACCGCCGTGCGCGGTCGCGCGCCGCTCGGGCGGTGGTAGACGCCCTGGCATGGGTGCCCGCCGGGGCCGGCCCTCGGCGCCAATGGGGAGGGCAGCCCGACGAACTCCCGTGTCACCCTGCCCGACACGTGCTCGGACGCCGTGCTCAGGCGCTGGTCGAAGCGGTCCGCTGGACGGCGCCGCGCGGTTCGTGGGCCACGTCGGCCGGCCCGAACGCGCGCAGCCAGCAGGCGAACTCCAGCAGCACGCCGTCCGGGTCGGTGAAGTAGAACGACCGCACGAACACCCCGTCGTGCAACTCCTTGGTCATCCCGGCCGGGCTGTCGTCGTGGTTCAGGACCGGGCTGACCTCGACGCCCTTGTCACGCAGCTTCGCGTAGTACTCGTCGAACCGCTCCGGCGGCACCGAGAACGCCACGTGGTTCATCGAGCCGACCGCGCTGACGATCTCCCCCTCACCGGGCTTCGCGGCCGGCGAGGACACCCCCGGCACGCCGTCCGGCGCATTCGGGAACCAGAAGAACGCCAGGCTGTCGCCATTGCCACAGTCGAAGAAGAAGTGCTGGCCCATGCCCCGGGGCAGCTCGATCGTCTTGACCAGCGGCATACCGAGCACTCCGGAGTAGAACTCCACGGTGCGCGCCATGTCCGAGCAGACCAGCGCGAGATGGTTCACCCCACCCAGCTGGAACTCCCGATTTCCCCCGCTCATGGCCACCTCCGTGTCGCACCGCCGCCGCATCGCACCGGTCCACCGAGGGTAACGGCGCCCGACCGGCCACGCGACACTCCTGACCAGGCCGGGTAGCGAGGGGGCGATGGCTGTTATAACGCCCACTGCCGCTCACGACCCGGTGCAATCCTGAGCCCGTTCTTGGTCTCGACATGGTCATCTACGGCTCAACTCGCCCTTCGGCGTAGATGATGGACACATGGCGATCGGGCGCGCTGCCCCGGGCCGGGCCCCGACCCGGCTCTGGACCTACGCGCGCGCGGCCCCGGGCACCCTGATCTACCTGTTCACGCTGCTCGTCACGCAGCTCACGCTCAGCACCGTCGACGACCACCTCGGCCAGCGCCTGCTGATCAGCGAGTCCACGAACCTGGCCAACATGGCCCGGGTGCCGATCCAGGTGCTCATCGGGTCGGCGTTCTGGCTCGACACCAGCCCGCTGGTGACCTACGGCGCACTGGCCGCGCTGCTGCTGGTGATGGTGCCGCTGGAGCACTGGCTCGGCACCGCGCGCTGGCTGGTCGCGGTGCTGACCGGGCACATCGGCGCCACGCTGCTCACCCTGGTCGCGACCACCTGCCTGCTGCGACACGGCCTGCTCAGCCCGGCCGTCGCGCACGCCTCCGACGTGGGGGTCAGCTACGCGCTGCTGACCGCCGTCGGGCTGCTGCTGCACCGGCTGCCCCGGCCCGGCCACCGGATGGGCGCCGCGCTGCTCGGCGCTGCCGGGCTGGGCCTGGTGCTGGTGCTCGACCAGGAGATCGCCGACCTCGGTCACCTGCTGTCGTTCCTGATCGGGTTCGGGCTGTTGCCGCTGGTCCCCCGCGCGCTGCGGGTCAATCCGGCCCGGCCGGCCCGATCGGTCGAGTCCGGGCCGGTGGCCTCGCGGCCTCGGGTGTCGCTGTTCAGGCGGTTGGGTCGGCGCCGCGTGCTGGCCGCGGGCGGGTTGGCCGCCGCGGTGGCGTTGGCCGGCTGTGCCACCATCCCCGGTGCGATGGGTCACGCCGGTCCGGCGGGCTCGGGCGGTGCCGGCGGTTCGACCTCGGCGGCCGGTTCCGCGCCGAGCGTGGCGGCGGTGCTGAACCCCGGTCCGACGGCCGCGCGGCTCGGCCTCCTGCTCGACCTCGACGGCGCGATCCCGAGCGGGCCGGTGCCCACAGCCGGCCCGGGTCCTGTGCCGGTGCCTGGCCCGGTGCCGAACGCACCGATTACCGTAGCCAACGGTCAGAAGCAGCTGGCCGCGAACGAGAAGAGCTGATAGGTCATGGGCGAGCTGAGTCCCACCCACTGGTTGATCGTGATCCTGGTGGCGGTCGTGCTGTTCGGTGCCCGCCGGCTGCCCGACGCGGCCCGCAGCCTCGGCCGCTCGGCGCGGATCCTCAAGTCGGAGATCTCCGGCATCCACGACGACGCCAAGCCGGGCGAGAAGACGGGCGACAAGGCCGAGGACGCCGCTCCGGCCGGGGCCGCTCCGGCGGACGCGCAGGGTGACCAGACCACGCCGAGCGCGCCGCGGATTGCGCCGGCCGCCCAGCCGGCTGCCCTGGAGGGCGCGCCGACCACCTCCGACGACCCCGGGGCACCCGCCAGCCAGCCCGAGGCGGTCACCCCGGACAGCGCCGCGCGCCCCTAACCGCCGTACCCAACAAGCCCGGGCAGTTCCACCCAAGCCCACCGGCCGCGCTCAAACTCGCCGGCCGCACCCCGATTCCGCCGCGGCCGCACCCGGGCCTGCCGGCCGCCCGAGCTCGCCGGCGGCCGCTCCGCCCGCCCGACCTAGACCGCCCGCCCGACCTAGACCGTCCGCCGGCGCCTACGTCCGCCAGCGCGCGGGAGCGGCGGGCGGTGGCTCAGCTGTCGATGTAGCAGTCGCTGACCCAGCCGACCACGCCGTTGCGCTGGTTGCGGACCCTCAGCCAGCGGTCGTTCAGCTGGCCGTCGCGGCACCTGACCCGGTCGCCGCGCTGGTCGCCCAACTGGTTGACGCGGTCACCCCGGTCGCCGACGCCGACCACGCGGTCGCGTACGTGGGGCCCGCTGTGCATGCGCACGCGGTAGCCGGAGAACTCGCCGCGCTGCCGGTCGTCGTCGCGGCAGTCGTCGCCGCCCCGGCCGCGGTCCCCGCCCCGGTAGTCCCGGTCGTGGTAGTCACAGTCGTCGCAGTCGCCGCCCCGGTCCCCACCCCGGTAGTCCCGGTCGTGGCACCAGTGGTCGTCGCAGCCCCGGTCGCCGTAGTCGTCGTGGTCGTCGCGCCAGCGGTTGTCACAGCCCCGGCCGCCGCAGTCGTGGTCACGGTCGCCCCGGTCCCCGTCGCCGCGCCAGCAGTTGTCGCCCCGGCCCCAGTCCGACGCGGCGGCGTCCTGTGCGCCCGCGGCCGGACCCGCGTTCGGGTTCGGGTTCGCGGGTGCTGGTGCCACGGGCGGTGGCGGAGCTGGCGCTGGAGCCGCTTCGGCCACCCCGGCGGTCGTCATCGTCGAGGCGAACAGGACCACCGCCCCGACCACCACCCCGAGCAAGGTGTGTCGAACCGCCATCTCGAGCCGCCTTTCGCCACCCGCCGCCCGTCCGCGGCCGAGTCTCTGTGGATCAGCTGTGCTGCGGAGCAGCATGCCCGAGTCGACCCGGCGGATAGGTCACTCTTTGTGGTGGAGTCAGCGCGCGGACACGGCGCGTTCGGCTGAAAGACCCCGCTGCGCCCACGCGGAGCACACTGTGACGGGTGAGGCAGCTGTTAACACCAGCAGCGTGAGGGTCGCCCCATCGAGCGGCCCGTGCCAGCCGGCACCCACGCTCAGGGCCAGCGCGACCACCGAGACCCCGAGCGCGGTACCGAGGCTGCGCGCCATGTTGACCAGTCCCCCGCCGGTGGCAACCGCCGGACCGGGGATGGCGGCCATGATCAGCGTGTTGTTGGCCGGGGTGAAGAGCCCGAGCGCCAGGCCGAGCAGCGCCAGCGGCCCGATCGACCAGTCCGTGGCGGGCGGTGCGGCGAGCAGGCCGACCAACGCGGGCACGCTCAGCGCCGCGCCGACGATGGCCCTGGCGCGTTCGGTCCAGCCGACGGGCAGCAGCCGGTCGCCGACCGTCGCGGCCAGCGCGAACCCGGCGGGCAGAGCGGTCAGCACGAAGCCCGCCCGCAGCTGCGAGCCGCCGGCGTCGGCGAACGTGATCGGGACCAGCACCAACGGCCCGAACAGCACCAGGTAGCCGCCCAGCGCGCCGAGCAGCCCGGCGGCCACGTCCCGGTTGCGCAGCAGCGCGGGGTCGATCAGCGGCGTCGCCGCGCGCCGCAGCCGGAGCACGCACCCGGCCGCGCTCAGCGCCGCGACCGCGAGCAGCCCGACCGAGGCCCACGTCGGCAGCGGCAGCCCGGAGACGCCGGAGATGCCGAGCAGCAGGGTCGTGCTCGCGGTGGCCAGCAGCAGCGCGCCGGGCACGTCCCGACCGCCGGCGCGGGACCGCTCGCGGGTCCTCGGCAACAGGTAGATGCCGGCCACCACCGCCAGCACGCCGACCGGCACGTTGATCCAGAACACCCAGCGCCAGCCCACCGTCTCGACGAGCAGGCCGCCGACCGTCGGCCCCAGTGCCAGGCCGAGCGCCTGGGCGGCCGCCTGCACGCCGAGCGCTCTGCGCATCCGGCCGGCCGGCGCACTCGTGGTGACCAGTGCGACGCTGTTGGCCTGCAGCATCGCCGCGCCGAGCGCCTGCACCGCCCGGCAGGCCACCAGGACGCCGAGCGACGGCGCCAGGCCGCAGGCGGCCGAGGCCGTGGTGAAGACGACGAAGCCGTAGAGGTAGGTCTGCTTGCGGCCGTGCGCATCGGCGAGCCGGCCGACCGGGATGAGCAGGGCGGTGAGTGCCAGCAGGTAGGCCAGGGACACCCACTGCACCTCGGCCAGCGTGGCGTGGAACTGGGCGCGGAGCGGCTGGTAGGTCAGCGTCACGATGCTGGCGTCGAGCTGGCCCATGAAAGCGCCGAAACAGACCGTGCCCACCGCCAGCCAGCCGGCGTGCGGCCAGTCCCGCAGCCGGGCCGGCCGGGCGCGCTCCCTGCCCAGCGCGGTCCACCAGCCCGGCGCCGTACTCACCGCTCGGCCGCCCCCGAACCGGCCTCGGCGACGCCGGAACCAGCCGTTACGGGCCCCTCCGGGTCCGGACCCCCGCGTTGGCGCAGCACCAGCACGGTCACGGCCACGAGGAAGACAATGAGGCTCGTCCAGTCGTTCAGCCGGAGCCCGAAGAAGTGGTTGGCCTGGTCCACCCGCAGCGCCTCGATCCAGGCCCGGCCGACCGTGTAGAGGGCCACGTACAGCGCGAACAGGTTGCCCCGGCGCAGCCGCCACCGCCGCTCCGCCCAGATCAGCAGCACGGCGACCCCGAGGTCCCACAGGCACTCGTAGAGGAACGTCGGGTGGTAGAGCCCGATGCCCGGGGTGGCCGCCGGCCGGTGCGCCGGGTCGATCTCCAGCGCCCACGGGAGCGTGGTGGCCCGCCCGTAGAGCTCCTGGTTGAAGTAGTTGCCCCAGCGGCCGATCGCCTGCGCCACCACCAGGCCGGGGGCCAGCGCGTCGGCGAAGTTGATCAGCCGGATGCCCTTGCGGCGGCAGGCGATCCAGGCGCCGAGCGCGCCGAGGGCCACGGCGCCCCAGATTCCCAGCCCGCCGTCCCAGATGTACAGGGCGCGGATCGGTTCCCGGCCGGGCACGAAGTACAGCTCGGGGTCGGTGATCACGTGGTAGAGCCGGCCGCCGACGATGCCGAACGGCACCGCCCACACCGCGATGTCCAGCACGTCGTCGGCCACGCCGCCCCGGGCGACCCAGCGGCGCCGGGTCCAGATGATGGCGACCACGATGCCGAGCAGGATGCACAGCGCGTACGCCCGGATCGGCACGAACCCGAGGTGCCAGACCCCCTGCGGCGGGCTCGGCAGGTACGCCAACCTCATCTGATCCGGGCTCCCTTCAGGGCTTTGCGGTCAATCATATCGGTGACCGACATATTCGGTGACCGACACAGCTGAGAGTATGCTGGGCGCATGGTGGCAGCCTCCCCCGACCGCTCCCCGAGCACCGACGCGGGGGCCCTGACCGAGGTCGTCACCCGGCTCCGCCGCGTCCTCCGCACGAGCATCCGCAGCGAGTACCCGTGGGAGTCGCTGCCGATGGCGCAGGTCGAGCTGCTGCTCGCGCTGCGGGAGCGCCAGCCGGCCCGGATCGGCGAGCTGGCCGGCCGGCTCAAGCTCGCGCCCAACACGATCAGCGGCCTGGTCCAGCAGCTCGTCGAGGCGGGGCTGGTCGGCCGGGGCCCGGCGCCGGCCGACCGCCGGGTCGCCGCCGTCACCCTCACCCCCGCCGGGCTGGCCAAGCTCGACGAGTGGGAGCTGGCGCACCATCGGCGGCTGAGCACCGCGCTCGCCGACCTCGGTGTCGCCGACCAGGCCGCCGTACGCGCCGCCCTGCCCGCGCTGGCCCGCCTGGTGGAGCGCCTCGCCGACCCCGGCTGACCCGGCCGGCGACCCCGGCTCACCCGGCTCACCCCGGCTCAGAGGTCGTTGCCGGCGTAGGACAGGTTGAAGCTCTTGTTGGTCAACGGGAAGTCCGGGACGATCGTATCGGCCAGTGCCACGGGCAGGGCCGGCCAGTTCAGGAAGCTCGGGTCGACGATCTTCACCCTGGTCAGCGTGCCGTCGGGGGCCAGCTCGACGCGGTGTACCAGCGTGCCGCGCCAGCCCTCCACGATGCCCACCCCGGACCGGGCCCCACCGGCCGGCGAGACTCCCCCGGCAGGTGACGGCAGCTGGGCCGGCGTACCGAGCGCGCCGGCCAGCGCGGCGATGTGTCCGATCGACGCGGCGGCCTCCTCGGCGCGCACCACGAACCGGGACAGCACGTCGCCGTCGGTGCGGCTGTGCTCGATGCGGGGCAGCTCGTCGGGCAGCGCGGGGTGGTCGTGGCGGGCGTCCCCGAGCAGTCCGCTGGCCCTGGCCACGTAGCCGAGGGTGCCCAGGTCGGCGGCCTGCTCGGGGGTGAGCACGGCGGTACCGGTGAAGCGGTCCAGCACGACGCTGTTGCCCAGCGCCAGGTCGACGACCTCGGCCAGGTCGGCGCCGAGGGCGGCCAGCCGCGCCGGGTCCGGCAGCTCGACGACGGCCGTGTCACCGGGGTACACCGCGCCGCGCAGCAACCGGTGCCCGGTGACCTCGTCGTTGACCCGCAGCAGCTGCTCGCGGATCCGCTGGGCGTGCGTGTTGAGGATGCCGTGGCCGACGTCGTTGCACAGCATGCCGAGGTCCGCCGCGTGGTTGTGCAGCCGTTCCAGCTCCAGCAGGATGCCGCGCAGCCGCCGCGCGTCGGCGCTGACCGGCAGGCCCAGCGCGTCCTCGACGGCCTGGCAGAACGCGACGGTGTGGCCGACGGCGTTGTCCCCGCTGACCCGCTCGGCCAGCTCCACGGCGTGCTCCGGCCGGCGCCCCTGGAACAGCCGCTCCATACCCCGGTGCACGAACCACAGCCGCGCCTTGAGGTTCAGGATCGTCTCGCCGACCACGGAGAACCGGAAGTGCCCCGGCCCGATCATGCCGGCGTGCACCGGGCCGACCGGGATCTCGTACACCCCGGGCCCCTCCACGGTGCGGAACGGGTACGGGCCGTCCACCTCGCCGAACTCGGGCGGCGCGCCGGCGTCGGCGAGCATCGGGTACCAGCCCTGGGGCCAGTGGAAGTGGCGGACCAGCCGGCGCGGCAGCGGATGGTCCACCGGGGTGATGCCGAACAGGTCGCGCATCTCGCGCTCGAACCGCCCGGCCGGGAACGACAGCCCGGCGAGGCTGGGCAGCTCGGGACGGGCGGGGTCCAGCGGCACGTGCAGCTCGACGCGGCGGTCCGGGCCGGCGGCGGTCAGCAGGTAGACCGCGCGCAGCTGGTCGGACCCGGTGTCCCGGTCGTCGTGCCCGGCCACCATGGCCACCCGGAAGCCCTGTTCCAGCAGCGCCAGCGCGCGGCCCGGCAGCTCGTCGGGGCGGACCGTGCTGGCGACCCGGTGGTGGCCGACCGGCCCCTCGTGGGCCAGCAGATCGGGCGTGCTCATCGCGCTCCTCCCAGGGTGGCGGCGGCCAGCCGCAGCAGGACGTCCAGGGGCCCGGCGGCGATCCCGAGCACCGCGCACGCGGTCAGCCCGCCGACCAGCACGACGGCCGTGGACGGGGCCAGCCGGCGGGGCGCGGTGGCCGTGCCGGGACCTTCCAGCGGGGTGCCCGGGTCGCCGAGCAGCATCCGGCTGACGTGCCCGACCAGCACCGCGCCGATCACCAGCAGCAGGACCAGCGCGGCGGCGGTCGGCCAGCCGAGCCCGCCGGCGAACCCGGCCCGCGCGATGCCAAGCTCGCTGGCGAACAGGCTGAACGGCGGCAGCCCCACCAGCGCCAGCACGCCGAGCCCGACGCAGCCGGCGAGGGTGGCCTGGCGCGCCGCCAGTCCGCGCACACCGTCGATCAGGCTGCCTCCGGTGACCTGCTGGATCCGGCCGGCGCCGATGAACAGCACCGCCTTGGCCAGCCCGTGGCCGAGGATCTGCAGCAGCACCGCGGCCAGCGCGAGCGGGCCGCCGATCGCGGCGCCCAGTGCGACCAGGCCGAGGTGCTCGATGCTGGAGTAGGCGAGCATCCGTTTGTAGTCGCGCTGCGCGACCAGCAGCGACGCCGCCAGCAGCAGCGAGGCCAGCGCCATCCCGACCAGCAGGGCGCGGGCGAACCCGGTACCGAGCGCACCGTCGGCGATCAGCTTGACGCGCAGGATCGCGTAGAACGCCACCGAGAGCAGCACCCCGGACATCAGGGCGGACACCGGCGCCGGCGCCTGGCTGTGCGCGTCCGGCAGCCAGGCGTGCAGCGGCGCGAGGCCGGCTTTGGTGCCGAAGCCGAGGATCAGCAGCAGCACCGCGATACGGGTCACGCCGGGGTCGAGGCCGGCCGCGTGGCTGGCCAGCGCGGCGAGGTCGAGGCCGGGGGCGCCGGGTGCCTTCGCCGACGCGGCATTGAGCACCAGCGTGCCGAGCAGGGCCAGCGCGATGCCGGTCGAGCAGATCACCACGTACTTCCAGGCCGCCTCGACCGCCGCCCGGGTGCGCCGCTGGCCGACCAGGAACGCGGTGACGATCGTGGTCGCCTCGATGGCCACCCACAGCACGCCGAGGTTCGCCGCCAGCACCGCCGCCGCCATGGCCGCCAGGAACAGCTGCACCAGCGCGCTGTGCCGCTGGGCGGTGCGCGCGCTGGCCCGGCCGGCGGCGATCTCGGCCGCCAGGTAGGCCGGGCTGGCCGCGGTGGCCAGCAGCGCAACGGCGCCGATCACCAGCAGCATGAACGCCGACAGCGCGTCCACCCGCAGCTGGCCGCCGAGCGCGCCGACCGGCCCGCCCCGCACCACGCCGTACGCCACACCGACCGCCGCGGCCAGCACCGTCCCCACCGACACCGTGCCTACCCACACGGTGCCCCGCCGCCACCCCAGCGCCGCGTACACCAGCGCCGCGAGCACCGGCACCCCCACCGGAGCAACCAGCAACCCCGGCGGGAAGACTCCCCCGCTCATCGCCTGTTCTCCCTGCTCAGACCCTGTGAGTGGCAATGGTCGCTATAGCGACCATTGCCACTCACAGGGGTTTGGTGGGTGGTCATCAGTCGTGCAGCTCCCGTAGTCCGTCCAGGTCGGTGTCGCCGAACGTCTCGTGCATCCGGGTGGTGAGGATCCGCAGCACCAGCACGGCGAGCAGCACGTCCAGGGACACGCCGAGCTCCACGATCAGGCTGATCCCGGAGGTGGTGAGCAGACCGACGGCGGTGATCCCGTTGTCCATCAGCAGGAATCCGACCAGCTGGGACAGCGCGCGGCGGCGGGTGGCCAGCACGAAGAAGCCGATCAGCGCGACGGTCAGCCCGACCGGCACCGCGGCGGCGGCCGGCGACGGGTCGAGCGCCACCAGCGGCCGGCTGACCGCGTAGCTCAGCAGCGTCAGCACCGCCGCGACCAGCAGTGACCCGGCCACGTTGACCAGCGGCCTCGACTCGGTACCGGCCCGCTCCCCCGCCCCGGCCAGTGCCCGGCGCAGCAGGTACGGCAGCACGCCCGCACGCAGCACCAGCAGGCCGACGGCGACGGCGGCCAGCTCGGGTGAGTCGCGCTGCTCGGCGAGCACACCGACCAGCGCGGCCAGCGCGACGCCCTGCACGGCGAACACGCGGATGGTCACCGGCAGCTCGCGGCGCCAGAGCACCAGCACGGCGGTGACCAGCAGCCCGCCGCAGGCCAGGTCCAGCAGCTGGACCGAACCGGAGTGGTGCACGCAGCCTCCTCAGGCCAGGAAGAACGAGGCCGCGACGGCCAGCAGGGCGAGCAGGAACGAGCCGGCCAGCAGCTCCGGCACCCGGAACAGCCGCTGCTTGGCCAGGAACACCTCGGCGGCCGCCAGCCCGGCGCCGAGCACGCCGACCTTGACCACCAGCGCCAGCGCGCCGACCAGCAGGGCGACGGGGCCGTCCGTGGTAGCGATGCCCCACGGCAGGAACAGGTTGGCCAGCAGGCCGAGGAACACGGTCAGCCGCATCGCCGAGGCCAGCTCGACCAGCGCCAGGTCCGGACCGGCGTACTCCAGCACCATCGCCTCGTGCACCATGGTCAGCTCGAGGTGGGTGGACGGGTTGTCCACCGGCAGCCGGCCGGTCTCCGCGACGACAACCACCCCGAGCGCGACCGCGGCCAGCAGGCCGACCGGCGACAGGGCCCGCGCCGGGTCGTCGAGGGTGGCCGCGACGATGTCGCCCAGGTTCGTCGAGCCGACCCGCACGGAGAGCGCGAAGATCGCCACCAGCAGCGTGGGCTTGACCAGCGCGATGATCGTCATCTCCCGGCTGGCGCCCATCCCGCCGAACGCCGTGCCGGTGTCCAGGCCGGCCAGCGCGAGCGCCACCGTGCCCAGGGCGAGCAGGGCGACCACGGCGAACAGGTCCGCGATCGGGTCGACCGCCGACCGGGTGGTCACGAACGGCGCCACCACGGCGACCACCAGCGTCGTGCTCACGAGCAGCAGTGGCGCCGTGCGGAACACCTCGCCGGTGCCGCGCGGGGCGAGCCGCTCCTTGCCGAACAGCTTGCGCAGGTCCCGCCACGGCTGGCCGACGCCGGCGCCGGCGCGGCCCTCCAACCTGGCCCTGACCTGCCGCATCACGCCGGCCAGCACCGGCGAGCCGGCCACGACCAGCGCCGGCTGGAGCACACCGCCGGCGAGTCCGAGGGCCGTCATCGCCATACCGCCAGCATGATCAGCAGTGCGCAGACCGGGTAGAAGCCGTAGCCGAGGTACCGGTGCACGCTGCCCGGGGCGAGCCGGCGGGCCGCGCGGCCCCAGGTGTCGACCGCCGCCAGCACCGGGGTGTAGAGCCGCCGCTCGACGCCGTCCGGCACGCTGCGCCGATAGGCCACCGCGCTGACCAGGTACCGGGACTGCCCGTGGTGGCTGACCGCCACGTCCAGCTCGGGCGCCAGCACGCCGTGGAACACCCGCTGCAGCGGCTCGGTGAACGACGTCGCGGTGTACTCCATCCGCGCGGACATCGGCCCGCCGCCGCAGTCCCACAGCCGGGCCTCCCGGCGCGCCCGCCAGCCCCGCCGCCGGGCGGCCACCAGCCGGGCCGCGCCGGCCACCGCGACCGTGGCGGCCAGCAGCGCCAGCGTCAGCAGCAGCGGCGACAGCTCGCCGGTCACCCCGGCCAGCCGCAGCGTGATCGCGCCGGCCACCACCGGAACACCCTGGCTCGCCGCGGCTCCGGCGCCTCCCACGGCCCCGGCAGCCCCGGCGCCTCCAACAGCTGCGGCCACACCGGCCGGACCGGCGAGCGCCACCGCACTGGCCGAGGCGACCGCCGGCAACACCGCACCCGGCAACAGGGCCAGCCCGAGGCAGCCGACCCCGGCCAGCGCCATGCCTGCGAGCATGCTGGCCGGGCTCTCGGCCAACGGCCCAGGTCCGGAGCCGGCCGCTGAGACACCGCCCCGGCGCTTGGCCAGGAAGCCGACCCCGAACGCCTTGACGAACGTGGCCACGGCCAGCCCCGCGGTCAGCGCGACGGCGGCCACCGCGACCGGCATGGCCAGCGCGTCGGCCACGCCGGAGCTCGCGCCGGGCGCCGGCAGCCCGTGGACCAGCGCCTGCAGCAGCAGCCACTCGGAGACGAACGCGGTGCCCGGCGGCAGCGCAGAGGCGGCCAGCGCCCCCAACCCGAAGGCGGCCGTGGTCACCGGCAGCTCGGCGCGCAGCCCGCCGAGCGCGTCCAGGTCCCGGGTGCCGGTGGCCCGCACGACCGACCCGGCGGCCAGGAACAGCAGCGTCTTGAACGCCGCGTGGTTGGCCACGTGCAGCAGTGCGGCGGCCAGCGCCAGCCCGGCCAGCACCCGGTTGCCCGAGTCGGCGAACAGCCCCGCCGCGCCGACGCCGATCAGCACCAGCCCCATGTTCTCGGTGGTGGAGTTGCCGAGCAGCCGCTTGAGGTCGGTGCTCATCGCGGCCTGCAGGATGCCGTACACCGCCGAGGCCGCGCCCAGCCCGAGCAGCAGCAGCCACCACCACCGGGCGCCGCCGCCGAGCAGGTCGAAGCCGACCCGGACGATGCCGTACACACCGAGGTTGACCATCGCCGCCGACATCAGCGCGGACACCTGGCTGGGCGCCTCCGGGTGCGCCCTGGGCAGCCAGGCGTGCAGCGGCAGCGTGCCGGCCTTCGAGCCGAACCCGACCAGGGTGAGCAGGAAGACCAGCCCGGCCACCGAGGGCGACAGCCCCCTGGCCGCCGCGCGCAGCGCCGGGAACGAGTCGTTCGGCGCGTGCGCGGCCAGCACGAGCAGGCCGGCCAGGATGGCCAGGAAGCCCAGGTGGGTGAGCACCGCATACCAGCGCCCGGCCGCCGCCACCGCCGGGCGGTGCCGGTGCTCGGCCAGTACCAGCAGCAGCGAGGTGAGCGCCATCAGCTCCCAGCACAGCAGCAGGGTGGCCACGCCGGCGGCGGCCGGCACCAGCACGAGCGCGGCCAGGAACAGCGGGAACACGGCCTGGTTGGCGCGCCCGCGCAGGACCGGCGACCGCGTGTAGGAGATGCCGTAGACGCTGGCAGCCACCGCGACGGCCCCGGTCACCGCGACGAAGAAGCCGCCGAGCGGGTCCAGGGTGAACGCCACCCCGGACAGCGGCAGCAGCCACGGCAGGACCACCGACACCGTCTGGCCGGCCAGCGCGGCGCCTCCGGCCAGCACGGCGGCCGCGCCGGTCAGCGCCCCGCCCACGCCGGTCCAGGCCGGGCGGGCGCGATCCGGCAGCGCGAGCGCGCCGAGCGCGGTCAGCACCGCGAGCGCGCCGACCGCGGCGAGCCCGGTACCCGCGAGGTTCATCGACCGGTCAGTTTCCGCAGGCCGGCCACGATCTGCTCCGGCCGGGGCGGGCAGCCGGTGATCTCCAGGTCGACCGGTACGACGTCGCGGGCCGCCCCGACCACCCCGTACGCCTGCCCGAACACGCCCCGGTTGCAGGCACAGTCGCCGACCGCGACGACCAGCTTCGGCTCCGGCACGGCCTGGTGGGTGCGCCGCAGCGGCTCGGCCATGTTGCGGGTGACCGCCCCGGTGACCAGCAGCGCGTCCGCGTGCCGGGGCGAGGCCACCAACCGGGCGCCGTACCGCTCGGCGTCGTACACCGGGCCGAAGGCCGCGCCGATCTCCACCTCGCAGCCGTTGCAGGACCCGGCATCCACGTGCCTGATCTGCACCGAACCGGCCAGCGCGGCGCAGGCCGCCGAGGACGGCGCCGGCGGGGCCGGCTCGGCCACCCGCCCGGTCCGCCGGATCTTGCGCCACAGCCCTAGCACGTACCGCTCCCGCCCGATCGGCGCCCGGTGGTCCCGCCGAACCGGGCGCGGGCCCGAGTGGTGCGGGTGGGGCAGCTGATGTTGATGTTGTCGATGGCGCGGAAACGTACTCCCGGGGACCCGCCGGGGGTCACCGGCGCCGGAAGATGACGATCTTGCAGGTGGCGGCCGGTATGGGCCGCTCCGGACGGTGCGCACGGGACCGGCCCGCGCCGCAAAGCCGCAGGTGGCGCCGCGGGTGTGAGACCTGCGCGACGCCCGATCCGGGCATCCGGGGGCTCAGTTCGCTCTCAGCCGGTCCCGTTCGGCCGCCACGCTCGGTCCCGGTCCAACGGGCGGACCGCGCCCCGCCTCAGCCGGCGGGGCGCGCCCTCAGGTGGCGTCGTGGAACACCAGGCCGAGGGTGTGCCGCTCGCCGGAGCGCAGCACGGACACCCCGTGCCGCATCGGCGCGGCGGACCAGCCGCGCGCCGAGCGCACCGGCCGGTCGCGCGTGGTGAACACGAGTCCCCGGCCCCGCGGGATGAGCACCGAGGTGCCCCGCGACTGGGCCCGGGGGCGCTGCTCCACCAGCAGGAACTCGCCGCCGGTGTGGTCGACGCCCGGGTCGTTCAGGTTGATCACCACCTGTAGCGGGAACACCTTCTCGCCGTACAGGTCGCGGTGCAGCGCGTTCCAGTCGCCGGCGCGGTAGCGCAGCAGGATCGGCGTGGGCCGGCGCTGGCCGGCGCGGTGGCAGACCTCGAGCCACTCGGCCAGGGTCTCCGGCCACTCCGGGTCGCGCCCGAGCTTGCGGTACCAGTCCCGGGCGATCGGCAGCAGCCGTGGGTAGAGCGCTTCCCGCAGCAGCCGCACCGGCTCCGGGAACGGCGTGTCGAAGTAGCGGTACTGGCCCTCACCGAACCGGTAGCGCGCCATGTCGATCGTGGCCCGGAACTGCCCCGGCACGTCGTAGCGCTCCGCCAGCTCGGCACACTCGTCCGGGCTCAGCAGCGTCGGCAGCAGCGCGCAGCCGTGCTCGTTGACCTCCTCGGTGACTCCCGCCCAGTCGGCCGAGGCCACCCGGTCGGCGAACCGGCCGGCGGCGGTTTCGGCGCCGGTGCGGTGTTCGGTGCGGTGTTCCGTGCGGTGTTCGGTGCGCGCGCTCATGCGGCCGCCTCCAGTCGCAGCAGGATCTGTTTCGCCTCGGCGCCGCCGGCGTACTGGCCGGGCGAGCCGTCCGAGCGGACCACCCGGTGGCACGGCAGCACCAGCGGCAACGGGTTCGTCGCGCACGCCGTCCCGACCGCGCGCACCGCCTTCGGGCTGCCCGCCGCCACCGCCACCTCGCGGTAGCTCTCGGTGCGGCCGTAGCCGATGTCGGTCAGGTGGGCCAGCACGGCCCGGCGGAACCCGCTGGACAGCCGCAGGTCCAGCGGCACCTCGAACATCGTGCGCCGGCCGGCGAAGTACTGCTCCAGCTGCCGGCAGACCTCGTCGAGGCGGGCCGGGGCGTACAGGACCCTCGGCCCGACCACCTCGGCCAGCTTGGCCAGCGCGGCGTCGTGGTCCTGACCCGGGTAGGCGACCCGGACCAGCCCCTGGCCGGTCGCGGCCAGCAGCAGCGTGCCGACGGGACTGTCCATGGTGCGGTAGCCGACGTCCAGCAGGCCGTCGCGCTCCGCCTCGGCGGCCAGTCGGCTCCGCAGTCGGGTCATGGTGGTGTCCTCGCCGGTGCGGAGGGCGGCGAACAGCTCGGTGGGGCGAACCCCGTTGATCGTGTCGGGCTCGGCCGGCTCGGTCATCGCCGTGCTCCTTCGGTGTCCTCGGCGGGCAGGTAGCTCGCCCGCAGCTTCTTGATCCCGTCGGCCGCGGCCCGGCGCGCGGCGTCCTCGCTGCCGCCGGTGATCGAGGCGATCTCCCGGTAGGGCAGGCCGCCCAGGTAGTGGTAGGCGACCGAGGTCCGCTGCTTGTCCGGCAGCTCACGCAGGGCGTGCCACAGCTCGTCGGCATCCCCACTGTCGAGGCCGGGACCGGCCAGGGTTCGCGCGGCGGGCTCTGGTGGCTCCGCGACAGCGACCGGCCGCCGGGCCCTGGCCCGGGTCAGGTCGATCGCCCTGCGGTGCGCGATGGTGACGAGCCAGGCCTCCACGTTGGCGTCGACCGGCAGCTCCGGATACGCCCGCAGCGCGGACAGGAACGTCTCGGACCAGGCGTCCTCGGCGTCGACCGGGCCCACCACGGCTCGGCACACCCGCAACACGGCGGGCCCGTACTCGGACACGATCTGTTCGAACGGTCGCACCATCACACCGGGTAGACGCCCGGGCGGCGCGGTTCGTGAGCTGCGATCGCCCAATCGTGACACACCGCCCCGGCTCGCGTGCCTAACGGAAGCTGGCCGGGCGGTCCACAATCCGGCACGGGATGTCGGTGGTCTCGTCGACGTGGTAGCTGGCGCACAGCCGGTGGAAACCGTCGGCCACGATCAGCGGCAGCCCGGTGCGCAGCTCGCCCCGCACCAGCAGCACGGGTGAGAGTGCCAGCTGGTCGTGCACCTTGGCCAGGTCGTCGGCCACGTGCGGGTCGTCGGCGGCCAGGGGCGAGAGGCCGGCCGCCCGGAGGATGCCCATCGCCCGGTAGTGCTCGATCGGCGCGCCGCGCATCCGGTGCACCAGCTCCTCGGCCAGCGAGGCGGGCGCCAGCAGCGAGAGGTAGGCGACGGCGGACGGGTAGTCGTGGTCCTCCGGCTGCGCCTTCCAGGACACGGTTGCCATGGGCGACAACCTGCCGCACCCGGGCCGGACCAGCCACACCGACCCTCCCCGGAGGGCCGGTCCCACGCGCCCTAGCCGACGAGCGACTGGGTGCCGAGCACGGCGAGCAGCGCCAGGCGTTCGTCGTCCGGGGTGCCCGGCTCGGCCGTGTAGATCATGATCCGCAGGTCGCAGCCGTCCGTGCTGAACCGGTCGCAGTCCAGCGTCAGTGGGCCCACCGTCGGGTGGTCGATGATCTTGCGGGCGGCCTCGTGGCGGCCCACAGCGCCGGAGTCCCACAGCTCGGCGAACCGCGCGCTGTTCGCCAGCAGGTCCGCGACCAGCCGGCGCAGCTGCTGGTCGGCCGGGTAGCGGCCGGCGGTCTCGCGCAGATCGGCGACGAGCGCGACCTCGAACGCCCGCCGCTCCTCCGGGGTCTGCCGGGTCCGGTTGCCCCCGCCGACGAAGTTGCGCCACACACCGTTGCGCTCGTTGCCCCGCCAGCCGGACGGATCACCCATGAGTGCCGCGTACAGCGGGTTGGCCAGCAGTAGGTTCCAGGACGCGTCGTACACCCCGACCGCGGCGCCGACCAGCCGGTCCAGCAGGCGCTGCACGCTAGGCGTGATGTACGCGGGCACCATGTCCGGGCCCGGTGGCACCAGGCCGCCCAGCCGGAACAGGTGCGCCCGCTGCTCGGCGGACAGCCGCAGCGCCCGGCCCAGCGCCTCGATGACCTGCGCCGACGGGTTGGTGGCCCGGCCCTGCTCGAGGCGGGTGACGTAGTCGACGGAGATGCCGGCCAGCCAGGCCAGCTCCTCGCGGCGCAGCCCCGCCGCGCGCCGGTGGCCGCCGGCGGGCAGGCCGGCCGTCTCCGGCGAGACCTGGTCGCGCCAGTGCCGTAGCGCCTTGCCGAACTCCGCCGTCGTCATGCCGCCAGGATGCACCGCCGGCCGGCCGGCTGCCTGGTATCAGCAGTCCCAGGAAGACGGGACGCCTGGCTGATCACCCGGCCACGCAGCAGGGTGGAGGCATGACAACAACACTGATCACCGGAGCGAACAAGGGCCTCGGCTACGAGGCCGCCCGCCAACTCATCGCGGCCGGCCACACCGTCTACCTCGGCAGCCGGGACGCCGACCGCGGCCGGCGGGCCGCCGAGGCGCTGGGCGCGCGGGCCGTCCAGCTGGACATCACCGACGACGCGTCGGTGCAGGCCGCCGCGAAGGCCATCGAGGCCGACGGAGGGCTGGACGTACTGGTCAACAACGCCGGCGTCGAGGAGCGGGGCCCCGGCAACGCCATGGTCGGCCCCGCCGACGTCACCGCCGACCTGATGCGGGAGACGTTCGAGACGAACGTGTTCGGCACGGTGCGCGTGCTGCACGCGTTCCTGCCGCTGCTGGCGCGCTCGGCCGCCCCGGTGGTGGTCAACCTCAGCAGCGGGCTGGCCTCGTTGGCCCTGATCAGCGACCCGAGCGGCCCGACGCACTTCTACCCGGGCGTCGCCTACCCCGCCTCGAAGACCGTGGTCAACATGATCACCGTGCAGTACGCGAAGGCGTTCCCGAACATCCGGATCAACGCGGTCGAGCCCGGCTACACCAAGACCGACCTGAACGGGAACACCGGCACCCAGACCGTCGAGGAGGGGGCCGAGATCATCGTGCGGATGGCGCAGGTCGGCCCGGACGGCCCCACCGGGACCTTCGGCAGCGCCCATGGCCCGCTGCCCTGGTAGCCGGACGCACCCCGCCGCGCCGGCCCGGGGGCCCGGGGGTTCACCGCCCCCGGGCCTGGAAGGCCTCGAGCACCTCACCGGACGTGGCGAAGTAGCCGTCCGCGCCGATCTTCGCGCTGAGCCCGTAATGGTCCAGGTCCCGGCGCACGGGGTCGATGATGTTGGAGCAGACCGCCCGGATGCCCCCGCCGCGCAGCTCGTCGAACACCGCGTCGAGCACCAGCGCGGCGGAGTAGTCCACGTCCCCGAGCGCCGCGCCGTCCAGGCAGAACCAGGCCACCGGCGGACCCGTTCCCACCAGCAGGCGCACGTCCTGGGCCAGCCGCGATGCGTTGGCGAAGTACAGGCTGGTGCCGAACCGGTAGATCACGAAGCCGGCGGTGCTGCGGGCCCCGGGCGCCACCGGCAGTGACCGCCAGTGCCCGGCCGGCGACTTGGCCAGCACGCTGCTGCGCGGGTGGTAGCTGTGCCGCAGGTGGTCGACCACGGAGGCCGCGATGGCCAGCAGGATGCCCTGCTCCACGCCGAGGAAGACGACGGCCGCCGCGGTCAGCACGGCCACGCCGAACTCGGTCCGGCGCACCCGGTAGATCCGGCGCAGCCCGGCCAGGTCGACGAGCTCGGCGCCGATCAGGAACACCACCGAGGCCAGCGCGGCCAGGGGCAGCGCCGCAAGTGGCCCGGTCAGCACCACCAGCACCAGCAGCACCACGACGGCCGCGCTGAGCTGGGCGAGCTGGCTCCGACCGCCGGCGCTGTCCACCATTTGCGTCTTGGTCGGGCTGCCGTTGACCACGAACGCCCCGGTGACCGAGGCGGCCAGGTTCGCGCCGGCCATCCCGACCAGGTCGCCGTCCCCGTCCATCGGCTCGCCGTATCGCAGCGCGTACGCCCGGGAGGTGGCGGCGCTCTGCGCCAGCACCACCACGGCCATCGACACCACCATGGGCAGCAGGGCGGCGAGGTCGGCGCTGGTCAGCCCGGGCACGGCCAACCCGGGCAGCCCCGCCGGCACCGTGCCGAGCACCGCCACCCCGTACGCCGGCAGCGCGAGCAGGTGGCTGGCCACGATGGCGCCGACCACCGCGAGCAGCGCGCCCGGGATCCGCCGCGCCACCCACCGGCACCCGAGCACCACCGCGAGCACCGCGAGCGACACCGCCAGGGTGACCGGGTGCGCGCCCGGCAGCCCGCCCAGCACCTGCCACAGCTGCCGCACGGTGGACCCGCCGCCCTCGGGCACCCCGAGCAGCTGCCCGAGCTGCCCGACGGCGACCTGGATGCCGACGCCGGTGAGGAAGCCGACGAGCACCGTGCGGGACAGGAAGTTGGCCAGGAAGCCCAGCCGGAGCACCCGGGCCAGCACCAGCAGGATCGCCACCAGCAGCGCCGAGGTGCCCGCCAGCTGCACGTAGCGCGGCGAGCCGGGGGCGGCCAGCGCGGCCAGACCGGCGGCCATGATCGCCGCGGTGGCCGAGTCGGCGCCGATCACCAGGTGCCGCGAGGCCCCGAGCAGCGCGAACACGACCAGCGGCAGCAGCATCGTGTACAGCCCGGTGACGACGGGCATGCCGGCGATGCGGGCGTAGCCGAGCACCTCGGGGATGGCGAGCGCGGCCAGGGTCACCCCGGCCAGCGCGTCCGGCAGCAGCCGCGACCGGTGCACCGGCAGCACCCCGCGCAGCAGCGGCACTCCCGCCGGCCATCGCCCCGCCATCCCGCACCCCCGAGCGGCCATGATCCACCCGCGGCCGCCCACCGGCGAGCCGACGCGCCCCGCTCAGGCGCGGAGCGTGCTCAGGGCGTCCCGCGAGTCGGCCCGTGCTCGGCTCCACGCGAGTTCGAGCGGCCCGGTCGGCGCACCGGTGGCGTACAGGAGTGCGAGGCCGCGGAGCGTGTTGATCAGTACATCGGCCCGCGTGTCCAGCTCCTCGGGGCTTCGCGTCGGCCCGGTCATGGCGCGCACGACCTCACGGATCGCCTCGTCGATGTCGAGCTCGAGCCGCAGTACGCGCGGGTGCAGGTCCGGGTCGGTCCGCGCGCCGACGTAGACCTCCAGCGCCGCGACATAGACGGGGCCTTTGAACGCCTGCCACAGCTCGTCCAGGCCCACCTCGATCCGCCGGTCCCCCGCCGGCACGGTGTCGAGGACCGCCCGGAGCTCCGCGGTCCGGCGCCGCCCGATCTCCTCGACCACGTCCACCACCAGCCGCGCCTTGTCGGGGTACTGGTGGCTCACCGCGCCCCGGGACACCCCGGCCCGCTCGGCCACCGCCGCGATCGTCGCACCCGCGTAGCCCCGTTCGACCAGGCACTCGATGGTCGCGGCGATCGTCTTCTCCCGAGTCGCCGAGCTTCGTTCCAGCTGGGTTGGCACGCCACCTAGTTTACAAGACGAATATCCTGTAACTTACGAAATAGTCGACTCGTAAGACAAAGTCGACTCGTGAGACAAAGGAGTCCCGTGAGCCGCAGACGTGAGCCGCGCATCGCGATCATCGGCGCCGGGATGTCCGGCATCTGCACGGCCGCGAAACTGCAGCGCGCCGGCATCCACGACTTCGTGCTCTACGAGAAGGCCGACCAGGTGGGCGGCACGTGGCGGGCCAACACCTACCCGGGGCTGTCGTGTGACGTCCCCTCCCGCTACTACAGCTACACCTTCGCCCCGAATCCCGACTGGACGCGACTGTTCTCCCCGGGCGGCGAGATCAGGGACTACCTCCGCCGGGTCGCGGCCGAGCTGGGCATCGACCGCCACATCCGCTTCGGCACCGAGGTCGACGAGGCCGAGTGGACCCAGGCCGGTCAATGGCGGGTGCGCACCAAGCACGGGGACGAGGAGACGTTCGACTTCATCTTCTCGGCCTCCGGAGTGCTGCACCATCCCCGCACCCCGGAGATCCCCGGCCTGGACTCCTTCGCCGGCGCGGTGTTCCACTCCGCGCGCTGGGACCACTCGGTGCCGCTGGACGGGCGCCGGGTCGCGGTGATCGGAACCGGGTCCACCGGCGTACAGATCACCAAGGCGCTCGCGCCGCGCTGCTCGTCCTACACGCTGTTCCAGCGCACCCCGCAGTGGGTGTTCCCGATCCCCAACCCGCGCTACAGCACGTTCACCCGGGGCCTGCTCAAGCGGTTCCCCGCCGTGAACCGCCGGTGGGGTCGGCTGGCGTACCGGTTCTGGCAGGAGGTGTTCGAGCGGTCGTTCTGCCTGGCGGTGATCCGCCCCGGCTGGCAGCGGCGGCTGATCACCGCGCTGTCGCACGCCCACCTGTACCGGGTGCGCGACCGTCGGCTGCGCGAGCGGCTGCGCCCTTCGGACAAGCCGATGTGCAAGCGGATGATCTTCGCCTCCGGGTTCTACGAGCGGTTCCAGCGCGGCGAGGCCGAGCTCGTCGACACCGCGATCGACCACGTCACCGAGCGCGGCATCGTCACCACCGACGGCCGGCTGCACGAGCTGGACGTCATCGTGCTGGCCACCGGGTTCGACGCCCACGCCTACCTGCGGCCCGTCGAGCTCATCGGCCCGGACGGGCTACGGCTGTCCAAGGTCTGGAGTGACGAGCCGCGCGGTTACCGCACCGTCGCCCTGCCCGGCTTCCCCAACTTCTTCCTGCTGCTCGGCCCGAACTCGCCGATCGGCAACCAGTCGCTCTTCATGATCACCGAGACACAGGTGGACTACGCCCTGCGGTGGATCGAACGCTGGCGCGCCGGAGACTTCGACTCCGCCACCCCGCGCGACGACGCCACCGAAGGGTTCATGGCCGAGATGCGCTCGGCCTTTCCCCAGACCATCTGGACCAGTGGTTGCGACAGCTGGTACCTCGGCAAGGACGGCCTGCCCGCCCTGTGGCCCTTCTCCCCCAAGGCCCACCGCGACATGCTCGCCACCCCGCACACCGACGAATGGGAGCTGACGACCACCGCCGATGGGTCCCGGACCCTGTGAGTGGCGAGTTGGG
>DATAZG010000064.1:0-1539 GCA_036272155.1 Pseudonocardia sp.
GCGGACCATCCGCTCGGCCGGGACGCGCGGGCCGAGGACCCGCAGCGTGTGCCGGATCATCTCCACCCAGCCGTCGGGCACGCCGGCCGCGTCCTGGTCGTAGAACAGCGGCGACACCGAGTTCTCGAGCAGGTCGTACAGAGCCGAAGCCTCCAGCTCGTCCCGGCGGTCCGGGTCGGGCACGCCGTCGGCGGACGGGATGTCCCAGCCGTTGGCGCCGTCGAACCACTCGTCCCACCAGCCGTCCCGCACGGACAGGTTCAGGCCGCCGTTCAGCGCCGCCTTCATCCCGGACGTGCCGCACGCCTCCAGCGGGCGGAGCGGGTTGTTCAGCCAGACGTCGCAGCCGCGGACGAGCGAGCGGGCCATCTCCATGTCGTAGTCGGGCAGGAACACGATGCGGCCGCGGACCCGGGGGTCGTCGGTGAACCGGACCATCTGCTGGATGAGCCGCTTGCCGCCCTCGTCGGCCGGGTGGGCCTTGCCCGCGATCACGATCTGGATCGGGCGCTCGGCGTCCAGCAGCAGCTCGGTCAGCCGGTCCTGGTCGTGCAGCATCAGCGTGAGCCGCTTATAGGACGGCACCCGGCGGGCGAAGCCGATCGTCAGCGTGTCCGGGTCGAGCACGTCGTCGATCCAGGTCAGCTCGGCCTCGCTGGCGCCGCGCTGCTTCGCCGACGCCCGCAGCCGCTGGCGCGCGTCGGCCACCAGCACGGCCCGCTGCTCCCGCCGGGCGGCCCAGATCCGGTCCGCGGGCAGGTCGGCGACGCGCTCCCAGTCCCAGTTGCCGCCCTGGCTGAGCACCTCGGCCCCCGGGTCGGCCAGGCCCAGCAGGCCGGTCGAGACCCAGGTGGCCGGGTGCACGCCGTTGGTGATCGAGCCGATCGGGACCTCGGCCTCCTCGAAGCCGGGCCACAGGCCGGAGAACATCTCCCGGCTGACCTGGCCGTGCAGCTTGCTCACGCCGTTGACCCGCTGGGCCAGCCGCATGCCCATCACGGCCATGTTGAACACGTGCGGGTCGCCACCGGGAAACGTCTCGGCCCCGAGCGCCAGCACTCTCTGCACCTCTAGCTCGGCGATCGGCAGCTCGGGGTCGGAGCTGTCCTTACTGAAGTAGCGCTCGATGAGGTCGCGGGGGAAGCGGTCGATGCCCGCCGGGACCGGGGTGTGGGTGGTGAACACGGTGCCGGCCCGGACCGCCTCCAGCGCCTCGTCGAAGCTCAGGCCCTGGCCGATGTAGGTGCGGATGCGCTCCAGGCCGAGGAAGCCGGCGTGCCCCTCGTTGGTGTGGAACACCTCCGGCTCGGCGTGCCCGGTGATGGCGCAGAAGGCCCGCACCGCGCGCACGCCGCCCACGCCGAGCAGCAGCTCCTGGCGCAGCCGGTGCTCGGTGCCACCGCCGTAGAGCCGGTCGGTGACCTCGTGCAGGGCCGGCTCGTTCTCCTCCACGTAGGAGTCGAGCAGCAGCAGCGGGACCCGGCCCACCCGGGCCAGCCAGACCTGCGCGGTCAGCGTCTGGTCCTCGGCCAGGGCCAC
>DATAZG010000065.1:0-22403 GCA_036272155.1 Pseudonocardia sp.
GTAGCGGATCATCTCGCCGCGCCGGCGGTCGTCGAAGTCGATGTCGATATCGGGCATCGACGCGCGCTCGGGGTTCAGGAACCGCTCGAACAGCAGCTTCTGCGGGATCGGGTCCAGGTTCGTGATGCCCAGTACGTAGGCCACCAGGGAACCGGCCGCCGAACCACGCCCGGGGCCCACCCGGATGCCGGACTTGCGGGCGAAGGTGATCAGGTCGGCAACCACGAGGAAGTACGCCGGGAAGCCCTTGCCGATGATCACCGTGAGCTCGCGCTCGATGCGCTCCAGGTAGCCCTCGGGCGCGCCCTCCGGGAAGCGCCAGGCCAGCCCGCGCATCGTCTCGTCGCGCAGCCAGGACGACTGGTCGTGGCCCTCGGGCACCTCGTAGATCGGCATCCGGTCCTGGTGCGCGTACGCCTCGTCGTAAGACTCGACGCGCTCGGCGACGTACAGCGTGTTCGCCGCGGCACCCGGTAGCTCTTTGTCCCAGTACTCGCGGATCTCCGCCGACGACTTCAGGTAGTAGCCGCCGCCCTCGAACTTGAACCGGTTCGGGTCGCTCAGCATCCGGCCGGACTGCACACACAGCAGCGCGTCGTGCGTCTTGGCCTGGTCGACGGTGACGTAGTGCGAGTCGTTCGTCGCCACCGGCTTCAGGTTCAGCCGGCGGCCGACCTCCAGCAGCTGGGTGCGCAGCGCGCGTTCCTCGGCGATCTCGTGGTCCATCACCTCGAGGAAGAAGTTGTCGGGGCCGAAGATGTCCCGGAAGTCCGAAGCGGCCTGCAGCGCCTCGTCGAACTGGCCCAGCTTCAACCGGGTGGACACCTCGCCACCCAGACAGCCGGTGGTGGCCATGATGCCCTCGGAGTGCTCGGCGACGATCTCGCGGTCCATCCGGGGCTTGCGGTACATGCCCTCCAGGCTGGCGCGCGAGGACAGCCGGAACAGGTTCCGCAGGCCGGTCACGTTCTGTGCCAGCATCGTCATGTGGGTGTGCGCGCCGGCGCCACCGACGTCCTTGCCGATGCCGCCCTCCTCGGCCCCGCCGCCGCGCTGGCCCCGGTCGCCCCAGAAGACCGGTTTCTTGACGTGCCGGCTGGCCGGCGCGAGGTAGGCCTCGATGCCGATGATCGGCTTGATCCCGGTGCGCTTCGCGGTCCGGTAGAACTCGGCCGCACCGTACATGTTGCCGTGGTCCGTCATCGCCACCGCGGGCATTCCCAGGCGCTCGACCTCGGCAAACAGCGCGCCGACCTTGGCCGCGCCGTCCAGCATCGAGTACTCGGTGTGCACATGCAGGTGGACGAAGGAATCAGACACAACTCTCCCTGCACACGTACTTCTGGGACCGGGGTGAGAGCAGATTAGTCCACCCTCCCGCGCGCCTCGGCAGACCTCCCCGGTGTGTCTCGCGACCTCGCGCCGACCGGTCGATCCGCGCGGCGTGTCCGCCCCCGCCGAGCCGTGTGTCGCCGCCCCCGGGCGCCGGGACCGTCACTCTCCGTATTAACCCGTCGTTCTTGGGGCGACGGGGGCGGTGGGAGCGGGCAGGGTGGGGGGATGCTCACCGAGACCTTTTGTTGGCGCGGCGAGGAGATCCGGTGGTCCCGGCTCGGTTCGGGGCCGCCGCTGGTGCTCTGCCACGGCACGCCGTGGTCGTCGCGGCTGTGGCGGCCGATCGCGGAGGCGTTGAGCGCCCGGTTCAGCACGTACCTGTGGGACATGGCCGGCTACGGCGAGTCGACGATGGCGGCCGGGCAGGACGTGTCGCTGGGAGCCCAGGGCGAGCTGTTCACCGCGCTGCTGGCCCATTGGGAGCTGGCCGGGCCGGACGCGCTGCCGCACGTGGTCGCGCACGACTTCGGTGGCGCCGTGGCACTGCGCGCCCACCTGCTGCACGGGGCCGCCTACCGGTCGTTGGCGCTGGTCGACGTGGTGGCGCTGGCCCCGTGGGGGTCCGAGTTCTTCCGGCTGGTCGGCGCGAACTCCGAGGTGTTCGGGGCGATCCCGGCGGTCATGCACGAGGCGCTGGTGCGCGCGTACGTGGGGACGGCGGCGGCCCAGCCGCTGACCCGGGCGGCGGAGGACATGCTGGTCGGGCCGTGGCTCGGCGAGCGCGGGCAGGCGGCGTTCTACCGGCAGATCGCGCAGGCCGACCAGCGCTACACCGACGAGGTCGAGCCGCACTACCCCTCGCTCGACCTGCCGGTCACCGTCATCTGGGGCGAGGCGGACAGCTGGATCCCGGTGGACCGGGCCCACCGGCTGGCCGAGCTGATCCCCGGCGCGCGGGCGCACATCGTGCCCGACGCCGGCCACCTGATCCAGCTCGACGCACCCGCCGCCCTGACCGCCCACCTGCTCCGCTGGCTGGCCGACGTCGACGCCGACCGGGGCTGACGCCGACCCGCCGCTACCGCCGTACGCGCCGCGCCAGTCAGGCCTCGGCGCCGCGTACGACGCCGCGTTCGTGCAGGTCGGCGATCTCGGCGGCGGACAGCCCGAGCCGGTCGAGCAGCCCGTCGGTGTGCTCGCCGAGCACGGGCGCCCGCACCGGCCGGGGCGAGGACCCGTCCAGCGACACCGGCAGCCCGGGGGCCAGGTGCGGCCCGACGCCGGGCTGGTCGATCAGTGCCATCATCGGGTTGCCGGCGATCGCCGGACCGTCGCCGGCGTCCGCGACGAGGTCGGTGAACGTGTTGTACGTCGACCAGAGCAGCGAGGTGCCGGCCAGCGCCGCCGTCACCTCGGCCAGGTCGGCGCGGGCGAACCAGCGTGACAGCAGCCCGGCCAGCACCTCCCGGTACTCGAACCGGTCGTCCTCGGTGTTGAAGTCGACACCGAGGCTCTTCTCCAGCGCCCCCACGACGTCGACCAGCTCGGTGGCCGTGAGCAGGTCCGCCCAGTGCCGCCTGGTCAGCGCGACCACCATCACCCGGCCGCCGTCGCGGGTGCTGAAGTCACGGGCGAAACCGCCGTACAGGTAGTTGCCGTACCGCTTGCGCACGACCCGGCTGACCTGCGCCTCAGCCAGGAACCCCAGGTTGCCGGCGGCGGCCAGCGCCACGTCGTACAGCGCCACGCTCATCCGCTGCCCGCGCCCGGACACGCGGCGCTGCCGGTCCGCGCCGAGGATGCCCAGCGCCGAGTACAGGCCGCAGGCGATGTCCCACGCCGGCAGCACGTGGTTCACCGGGTCGGCATGCCCCTCCGGGCCGGTCACCATCGGGAACCCGACGGCCGCGTTGACCGTGTAGTCCACCGCCGGCGTGCCGTCGTGGTGGCCCTCGATCTGCACGTGGATCAGGTCCGGCCGGTGCCCGACCAGCGCGTCGTAGCTCAGCCAGCCCCGGCCGACCGAGTTGGTGAGCACGATGCCGCCGTCCGGCCCGGACTCGGTGATCAGCCGGGTGACCAGCGCCTGGCCCTCCGCCGAGCGCAGGTCCACCGACGCCGACTTCTTGCCCTTGTTCAGCCCGGCCCAGTACAGCGAGGTGCCCGACGGCGCCAGCGGCCAGCGGTGATGGTCGGGCGCACCGCCGAGCGGGTCGATCCGGATCACCTCGGCACCGAGCTGGGCCAGCGTCATGCCACCCAGCGGCGCCGCGACGAACGACGACACCTCCACCACACGCATCCCGGCCAGCGGCAGCCCGGCATCGGTCATGTTCACGCCTCCACGTTCGTCCCCCACCGGTGCGCGGGCCGCAACCGAGGGGCCGACCCGATCGTAGGAGACTCCCGGCGGCCGGGGTGGCGCCGCGCCGACCGGTCAGCTGGCCCGGGGAGCGAGCCGCACCCCGCTCGGCACCGCGGCCACAGCGGCGGGCCGGGCCGGCACCAGGACCTCGGCGATCAGCCGGGCCACCGCGTCGGGCTGCTCGTGGTGCGGGAAGTGCCCGGTGTCCAGCAGCGCCAGCCGGCTGCCCGGTAGCTGGTCGTGCGCCCGCAGGGTGTGCCGGTAGGGGATGCAGCCGTCGCGGCGGCCGGCGACCAGCAGCACGGGCAGCTCCGCGAGCAGCTCGAGCCGGTCGAGCGCGGTGAGCCGCTGCCCGGACCAGTCGACGGCTCCGCGCAGGGTGTGCAGGAACGCCACCCGCGCGGCCGGGTCGGCGAGCCCGCCCAGCGCCTTGCCCACCGCGGCCAGGTCGGCCCGACCGACCAGACCCAGCCCGGTGGCGGCCCGGCCGGCCGCGCGGTGCAGCCACCGGGGCGCCGCCGAGGCCACCGCGTGCGCGGCGAGCACCGCGCCGGGCACCGTCGCCGCGCGCAACGCCATGGTCAGCTCGGGGCCGAGGCCACCGCTGGCGACCAGGCCGAGGCCGTCCGTGCGCTCCGGGAACTGGTAGCCGAAGCTCATCGCCACCCCGCCGCCGAACGAGTGGCCGACCACGCTCGCGCTGGACAGCCCGAGCGCCCGCAACAGGTCACGCAGCCGGGCGGCGTGCGCGCCCACCGAGTAGTCCGCGCCGGCCGGCTTCGCGGAACGCCCGGAGCCGAGCAGGTCGGGGGCCAGCACGTGGGCCCGCCGGCCGAGCACCGGCAGCACGTCCCGCCAGGTGGCGGAGCTGCTGGCCAGCCCGTGCACGAGCAACACCACCGGTCCCCCGCTGTGCCGACCGGCCTCTTGGTAGGCGATCTGCTCGCCGTGCAGCCGGATCCGGTGCATCCGGTCCGACCGGGCGCCCTCCGGTCCGGCATCCAGCTCGGCGTCGCCCGATGCGATGCCGGTCAGTTCGGCGTCACCCGATACGACGCCGGTCAGTTCGACGGGGCGCGGTTCGTCGCGGGTACGGACCCCGCGCGGGTACTCCAACTGACGGGACATCGGTGCTCCAGGTGCCGGGCCGGACATCGTGTTCCGGACTGGTCCCCACGGTCCCCCGGATCCGGCCGCGAGCCGATCGAGCCGTCCCTACAACCGGCCGGCCGCCGCCCTACCCCGCACGGGGGGCCAACCCCCCACCCGGCCCCGGACAAGCGGCAGCCGGGCCGGCCGGACATCCTGGTCAGGTGGGAGCGAACGAACTCGATCGAGACGAGACGAACCGGGTGCACGTGGTGTCGGCGGAGGCACTGCGCCGCACGGTACGGGAGATCTTCAGCGCGGCGGGCTGCGCGGACGAGGAGGCCGACCGGATCGCGGACAACCTGGTCGAGGCCAACCTGACCGGGCACGACAGCCACGGTGTGGTCCGGGTGCCGCTGTACGCGGACTGGCTGCGCTCCGGCTTCGTGCTGGCCGGTCAGTCCGTCGAGGTGGTCACCGACGGCGGCGCGTTCGTCGTGCTGGACGGCTGCCGGGGCTTCGGCCAGACCGTCGCCACGCAGGCCGTGGACCTGGGCATCGAGCGCGCGCGGCAGCAGGGCAGCTGCGTCGTGGCGCTGCGCAACGCCGGGCACATCGGGCGGGTCGGCGCGTTCGCCGAGGCCGCCGTGCGCGCCGGCCTCGTCTCGGTGCACTTCGTCAACGTCACCGAGTCCCCGCTGGTGGCGCCCTTCGGCGGGGTGGCGAAGCGGTTCTCCACAGCGCCGTTCGCGGCCGGCCTGCCACTGCCCGACCGGGCGGTGATCCTGGACTTCGCCACCTCGCTGGTCGCCGAGGGCAAGGTGCAGGTCGCCTCCTACGGCGGCAAGGCGCTGCCCCCGGACGCGCTGATCAGCGAGGACGCCGAGCTGTCCGGCGACCCCCGCGTGCTGTACGGCGACTACGCGGACACCGATCTGCGCCGCGCCTCGAACGGCACCGGCGCGATCCGGGCGTTCGGCGAGCACAAGGGCTCCGGGCTGGCGCTGATCTGCGAGCTGCTGGCCGGCGCGCTGACCGGCGGCGGGTGCGCCGGTCCGGTGGGACCGACCCCCCGGGGCATCTCGAACGGGATGCTGTCGATCTACCTGTCGCCGCGCCTGCTCGGTACGGAGGCCGAGTTCGAGCGGATCGGGCTCGAGTACCTGGACTGGGTGCTGTCCAGCCGGCCGATCGATCCCGACGTGGCGGTGCTGGCGCCCGGCGAGCCCGAGCAGCGCACGCGCGCGGCCCGGTTGGCCGACGGAATCCCGCTGCCGGTGGACACCTGGGCGGCGATCCGGCGCACCGCGACACAGGTCGGGGCAACCTCGCCGGACTGACGAGTGGGGACTAGTGTGGGTGTCGCCGAACCGGGCAGAGGTCGCGAGAGTTCCCCGCGGACCCCGGACCGCCACTCGGCGAAAGCCACCTCACGAGGCCCGCTCGGCCCTTGTCCGAGCAGGTCCGCCGGAGGAGCCTCGACGCCGACACCCGCCTGAATGGTGAAGAGCATGGGACCCGGAAGTACCGCATTCGCCCAACCACTGGTCACGGCGCACTCGCGGCTCATCGTGATGCAGGCGCCCGACACCGCCCTCCCGCGCTGGCTGGTCACCTGGCGCAACCGCGCCGGCTTCGAGCTGGTGGCGAGCCCCACCATGCCGGCCGACGATGCGCAGCCGTGCCCGGGGGTCGCCGCCGGCTGGTCGCGGGTGGTCAACGACATCGCGGAGTCGACGGCGGCGGGCACCGCCGTACTGGTCAACCGGCCGTCCTGGTCCGAGGCCGAGGAGCCCCGCGTGGTGGCGGCCGTCCAGCAGCTGCCCGACGACGCGGACGTGCTCGCCGACGCGGCGGCCTGCGCCGCCGTGCTCGACGGCTCGGTGATGGTGCTGCACGGCACACCCGTGTCGTTCGCCGAGCGCAGCGTGGGCCTGGACTCGGCGCTGACCAGGGGTTTTGCCACCCTGGATGCCGGCGTGCGCTTCCTCACCGAGCACCGGTTCGGGGTGCGCGCCACCTCCCGGCTGCTCCGGGCCCACCCGCACGAGCTGGTCAACGACCGGCTGGAGGCCAACCTGCTCGTCGTCGGCGGCAGCCGGGTCGGCGGCACCCCGGGGCTGGGCCGGGTCGCACGCAGCGCCGTGCGGCACGCCCCCTGCCCCGTCGTGATCACCCCGCGGCGCTAGCGGCCGAGGCCCGCCGCGGGGGCCCGCCTAGTAACCCAGCGCGTCGACGGGGTGCAGCCGGGCGGCCCGGTAGGCGGGGTAGCAGCCGGCGAGCAGCCCGATGACCAGGCTCACCGCGAACGCGATGGCGACGCCCAGCACGGACAGCTCGGGCGCCCCCATCCCCGGCAGCACCCTGGGCATCAGCTCACGCCCCACCAGCACGAGCACGATCCCCAGCAGCACGCCGCCCACCCCGCCGACGCCGGACACCGACATCGACTCGACCAGGAACTGTTTCATGATCGCGGCGCGGCGGGCGCCGATGGCCTTGCGGATGCCGATCTCGCTGGTCCGCTCGGCCACGGTGACGACCATGATGTTGGCGAGGCCGAGCGCGCCGACGAACAGCGCGACACCGGCCACCGCGAGGGTGAACCGCTGGAGCAGGTCGATGAACCCGTTGACCTGGAGGAGCTGCTGCACCATCTGCGTGGTGTTGTAGTCGCGCTGGCCGGGCTCGGTGATCCCGTGCTGCTCGTCGAGGATGCGGTTGACCTGCGCGGTGGCCGCCGGCACCGAGTTGACGTCCGTGGCGAGCACGCCGATGCCGTTGAGGTTCGTGCCGCCGGCGAACAGCGCGCGCGAGGAGTTCAGCGGCACCACCCCGACGCCGTCCAGATCCTCCCCGCCCGGCGCCAGCACGCCGACCACGCGCATGGTGAGCCGGCCGACCCGGACGTTCGAGTTGAGCGCCTTCACCACGTCGCCGTCGAACAGGTAGCGGACGACCCTGGTCCCGAGCACCACGACCCTGGCCCGGTCCCGGTTGTCCTGGTCGGTGAACATCGAGCCGGCCAGGATCGAACGGTTGCGCACCGCGAGGTAGTTCGGCGTGGTGCCGGCGAGGCTCGCCCGGTAGTCCCGGTCCTCGTAGCTGATCAGCGCGGCCCCGTTGCGCAGCGGGGTCACGGCGACCACGGACGGGGCCGCCCCGGGGCGCGTGAGTGCGACGATGTCGGACTCGGTGAGGCTCTTCACCGAGTTGCCGCCCGGCTCGGCCTGGTTGGTCTTGCTGACCGTGATCGACGTGCTCATCGGGCCGAACTTGGCGTTGAACCCGGTGCGCATGCCGGTGCCGAGGCCGATCAGCACGATGACCGCCGCGACGCCGAGCACGATGCCCGCCGCGGTGAGCAGGGTCCGCAGTCTCGCCGTCCGCATGCTGTGCATCGCGATGACGACCGCTTCCCTGACGCCCATCCAACAGCTCCTTCGGTCGTCCGGCGCACCGGGAACGCGCATACCAGCCCCGCATGGGCGTGCTGAGCCTAACCTAAGTTTTGGTCGACAAGACGGTTTACCAGCGCCCGAGTCCGACCCATCCCGCAGGCCCGCAAGGTCAGCGAGATCGGCGAGACGACCTGAGGGCGTTCGCCACGCTGGTCGGCAGCTGCGCCTCGGAGGCGGCCGGCCGGCGGCTCAGCGCGGCCTCCCGCGAGCTGACCGAGGCGATGGCCGCACCGGGCCGACACAGACCGAGTCCGGAAAACGGGATGGGCACGCTGTTCAAGGCCCGGGGTGGCCAACGTGATGGCGGAGATGCACCAGCGCGGGCCTCGGGGCGGCGCTGAGCGGGCTGAACCGGTGGGAGGCGCTCGGGCAGGTCCGCACAGACCGTTCCCACACCGCACAGACCGTGCACAGTCTGGGCGGCGGACCTGGACGGCCGGAGTGCGGCGGGCGCCCCGTGCGGCGGGGTGGATCAGGCGGCGTCGGTGGGGGCGTTGCGGCGGGTTGGTTCGCCGGCCTCGACCAGTCGGCGGTAGTAGCCGTGCAGGGCCAGCAGCTCGGCGTGGCTGCCCTGCTCGACCACGCGGCCGCGGTCGAGCACCACGATGCGGTCGGCGGCGCGCACGGTGGACAGTCGGTGCGCGATGACCACGGTGGTGCGGCTGGCGTCCCGGCTGGACAGGGTGGCCCGGATGGCGGCCTCGGTGCGTGTGTCCAGCGCGCTGGTCGCCTCGTCAAGCACCACGATCGGCGGGTCCCGCAGCAGCAGCCTGGCCAGCGAGAGCCGCTGCCGCTCGCCGCCGGAGAACCGGTGGCCCCGGTCGCCGACGACCGTGTCGTAGCCCTTCGGCAGCTCGGCGATCAGCTCGTGGATCTGGGCGGCCCGGCACGCGGCGACCACCTGCTCCTCCGTCGCGTCGGGCCGGGCGAACAGCAGGTTCTCCCGGACCGAGGTGTGGAACAGGTAGGTGTCCTGCGCGACGAAGCCGATCGCGTCCGAGATCGAGCCCGGGGCCACCGTCGCCAGGTCCTGCCCGTCCACCAACACCCGCCCCCGGTCCGGGCGGTGCAGCCCGAGCAGCACCTGGGCCAGCGTGCTCTTGCCGGCCCCGGACGCTCCGACCACCGCGGTCATCGCGCCCGGCGCCGCGCGCAGGCTCACTCCGTCCAGCGCCGACTGCTCCGTCCCGTCGTAGCGCACCGTCACGCCGTCCACCTCGACGGCACCGGCGCCGACCCGCAGCCGGGGCGCGTCGGCCGCCGCCCCCACCGGCGCCGGCAGGTCCAGCACCCCGAAGATCCGCTCGAACAGCGCCAGCGAGCCGGTGAACCCCTGGCCGGCGTTCTGCAGCGCGGTGACCGGCCGGATCACCCTGGTCAGCGTGGTGGCGAAGGCGACGATCGTGCCGATGCTCAGGGTCACCCCAGCGGCGAGCTGGATGCCGGCCACGGTGTACACGGCGGCCGGCAGCGTGATCAGCGCCGCGCCCCGGACCGCCGTGCGCCACCGGCCGGCCATCGCGGCGCGCAGCTGGGTGTCGGCGAGCCGGCCGGACTCGGCCCGGAACCGGTCGCGCTGGTCACCGTCGCGGCCGAGGGTGCGGGCCAGCAGCACGGCCGACTGGGACAGCGACTCCTCGATCAGCCCGCCGAGCGCCGAGAAGCCGCGCTGCCGCCGCCAGGTCAGCTCGCGCCGCTCCTTGCCGATCCGCCCGGTCACCGCCATCAGCAGCGCGGCCACCCCGACCGCGACCAGCCCCAGCCGCCAGTCCAGGAACATCAGCGCGGTGCCGATGGCCAGCAGCAGCATGCCGTTCTGCACCGCCGCGCTGGCCGCCACGGTGAGCACCACGACCAGCCCGTCCACATCGTTGACCAGGTGCGTCTGCAGCTCCGCGGTGCGGGAGTGGGTGAAGAACGTCAGCGGCATGCGCTGCAGGTGGTCGAACATCGAGGTCCGCAGCCCGTGCACCACCCGCTGCCCGGTGGAGTGCGCCAGCAGCGTCGCCCGCACCCCGGTGACGCCGCCCAGCGCGGCGGCCCCGGCCGTCGTGGCGCACAGCCCGACCAGCAGCGTGAGGTTGTGGTGGGGCAGCGCGTCGTCCAGCATCGCCCGGATCAGGAACGGCGCGGCGGCCGCGGCCAGTGCCTGGACGAGCACGCAGCCGGCCAGCCCGGCGATCCGCCACCGGTGCGGCAGCAGCAGCCCGACCACCCGGCGGACCAGCCGGACATCGGCCAGCAGCCGGGCCCTGGAGGTGGGCGCGGAAGTTGTCACGTACTGACGTGTATCACCCGCGCGCCGCGCCCGCCCGGCCGGACAGGCCGCTGAAGGCGCCACCCACCCGGTCGAACGCCCCGGCCCGGACGCCCGCTGACCCGGTCAGCCGACCGGGCACGGGCTCCTGTCGGTCCCGGTCAGCCGACCGGCTCGGGCTCGCGGTCGGCCGGTTCGGGGCGGCGGAACACCCGGACGGCGGCCAGTTGACCGGTGCCGTCCTCGGCCGGCAGCTCGTCCAGCCGCCGGGCAATCTGCTCGTCCACCGAGAGGTACTTGCGGCCGGCCCGCAGGTCGGCGTCGTTGCGCAGCCGCACGATCAGCGGGAACGTGCTGAGCGCCCCGGCGTCGAACAGCCCGGTCGTGTACACCAGCTGCACGCCGAGGGCCTGCGCGACGCCGAACTGCAGCTCCAGCAGGTACCCGGCCGACGCCCGGCCGATCGGGTTGTCCAGGAACAGCACGCCGGCGTGCGGCCGGCGGCCCTCGCCGCGCTGGTTGGCCCGCAGCGCGGCCATCGTGCAGTAGAGCACGATCGCGGCGGTGAGCTGCTGGCCGCCGGAGAACACGTCCCGGATCTCGGACACCCGCAGCCGTTCGGTGCGCAGCACGGCGTCCGGCTTGAGCATCTCCACCCGGACGCCCTTGGGCATCGCCGCCCGGACCCCGCGCAGCAGCAGCGACAGCCCGTCGCGCTGCTCCTTGCCGCCGCTCAGGTAGCCCTCCGCGGTGCGGTCGACGACCTCGCCGAGCCGCTGGGTGAGCAGCGTGTCGTCGTCGATCTCGTCGAACCGGAACCGGAGGAACTGCTGGCCCGACCAGTCCGAGAGCCCGTCCGGCAGCTGGGACAGCCGCTGCGCCAGCCGCAGGGTACGCAGCGCCTCGCCGACCATGCCCTGCAGGCGCAGCACGATGCCGGCCCGGTGCCGCCCGATGTTGGTCAGATCGTCCTCGAGCGACCGCAGCCGGGGCCGCAGCGCCCGCGCCCAGTCGCCGGCCAGCGGCGGCATCTCCGCCCGGGACACGCCCAGGATGTGCTGCCGGACCGGGCTGGACACCGTGCCGAAGCGCGCCTCCTGGGCGTGGTGGGCGACGGCGTCGGCCGCCCGCCGCACCTCGGTGTCCACCGCCTCGCGGGCGCCGGCCGCCTCCCGCAGGGTGCCCCGGGCAGCCACCCAGCGCTGCGAGGCCGCGTTCACGTCCCCGTCGAAGGGGGCGGGCTCCTCACCACCGTCGGCGCCGGACCGTGCGGGAACCAGGTCGTCGAAGCCCTGGACCAGGCGTTCGTAGCCCTCCGAGGACACCTCCACGTTGCGCACCTCGGCGGCGGCGGCCTCCCGGCGGACCTCCGCCGTCGACGCGGCCCGCTCGGCGCCGGCCCGGTCGCTGGCCACCTGCTCGATCAGCGCCGTGCCGTGCTCGATGTCGGTCGGCGCGCCGTACGGGGCGAGCGAGGTGCGCTGGGGCCGGTACTCGTCGCGGTCCTTGCGGGCCAGCGCCAGCTCGGTGTGCGCCGCCTGCAGCCGCGCCTCGACCTCCCGCAGTGCCCGTCCCGCCTGCGCGGCCGCCGCCCGCCGGGTCGACACCTCCGAGCCGTCAGGGCTGTGCAGCAGCTCGTTCGCCCTGGCCCGGACCGGCTCGGCCAGCGAGTCGATCGCGATGCGGGCGGACTCCGCCTCGCGTTCGGCGGCGCCCAGCCCGGCGCGCAGGTCGGCGTCGACCTCGGCGGCCGCGTAGGCAGCGTCCGCCCGCCGGTACTCGGTGCGCAGCACGCTCAGCGGCTGCGTCGGGCCGGCCGGCTTGTCGGGTACCGCCACCTCGGGCAGGACGTCGGTGGGTAGCTCGGCCAGGTCGTCGCGGGCGGTGGCGGCGACCGCGGTGGACCGGTCCTGCACCCGCAGCTGCTCCTGGCCGTCCAGCTGCGCCTGGCCGGCGGCCTCCCTGGCCTGTGCGGCCTGGGAGTCGGCGGCGGCCGAGGCGGCGGTGCGCTGCATGACGAGCTGGGTCAGCTCGGCTCGGCGGTCGACCTGTTCGCCCAGCGCGGCCAGCCGGGTCGCCCTGATCCCGGCGGCGGTCTCGTCGGCGCGCAGCCGGGGCAGCACCGAGTCCAGCTGGTCGGACCGCGCGTCCAGCTCGGCCACTGTCGCCTCGGCGAGCTCGACCTGGCCGGCGGCGGCCGCCACGGCGTCGGCGGCCCGCCCACCGACCTCGGCCAGCTCGGCGAGCGCGCCGGCCGGGTAGGCGTCGCGCCAGTTGCGCAGCCGCTCGGTCAGGGTGCGGTCGGCGTCCCAGCCGGCGTCCACCTCGGCCAACCGCTCGCGGCGCAGGCGGGTCTGTTCGGTCAGCTCGGCGCGCACCCGGTCGGCGGCGTCCTCGTCGAACATCGCCGGGTTGGGCGGCACGACGAAGTCCACGCCGAGGTCGGCGCCGGCCCCGTTCTCCGAACTCGTGCCGCTGTCCGGGACGGCCCCGGCTGCCGGGCCGGAGCCGAGGCTGCGCCGGATCGAGCTGGTCGAGCCGACGGCGATCAGGGCGCAGGGCAGCAACCGGGCCTCGGTCAGCGCGGCGCGGGCCCTGCCGGCGTCGGCCGGGTCGTTGAGCAGCACGCCGGAGACGAGGTGCGGCGCGAGCTCCAGGGCCCGGGCACGGTCGGCCTCGGGCAGCCGGGACAGGTAGCGCCAGCCCGAGTGGGCGGTCACCCCGGCGGCCTCCAACACGGCGAGGGACTGCTCCACCTCGGCCGGCTCGGGCAGCAGGCCGCCGTCGCCGAGCGCCCGGACGGCACGCAGGTCGCGCTGCTGGGCGTCGCGCAGCGCGGCGCGCTCGTCCTCCAGCGCGGTGAGCGAGGCGGTCAGCCGGTCCAGCAGGGCGCCCGCGTCGGTGTCCGGGTGTACGGCGTCGACGCCGAGCAGCTCGGCCAGCCTCGGCTCGGCGGCCAGCTCGGTGTGCCGGGTCTCGGCCTGCTGCCGGGTCGCCCCGGCGGCGGTGGCGTCGGCGGTCAGCGCGGCGAGCTCGGCACGGGCGTCGGTGAGCCGGGTGTCGGCCTCCCTGCGCGCGGTGCGCAGCCCGGCCAGCTCGCCGAGGGCGTCCTCGACGGCGGCGACCGCCGCGCGCTCCGCCTCCCGCGCCCCGGCGGCCGCGGTGGCCACGTCGTCGCCCTCGCCGAGCAGGCCGTCCCGCACGGCGTCGGTGACCAGGCCCCGGATGCGGCCCAGCTCGCTGTGCGCCTGGTCGACCGCGGTGCGGTGCTCGGCGGCCTCGGTGCTCCAGCGCAGCTCACGGGTGCGGGCGGTCTCGGCCTGCTCGGCGGCGGCCGCGGCGCGCTCCCCCGCCGTCCGGGCGGCCTCGATCGCCTCGTCGACCACGGCCCGCAGGCCCTCGGCCAGCGCGAGCGCCGCCGCCTGCCGGGCCTCCAGTGCCGGGCGGGCGCGCTCCTGCTCGGCGTTGACCACGCGGCGCAGCCGGGCGGCCTCGGCGGCGGCCAGCTGGTCACGCAGCACCGGCTCGACCGCCTGCCAGGCGTCGACCAGCTCGGCGGCATCGTCCTTCTGCTCCCCCAGTGCGTCCCGGGTCTCCTCGGCGGCGCGGCAGCGCAGCTCGGCCACCTGGCGGCGCAGCTCGGTCCAGATCTCGTGCAGCCGGCGCTGCTCGGCGGAGGTGGTGTTGGCGGCCTCGGTGGTGTCCTCGAGCGCGGCGCGGGCGATGTCCAGCCGGCCGGTCTCGGTGGCCTGGCGGGCGGCGATCGCGGCCGCCAGCCGCTGGGCGGTGCGCCGGGCGGTGACCTCGGCGTCCCTGGCGAGCCCGGCGCGCTGCTCGGCGGCGGCCAGCGGGCCCAGCCGCTCGAGCGTGCCCTCGACGAACTCGCGCTCCAGCTCCAGCTCGCCGCGCTGGGCGATCTTCGTCGCGTAGCCGGCCACGACCTCGGCCAGGCCCTGCGGCTCCTCCTGGTCGACGACGGCCCGCAGCAGGAAGTCGACAAACGCCTCGTCGCTGGGGAAGGAGAACGCCTCGGCCGCCTCGCCCTCGCCGGCGTTCATCGCGCGCTGGTAGCGGAACAGCTCCGGGTCCAGCCCCAGGTCGACCAGGTGTTGGGACCACTCGCGGTGCACCGTGCGCCAGGACAGCGCCAGTGCCGGCTCGCCCTGCTGTGCCCCGTCCAGCCGCTCCTTGAACCCGGCCAGCGTGACCCGGCGGCCGTCCACGGTGAACGGCAGGTCGTCCAGCCCGAACGTCTGCCCGGGGCGGAACGAGTACCACGCATCGATCAGCTTGGCCGGGTCGGTCGACACCACGTGGCCGCGCCACTCCGAGACCTTGCCGGTGACCACCCGCTCGCCGGTGACCGTGTGCATCCACTCCAGCACGACGTGCGCCACGTCGTCGCCGAGCACGAACTTCTCCAGCACGCGGCTGTTCGTGCTGCCGACCACCTGCCGCCGCCCCGGCAGCAACACCGAGAACACCAGCTTGAGCAGCACCGACTTGCCGCCGCCGTTCTCCAGGAACAGCACCGAGGCCGGCGAGGGGCGGCGGGGCACGCGCTCCAGGTCGTCGGCGGCGAACAGGTCCTGCTGCGGGGCCACCCGGACGGCCGGCCCGACGCCGCGGAAGTCCACGCAGACGTCCTGGTAGCGGGCACCGGGCGGGCCGACCGAGAACAGCCGGACCCGGGAAAGTTCGTACATGGCGCCCTTCCTAGGTCAGCGTCTCGGCGGCGGCGACGTGCAGGCTGCCCTCGGCCGAGGTCGCCGGCAGCACGCCCAGCTCGAGCAGCTCGTCGAACGTCCGCTGGGCCGCCAGCTCGCGCACCTGGACCTGGTAGCGGGGTGTCGTGCGGTAGACGCCGGAGTCACCGACGGCCACGAGAAAGCCCTGCTCGGCGAGGAACCGCAGCGCCCTGGCCGCGATGCCCCGGGTGGTGTCCGAGGCGACGCGGCCGTCCTTGGTGGCGGCGGCGGCCGGGCGGCGCAGGTACATCCGCCACACCCGCTCCAGCTCGGGCGCCTCGGAGAGCGGATCGCCGCCACCCTCGGCGCGCTCCTCGAGCACCCGGCACGCCTCGCGCACCGCGCCGTCCACCAGCTCCACCGACACCCGGCCGACGTAGGAGTCGTTGCCGAGGTCGTCCGGCCGGGGGAAGGCCAGCGCGGCGACCGCGAGCTGCGCGAGGCCGTGCAGCACCTTGTCGGCCTGCCGGTTCTGCAGCGCGGTGCGCCGGGCGTACTCGTCCATCTTGATCTCGAACACGGACTCCTCGGTGGCCGCCAGCACCGCGCCGGACTGCTCGGTCACCGCGAGCACGACCAGCCCGAGCCCGGCCGCCACGCTGTGCACGAGGTCCTTGAAGCCGTCGTCGTCGCGGTACCGGGTGACCAGGTCCGCGTAGGTGGAGTCGCGGCTGGGCAGCTGCTTGGGCCGCATGCCCAGGGCCACCAGCTGCGCGGCCGACTCGGCGTCCCGGGGCCGCAGTGCCTCGCCGGTCACGCGACCTCCTCCGCGCCAGCGGTCGCGCCGGCCGCGGCACCCACCGGGGCCGCCGCCTCGGTCAGCCCGGCCAGGGTGACCAGCAGATCGCTGCCGCCGAACTCCTCGTCGTCCAGCACGGTGCCGTCGTCGATCGCCAGGCACAGCCCCTCGTCGCCCTGCCCGCGCGCGCTGGAGATCGACGAGCCGACGGCGTGCATCACCCGCAGCAGGACCAGCCCGGGCAGCTCGCGGTCGATCGTGCGTGCCTCGGCGAGCAGCCCGGACAGCCGCCGGCCGACCTCGGGCAGCTGCAGCAGGTCGCCCGCGCGCTGCCAGTGCTCCTCGCTGAACCGGTCCGGCTCCGGGTCCATCAGGTCCGGCTCCGGTACCGCCGCGCCGAACGGGTCGCGCTCCACGGTGGGCACCAGCAGCGTCTCCACCAGCCCGCCGAGGCTCAGCACGCTGGGCACCCGCACCCCGGCGACGGCGCCGAAGAACGCCGAGGTGGGCGCCACCGCCGTAGCCACCCCGAGCCCGAGGCAGGGCCGCAGCAGCTGGCCGAACACGTCGACCGAGGCCCGCTGGGGGCTGCCGCTGAACTGCTGGCGGTCCTGCTCGGCGCGGAAGGTGGCGCCGGCCTCCTGCAGCCGTGCCTGCAGCTGGGTGTGCCGGCGGATGCAGTCGTTGACGATCACGACGAGCTCGGCGGCCTGGCGCCGGCGGGCCGGTTCGATGGCGTCGTCGCGGGCGTCGGCGATGTTGCTCAGGATGGCCGTCTCGGCCCGGTACCGGGACTCGATGTGGGCCAGTGCCTCCTCGATCAGCTCGGGCACGGCGGCCAGCCAGTCCACCGAGCGCACGTCCCGCTGGGTGGCGTCGAGCTTGGCGCGCAGGGCCTCGGCGTACTGCACGGTGCGGTACCGGGCCTGCTCGGCGGCGAGGCGGGCGTCGCCCAGCCGGCCGCGCCGGATCAGGTTCTCCAGCTTGACCTCGGCGGCCACCTGCGCGGACTCGACGTCGGTGTCCAGCGCGCCGACCAGCACGTTGATCGCCTCGTCGGTGGCGCGCAGGAACACCTGGCCGTCCGGCGCGGCCAGCTCCACCAGCAGCTTGAAGTCGAACCGGCGGCGCACGTAGCGGCCGTCGCCGTCGAAGGCGCCGTAGTCGACCTTGAAGCCGCGGTCAACGCTGCCCACGTTGAGCAGGCTGTCGACGACCCAGTGACCGACCCGGTCGTGCTCCTCGGCCGACCGGGCCGGGCCCTGGGCGGCGATGAACGGCACCAGGCGGCGCACCACCTGCTCCTGGTCGGCGCCGTGGTCGAAGTCCATGGCCAGGGTGACCTGGTCGATCGCCTGCAGCGCGATCTCCGACATCTGGTAGCCGGCCGCGTCGACCCATTCCAGGTGCGACTTCCGGGCGTCCAGATCGTGCAGCGGCGCGGTGCAGGCGAGCGCCTTCAGCCGACGCGTGACCGCCTCGTCCGCCGCACCCAGGTCCCCCAGCACGCGGAGCACTCTACGAGCCCGCCTCGACTCCCCCGGCATCGCAGTCACGTTCGCACCGCTGGCCACACCGCCGGACGCGGTCGTCGGGCCAGCTCAGCCGGTGTGCCCGGGGGCTCCGGAGGTCGCGGAAACGGCCGCGCGGGCGACGCCGACCCGGGCCAGCAGCCGGCGCAGGGTCGCCCGCTCGTCCTCGTCCAACCCGCTGATGGCCGCGTCCCTGGCCCGGTCGGCGGCCGTGGTGGCCGAGGTCAGCCGGTCGGCGCCGGCCTCGGTGAGGTGCAGCAGTGTGATCCGACGGTCCGAGGGATGGGGGTGGCGGACCACCAGGCCGCGCGCCTGCAGGCCGTCGATGATGTCGGTGACGGTGCGCGGCGCGAGGTGCAGGATGTCGCTCACCTCGCGCATCGACCGGTCCTGCTGGGACAGCGCCTTGAGCAGCTTGAAGCCGGGCAGCGAGAGGCCGCCCTCGCGCAGGTCGGCGTCGGCGGCGGTGCGCACGCGGTGGGCGGCGTGCAGGATCGCGTCGACGAGCTCGTTGCCCGTGTCAGGTCTCACGCCGAACCAGCTCCCATGCCTCCATAGTACTGAGTACCCTCACTATCTGGGGACCTCAACGATCAATGGCGGGAGAATAGCTGTGCGGGCACGGATCGGGCAGAAGGTGGTGGTGGCCGTCGTCTTCGTGGCGGCCATGTTCATGAGCATCATGGACGCCACCATCGTGAACGTCGCGCTGCCGACCATCGGCCGCGAGTTCTCGGTTGGCCCGACCGCCGTCGACGGGATCTCCATCGCGTTCCTGGTCAGCCTGGCGGTGTTCATCCCCGCCTCGGGCTGGCTCGGTGACCGGTTCGGCGGCAAGCGGGTGATGCTGACCGCGGTGGTCGTGTTCACCGTCGCCTCGGCCCTGTGCGGCCTGGCCTGGAGCCTGCCGTCCCTGGTCGCGTTCCGGGTGCTGCAGGGTGTGGGCGGCGGCATGCTGGCGCCGGTCGGGATGGCCATGCTGTTCCGGGCGTTCCCGCCGAGGGAGCGCATCCGGGCGTCGGCGATCCTCACGGTGCCGACGACGCTGGCGCCGGCCCTGGGCCCGGTGATCGGCGGCGTCCTGGTGACCGACCTGTCCTGGCGCTGGGTCTTCTACGTCAACGTGCCGATCGGCATCGCGGCGTTCCTGTTCGGACTGATCTTCCTGGACCGGGTTACGCCCGGCCGGCCCGGTCGCTTCGACCTGCCCGGATTCCTGCTCTCCGGGATCGGCCTCGGCTCGCTGATGTACGGGCTGTCCGAGGGACCGGACCGGGGCTGGGGATCGCCGGCCGTGCTCGTCCCGATCGTCGCCGGGGTGCTGCTGCTGGCCGCGATGATCGTCGTGGAGCTGCGGACGACGGCGCCGATGGTCGACCTGCGACTGCTCGGCGACCGCCTGTTCCGCGCCTGCAACGGCGTGATCGTGCTGTCCTCGGTCGCCTTCCTGGGCACCCTGTACGCCATCTCGCTGTACTTCCAGGACGGCCGGGGCCTGAGCCCGCTCGCGTCCGGGTTGAGCACGTTCCCCGAGGCCATCGGCGTGATGGCCGGCGCGCAGCTGGCCAGCCGGGTGCTCTACCCCCGTCTGGGCCCGCGCCGCCACATCGCCATCGGGCTGCTCGGCACCGGCATCTCCATGGGGCTGCTGGCCCTGCTCACCGAGCAGACGAGCCTCTGGTGGGCCCGGCTGCTGATGTTCAGCATGGGCTTCGCGATGGCGCAGGTGTTCGTGCCGACGCAGACGGCGGCGTTCGCCAGCATCACCTCGGCGGCGACCGGCCGCGCGTCCACGATGTTCAACACCGTGCGCCAGCTCGGTGGCGCGATCGGCGTCGCGCTGCTCACCTCGGCGATCGTAGCGGTCGGGCCGACCCACCTGGTCGGGGGTGCGACGGTGGCCGACCTGACGGCCTACCGGGTCGCCTTCCTGGTGGCCGGCGCGGTCTGCCTGCTCGGGGTCGCGGCGGCGTTGACCATCCGGGACGCCGACGCCGCCGGCACCATCCCGCCCACCCGCCGGCGGCTCGCGGCCGAGCGCGCCGCCCGCCAGGCCGTTCCCGAGAACCCGACCCCCACCGACCCGACGCCCGGCAACCGCGCCCTGCTCTGACGCGGGAGCGCGAGCCCCTCGACACAGACCGTTCGTGCACAGGCAGGCCGTGCACGGTCTGCACGGTGGGCACATGGTCTGTGCGGTGGCGGCGGATACCGGTCGTCTCCTCGTACGCCAGGCGCACCAGGAGACGACCCCGCGCGCGGTGATCAGGCCGCGGTGTCCAGCACGATCCGGAACCGGGCCTCGCCGGACATCATCCGCTCGTAGGCCTTGGGCGCCTCGGACAGCGGCACGATCTCGTTCATCGGGTGCACACCCCGGGCCTGGCTGAACGCCAGGTTGTCCTCGTTCTCGATGGACGAGCCGGTGAGGCTGCCGGCGATGGTGCGGGTGCCGAAGATGAGGTCGGCGGTGCTGACGGAGATGGGATCGACGGCGGCCCCGACGACGATCATCCGACCGCGCGGCGCGAGGCCGGCGACCAGCGGCGACATCGAGGCACCACTGGCGGCGGTGGCGATCACGGCGGCGGCGCCGCCCAGACGCTGCAGCGCGGCACCGGGGTCCTCGGCGGAGCTGTCGATGTAGTGGTCGGCCCCCAGCTGCGCGGCCAGCTCGGCCTTGTCGGTGCCCCGGGCGATGGCCGCGACCCGGTAGCCGAGCTTGCTGGCGTACTGCAGGCCGAGGTGACCGAGCCCGCCGATGCCCTGGATCGCCACCAGCGCACCGGGCCGGCCGTCGACCTGGCGCAGCGCGCTGTACGTGGTCAGGCCGGCGCACAGCAGCGGCGAGGCCTCGATCGAGGACAGCCCCTCCGGGATGCGGGCCAGGCCGGTGGCGCGGGCGTAGGCGACCTCCGCGTAGCCGCCGTCCACGGTGGTGCCGGTCTGCGGCTGGTCGGCGCAGTTCACGAAGTCGCCCCGGCGGCAGTACTCACACTCGCCGCAGTGCCCGCCGAGGTAGCCGACGCCGACCCGGTCGCCGACGTGCCAGGCGTGCACCCCGTCGCCGACGGCCTCGATCACGCCGACCAGCTCGTGGCCGGGCACGATCGGCACGCTGGGGTCGGCCCGCAGGCCCTCGACCGCCAGCACGTCGCTGTGGCACACGCCGCAGCTCTCGACCGCGATCCGGACCTGGCCGACCTCGGGCGCCCTGCGCTCGCGGGTGACCAGCTCGAAGTTGCGTGACCCGGTGACCTCGAAGGCCCTGTAGCTGGACATTTCTCTCCTCTGGGAACGCTCGAAACGGTGGCCGCCACATCGGTGATTCATTGCCTACCACGAATATGACCGGTCGTCTTGAGTCTGTCAAGTACGCCTCCCCCGAAGCGTGACCTGCGCGACAACCTCACCCGTCGGTGGAACGAACGGCCACCCCGAACCGTTCAACCCCTGGGTCAACGGGCCGGTCGCGATCGCGCGCACCGCCCCTGACCAGCGCTTTCCCGTCCGAACCTCGGACAGGGCGAGCCATCGGGCGCGACGCGGCGCCTTCCCCCGATGCGTGCCAGGCCGGCCGCCCAGAGCAGCGCGACAGCCCGGTCCACGCCATCCCCGAACCGTCGCAGCCATTGCAGGTGAAGCTATGAACCTCTCGATCCCGAACCCCGTACCGACCTCCGGCGAGATCCGCATCGTCCGAGCCCGGCTCGCCGAGACGCTGAGCAGCCCGCTGCACGGCATCCGCACGCCCGTGCTGGCCGGCGTGGGCGCCGCCGACCTTGTCGTGGACACCCTCGGCTCGGCCTACCAGCGGGTACTGGCCTCGGTCAGTCGACCGGCCGCTCCGCGAGCTCGCGCTTGAGCACCTTGCCCGTCGGGTTGCGCGGCAGTGCGTCCAGGAAGACGACCTCGCGCGGCGACTTGAACCGGGCCAGGTTGTCCGCGACGTAGCGGCGGACCTCGTCGCCGGTCAGCGAGGCGCCGTCGCGCAGCACGACAAACGCGCGCAGCCGCTGGCCGAACTTCTCGTCCGGCACGCCGATGGTGGCCGCCTCCCGGATCGCCTCGTGCCGGGCGAGCAGTTCCTCGATCTCCCGGGGGAACACGTTCTCGCCGCCGGAGACGATCATCTCGTCGTCCCGGCCGTCGATGAACAGCCGGCCCTCGGTGTCGAAGTGGCCCACGTCGCCGGACGACATCAGGCCGTCGCGCTGTTCCTTGTTGCCGCCGCCGGTGTAGCCCTCGAACTGGATCGAGTTGCCCACGAAGATCCGTCCGGTGCTGCCCCGGGGCACCTCGGCGCCGTGCTCGTCGAAGATCTTCACGACCGCGCCGCGCACCACACCGCCGACGCAGCCGGGCGCCTCCGCCAGGTCCTTCGGCGTGGCGATCGTCGCGAACGCGACCTCGGTCGAGCCGTACAGGTTGTAGACCACCGGGCCGAACCCCTGGGTGGCACGCTTGCCCAGTTCGATGCCGAGCTGCGCGCCGGACACGAAGATGATCCGCAGGCTGGACAGGTCCCGCCCGCCCGGTACGCCGCCCTCGACGTCGAGCATGCGCTGCAGCATCACCGGCACCACGATCATCGCGGTGGCCCGGTGCCTGGCCAGGCTGGCCAGCGTCGCGGCGGGGTCGAACTTGCGGCGCAGCACGAGCGTCGAGCCCATCGCGACGGCCAGCAGCCCGTGCACGAAACCGAGCGCGTGGAACAGCGGCGCGCAGCACTCCGTCACCTCGCGGGCCCGGAACGGGACCTTGTCCAGCAGCCCGCCGATCGCGCCGAGGGACTTCGGCTCCTGGCGCGGCGCGCCCTTGGGCGTACCGGTCGTGCCGCTGGTCAGGATGACGACCTTGGCCGCCTTGGCGGGTTT
>DATAZG010000066.1:0-53354 GCA_036272155.1 Pseudonocardia sp.
AACCTGCTCATGGCCGGTACGACCATGGCCAGCATCCCCATGGTCGTGCTGTTCCTGCTGACCCAGCGCTATTTCGTACAAGGCCTCGCCACCACCGGAATCAAGTGACGGAATCAAGTGAATGGAGCTGTTGACGTGAGTGCTGACCTGACCGGTGCCCGTGCCCTGGTGACCGGAGCCGCACACGGCATCGGCCGAGCGATCGCGCTGGCTCTCGCCGAGGCCGGCGCCGACGTCGCGGTCCACTACGGACACTCCGCCGACGAGGCCGAGAAGACCGCCGCTGACATCACCGCGCTCGGCCGCCGCGCCAAGACCTTCGCCGGTGACGTCCGGGACTCCGCCCAGGTCAACACGTTCGTGGCCGACGCGGTGGAGTTCCTCGGCGGGCTGGACGTGCTGGTCACGAACGCCGGGCACCTGGTCGGCCGGAGCCCGGTCGCGGACATGACCGACGAGCACTGGCACAGCGTGATCGACGTGAACCTCAGCTCGACCTTCTACACCTGCCGGGCCGCGCTGAGCAGCCTGGCAGCCTCCGGCGGGCGCATCGTGACCATGGCCAGCGTGGCCGCACACAACGGCGGCGGACCCGGCGCGGTGGCATACGGGGCGGCCAAGGCCGGCGTGGTCGGGTTCACCAAGGCGCTGGCCAAGGAGGTCGGCCCGAAGGGGATCACCATCACCTCGGTGGCGCCCGGCTTCATTGCGAACACCGCCTTCCACGACACCTTCACCTCGGCGGAGGCCCAGGCGGCGAACGTCAACTCCATCCCGGTCGGCCGGGCCGGGACCCCGGAGGACGTCGCGGCGGCGGTCGTCTACCTCTCCTCCCCCGCTGCCCGCTTCCTCTCCGGCGCCACCCTGGACATCACTGGGGCTCAGTGGCTTCGTTGACCGGATCGGCCTACCCCGCCGGCGCGGTGGTCGGGGTCCCGGCCATCCCGGGTCGGCGGGGCGGCTGGTGGCACGAGTACGTCTGTCCCACGCACGGCACTGAGCTGTTGGCGGCCCGCGGCCGGGTGTTCCCCTGCCCGCACGGGTGCGAGCTGACCGGTGAACCGTTCGAGGGCGCCTGGACGGTCCTGGCGCACCAGGCGGCGGCCCGCTCGCTGCGGCGGCTCGCGGTGCGGGCCCGAGGGGGCGACCGCGCGGCGGCGGACTCGGCGGTGACCGGCCTGACCCGGTACGCCGAGCTCTACGGGCGGCTGGCCGTCGAGGCCCACCCGGATGCCCAGGGCTGGATGCTGTCCGGGCGGCTGTTCCAGCAGGCGCTCACCGAGGCCATCTGGGGTACCTCGCTGGCGCATGCGGTCGCCACCCTGGCCGGCTCGGTGGACGACGCCGCGCTGAAACCGGCCGCCGAGCTGCTGCGGGCGCTGCGCCAGGGCGCCCGGGACGCGCGGAAGGTGCTCGTCGGCCGCGACGACTTCCGGAACAACTACACGGCCTGGCTGAACGCGGCGGGTGCCTCAGCCAGCCGGGCGTTGGCGCTGCTCGGTGAGGTCGACCAGACCGCCGAGTGGATCACCGGGCGACACGGCGTCGAGCAGCACGCGGCGGCGGCGATCCACCCGGACGGCTGGGAGTGGGAGGCCAGCAGCTACTACCACGTGTTCGTGCTGCGCGGCTACCTGCTCGCGCTGCGCGGCCAGGCCCCGGACGCGGTGCCGGCGGGCCTGCGCGGGCGGCTCGACGCGATGCTCTCCGTAGTGGCCGAGCTGGGCACCGACGCCGGCACGCTGCCCGCGCTGCACGACACCCCGTACGCCGGCGCGCGCTGGGACGACGAGCTCTACGAGCTGTGCCTGCTCGGCGCGCGGCTGCCCGGGTCGCCCAGCCTGGCCCGGCTCGCCGAACCACTGGCCGCCCGGCTGCGCCCTGACCTCGAGGGGCACTGGCGCACCGGGGAGGCGGCCGACTGGTTCGGCACCACTCCCGCCGGACCCGCCACCGCCGCTCCCCGGCCCGCCGTGCACTACCCCGACGCCGGGTACGCGGTGCTCCGCGGCGCCGGCTACCAGGCCGTGCTCGACTACGGCCCGCACGGTGGCTCGCACGGGCACCTGGACAAGCTCGCGCTCTACCTCTACGGCCCGACCGCCCCCTGGCAGCCCGCCTACGGGGTGCCGCCGTACGCGCACCCGCTGCGCCGCGAGTACTACGCCAGCACCGCCGCGCACCCGACCCTGACCGTGGACGGCGGCGAGCAGCGCGAGGCGACCGGCCGGCTGCTCTACTGGCGCTCCGCGACCAGCGCCTCGACCAGCGCCTCGACCAGCGCGGACGTCGTCACCGAGGTCGGGGCCACCGCCGACGTGTTCGACGGGGTCCGGTTCGAGCGACACCTGCGGGCCGACTCCGAGCGGCTGGTCGACGTGGTGCTCGTCGAGGCCGACCGGGACCGCGAGCTCGTGCTGCACCTGCGCGCCGACGTGGCCGCGCGGGTGTGGCTGACGGCCGCCGGCGCCCGCAGCGAGTGGCCGGGCGACACCGGCCTGGTCGGGTGGCACACCGCGACTGCCGGGGCGGTCCTCGGCACCGGCCCCGACCTCGGCCCGGCCGACGACCCGCAGCGGACCAGACCGCACCTGCGCTGGCGTGCGCACGGCCGGACCGCGGTGTTCGCCTCGGTGTACTCGTCGGGTGACGCCGGAGCCAACGACACCACCACCGGGATCGGCCTCGAGCACGCCGACCGGGAGCTGACCATCGTGCTGGACCGGACCGGCGGGGCGCCGCTGCGCTGGTCGATACCCCTTCGGACGGACGGAGTGCGCGCGTGACGGAACCTCGGTTACTGCTCGGCGGCGGGCGGTTGGGCCGGCTGCGCGACGAGATCCGGGACGTCCGGGCCGCCCAGTTCCGCCGGCTGCTCGACCAGTGCGCGTACTACACCGCCGAGAGCCCGCCGGAGGAGCACCCGGAGGCCTCGATCACCTACCTGGGCCCGGCGTCGGCGGGGTTCGCGCTGGCCTACCGGCTCACCGACCAGCCGGAGTACCTGGACCAGGCGCGCCGGTGGATCGCGGCGGCGGTGTCCTACCCGCACTGGGGCCGCGCGCACCTGCCCGACCACGACCTGGACGCCGGCTGGCTGCTGCACGGCCTGGCGCTGGCGTACGACTGGCTCGGCGACGCGCTGCCGGAGCCGGAGCGCACCGCGCTGCGGGACAAGCTGATCCTGCAGGGCGACCGGATGTACCGGTACGCGGTGGAGACCGAGGGCTCGTGGTGGTCGTCCTCGTACTGGCAGAACCACAACTGGATCTGCTACGCGGGCCTGATCACGGCCGGCTACGCGCTGCGTCACGAGCACCCGCCGGCCCGCGAGTGGACCGAGCGGGCGCGGCACAACTTCCGCGCCGTGGCGGAGCTGCTGCCGGCGGACGGCTCGGGCAGCGAAGGGGTCGTCTACTGGCGCTACGGCGTGCCCTGGCTGGCCGTCGCGTTCGACATCATCCGGGACCAGGACGGCGAGGACCTGTTCCAGGCCTGCGCGTTCCTGCGGCACACGTTCTTCTTCCGGCTGCACCAGAGCGCGCCGGGCTGGGAGTACATCGTCGACCACGGCGACTGCCACGACCGGCGCAGCGGGCACTCCCTCGCGCTGTACCACAAGCTGGCCGGCGAGTACCGGATCCCGCAGGCGCAGTGGCTGGCCGAGCGGGTGCGGACCGGGTTCCTCGGCCGGGAGTGGCACGAGAGCGGCGTGAAACCGGGGGTCCGCGCGGAGGGCTACCTGGAGCTGCTCTGGTACGACCCGACGGTGCCGACCGAGTCGCCGGAGCAGCTGCCGGCCTCCGCGTACTTCCCCGACCTCGGCCTGGTCGCCGCGCGCACCGGCTGGCACGACGACGCCGTGCTGCTGTCGTTCAAGGCCTCCCCCGGCGGCGGCCACCGGGCCTGGGAGACCAGCCACCGGATGCGTGCGCAGAGCGGTTGGGAGACGCTCAACGCCGGCCACCACCACCCCGACTCCAACGCGTTCGTGCTGATCGGGCACGGTGCGCCGCTCGCGGTGGAGGACGGCTACGCGAACGCCAAGATGGCCGCGAACCACAGTCTGGTGCTGGTGGACGGCACGGGGTACGCCGGCGAGGGCCGCTACCACGTGTACAAGGACATGCCGGTGGAGCACCAGGCGCACGTGCACTCGGTGCAGCTGGCCGACGGCTGGGTGCACGCGGTCGGTGAGGCGGCCGGGATGTACCCGCCGGAGCTCGGCGTGCTGCGGGCGTCGCGGCGGGTCCTGTTCGGCCCGAGCGGCAGCCTGCTGCTGGTCGACGACCTCGCCTCGGCCACCGAGCGGACCTGGACCTGGCTGCTGCACGCCGACCGGCCGGCCGATCTGCTCGCCGACGGCCGGCAGCTGGTCCGCTCCGGTCCCGGGGCGCTCACCGTGCGCGCGCTGCCGGGCACCTCGTTCGACCAGACGACCACGGTGGTCACGGCCAACCCGACCGCCAGCACCCCCAGCCTCACCGTCGGCCGCACCCTGTACACGCTGCGCCGCGAGATCGGCCCGGCCCGGCAGGCGCGGTTCGTCAGCCTGCTGCTGCCCGCCTCGGCGCTGCTGCCCACGCCGGACGACGAGGCCCGGTTCGCGGGGTCGCCGGCGGACGACGGCCAGGAGATCGGCTGGCGGCACGGCGGCTGGACGTACCAGGTGCAGCTCGGCGGCGACGAGATCGTGGCGACCGCGCGCTCCGGTGCCGTGGTGCGGCGGATCCGGGCGGCGAGCAAACCGACCGGCTGACCTGGGGCCGCCGCCGGCCGGGTCCGGTCTAACCGCCGGGCTACTCCGGGGCCGGTCCGGTCGACTCCCGGACCACGAGCTCCGGGCGCATCAGCACGGACTGTCCGGCCCGGGCCGGCGCGTCGCCCACCAGCAGCCGCACGGTCACCTCGGCCATCTCGGGCAGCGGCTGGCGGACGGTCGTGAGCGCCGGGCTGGTCAGGCCGGCCAGGCTGATGTCGTCGAAGCCGACCACCGAGACGTCCCGGCCGACCCGCAGCCCGGCGTCCCGCACGCCCGCGCAGACGCCGATGGCGAACAGGTCGTTGATCGCCACGATCGCGGTCGGCGCGGCCGGCCGGGCCAGCAGCTCGCGGGCGGCCAGCCGGCCCAGCTCGGCGGCGTCCAGGTCACCGGCACGGCCGGCAGCACGGTCGGCAGCACGGTCGGCAGCACGGTCGGCAGCACCGCGGTAGACCAGCGCCGGGTCGACGGGCACGCCGGCTCGGTCCAGCGTGCGCAGGAAGCCGTCCAGCCGCTCCCGACGGTTCACGCTGGACAGCCGGCCGGACACGAACGCGATCCGCCGGTGCCCCAGCTCGAGCACGTGGTGGGTGGCGAGTTGGGCGCCGAGCGAGTTGTCCACGCTGACGTTGACCAGCACCGGGTCGCCGAGCTGGCTGGTCCGGTCGAACGCCACGACGGTCATGCCGCGCCGCAGGTAGGGCTGCACGTGCGCGATCGAGGGCAGCGACGAGCAGAGCAGCACGCTGGTGATGCCGTCGGCCCAGAGCTCCTCCAGGTACTCGGTCTCGCGGGCCGGGTCGCGGTCGCTGTTGCCCAGCAGCACCCGGAAACCGGAGCGCATCGCGACGGACTCCACGAGGTGGGCGAACCGGCCCCAGAACGGGTTGGCCACCGACGGCACGACCAGCCCGAGCAGCGGGATCCGCCCGGTACGCAGCTGCCGGGCCACCCGGCTCGGCCGGTAGCCGAGGCGCGCGATGGTTTGCTCCACCCGCAGCTTGGTCTCCGGCAGCATCCGGCTGTCACGGCCGTTCAGCACGTTGGACACGGTGCTCGGCGAGACCCCGGCGGCCCGGGCCACCTGCTGGATGGTCACCGCCACCGGTAAAACGATACACCGACTCGTCCTCCCCGGCCCTGGTCCTCTCGCCGCCCCGGTCTTTTCGCCGCCCCGGTCCTTTCGCGGCCCCGGTCCTTTCGCGGCGGTCCTTTCGCCGAGGTCAACCACAGCGGGCCTCGCGCTGCCGTGCGCGGCCGGTGTGGTTGAGCTCGGCGGCCAGGGACGGTGTGCGGGCGTCAGATCAGGTAGGTCTCCAGGGTCTCCGGCGCGAACAGCTCCTCGGGCCGCAGCCGGCGCCGGGTCAGCCCCTGCTCGTGGGCGTAGCGCAGGAACACCTCGAGGGTCGTCCGGTTGCGCTCCAGGCCGTAGGGCCAATAGTCCGGGCCGAGCAGCCGCCGGGTGCGCTCGACCTCGTCGTAGAGCCACGGCAGCATGTAGCGGCTCGCGGCGGTCTCCCCCATCCGGTCCTCGGTGGCGCGTTTGGCCTGGTCGAATGCGGTGTAGAGGGACCGGGCCAGCCACGGCCGGCGCTCGTAGACGTCCCGCCGGAGGACCACCACGTGCATGATCGGGAAGATGCCGGTCTCGGCGGCGTACTGCTCCTCGGCGGCCCTCGGGTCGGCGAACAGCCGGCGCACCTCGGGCCGGCCGTCCACCAGGGGGCGCGGCGTGCGCGGGGCGTAGAGCGCGTCGATCTCCCCGGTCACGAGCATCTGGGCCAGCGTGCGGTCGGGGCCGATCGGGGCGATGTCGATCTCCGGCGGCAGCTGCAGGGCCTGCTTCTCCACGCGGCCGGGCTGGTGCATGCCGCCGGTCCGGTAGCGCACCGAGGCCACCGGCACGTCGTAGTGGTCGGCCAGGATGCCCCGGATCCAGACCACGGCCGTGAGCTGGTACTCCGGCACGCCGACGGTCCGCCCGACCAGGTCGGCCGGCTTCTCGATGCCGCTGCCGGTGTGGATGTAGATGCCGTTGTGCCGGAACGCCCGCGACGGGAACACCGGGATCGCCACGAACGCGCCCCGGTCGGCGGCGGCCAGTCCGGTCACGTACGACGACAGCGACATCTCCGCCGCCTCGAACTCCCGGTGCCGCAGCATCCGGAAGAAGGTCTCCTCCACGGGCAGGCAGAGGTAGGTCAGGTCCACGCCCTCCGGACGGACCGACCCGTCGGCGAGCGCCTGGGTGCGGTCGTAGTCCCAGCAGGCGAGCGTGAGCGAAACCCGGCTCATGCGGCTCCTTCGGTGAGTGGCGTCGAACTGGCCTCGCCGGCCTCCCGGCGGGCGGGGCGGAGGGCTGCCGCGGCCACGCCGCCGACCAGGCACACGGCGCCGAGCAGGCCGAACACCCCGACGACGCCCCAGGCCGCCGCGACCAGGGTGGCCACCACCAGCGGGCCGACGAACGAGCCGACCCGGCCGATACCGAGCGCCCAGCCGACCCCGGTGGACCGGATCGCCGTCGGATAGGCCACCGCCGCGAGCCCGATCACGCCGGAGCTGGCGCAGCCCAGGCCGAGCCCGATCAGCACCTGCAGGCCGGCCACCGCCGCGATCGACGGCGCGGCCAGCCCGATACCGGCCACCCCGGCGGCGGCCAGCGCGAACGCCACCGGCAGCACCCGGCGTGCGCCGAAGCGGGTGATCAGCCAGCCGCCGGCCGCCGTGGCCAGCACGCTGCCGCCGTTGAACATCGCGAGCGCCACCGCCGTGCGCGCGACGGGCACACCGACCGGCGCGAGCAGACTCGGCGTCCACGACGAGTTGACCACGAGCACCCCGAACGCGACGAACGACGCGACCCAGACCGCGGCGGTGCCGGAGCGGCGCCCGGCGGCGAACAGGTGCCGCACCGGCGCACGCTCGGTACGTTCCGCGACGCCGGTGAACCGGGTGTCCGGCCCGACCGTCAGCTCGGGCGCGACCCGGGCGAGCGTGCGGGTGATCCGCTCGACCGGCATACCCCGGGCCACCAGGAAAATGGGCGACTCGGGCAGCGCCACGGCGATGAGCACGGCGGTCACCAGGGGCGCGACCCCACCGACCACGAACAGCGCCTGCCAGCCGGTGGTCGGGATCAGCCGGCTGCCCAGTACCCCGGCCAGCACGCCGCCGAGCGGGAACCCGGCGAACAGCACGCCGGCCACCGTGGCCCGCCGCCGGGCCGGTACGAACTCCGACGCCAGCGTGATCGCGCACGGGATCGCCGCCCCCATGCCCAGCCCGGTGCCGAACCGGTAGGCCAGCAGCGCGGCGACCGAGCCGGCGGTCATCGTGGCCAGCGTGAACACCCCGAAACACAGCACGGCTGCCACCAGGATCGGCTTGCGGCCCACCCGGTCGGCCAGCGGAGCGAGGGCCAGCGCCCCGATCGCCATGCCCGCGATCGCGGCGGAGAACACCACGCCGAGGGCGGCGGGCCGGATGTGCAGGGTGCCCGCGAGCGCCGGCGCCGCCAGCCCGATGATCTGCAGGTCCAGCCCGTCGAACAGGGCGACCAGCGCGCACAGCGCCACCACCAGCGGCCGCACCGGCCCGATCCGGGGGCGCCCCATCACCTCGGCGATGTCCACCGTCGTCGTGTCGGCCACCGTCGACCTCCCGCGCGGGTCCCAGGCTCCGTCACCCGGATGGGTACCCCACGATATATGTACCCCCGTACGTAAATGAACCCCCAACCGTCCGACTTGTCGGGGCTAAAGGGCACGACAAGTGGCACTTGTCGTGCCCAATTCCCGCGACAAGTGGGACGGCGACAAGTGGGACGGCGACAAGTGGGACGGCGGGGTGGGACGGCGGCTCACCCGGCAGGGCGGTTCCTCGGCGGGGTAGCGGGCGCCACCGTGACGTCGCCGGCCAGGCCGGAGTCGCGCTCCAGGCGGTCCACCAGCTCCAGCCCCCGCTCGGCCCACCCGACCTCGGTCCGCGCCCGGTCGGTCAGGCCGCGGTACACGTGCACCTTGTAGGCCACGATCGCGTCGTGCGCGTGCCGGGGCGCGTGCGAAAGGCGCCGTCGCATCAGGTCGGTGTCGCGGCGTGCGAGCTGGTCGGCGTGCGCCCGCCAGTGCGCCTCGACCCCCCGGTGGTGCTCGAGGTGGGCCTGGAACTGCCGGCGGGCCAGGTCGAACGAGCCGAACTCGAGGTAGGTCGCCTTGAGGTAGGCGGCGTCCCGGGCCCGCGCCGGCTCGGACACCTCGTCCAGCCACTCCGACAGCTCGGCGCACCCGGCGTCGGTGAGGAAGTAGTTCCGCTTCGTCGCGGCCGCGCCCCGGGGCGCCTCCTCCGCCTCGACCAGGCCCTCGACCTCGAGGCGGCGCAGCTCGGTGTAGATGTGCGGGTGGCGGGCGTGCCAGACGTAGCCGGCCGACACGTCGAACTGCTTGGCCAGCTCGTACCCGGTCATCGGGCTGGCCTCGAGCAGGGCCAGCAACGCATGCCGCAAGGACACCCGGCCGCACCTCCCAACCCCGTCCTGGGCCGTTGATCCTGGCACGGGCCGTCGCCGCGCCCGTCGGCGGCAAAGCGAAGATCCGCATCGGTGCGCGCCAAGCAGGCTAGGGTTTCTGCTGTGAAGAGAAGTGCCTCGGCCGAGCAACCGATCGGCGCCGGGCCGGTCCCGCAGTACCCGATCGAGTCCGTGGACAACGCGCTGAAGGTGTTGCTGCTGCTCGGCGAGCGGGACGAGCTGCGGCTCACCGAGGTCAGCGAGTACCTCGGGGTGGCGTCGTCGACCGCGCACCGGCTGCTCGCAATGCTGCAGTACCGGGGGTTCGTCCGGCAGAACCCGAGGACCCGCAGTTACCTGCCCGGCGCCTCGCTGACCGGGGTGGCCTTCTCGATCCTGCAGCGCTTCGACTTCCGGGGCGCGATTCGGCCTCAGCTGGAGGCACTGAACACCGCTCTGCTGGAAACCGTGCACCTCGGCCTGCTGGACGGCACGACGGTCCGGTTCGTGGACTCGATCGAGAGCCCCCACGCGGTGCGGGTGGTGTCGCGGCTGGGCCGTTCGATGCCGGCGCACTGCACCTCCACCGGCAAGGCGCTGCTCGCCCAGCTCAGCACCGAGGAGCTGCACCGGCTCTATCCCGACGACGAGCTGATCGGGCTCACCGACAGGAGCATCCGCGGCCGGGCCACCCTGGAGCGCGCCCTGGACACCGTGCGCACGCGCGGCTACGCGACCAGCGACGAGGAGAGCGAGTCCGGGGTCTGCTCGGTCGCGGTCGCCTTCCCGTTCCGGCACAGCCCGGCCCGGCTCGCACTCAACGTCTCGGCACCGGCCAACCGGATGACCGCCGCCGTCCAGCGCACCATCGTGGACGCGCTCCGCTCAGCCGTCGACCGCGCGGGCCCACTCCTGCCCGGCTGACCCAACCGGCACAGCACGCCACAGCGCGGCGGCCTTGCCCGTGCCGGCTCACCTGCTCGCTCCTTGACCCCTGTTCTGTGTCCGACCTACTGTGCAGAGGCCATATCTGGAGAGCAGAGATGGGGGCAACGATGCCGATCCCGCCGAGGGTGCTGGCGCTGCTGGCATCCGCGCTGGCTGCCTCACTCGCGCTGCTGGCCTCGGGGTGCGGCGGCGGGCGCACCGACGACGCGTACCGGATCGGCGTGATCACCAGCCAGACCGGCGCGTCCAGCCAGCTCGGGCTCGGCGAGCTGCAGGGCGCCCAGCTCGCCGCCGACCTGGTCAACGCGCGGGGCGGGATCCACGGCCGGCGGCTCGAGCTGGTCGTCGCCGACGACCTCAGTACACCGGTGCAGGCCGTGCTGGCGGCCCGTCGAATGATCGACAACGTGGACGCCGTCGTCGGCCCCTCGGTCGCCTCCACCTGCAACGCGATCACCCCGTTGGCGCAGAGCAGCCGGACCGTGCAGTACTGCCTCTCCCCCGGGATCAAGACCGCGCCGGGCGGCCAGGTGTTCTCCGCGAGTGTCTCCACCACCGACCTGATCCGGCGCACCCTGGCGAGCTGGCAGGCCAAGGGCATCACCCGGATCGGCCTGCTGAACAGCACCGACGCCAGCGGGCAGGAGGGGGCGGCGTCGCTGCGCACGGCCGTGGCGGGCAGGCCCGGCACGCAGCTGGTGGCCGCCGCGACGTTCGAGCCGGGCGCGGTATCGGTGACCTCGCAGCTGCAGGCCGTCACGTCGGCGAATCCCCAGGCACTGGTCGTCTGGAGCACCGGGGCGGCCGCCGCCGTGGCCCTCAAGGCGATCTCCCAGCTCGGCGTCGACCTGCCGGTGGCCACCACCAACGGCAACCTGACCTACGCCTTCCTGCGCCGGATCGCCGACTACACCCCGGCCACCCTGCTGATCCCGGCCACCCGCAACTTCTGGTCGGACGGCACCGACCGGTCCCCGCCGGCCGCCGAGCTGGAGGCCACCTTCCACCGGGACTTCCAGGCGCGCTTCGGCGGCCAGCCCGACTTCGGGCCCGGCGTCGCCTACGACGCGGTGCTCCTGCTCGCCGACGCGCTGGGCCGCCACCCCGGCGACCGCACCACACTGAACGAGACGCTCGAGCGGACCACGGGGTTCGTCGGCGTGGTCGGCACGTACCGGTTCCGCCCGGACGACCACCGAGGCCTCGGCCTCGACGACGTGGCCATGGTCCGGGTGGCCGGCGGCGGCTTCATCGCCGAGCAGGGGCGGTAGCCGTGCTCCAGGTGCTGTTCGGCGGGCTGATCGACGGCTGCGTGTACGCGCTGGTCGCCGTCGGCATGTCGCTGGTCTACTCGATCACGCGGGTGATCAACCTGGCGCAGGGCGGTTTCGTGGTGCTCGCCGCGCTGGTCACCGTCTCCCTGCAGGCGGCGGGCGTACCGCCACTGGTCGCGCTGGTCGTGGTGCTGGTCGGCTTCGCCGCGCTGCTCGCCGGCGTGGACCGGGCGGTGCTGCGGCCCGCCGCGCGGCGGATCGGCAACCAGCGGATGCTGCTGGTCACCGTCGGGCTGCTGCAGGCGATCAGCGGGCTGCTGCTGGTCGTCTGGGGCAACCTGCCGTACACCGGGCGGCCGTTCACCGCCGGCCGGCCCTGGACGGTGGTCGCGGGCCCGCTCGGCGCCGTCACCGTGCAGCCGCAACAGCTGTGGATCGTGGCGTTGCTGCTGGTCGCGGTCCTCGCGCTGGTCGGGCTGCTGCGGCACACCGACCTCGGTCTGACCATGCGCGCCACCGCGTCCCGTCCCGAGGCCGCGCAACTGGTGGGGGTGGACACCGACCGGATCCGGCTGATCGCCTTCGGGCTGTCCGGGGCGATGGCCGCGCTCGCCGGCGCCGCGGTCGTGCCGATCACGTTCCTGCAGTTCGACACCACCACCTCCTACGCCGTGTCCGGCTTCGTGGCCGCCGTGCTCGGCGGGCTGGGCAGCATCGGCGGGGCGGTCCTCGGCGGCCTCCTGCTGGGCATCGTGGAGGGCGTGTTCAGCCGCTACACCGGCTCGTCGCTGGCCCAGGTGGCGGCGATCGTGCTGCTCATCGGCCTGCTGCTGGTGCGGCCGGCCGGGCTGCTCGGGCGCACCGAGGAGGTCCGCCGATGACCGCCGCCGCCCCTCGCGGTCCGCTCGCCGCGGCGTTGGCTCGGCGAGCCGGAGCTCGGCCCCGACCCGTCCCGGTGCTGGTCGCCGCCGCCGTACTGCTCGCGCTGCCCTGGCTGACCCCGGGCTGGACCGAGCTGCTGGTGATCGTCGAGATCTTCCTGCTCGTCGTGCTCGGGCTGGACGTGCTGACCGGGCAGGCCGGCCAGATCTCGCTCGGCCAGACGCTGTTCGTGGCTATCGGCGGCTACGGCGCGGGCCTGCTCACCGTGCGCGCCGGCTGGCCGAGCTGGCTCGCGGTGGTGGTGCCCGCCCTGGTCGCGGCGGCCGTGGCAGCGGTGCTGGGGCGGGCGTTCCTACGCCTGCGCGGCTACTACCTGGCGCTGGCCACGCTCGGGCTCGCCGTGGTCACCCAGGCCGGCGCGACCGGGCTGACGTCGGTCACCGGTGGGCCGTCCGGGCTGGTCGGGGTGCCGAGCCTGAGCCTGTTCGGGCTGACCGTGTTCTCCGACCGGGCCAACTACTACGTGCTGCTCGTGCTCTGCGCGCTGGCCGCCTGGTTCACCGCCAACCTGCGGCGCGGCCAGACCGGGCGCGCGCTGGCCGCCGTCGAGCACGACCCGCAGGCGGCCGCGATGCTCGGCATCGACCCGGCCCGCTACCGCACCGGCGCGTTCGTGGTGGCCGCCGTGGCCGCCTCGGTCGCCGGCAGCCTGTACGCCTACTACCTGCGGTTCATCTCGCCGGACCTGGTCAGCGTGACCGTCGCGCTGAGTATCGTGATCATGCTCGCGCTGGGCGGCGTGCGCACCGTGGTCGGCCCGCTGCTCGGGGTGGCGCTGCTACAGGGGCTGCCGCTCGTCGGGCAGTCCTTCGCGCTGTGGCAGCCACTGGTCGCCGGGCTCGTCCTCGTCCTGGTGCTGACCTACCTGCCGGGTGGGCTGTGGGGCGGCCTGCGCGACCTGCTCGCCCGAGCCGGCAAGCGGGTCGGCAGGCGGGACGGCGCCCGGTGACCGCCGTCGACCGCCCGGTGCTGACCGCGACCGGGCTGACGCGCCGGTTCGACGGGCTGACCGCCGTGGACCGGGTCGGCTTCACCGTCGCGCCGGCCAGCATCCGCGCGGTGATCGGCCCGAACGGCGCCGGCAAGACCACCCTGCTCGACCTGATCACCGGCTTCACCCGCCCGGACGCGGGCACGGTCGAGTTCCTCGGCCACGACGTCCTCGCGCTGGCCCCGCACCGGCTGCCCGGGATCGGGCTGATGCGCACGTTCCAGTCCGCCCGGTTGGTGCCCAGGCTGACCGCCAGGGAGAACATCATGCTCGGCGCGCACCATCTGACCAGGGCCCGGTTCCTGGCCGACGGGCTGCGGCTGCCCCGGGCCCGCCGGGAGCAGCGCGCGCTGGCCGACCGGGCCGACGCGGTGCTGGACTTCCTCGAGCTGCGCCGGTACGCCGACACGGCCGGCGCCGACCTGCCCACCGGGGTCGCCCGGCTGCTGGAGGTCGGCCGCGCGCTGGCCGGCGCGCCGAAGCTGCTGCTGCTCGACGAGCCGGCAGCCGGGCTGGACGGCACCGAGACCCGCGAGCTGGCCGGCGTGCTGCGCGGGGTGGCCGCCGCCGGCACGGCGATCGTGCTGATCGAGCACGACGTCGAGCTGGTGATGTCGATCAGCGACCAGGTGCTGGTGCTGGACGCGGGCGCCGTGCTGGCGGACGGCCCGCCCGCCCGGGTGCGGGCCGACCCGGCGGTGCTGGCCGCCTACCTGGGCACCGCCGCGCCGGCCGAGGAGACGCTGTGACGCTGCTGGTCGAGGGGCTCGAGGTGCGGTACGGCGCGACCCGCGCGGTGCGCGGCGTCTCGCTGCGGGCCGAACCGGGTGGGGCGACCGCGCTGCTCGGTGCGAACGGCGCCGGCAAGACCAGCCTGCTGCGCGCCATCGCGGGCCTGCACCGGCCGGCCGCCGGCCGGGTGCTGCTGGACGGGCGGGACATCACGGCGACCCCGGCGCACCGGCTGGCCCGCGCCGGGCTCTGCCTGGTACCGGAGGGCCGGCAGCTGTTCGCCGAGCTGACCGTCGCGGAGAACCTGCGGATGGGGCTGCACGGCACCGGGGTGCGTCCCGGCGCCGCTCGTGCGCTGGTCGAGTCGCGGGTCGACGAGGCAGTCGCGCTGTTCCCCGCGCTGCGGGATGCGCTGGGCCGCCGCGCCGGGCTGCTGTCGGGCGGCCAGCAGCAGATGGTGGCGATCGCCAGGGCGCTGGTCCGCCGGCCCCGGGTGCTGCTGCTCGACGAGCCGTCGCTCGGCCTGGCGCCCCAGCTGGTCGTCGCCATCCTGGCCGCGGTGCGCCGGCTCGCCGAGGGCGCGGGTGAGGGCGAGGACGGGGTGACGGTGCTGCTGGCCGAGCAGAACGCGGCGGCCGCGCTGCGCTGCGCCGGGCGGGGCGTGGTGCTGCGCACCGGTGAGGTGGCCCACGACGACACCGCGGCCGCCCTGCTCGCCGACGAGGAGGTCAGCCGGCACTACCTCGGTGCCGCACCGACCGACCCGGCCGCCCCGACCGACAGCGCCGGGACCACACCGGCTGCACCACCCGCGCTGTTGCGCGGTCCCCTGCTGCCGGCCGGCGACCCGGCCGACCAGCGGCGACCACCGCACAGCGGACGAGATGAGGAGAGCGGATGACCGACCTCGGCCGGCTGTTGGCCGACGTGCGGCGCGGGATGATCCCGGCGCACGTGTACAACGACGACGAGCTGTTCCGGCTGGAGCGCGACCGGGTGTTCGGCCGGTCCTGGATGTTCGTGGCGCACGAGTCGGAGGTGCCCCAGCCCGGGGACTACGTGGTCCGCCGGGTGCTGGACGACTCGTTCATCGTGGCCCGCGACGAGGGCGGCACGGTCCGCGCGATGTTCAACATGTGCCTGCACCGGGGCATGCAGGTGTGCCGCGCCGAGCTGGGCAACGCCTCGCACTTCCGCTGTCCGTACCACGGCTGGACCTACCGCAACGACGGCCGGCTGACCGGGCTGCCGTTCCACCGCGAGGCCTACGGCGGGGAGGACGGGTTCCGCCGCCAGGAGCAGACCCTGCTGCCCGCCCCCGCCCTGGACAGCTACCGCGGGCTGATCTTCATCAACCTGGACCCGGACGCCCCGCCGCTGCGCGAGTACCTCGGCGACTTCGCGTTCTACCTGGACTTCTACGCGAACCAGAGCCCGGCCGGGATCGAGCTGGTCGGCCCGCAGCGCTGGCGGGTCAAGGCGAACTGGAAGATCGGCGCGGAGAACTTCGCCGGCGACAGTTACCACACGCCCCAGACCCACACCAGCGTCGTGGAGATCGGGCTGTTCCGCGAGCCCAAGGCGTCCAAGCGCAAGGAGGGCGCGCTGTACTGGGCGCAGCGCGGCGGCGGCACCACGTACAAGCTGCCGCCCGGCACGTTCGAGGAGCGGCTGCGCTACGTCGGCTACCCGGACGAGATGATCGAGCGCATGCGCGGCACGTGGTCGGAGACGCAGCAGCGGGTGGTCGGCGAGAACGGCTTCATGATCTCCGCCGCGTCCCTGTTCCCCAACCTGAGCTTCGTGCACAACTGGCCCAAGGTCGCGGACGGGTCCGACGCCGCCGGGGCAGACACAGTCCTCCCGTTCATCTCGGTCCGACAGTGGCAGCCCATCAGCGCGGACGAGACCGAGGTGCTGTCCTGGTTCGCGGTCGACGCGGCCGCCCCGGCGGAGTTCAAGAAGCTGTCCTACAAGGCGTACCTGATGTGCTTCGGCAGCACCGGCATGTTCGAGCAGGACGACGTGGAGAACTGGGTGTCGATCACCTCGACGGCCGCCGGCTCGATGGCCCGGCGGCTGCTGCTGAACAACCGGATGGGCCTGCTGCACGACGACAAACCGGTCACCCCGCCGCTGGCGCACTGGGCCGGCCCGGGCACCGCGTACGTCGGCTACGGCGAGTACAACCAGCGCGCGATGCTGGCACTGTGGGCCGACTGCCTGGAGCAGCCGCTCGCCGAGGCCGCCCGCACCGAGCTGGGCGCGCCGTGACCGGGCAGCTGGTCGGCACCCGTCGGCGCCCCGGCACCGCGCTGGCGTTCTCCGACGAGCGCCACCTGCAGGCGCACCAGTTCCTCGTCGACGAGTCCTACCTGCTCGACACCCAGGACTACGAGAGCTGGCTGGCGCTGCTCACCGACGACATCCGCTACCTGATGCCGGTGCGGGTGACCACCGCGCGCGGTACCGGCTTCGACACCTCCCCCGGCATGGCGCACTTCGACGAGGACAAATACTCGCTGGACCGGCGGGTGGCCAGGTTCGCCACCGAGCACGCCTGGACCGAGGACCCACCGTCCCGGCTGCGCCACTACGTGACCAACGTCCGCTCCTTCGCCGGCCCGGCCCCGGACGAGCTGGTCGTCGAGTCGGCCGTGCTGCTGTTCCGCAGCCGAGGTGACGTGCGGGAGTCGGCGCTGGTCTCGGCCGGACGGGAGGACGTGCTGCGCCGCGACCCGACCGGCGCCGCCGAGTCGGCGGGGCACTGGATGCTGGCCCGGCGCACCATCGCCGTCGACGAGTCCGTGCTGCGCATGCAGAACCTGGCGATCTTCCTGTGACCGCCGGGCCGCCGGACGACTTCGAGGGGCCGGCCATCGAGCTGGGCAACGAGTTCGCCGAGATCCAGGTCCGCAAGGTGCGCACCCGCAACGGGTCGCGGCTGCTCGTCTCCGCGCCGCGCTCGGGCCAGTGGGTGGCGCTGTGCCCGGTGGAGCTGGAAGCGCTGACCTGGCAGTCCGACGAGGTGTTCTCCGCGATGCTCGGCCACCCGCACGCCCCGCTGCCGGTCGAGGGGGCGCCCGGTGAGTGACTGGCTGGCCGGCAAGCGGGCCCTGGTCGTCGGGGCCGGCTCCGGGATCGGCCGCGCCGTGCTGGAGGCGTTCCTCGCCGAGGGCGCCCGGGTCGCCGTGCTGGAGCGCGACGCCGCCAAGTGCGCCACGCTGCGCGCCGAGCTGCCCGAGGTACCGGTCCTCGTCGGCGACGCCACCACCCGGGAGGCCAACGAGCGGGCGGTGGCGGCCGCTGTCGAGGGGTTCGGCGGGCTCGACGTGCTGGTCAGCTGCGTGGGCGTGTTCGACTTCTACCGGGGACTCGGCGAGCTGGACGCGGACCTGATCGACAGCGCCTTCGACGAGATGTTCGCGGTGAACGTCAAGAGCTACCTGCACTCGGTCAAGGCCGCCCTGCCCGCGCTCCGTGACTCCCGAGGCTCGATCGTGCTCACCGAGTCCACCTCGGCGTACTACCCGGGGCGCGGCGGCGTGCTGTACGTGTCGGCCAAGTTCGCCGTCCGAGGCCTGGTCACCGCGCTGGCCCACGAGCTGGCCCCCGATGTCCGGGTCAACGGTGTCGCCCCCGGCGGCACGCTGCACACCGACCTGCGCGGGCTGGACAGCCTCGGGCTCGCCGGCCGCCGCCTCGACGACACCCCCGACCGGGCTCGCGAGCTGGCCGCCCGGGTGCCGCTCGGCGTGGCCCTCTCCGGCGCCGACCACGCGTGGAGCTACGTGTTCCTCGCCTCCGACCGGTCCCGGGGCATCACCGGCGGCGTCACCCATCCCGACGGCGGCATCGGAGTGAAGGCATGACCGAACTGGACGGCCTGGACGAACACCGCGCCGAGGTGGCCGCCGCCTGCCGGGTACTCGCCGCCCGTGAGCTCGCGCCCGGCATCCTCGGCCACATCAGCCAGCGCGTCGACGCCGAGCGGCTGCTGGTGCGCTGCCGGGGGCCGCGCGAGCGCGGGCTGGCCTGGACCGAGGCCGCCGACATCCGGCTGGTCTGCCTCGACGGTGCGGCGGGCGCGCCGGGTGAGCTGGACGGCGGCTACACCCCGCCCAACGAGCTGCCGCTGCACACCGAGGTGCTGCGCCGCCGCCCGGACGTCGACGTGGTCGTGCACGCCCACCCGGCGGCTGTGGTGGCGGCCGACCTCGCCGGCCTGGCGATCCGGCCGATCGTGGGGGCGTTCGACATCCCCGGCACCCGCCTCGCCGCCGGTGGCGTTCCGGTGTACCCGCGCGGCGTGCTGATCCGCACCCGCGAGCTGGCCGCCGAGATGGTGCGGGCGCTGGCGGACCGTCCGGTCGTACTGCTGCGGGCCCACGGCCTGACCAGCACCGGGACCAGCGTGCCGGAGGCGGTGCTGCGGGCGGTCAGCATCGACACCCTGGCCCGGCTCTCGCTGACCGTCACCGCATCCGGCGGCACCCTGGTCGACCTGCCGGACCGCGACCTGGCCGAGCTGCCCGACCTCGGCGGCGGCTTCAACCTCGGCACCGCGTGGCGCCACGAGCTGGCCCGCCTCCCCCAGGTGCGCTGACCGGACAAGCCGGCCGCGACGACACCTCCGCGCCACCGGGACCGCTCCGGCCAGGGCGTGCTGACGAGAACGTGACATGTTGCTTACTTCCCCTGCACACGCGGCGGCGACGATCTGGTAGGTGTCGGCGTTGTCAACCCTGCGCGTCTCGCACACCTGGGTGAACCGTGGCGATGATGGGGAGGGCCGAGTCCTGATCGAGTTCCGGCTTCTCGGCCAGGTCGAGGTGTGGCGCGACGGCGGTCGCGTCGAGGTGGGCGGACCCAAGCAGCGGGCCGTGCTCAGCGCCCTGCTGGTCCGGGCCGGCCGGGTGGTCTCGCTGGACCAGCTGATCGACGACCTGTGGCCGGGGGTTCCGCCGGCCCGCGCGGCGGCCACCGTGCAGGTCTTCGTCTCCAACCTGCGCCGGGCGCTGGAGCCGGACCGGCCGCGCGGCGCGCCGCCGAGGCTGTTGGTGACCTCCACCCCCGGGTACGTGCTGCACGCCGAGCCCGGCGCGATCGACGCCCACGAGTTCGGCCGGCTCGCCGCGCAGGGCCGCCTCGCTCTGGACGACGAGGACCACGAGCTGGCCGCCGACCTGCTGGCCAGGGCCGAGGCACTGTGGCGGGGCGCGGCACTGGCCGACGTGGTGGACGCGCCGTTCGCCCAGGCCGAGGCCGCCCGGCTGGAGGAGCTGCGGCTGGCCTGCGCCGAGGACCGGGTCGACGCCGAGCTGGCGCTCGGTCGGCATGCGGCCGTCGTGCCGGAGCTGGAGCAGCGGCTGGCCGAGCACCCGATGCGGGAGCGGCCGAGGGCCCAGCTGATGCTGGCGCTCTACCGCTCCGGTCGGCAGGCCGACGCGCTGGCCGTGTACAGCGAGGGGCGGCGGGTGCTGAGCGAGGAGCTCGGGCTGGAGCCCGGCGCGCCGCTGCGGGAGCTGCAGCGGGCGGTGCTGTGCCACGACCCCGACCTGGCCTGGGAGCCGCCCACGCCGATGATCCGGGAGACGGTGGCGGCGCCGACCTCCACCGAGCCGGGTGACGAGCCCGGGCGGGTGCTCGTCGTCGACGACAGCGGGATCAACCGCCGCCTGCTCGCTACCGCGCTGACCGAGCTGGGCCACCAGGTACGGGTGGCCGAGCACGGCCGGCGCGCCCTGGACATGCTGCGCGACGACGACTACGACGTGGTGCTGCTCGACCTGTTGATGCCGGTGCTGGACGGCTACTCCACCCTCGCCGCGATCAAGGCGGACCACCGGCTGAACCACCTGCCGGTGATCATGGTCTCGGCGGTGCACGAGCTGGAGAGCATGGTGCGCTGTATCGACCTGGGCGCCACGGACTACCTGCCGAAGCCGTTCAGTGCTGCGGTGCTGCGCGCGCGGCTGCGCTCCTCGCTCGCCGCGAAACGGCTGCGCGACGTGGAGCGCGACTACCTGCGCCGGGTGGACGAGGTCGTCGCCGGCGGGCCGGCCGGACTCGTCGACGAGGCGGGGCGGGATGACGTGGTGGGCCGGCTCGCGCGCCGGCTGCGGCAGATGTCGCGCGAGGTGACCACCCGCGAGGCCGCCCTGCGCGCGGAGATCGCCGCGCTGCGCGCCGAGGTCGACCAGGTCCGCGCGGCGGCACCCTCGGACCGGCGTCCGGCGGGCGCGCGGGAGCCGTGTTCGTGACCGGTTGGCGCACCGGCACCGGCGGCCGGGCCTCGCTGCGCCGGCTGGTCCAGTGCGGGGTCGGGGTCGGGGTGCTGCTGCTCGGCGTCCTGCTGCTGCTGAGCCTGATGGCGGAACGGAGCATGAAGGACGCCACCACGGCGGAGGCCCGGCGCACCGAGTCGGTGCGCCTGGCCTACGAGCTGCGCCAGACCTCCGACGACCTGACCCGGATGGCCCGCAGCTACGTGGCGACCGGGCAGCCCCGGTACCTGACCTGGTTCCACGAGATCCTCGACATCCGGGACGGCACCGCGCCGCGCCCGGAGGGCTACGACCAGATCTACTGGGACTACGTCACCGACACCGGCGTCCGACCGACGCCGTTCGGGCCTCCGGTGAGCTTCGCGACGCTGGCGGCGCGGGCCGGCTTCAGCGCCGAGGAGCTGCGGCTGCTCGCCTCCGCCAAGTCACGCTCGGACGCGCTCGCCCGGATCGAGGAGCAGGCCTTCGCGATGGTCCAGGCGGGTGGCTCAGCCCCCGGATCCGCCCACGACCGGGCCACCGCGCTGCTCTACGGAGCGGACTACCTGCACGCCAAGGCTCAGATCATGGAGCCCATCGGGCAGGTGTTCACCCTCGTCGACGACCGGACCGGCCAGGAGACCGCGCTGGCCTCGGACCGGGCCCGCGACTGGTCGATCGGCGCGATCGCGGTGGCCCTGCTGCTGCTCGGCGGCATGGCGGTGTTCGCCGCCGCGACCCGGCGGGCGGTCATCCGACCGGTGCTGGACCTGGACGACGCCACCGCGCGGATCGCGCAGGGCGACCACGACGTGCGCGCCCCGGTGGCCGGCGTGAGCGAGATCAGCGCCCTGGCCCGGCGTTTCAACAAGATGGCCGAGCGGGTACGCGCCCGGACCGGCGAGCTGGAGCTGCTGCACCGGGTGGCCGCCACCGCCCACCAGGCCACCGACCTGCCGGCGGCCACCCGCGAGGTGCTCGGCCTGGTCTGCGGGCACACCGGCTGGAAGGTCAGCCACGCCTACTGGCGGGAGGGCGACGAGCTGGTCCCTTCGTCGATCTGGCACGGCGGTTCCCCGGCGTTCCGGGCCGCCACCGAGCGGACGGCGATTAGCGGCGGGGTCGGGCTGCCGGGACGGGTGCTGGCCACCGGTGAGCCGATCTGGATCCCCGACGTGCTGCGCGACCCGGACTTCCTCCGCGCCGACGCCGCCCCGGACCTCGGCGCCGGCCTGGCCTTCCCGGTGCTCGCCGGCGACCAGGTGGTCGCGGTGCTGGAGTTCTTCACCTCCCGCCCCGCCCAGCGCGACGACCGGCTGCTGGCGCTGCTGGCCGACGTCGGCACCCAGCTCGGGCGGGTCGTCGACCGGGTCAGGGCCGCCTCGGCGCTGCGGCAGGCGGCGGAGGCGGCGGAGAGCGCGAACACCGCCAAGAGCGCGTTCCTGGCCACCATGAGCCACGAGATCCGCACCCCGATGAATGCCGTCATCGGCATGTCCGGGCTGCTCCTGGACACCGAGCTGGACACCGACCAGCGCCAGTTCGCCGGGATCGTGCGGGACAGCGCGAACTCGCTGCTGCGGCTCATCAACGACATCCTCGACTTCTCCAAGATCGAGGCCGGCCGCCTGGACCTGGAACTGGCGCCCTTCCGCGTCGCCGGGTGCGTGGCGGGCGCGCTCGAACTGGTCGCCGCCGACGCGGCCGGCAAGGGCATCGAGCTACGCCAGATGATCGACCCGGGAGTGCCCGAGGCTCTCGTCGGCGACGTGACCAGGGTGCGGCAGGTGCTGCTCAACCTGCTCTCCAACGCGGTCAAGTTCACCGAACGCGGCGAGGTACTGGTCACCGTGGGCGCGCGGCCGGACCCCGACGGCGGCTACGAGTGGCGCTTCGCCGTCCGCGACACCGGGATCGGCATCCCGCCGGACCGCATCGAGTCGATCTTCGACTCGTTCACCCAGGTCGACGCCTCGACGGCCCGGCGCTATGGCGGTACCGGGCTGGGCCTGGCCATCTGCCGGCGGCTCTGCGAGCTGATGGACGGGACGATCACCGCGGCCAGCACACCGGGCGCCGGCTCGACCGTCACGTTCACCGTCCGGGCCGCCGCTGCCGAGTTGGCCAGCCACGACCCGGTGCCGGGCACACCCGGGCCGGCCGGCCCGGCGCCGGTGCTGCGCGCGCTCGGTGGCGCGGGGGCCTGGGCCGGCACGCCGGCCACCGACCAGGCACCGCCGCCCCGGCTCCTGGTCGCGGAGGACCACCCGGTGAACCAGCGGCTGGTGCTGCTGCAGCTGGCGAAGCTGGGGTACCACGCCGACCTGGTCAACGACGGCGTGGCGGCGGTGGCGGCGGTGCGGCGCCGGGACTACGACGTGGTGCTGATGGACCTGCAGATGCCCGAGCTGGACGGGCTCGCCGCGACCCGCCAGATCCGCGCGCGCCTCGGCGACCGGGGGCCCCGGATCATCGCCCTGACCGCCAACGCGCTGCCCGGCGACCGGGAGGCCTGCCTCGCGGCCGGAATGGACGACTACCTCAGCAAGCCGCTGGACACGGCGGAGCTGGCGCGGGCACTGGGCCGGTGGCCGGGCCCCGCTCCGGTGCCCGAGCAGGCACCCGACCAGGCACCGACGGTGCTCGACCCGACCGCGATCGCCGACCTGCGGGAGCTGGTCGGCGACGATCCGGGGGCACTGTCCGGCATCGTCGAGGAGTTTCTGAGCGAGACCCCGGCGCTGCTGGACGCCCTGCGGACCGCGGTAGCCGGCGGCGACGCCGGGCGGGCGCACCGAGCGGTACACACGCTGAAGGGCCTCGGCGCCACCTTCGGCGCTCACGCGATGGCGGAGCTGTGCCAACGGGCCGAGTCGTACAGCGGCCCGCCCTCGGACCTGGCACCCGCGGTGGCCGCGATCGAGGCCGAGCAACACCGGGTCGCGCTCGCCCTGGCCCGGTTGCTGTGAGCCCCGCCGGCCGGTACCGCGCGACCGGACTTAGCGATCACTTGGCGGCCGTTTAGCGACCCGGTGTTCGCTGTGGCGATCGGGCGTCAGTACCTCGAAGGGTGTGAGCGATGAGTATCGATAAAGTCGTGTCGCAGGAGGAAACACCGGTGAGCAGGGCCGCGCCGACGGGCATGGGCGCCGCGGCGAAGGAGACCCTGGAGGACTACACGCTGCGGTTCGCCCCGCGCTCCTACCGCAGGTGGGGTACCGGCGTGGTGGCGATCTCCGCGCTGGGCGGCATCGCCTACCTGGCCGACTTCGCCATCGGGGCGAACATCGGCATCTCCTACGGCACGGTCAACGCGCTCTGGGGAATCCTGGTGTTCGCCGTGGTCATCTTCGCCACCGGGTTCCCGCTGGCCTACTACGCCGCCCGGTACAACCTCGACCTGGACCTGATCACCCGGGGCAGCGGCTTCGGCTACTACGGCTCGGTGGTCACCAACGTCATCTTCGCCACCTTCACGTTCATCTTCTTCGCGCTCGAGGGCTCGATCATGGCGCAGGGCCTCAACCTGGGCCTGCATGTACCGCTGTGGGCCGGTTACGCGGCCTCCACACTGATCATCTTCCCGCTCGTCGTGTACGGGATGTCCCTGCTGTCCAAGCTGCAGCTGTGGACCACGCCGCTGTGGCTGGTGCTGATGGTGGCGCCGTTCGCCTACCTGCTGATCGGCCACCCGGACTCGGTGGCCACCTTCTTCGCCTACCAGGGTGAGAAGGGCGCGGGGGCGACCAACCTCGGATCGATCTTCCTCGCCGCCGGGGTGTGCCTGTCGCTGATCGCGCAGATCGCCGAGCAGATCGACTACCTGCGGTTCATGCCGCCGAAGACCCCGGAGAACTCGCGGCGCTGGTGGACCGCCGTGGTGCTGGCCGGGCCGGGTTGGGTGATCTTCGGCGCGATCAAGCAGATCGTCGGGCTGTTCCTGGCCGTCTACATCATCGCCAACGTGGCCGACGGCGCCGCGGTGGCCAACCAGCCGGTGCACCAGTTCCTGGAGATCTACCGCGACATCATGCCGCCGTGGGCCGCGATGGCGCTGGCTGTGGTGCTCGTGGTGATCAGCCAGATCAAGATCAACGTGACCAACGCCTACTCCGGCTCGCTGGCCTGGACCAACTCCTTCACCCGGGTCACCAAGCACTACCCCGGCCGGCTGGTGTTCCTCGGCTTCAACCTGCTGGTCGCGCTGGTGCTGATGGAAGCGAACATGTTCGACTTCCTCAACACGATCCTGGGCTTCTACGCCAACTGCGGGATGTCCTGGGTGGTTGTGGTGGCCTCGGACATCGTGATCAACAAGTACCTCCTGAAGATCTCTCCGCTCGAGCCCGAGTTCCGCCGGGGCATGCTCTACGCGGTCAACCCGGTCGGGTTCGGCTCGATGATCATCTCCGCCGGGGTGTCCATCGTCGCCTTCTTCGGTGGCCTGGGCGCCGGACTGCAGCCGTTCTCGCCGCTGGTGGCCATCGTGCTGGCGCTGGTGCTGCCGCCGATCCTGGCGATCGCCACCAAGGGCAAGTACTACCTGCGCCGCACCGACGACGGCATCGACCTGCCCATGTACGACGAGTTCGGCAACCCGTCGGGCACGGTGCTGCACTGCCACGTGTGCGGGCAGGACATCGAGCGGCCGGACGTGGCCAGGTGCGAGACCCACGACGCGGTGGTCTGCTCGCTGTGCCTGAGCCAGGACAAGGTCGGCGACCACCTGCTGCCCGCCACAGCCTGACCCGCGGCGCCGCGGTGGAACGAGGAACGCGAAGTGGCCCGGGCAACGGCGCTCGGGCCCTCGGCGCGCGGGCAGTGGCTGGCGGGCAGTGGCTGGCGGGCGGTGGCTGGTCGGCGGTAGCTACAGGAATCTGGTCGGATCGAGGTGGTCGATCGGCAGGCTCGCCTTGCCTTCCGTGACCAGCTCCGCCGCGATCTGGCCGAACGCGGTCGCCATCTTGAAGCCGTGCCCGGAGAACGCGCCGAGCAGCCACACGTTGTCGGTGCCGGGCAGCTGACCGACCAGCGCGTCGTTGTCGGTGGTGTAGGCGTCCATGTAGCTGGCCACCCGAACCGGCGTCGGGACCAGCCCGGGCATCAGCTCGGCCACCGTCCGGTTGATCGGGTCGAGGTCGCTGGGGGCCACGTTCCGGTCCAGGTCGTCGCCGTCGGCGAGGTCGCCGTAGGAGCCGTGCGGGGCGACCTTGACCGAGCCGCCGTCCAGGGTCGGGATGCCGAAGATGTGCACCGCGCCGGACTCCCGGATGAAGATCGGGAACCGGTCCGGCTGGTAGGCGCGCACGTCCAGCGCGGGGTACCAGGTCATCACCAGCTTGCGCGGCGTCACGTGGGCGGCCAGCGCGGGGGCGAACCGGGCGGTCCACGGGCCGGCGGTGAGCACGGCCTGCTCGACGGTGTAGGTCCGGTCGCCGGCCACCACGCGGACGCCGCCGTCGAACGGCTCGACCGCGCTGACCCGGCTCCCGGTGACCACCCTCGCTCCCCTGGCCTGCGCACTCCGGGCCGCCGCGAGCACCGCGAACTCCGGGCGCAGCACTCCCGCCCACTCGTCCAGGAAGCCGATCTCGCCGGGCAGCATGCGGTGCTGCGGGTAGCGCCGGCCCATCTCGCCGGCGTCGAGCACCTCGTGGGGCAGGTCGAACCGCTCGGCCGACACCAGCACGTTGCGCATCGAGTCGGAGTCCTCGGGCCCGATCATGAGCCCGCCGTTGAGGGTCAGCAGCTGTTGCCCCGACTCCCGCTCCAGCTCGCGCCACAGCTCCCGGGCGCGCAGCAGCAGCGGCACGTACTGCGGGCCCTCCAGGTAGGCGGTGCGGAAGATCCGGGACTCGCCGCCGGCGGCCGCCTGGTCGTGACCGGGCGCGAACTGCTCGAACCCGATGGCGTCGACGCCCTGCGCGGCGAGCCGCCAGAGCGCCATCGAGCCGATGCTGCCGACGCCGATCACGGCGACCTGCGCGTCCATCTATGTCCTCCCGAGCGACTTCATCAGTGGGCTGGTGCGGAAACGGTGAGCTCGTCGGCCACCATCCGGCGGGGCGGGCCCTCGGGCAGCGCCCGGGCCGGGTCGAGGTGGCCGATCGGCAGCTCGGTGTGGCCGTCGGTGGCCAGCTGCGCGAGCGCGAGCCCGATGGCCGGCGCGAGCTTGAAGCCGTGCCCGGAGAACCCGCAGGCCAGCAGCGTGTTCGGCCGACCGGGCGCGCGCCCGACGGCGGCGTGGTGGTCGGCCGTGTAGCCGTCCAGGTACGCCCCGATCCGGACCGGGTCGGGGATCAGGCCGGGCAGCAGCTCGGCGACCGCCGCCCGGATCGGCGCGAGCAGTCCGTCCGGCACGCCCCGGTCCAGCCGGTCGGGGTCGGCCACCCGGTCGTAGCCGTAGTTGACCGCCACCTTCACGCTGGCGCCGTCCACGCTCGGCCAGCCGGAGATGTCGTAGCCGTCGGTCTGCCGGATGAAGATCGGGAACCGGGGCACGGTGAACTGGGCGGGGTCGCGGGCCGGGAACCAGGTCATCACGAGCCGTTGCAGGTCCAGCTCGGGGGCGGCCGGGCCGAGCAGCCGCCGGGTCCAGGCGCCGACGGTGACGATCACCTGGCCGACCCGCCAGGTGCGGGCGGCCGTCCGGATGCGCACCCCGTCGGCGTCCGGGGTGATCTCGAGCACCGGGTCGCGCCGCACGACCCGGCCGCCGGTCCGCTCGCACTGCAGCGCGGCCAGCGCCGTGGCCAGCTCGGGGCGGAGAAACCCGGCCTGGCGGTCCAGGATCATCGCCTCGCCGGGGCGCAGCCGGTGCTGCGGGTAGCGGGCGGCGGCCTGTGCACCGTCCAGCTCCTCGTGCGGCAGGCCGTGGGCGCGGATGCTGGCCCGCACGCTGCGCAGGAACTCGCCGTCCGGGTCGCCGATCATCAGCAGGCCGGCCAGGGTGAGCAGGTCGCGGCCGCTGTCGGTCTCCAGCAGCCGCCACTGCCGCTGAGCCTCGAGCAGCAGCGGCACGTACTGGGTGCCCTCCAGGTACGCGGTGCGGAAGATGCGGGTCTCGCCGCCGGCGCCGGAACGGTCGTGCCCGGGCGCGAACTGCTCGAAGCCGAGCACCCGAACACCCCGGCGGGCCAGCTGCCAGCACGTCATCGAGCCCATCGTGCCGACCCCGACGACGGCAACCTCGGCGTCGGTGTCGGCGTCGGTCGCCATGCCCGTCAGCTCGCGACCCGGGTCGCCTCGGCGGCCCCCGCGCTGGCCTCGGTCAGGGTGAGCTCGCGGGTCTCCGGCGCCCAGGCCCAGGCCACCACCGCGCCGCCCAGCAGCACGACGACCCCGATCGTCATGGTCAGCCGGTTACCGAGGTGCACCAGGCTCAGCGGCAGCAGGAACGTGCCGATCGCGGCGCCGATCCGGCTCATCGCCGCCGCGAAGCCGACACCGGTGGCCCGCAGCTCGGTCGGGAACAGCTCCGCCGGGTACACCGTCTCCAGGTTGCCGGCGGCGGACACCACAAACGCGAACACCGCGAACGAGCCGACGACCACCGCGGCGGACGGGTGGCCGAACAGCGCCAGCGGCAGCAGCGACACCGCGAGCACCACGAACGACCAGAGCGCGAAGCCGCGCCGGGCCAGCCGGTTCATCACCACGACGCCGACCACCCCGCCGACCAGCTGGAACACGTTCAGCACCAGGCCGCCGGTGAACTCGTCGCGCAGCCCGAGCGAGGACAACACCGTCGGCGCGAACGTGAACAGCGCGAAGAACGGCAGCACCTGGCAGAACCAGAACAGCGCGGCGAACGCCGTCCGGCGCCGCCAGGTCGGAGCGAACAGCGCGGTGAGCCTGGCGCGGGGCGGGGTCGGCGGCTCGGCGCCGAGCACCACGTCCGGTCCGAAGAAGCGTCGCAGCACGTCGGCGGCCTCGTCGCGGCGGCCCTGCGCGGCGAGCCAGCGCGGTGACTCCGGCGTGCCCAGCCGCAGGCACAGCACGATCACCGCCGGCAGCGCGCTCGAGGCCAGCATCCAGCGCCACGAGTCGGGCCCGAGGCCGCGCATCAGGTAGCCGACCAGGAACGCGACCACAAAGCCCACGGTCCACACCGCGTTCAGGCTGGCCAGCAGCGGCCCGCGCTGGCGGCGCGGCAGGAACTCCGAGAGCAGCGCGGCGCCGATGGCGTAGTCGGCGCCGATCGCTATGCCCATGACCAGCCGCAACAGCACCAGCTGCCAGGGCTGCTCGACGAAGAACTGCAGCGCCGAGCCCACCACGAACAGCGCCAGGTCGGCCAGGTACATGGTCTGCCGGCCGACCCGGTCGGTGACCGCGCCGAACACCAGGCTGCCGAGGAAGATCCCGACCAGCGCGGACGCCCCGATCAGGCCCTCCGTCGCCGCCGAGAGGCCACGCTGCGGGGCCCACACGGCCAGCGCGATGCCGATCATGCCGAGGATGTAGCCGTCGCAGAACATGCCGCCGGTGGTGTACGCGGTGACCCGCAGGTGGAACTTCGAAAGAGGCACGTCGTCGAGCAGGACAGGTCCGGTTCCCATCTGGGCCACCTCCACCTGGGTCGTGCCTCGCTAGGCACGCGGTGGCTGGCGTTGGCGGTGATCGCCTACGGACGGTCTCGCCAGCATCCTTCCGAGCAGTAAAAACGTGACCCGGGGCATATGTCCAATATCGGTAGGTACGCGCAGCCAGACGTTCTGGATATGGTTCGGACGTGGAGCTGCGGCACCTGCGGTACTTCGTGGCGGTCGCGGAGGAGCACAGCTTCACCCGCGCCGCGGGCCGGCTCGGCATCGCCCAGCCGCCACTGAGCCAGCAGATCGCCAAGCTGGAGCGCGAGCTCGGGGTCCGGCTGCTGGAGCGCGGCGCCCGGGGCGTCCGGGTCACCCCGGCCGGCGCGGCGCTGCTCACCGAGGCGCGGCTGCTGCTGGCCCGCGCCGAGGAAGCCATCCGGATCGTCCGCAACGTCGGCCACGGGGAGAGCGGCGCGGTGCGCATCGGCAGCGTCGCGTCCGGCTTCTCCGGGGTGCTGCTGGAGCTGCTGCCGGCCTTCCGCGCCGCGTACCCGGCCGTGCTGCCGCTGGTCTACGAGATGGAGGCGGTGCCGCAGCTGGAGGCGCTGACGCACGGCACCCTGGACATCGCCTTCCTGCGGGTGACCGATCCCTACCCCGGTGTCACGCTGTGCCCGCTGGTCGCCGAGCCGCTGGTCGCCGCGCTGCCCGAGCGCCATCCGCTGGCTGCCCGCGACCGGGTACCGTTGGCCGAGCTGGCCGCCGAGCCGTTTGTCGCCTTCCCCCGCGCGGCCGCCCCGGAGGCCTTCGACGCGATCACGGCCGCCTGCCGCGCCGCCGCGTTCACCCCGGACGTCGTCTACGAGGCGTCCAACGACCACAGCCTGGTCGCGCTGGTCGCCACCGGGCTGGGCGTGTCCCTGGTCCCCCTCAGCACCAGCAACCTGCACATGCCGGGTGTCACCTACCGGCCGATCGAACCGACGGCCACCGCGGCGGTGATGTCGGCGGCGCTGCCGGAGTCGCGGCCGGCCGGACCGGCGCTGCACCTGCTGGAGATCGCCCGCGCCCGCTACCGGCCGGACCGTCAGCCGCCGCGGCACCTCGCCGGCGGCGCGGACCGTCAGCCGCCGCCGGAGCGGTAGCGCGCGGCGTACCGGGCGGCGGCCGCGGCGCGCTCGTCGGCGTGCAGGGCGTCCCGGGCCGCCTGCGCGGCGCCCACCGGGTAACCGGCCTTGAGCACCCGGCGCTCCACCGCGTCGTCCACGAAGTACAGCGCGTACTGCAGCCCGACGAGCCAGCCGAGCAGGATCGTCGCCAACCGGATCCACAGTGGACCGGGCACCAGCAGCAGGATCGGCACCGCCACCGGCCCGATCTGCAGGAACCCCCTGAGGAACTGGCGCAGCCGCCAGCCGTCCCGGGTCGCGTCGCGCAGCACCCACTCCCGGTACCGGGAGGGCAGGCCGCCGCCCATCGCGTACCAGAGCCAGCGCAGCGGTCCCGGCCGGGCGGATGTCACCGCTCCAGCCTAACCGCGCGGCTGGGGCGACCGGCTCGGGTCAGCCGCCGGCGGCGCCCGCCCGGCGGCGGGCCTGCAGCTGGTCGAAGAACACCGCGAGCAGGATCAGCGCGCCGATGATGATCTCCAGGTAGAAGGCGTTCACGGCGAGCAGGTTGCCGCCGTTGTTGAGCGTGCCGACGATCAGCGCGCCGGCGGCCGCCCCGAACGCGCCGCCCTTGGCCCCGAACAGGCTCGCCCCACCGATCACACAGGCCGCGATGGCGTTGAGCTCGTACCCGGTGCCGCCGGTCGGGATGCCGGCGCTCAGCCGGGACGCGAACAGCACGCCGCCCACCGCCGCGAGCAGCCCGGACAGCGCGTACACGGACACGAGCACGGCGTTCACCGGCACCCCGGCCAGCCGCGCCGACTCCGGGTTGGACCCGACGGCGTACACGTACCGGCCGAACACCGTCCGGCGCAGCACGAAGGCCGTCACCGCGACCACGACGAGGAAGATCCACAGCAGGTTCGGCACCCCGAGCACGCTGCCGTTGGCGAGGGCGGCGAACGAGGGCGGCAGCGGTTGGATCGTGCTGGCGTCGGTCAGCACCAGCACCACTCCCCTGGCGATGCCGAGCATGCCGAGGGTGACGATGAACGGCGGCAGCTTCGCCCGCGCGACCAGCAGGCCGTTGAACACCCCGAGCGCGGCGCCGACCAGCAGCCCGACCAGGATCGCCAGCGGCACTGGCCAGCCGTGCACGAGCAGCTGGGCGGTGACGCAGCCGGTCAGGGCCAGCAGCGAACCCACCGACAGGTCGATGCCGGCGGTCAGGATCACCAGCAGCTCGCCGGCCGCGATGATCCCGAAGATCGCTACCTGGCGGGCGAGGTTGCCCAGGTTCCCGCCGGTCAGGAACTCGTCGGAGGCCAGGGTGAGGCCGCCGAACAGGACCAGCAGCACGATCAGCCCGCCGGCGTCGCGGCCGAGTACGTCCGCCAGCCGCAGCACGCGCTCCTCGGGCTCGGCGCGTTCGGCGGGCGGGCGCTCCCGCGCCGCACCGGTCCCCGCCTGCTCCGGCGGGGCCACCTCGGCGTCGCTCATGACGTCCTCCTCCCAGCCGGTTGCGCCGGCCCGCCCGGGGCCTGCCGGCCCGCCGGGCTGGCCAGGGTCAGCACGTCCTCCTCCGTGGCGCCCTCGGCGGCGAGCTCGCCGACCACCGCGCCGCCGCGCATCACGACGACCCGGTCGGCGAGACCGAGCACCTCGGGCAGGTAGGAGGACACCACGAGCACGCCGAGGCCCTCGGCGGCCAGGTCCCCGATGACCTGGTAGATCTCGGCTTTCGCCCCGATGTCGACGCCCTTGGTGGGCTCGTCGAACATCATCACCTTGGCCTTGGTGGCCAGCCAGCGCGCCAGCAGCACCTTCTGCTGGTTGCCGCCGGACAGCGCGGACACCGGCTGCTCCCACGACGCGGAGCGCAGCCGCAGCCCGCCCAGCAGCCCCTCGACCAGGCTCCCCTCGCGGCGGCGGTCGACCAGCCCCAGCCGGGAGATGTCCTCCATCGACGCGATCGAGGCGTTCTCCCGGATGGACAGCTCCAGCAGCAGCCCGAGCTGCTTGCGGTCCTCGGTGAGCAGCCCGAGCCCGGCCCGGACCGCCCGGCGGGGGCTGCCGCCGGGCAGCCGCACACCGTCCACCTCGATCTCGCCGCCGGCGACCGGGTCGGCCCCGAACAGCGCGCGCAGCAGCTCGGTGCGCCCCGAGCCGAGCAACCCGGCGATGCCGACGATCTCGCCGGCCCGGACCTGCAGGTCGATCGGGGTGAGGGCGCCGCGCGGCCGCAGCCCCCGAACCGTCAGCCGGGGCGCGCCGATCGTCCGCCGGGTGTGCGGGTACAGCGACTCGATCTTGCGGCCGACCATCGACGTGATCAGCCGGTCGTGGTCGAAGTCGCCGACCGGCGCCGAGGTGACCAGCCGGCCGTCCCGCAGCACGGTGATCCGGTCGCCGATCTCGAACATCTCCTCGAGGTGGTGCGAGACGTACATGATCGCGTGGCCCTCGTCGCGCAGCCGCCGGATCTGGGCCAGCAGCGAGCCCGTCTCCTCGGCGGACAGCGCGGTTGTCGGCTCGTCGAAGATGATCACGCGCGGCCGCTCGCCGAGCACCTTGGCGATCTCCACCAGCTGACGCACGGCGAGCGAGGTGTCGCGCACCGGGGTGCCCGGGTCCAGCTCGCCCAGCCCGACCCGCGCCAGCATCGCGGCGGCCCGCCGGCGCAGCTCGGCCGGCCGGGTGATCCAGCGCCGCGCCGGCAGCCGGCCCATCAGCAGGTTCTCCCCGACCGAGAGGTCCGGCAGCAGGCTCAGCTCCTGGTAGACGACGCCGACGCCGGCATCTCGCGCCGCGGCCGGGGTGAGGTCGCCGACCGGTTGGCCGGCCACCTCGTAGTCGCCGCTGTCCCGGTGGATCGCGCCGGTCAGAATCTTGATCAGCGTGCTCTTGCCGGCGCCGTTCTCCCCCGCCACGCAGTGCACCTCGCCGGCGCGCAGCTCGAGCGACACCCCGTCCAGGGCCTGGACCGACCCGTACCGCTTGGCGACCTCGCGCAGCGCGATCACCGCCTCGCTCATCCGCTGGCCTGCGCGGTCGGCGGGTTGAGCAGCTGCTGGACCGGCGGCTCGGCCATGTTCGTCTGGTCCACGAGCACCGCGCCGGGGTCCAGCACGTCGGGCTGCAGGGTGCCGGCGGCGGCCGAAGCGGCCTCCACGACGCCCTGGTGGCCGAAGAAGAACGGGTTCTGCACGATCAGGGTGTCCAGGCTGCCGTCCTTCAGACCGGTGATCTCCTGCGGGTCGGCGTCGTAGGCGACCACAGGGATCCGGTCCGCCGCGTTGTTGTCCTTGATCGCCCGCGCGGCGCCGTCGCCCGAGGAGTTGTTGTCCGCGAAGACGGCGACCAGCTTGCTGTCCGCGGTGATCGCGTCGTTGACCTGGCTGGCGGCGGTGTTGATGTCGTTGTTGTTGTACCTGGTCAGCGAGACGGTCAGCTGCGGGCAGCTTGCCGCAAGGCCGGCCTTGAAGCCGTCGTCGCGCGTGCTCAGCGTCTCCACGCCGGCCATCGCGGACTCCAGCAGCACGTTGCCCACCGCCGGCCCCTTGGCCTTCACCAGCTCGCAGAGCCGCTGCCCGCCGCGCTGGCCCGCCTTGTTGTTGTCGGTCCCGATAAAGCCGTCCACCTTGGTGGTCACCCGGCTGTCGATGGTGATCACCTTGATGCCGGCCTGGCGGGCGCGGTCGATCACGTTGTTCAGCGCGTCGTTGGAGTTCGGCGCGACGACGATCGCCTGCACCCCGCGCGAGATCGAGTTCTCCATCAGCTGGACCTGGCCGGCGACATCGGTCTCCGCGGTCGGGCCGAACAGGCTGACCTGCGCGCCGGTGTCTTTCGCCGCGCCCTGGGCGCCGGCGAAGGTGGTCTGCCAGAACTGCGAGTTGGTGGCCTTGACGATCACGTCGACGCGTTTGCCGGCCATCGCGCCGCCGGCCCCACCCCCGCCACCCGTCGCGGCGGACCCGGCCGACGCCCGGCCGGCCACGACCCCGGCCACCACGGCGACCAGTGCGATGACCGCGACGAGCGATCCGGAGAACTTGAGATGGCTCGGCATCGTTGCCTCCCCCGTGAAAACGATTTCCTCACCCTAGGAACCGCACTCAGGAATCGTCAACGTTTTCGGCCCCGTCGCGCTGAGCGAACCCGACAGCCGCCCTCTCGGGTTCACGGGACCCGGTGTGCTGACTCCGGTCGGGCGAAGGGCTGACTCCGGGCGGTCGAATGCCGCGGTCGGCGGTTCGTCCGTGTCAGTGACGCCGTTTTCTGAGGGTGATAATGCGCAAACGGTGCAGCGTACTGCTCCAAATGGGCTAGTCTCAGGTTCCTGGGCCCCCCAGGTGCCCCGATCGGCGTTTCGGCGTAACCTCCACGCTCATGTAACACCCCGAGCCCCATCCGCCTGCCTAGCATCATCGTTCGACCGCGGCGTGAGGATCCATCTCGCGTCGACGTGACGGGCCGCTGGTATCGACAGTCCCCCTGCAGGACTCCCCACCGCAGGTCGGGCCAGTGCCCTGGATGTCCGGTACACGAAGGGATCCACTGGTGTCACCCCGAGCACCGCACTGTGCCGTCGCGCGCCGCCAACACCGAAGCGTGTCGTCCTACCGCGGGGCGTCGTCGTGAGCGGGGGCAGGCACCGTCGGTCCGACGACGGCGACCGCAACGCCTTCCCGACCGGCTCGATTCCAACGGGCCCCGCACGCAATGGGGCGAGGCGCGGCGGAGCGGTCGTTGACGGGGCCGCGCGCAATGGTGCCGTACGCAACGGGGCCGCGCGTGCCGCCACCGGCCAGAACGGCGCGGTCCGAACCGCCACCGGACAAACCAGCGCCGTGCGAACCGCCAACGGCCAGAACGGCGCCGTGCGAACCGCCAACGGACAGACCAGCGCGGTACGGACCGCCAACGGACAAGCCGGCGCCGTCCGGACCGCCACCGGACAGACCAGCGCCGTGCGAACCGCCACCGGACAAGCCGGCGCCGTCCGGACCGCCACTGGGCAGACCGGTGCGGTACGCAACGGGGCCGCGCGCCCGGCCGCCGGGCAGACCGGCGCCACGCGTGCCGCCATCGCGCAGCCGACCGCCGCGCAGCCCATCGCCGCACAGCCCGTCGCCGCACAGCCCACGGGCACCTACCCCACCTCCGGGCCGGACGGCACCGCGCAACGCACCACCGCGTTTCCCACCGCGGCCGCGCTGAACGCCGCTGCCCGCGCGGCACGGGCCCGTGCCGCGCGCGGTGCCACGACGGAGACGCAGGCGCCCCCCACCTCGATCCCGACGCCGAGGCACCCGGCGACCGGCGAGCAGCTGGCACCCGACGAGCAGCTGCTGTTCGACGAGCAGCTCACGATGCCCTTCGGCATCGAGCCCGTGCTGGTGCCGCCGGTGGAGGATCTCGCCGCGCCCCCGGTGCACCCCGACACCCACCGCACGACGGTGCCCGACACCTCGCCGGAGCCCGAGCCGGAACCACTGCCGGAACCGCTGCCGGAACCCGAGGCCGAGCCGGCGCCGACGCCCGGCCGGGCCCGGCACACGCTCCCCGGCTCGATCGCCTCGATGTCCTGGCCGCGCCGGCTGCTGATCGCGCTGGTGGTGCTCGCGCTGCTCGGCGCCGCGCTCTGGATGGCCGCCGTGCGTCCGACCGCGCAGGTACCGCCCGCGCCGCTCCCGGTCGTCCCCGTGCCGGTCGCGCCGCCGACCGCCGGGCCGTCCACGCCTCCGTCGACCCCGCCCTCGACCGCGCCGAAGCCGCCGCCGACCGGGCCGGTCAGCCTGACCGGCTGGAAGCTGACCATCCCCGAGGAGAGCGACAAGGGCACCGCCGCCAACGTCAACCCGGCGGCGGCCAAGTCGCCGTGGCTCACCCGGGGCGACGGCGGCAGCATCAAGCTCTGGGCACCGGTCGACGGGGCGACCACACCGAACTCGCAGCACCCGCGCACCGAGCTGGACAGCCTGAACAACTTCAAGGCCGGCAGCAGCCCGCACACGCTCAACGCGACGCTCACGGTCTCCCAGGCGCCCTCGAGCAACCAGGACATCATCATCGGCCAGATCCACGGCGCCGACGACATCAGCTCCGTGCCCTTCGTGATGCTCCACTACGACGCCGGCACCATCAAGGTCGTCGTCAAGGAGGCGCAGAGCGGATCGACGTCGGACAAGTACCCGCTGATCACCGGCGTGCCGCTGGGCGCGCGGTTCAGCTACACGATCAGCGACCTCGGCAACGGCAGCCTGCTCTTCGGGGCGAGCTACGGCACGAACACGAAGCAGGTCACCATACCGATCCCCGGGCCGTTCCAGGGCGCGACCGTGCGCTTCCAGGCGGGCGCGTACCAGCAGGGCGAGTCCAGCTCCGGCGCGAACGACGGTGCCCGCCTCACGTTCTACACACTGCGCGAACGGGCCTCCACCGGCTCCTGACCCCGGGGCGCGCCGGGTGTGCCGTTGCGCGTTGTGCGAGGTGCTGCGCCGCCCCGGCTACGGCCCACACCCGGCCACTCGCGCCGAGCCAAGCCCCGCCGAAACCGTCGCCGAGCTCAACCGCAGCGGCGTCCCGGCGCGTGACGGCGACCGCTGTGGTTGAGCTCGGCGGGGTGTAAGTCGGGTCGGCGATGAGTTTCGAGCCTCGTCGGAGTCTGCACTGACCGACGGCCACTCCGAGGAGAGGAACCACCGTGGGCAAGTTGACGAGGATCGCGACGGTGGCTTCAGCTATGGCGGCTGGCACGCGCCGTTCCGGGACCCCGAGGCGGCCAAAGTGAGGTTCGAGGAAGCCCGGTCGATGGGTGCCCCGCTGCTCGGTCGCCGGACCTACGACGTGTTCGCCGGCTTCTGGCCGACCGCTCCCGAGGAGATGCCGTTCATCGGCTAGGGCCGAAGACCCAGGTCAGCGTGGAGGTCGGCCCTGGACCCGTCAGCGGTGGGAGTACGGGTCCCGGTCCGAAGGGCCGCAGTACGCCGGCGGCAGGTTGCCCCGGTCGCACATGCGCTGGATCATCTGGTCCTCGACCTTGTTGTCGTCCCGGTCGTGGTCGTCCCCGAACCGGGGGTCGCGCGCGCCCTCGTCGATCGACCTCGGCCGCAGCCGGTCCCCGGACGCGTAGGGCACGTCGGCCGGCACTCGCGTCGGCAGCTGGTCCCCATCCACGTCCGACCGGGTCGTCTGGCGCGGTGCCGGCGCGGCCTGGCGCGGGGTCGCCGCCTTGGTCGGTGCGGACTGCTCCTGGCGCGGCGGCTCGGCGATGGCCGGCGCGGTCGGCGAAACGGACAGTCCGTCGGCCGGTGCGGGCAGGTAGTTGGTCGGTGTCGGCACGGGCGGCACTATCGGCGCCCCGCCGCCGGCGAAGTGCACCACGGTGAACACTCCCAGCCCCAGCACCAACGCCACCGCACCGCCGACAACTGGACGGATCGGGTCCATCGCGGGTGGTCCCCCTCTGAGCTAGCTGATTGCGTGCGCAAAAAGATTCAACGAGTCACCACCGCTCCGGGATATGGCCGATGACCCGGACGAGCGGCATTTTGTGGTCGGCCGGCGACACACCGTCATCGACCAGCGCCGGGGCGGTGACGACCCGGCGCACGGGAGCCTGACACCCGGCGCGGTGGGCCGTACGGTTCCCGGTGCGACGACGCCCACGACCGGCGTGATAGCGGACCATGGGGCCACGGCGTCCGGGCCACAGGGGCGCGGGGCACAGGGAGGTAGGCATGGCCAGCGACAGCGGCGCGTTCCCCGACCCGGCGGCACTGGCGGACGGCGTGACCATCTGGGCCGCGCCCGGGCTGGTCACCGACGCCGGCCGACCGGACCTGGGCGCGATCGCCGCGTTGACCTGCGTGCCGTCGGTGACCCTGCACGCCAGCGATGACCACCCGGGCGCGGAGCCGGTGGACATGGTCGCGTCCAACCTGCTCGGCCAGGGGTTCGCGCTGCTCACCGCGTTCGACCCGGCCACCCTGGCCGGCCTGCCGATCCTCGAGCGCTGGGTCGGCGCGCTCACCCCGGACGGCCGGCGACTGACCGTCGTCGAACCGGCCGGGGTGCTCTACGACGGCGAGCTGGCCACTACCGTGCCCGCCGGCTGGTACGAGGCCATCGACCGGCGCGGGCTGCTGGTGCTGCTGGTGTCCAGCGACGCCGGCGTGCGCGGGCCCGGCCAGGTCACCTCGATGGACGACGCCCGGCGGGCCGGCAACGTGGTGGCCGCCCAGGTCCGCATCCAGCGCCACCCCTAGCTCGGGGCCGCCGGGCTCAGGCGTGCAGGGTGGCCGCGTAGAGGTCGGCGAGCGCGGTCCAGTGGCGGTCGGCGGCCGACCTGTCGTACGTCGGGTTGTCCGCGACGGCGAACCCGTGGGCGGCGGGGTACGTCTGCATCGTGTGCCGCACACCGGCGGTGCGCAACGCCTCCTCCAGCCGGTTGTACTGCTCGGGTGGGAAGGAGGCGTCGTTCTCGGCGGCGGCCACGTGCAGGGTGCCCCGGATCCGGTCGGCCAGCAGGTAGGGGCTGTGCTCGTCCTCCGGGTCGGCGAGGCGGCCGCCGTGGAACGACGCGGCGGCGGCGACCCGGTCCGGGTAGTTGCCGGCCATGATCAGCGAGATCCGGCCGCCCATGCAGTAGCCGGTGGTGCCCACGCCACTGCCGGTCACCTCGTCCCGGCCGGCCAGGAACTCCAGGAACACGGCACCGTCCCGCACGACCATGTCCCCGGTCAGGCTGGCGGCCAGCTTCATCACCCGCTCCCGCTCGCCGGGGTCGCTGAACGCCGTGGCCATCTCGAACGGCGCGAACCCGCCGACCCGGTAGTAGACGTCCGGCAGCAGCACCGCGTAGCCGAGGCCGGCGAGCCGGTCCGCCATCGCGTCGAACGTGTCGCGCACCCCGCCCGCGTCCGGGTAGAGGATCACCGCCGGCCAGCCGCCGTCGCCGGCGGGCGTGTGCAGGGTGGCGGCACAGCTGCCGTCCTGGGTGGCGATCGTGACCTCGGTACGCGGCATGCGAGCTCCTGGACTCGGCGGAGGGTGTGGCACCAACTTGCCCGAGAACCTGCCCGAGTCCAATGCTCGGGGCCACTCCTTCAGCTGACGGCCGAAGATCCGGCACGTGGTTGAGTACACCGTCAGGCTGCTCGTGCCAGGCTTACCACGGCCAGGCGTCGCGCGACCGACCGCGCGACGGCCGGTACGAGCCACGACGAGGCCACCACGAGGGCCGTGACGAGAGGAACAGCGCAGCGATGAAGGACGAGCGGTCGATCGCCCTGCGGATCCTCGATGACTCGGTGCGCAACCGGGGCACCGCGTTCACGGAGGAGGAGCGCTCCCGCCTCGGGCTGCGCGGTCTGCTGCCGAGCACCGTCGAGACCCTGGAGCAGCAGGTGGCCCGCGCCTACGCGGCGTTCCGCGACCAGGCCAGCGACATCGCCGCGCACATCAACCTGCGCGCCCTGCAGGACCTGAACGAGACGCTGTTCTACCGGCTGCTCACCGAGCACATCGAGGAGACCCTGCCGATCGTCTACACACCGACGGTGGGGTTGGCCTGCCAGCGGTTCAGCGAGATCTACCGCCGCCCGCGCGGCCTGTTCATCTCCTACCCGGACCGGGACCGCATCGCCGAGATCCTGCGCAACCGGCCGCGCCCCGAGGTCGACGTCATCGTGGTGACCGACGGCCAGCGCATCCTCGGCCTCGGTGACCAGGGCGTCGGCGGCATGGGCATCCCGATCGGCAAGCTCTCGCTGTACACCGCGCTCGGCGGCATCGCCCCGCAGCGCACCCTGCCCATCGTGCTGGACGTCGGCACCGACAACGCCGAGCTGCTGGACGACCCGATGTACCTGGGCTGGCGGCACCGCCGGATCACCGGGGACGAGTACTTCAACTTCATCGACCAGTTCGTGCGGGCGGTCACCTCGGAGCTGCCTGACGTGCTGCTGCAGTGGGAGGACTTCGCCACGCCGCACGCGCTGCCCATCCTGCACCGCTACCGCGACCAGCTGCTCACCTTCAACGACGACATCCAGGGCACGGCGGCGGTGGCGCTGGCCGCCATGACCGCCGGGGTGACCGCGATCGGCACCCGGATGGCGGAGCAGAAGGTGGTCATGCTCGGTGCCGGCTCGGCCGGGATCGGCGTGTGCGAGCAGATCGTCCGGGCGATGGTCTCCGACGGGCTGACCGAGCAGGACGCCAGGGCCAGGGTCTACATCGTCGACATCAACGGCCTGGTCACCACCGACCGCACCGATCTGGACCCCGCACAGCAGCGCCTGGCCCAGCCACCGGACGCCGTGCCGAGCACCGCCGAGGGCCACGGGGCATCGCTGCTCGACGTGGTCAAGGCGGTCGGCCCGACGACGCTGATCGGGCTGTCCACGGCGGCCGGGGCGTTCACCGAAGAGGTGGTGCGCACGATGGCGGGCCAGGTCCAGCGGCCGATCATCATGCCGCTGTCCAACCCGACCAGCCGCAGCGAGGCACGGCCGCAGGAGCTCGCGGACTGGACCGAGGGGCGGGCGCTGGTCGCCACCGGGTCACCGTTCCCGCCGATGCGGCTGCACACCGCGGGCAGCCCGGACCGCGAGATGCCGGTGGCGCAGTGCAACAACGTCTACATCTTCCCGGGTATCGGGCTGGCCGTCACCGCCGTGCGCGCGACCAGGGTCACCGACTCGATGCTCACCGTCGCGGCGGCCGCCGTGGCCGACGCGGCCACCATCCACAGCGACCCGCACGGCGCGCTGCTACCCGCCCGGAGCGACCTCGCCACGACGGCGTCGAGCGTGGCCAGGGCCGTGGCGAAGGCGGCGGTCGAGGACGGCGTCGCGCCGAAGCTCACCGACGCGGAGATCGACGACGCGCTCGAGTCCACCCGCTGGATCCCCGCCTACCACTGATCCCGCTCACGACCCTGTCGATGGTCAGGAGGCGCGGGCGGAGAGGCCGCCGTCGACCGGCAGGCAGACGCCGTTGATGTAGGCGGCCTCGTCGGAGGCGAGGAACACCGCCGCGTTGGCCACGTCCCAGGGGCTGCCGGCGCGACCGGTCGGGCTGCGGGCGTCGCGTTCGGCGCGGGCGACGGCGATCGCGGCGGGATCGGCCCCACCGCCGGCCGGGCCACCACCGGCCGAGCCACCTCCAGCCGAGCCACCTCCAGCCGAGCCACCACCAGCCGAGCCACCACCAGCCGAGCCACCACCAGCCGAGCCACCACCAGCCGAGCCACCACCAGCCGAGCCACCACCAGCCGAGCCACCACCAGCCGAGCCGGCGACGAGCTGCCGCTCGACCAGTGGGGTGTCGATCAGACCGGGCAGTACGGCGTTGACCCGGATGCCGCGGTCGGCGTAGGTCAGGGCGAGCGCCACGGTGAGCTGGTTGACCGCCGCCTTGGCCGCCATGTACGCGGGGTAGTCGTAGCCCAGGTGCCGGATGCCGGCCACCGAGGACACGTTCACGATCGCCCCGCCGCCGGCGGCGAGCATTCCCGGCACGGTGTGCTTGCAGGTCAGGAACACCCCGGTGACGTTCACGGCGAGCGCGGCGTCCCAGCCGGCCCGGTCGAGGTCGGCGAGGCCCCCAGTGCTGGCCACGCCGACGTTGTTGTGCAGCACCGTCGGGTTGCCCAGCGCGGCGGCCGCCGAGGCGACGGCCGCCGCCACCTCGTCCTCGCGGGTCACGTCGGCCCGGATGGCCACCGCAGAGCCGCCCGCCCGGCGGATCTCCGCCGCCGTCCGCTCGGCCTCGGCCAGCTCGATGTCCACGGCGGCCACCGAGGCGCCGTGCCGGGCGAAGGCGAGCGCGGCGGCCCGGCCGTTGCTCAGGCGCTCGCCGCTGGACCCTGCGCCGAAGACGAGCGCCACCTTGCCGGCCAGCCGCTGTGCCACGAGCTCCCCCTCCCCCGACGTCCGTCCACCGTGGTTCGCCCATGGTGGTTCGGCCACCGCCCGCGCCGACACCGCGCGCCGTAGCGAGCTTGCCGCCCCCGTTCCACGGTCTGTAGAAAGACGCTGGTCGGGGCAAAGGGGGCGACGATGGTCGGTGCGGCGGGGCGCGGGCCGGTCGGGGACCTGCAGCTGATGGTCGACGACCTCGCCGAGGAGCTGGGCCGCTCGGTGGTGATCGATGACCCGGTGGTGCGGCTGGTCTGCACGAGCCGGCACTTCGGCGACGAGGACGGCCTGCGGGTCCGGGCGGTCCTGCAGCGCGACGCCGGCGCCGAGGCCATCCGGTTCATCCTGGCGCAGGGGGTGGCCCGCTGGACCGGGCCGGCCGTGCTGCCCGGCCGGCCGGACCTCGACATGCGGCCCCGGCTATGTGTGCCGCTGCGGGAGCGGGGCGAGCTGCTCGGGCTGCTCATGGTGATCGACGCGGACGGTTCGCTGACGCCGGCGCAGCTGGCCCGGATCCAGGCGGCCTCCCACGGCATGGCCGCCCGGATGTACCAGGACCGGCTGGCCGGCGACGACGCTCGGCACGCCCACGAGCAGGCGCTGCGCGCGCTGCTCTCCGCCGACCCCGCCCGGCGCCGGGCGGGCCGGTCCGAGCTGGCCGGGGCGTTGCCGGGGGACGCCGCGCACGCCGTGGTGACCGTGCTGCGGGTGCACGGATCGGCCGATCCACCGGCCCAGGTCGAGCTCGCGCTGCGCACCGTGGTCACCGCCGCGGCGCGCCGGCGCCCGACCCGCACGGTGACCTCGGTCGACCCCGATCGGGCCGTGCTGCTCCGGCTCACCGACCGCCCGGACCCCGCCGACCCGGTCGAGCAGGCCTCGCGCATGGTCGGCGAGCTCCACCAGCTGTTGGGCTCCGACGGGGAGGCCGGGGAGTGCGTGGCCGGCATCGGCGGCACCGCCCCCGGGCTGGACGATGCGTGGACCTCCGCGCGGCAGGCGGACACGGCGGCCAGGGGCGCGCGGCTGCTGCCCCGGCTGGGCGGCGTCGGGGTGTGGGACGACCTCGGCCCGTACGCGGTGCTGCTGCACCTGCCGGACAGCGCGCTCACGCCGGCCCTGCTGCCGGATCCGCTGCGCGCGCTGCTCGACCACGAGCGGGGCGCCCGGCTGGTGGAGACGTTGCGCAGCTTCCTCGACCACGCCGGGTCCATCCCCCGCACCGCGGCGGCGCTGCACCTGCACCGGACGTCGCTGTACTACCGCCTCGGCCAGATCCGCGAGATCACCGGGCTGGACCTGGACGACGGCGAGCAGCGGCTGCGGCTGCACCTCGGCCTGCGCGTCGCGGACCTGCTCGATCCCCAAGGTCGTGAGTGGCGATGGTCGCTATAGCGACCGTCGCCACTCACGACCCCCCGACCAGCGCCGGAACGGGGCGGGTCAGCCCTGGGCGGCGCGCGTCGGCAGCGGAGCGGCCCCGTCGGTGAAGTCGCGGTCGCGGGTCTCCGGCAGCGCGAGGATGCAGCCCAGGCTGAGCGCGGCGATGGCGATCAGCAGCAGCGCCACCGGCACCGCCGAGCCGGTCGACGCCCACAGGTCGGTGGCCACGATCGGCACGATGCCACCGCCGACGACCCCGGAGGCGCCGTAGGCGATCGAGGCCCCCGAGTACCGGTAGCGGACCCGGAACAGCTCCGGCAGGAAGGCGCCCATCGGCCCGTACAGCATGGCGAAGCAGAACAGGCCGCCGACCAGCGCGATCGTCACCAACACCGGGTTGCGCGTCTGCAGCAGCGCGAACAGCGGGAACGCCCACACCGCCGCGAGCGCCGCCGCGACGGCGCTGAGCCGGCGCCGGCCCCAGCGGTCCGAGCGCATCGCGAAGCCCAGCGTCGCCACGCCCATCACCGCGGCGGCGACCAGGGCGGCCACCAGCATGGTCGTCCTCGGGATCCGCAGCGCCGACGTGCCGAAGGACAGGCAGAACGTGGTGATCGTGTAGAACAGCGTGTGCGCCAGTATGAAGGACAGGGTGGCGAGCACAAGCACCCTCGGCTGGCCGCGCAGCAGCTCCAGGACCGGCACCTTGGCCCGATCCCGCTCCGCCACCGCCGCCCGGAACACCGGCGTCTCGGCGATCCGCAGCCGGATGTAGAAGCCGACGACGAGCAGCACCGCCGAGCCGAGGAACGGCAGCCGCCAACCGTAGGAGGCGAAGGCGGTCGGTGACATCGCCGCGTTCAGCACCAGGAAGAACGTGTTGCCGAGGATGAACCCGACAGCCGGCCCGATCTGCGGGAACGCCGAGTACAGCCCGCGCTTGCCGGCCGGGGCGTACTCGGTGGCCAGCAGCACCGCGCCGCCCCACTCCCCGCCCAGCCCGATGCCCTGCAGGAAGCGCAGGCCCACCAGCAGGATCGGCGCCCACACGCCGAGGGTCGCGTAGCCGGGCACGACCCCCACCGCGACCGTCGCCAACCCCATGCACAGCAGCGACGCGATCAGCATCGACTTGCGGCCGAGCCGGTCGCCCCAGTGGCCGAACAGCACGGCCCCCAGCGGGCGCGCCACGAAGCCGACCGCGAACGTGGCCAGCGAGGCGAGCACGCCGGCCGCGGCCGAGAACGACGGGAAGAACACGTGGCCGAAGACCAGCGCCGCCGCGGTGCCGTAGATGTAGAAGTCGTAGAACTCGATCGCCGTGCCGACGAAGCTGGCGACGGCGATCCGCGACCTCGGTACCTCGGCCTGAGCGACGGTGGTCATGACTGCGCAGTATTCGCACCCTCGGCCCGGTGCCACGACCGCACGACGTAGCGAGCTGCCCCCGCGTTTCTCCTCGGTTTGTCGAAAACTGCAGCTCAGCTACGGGAGAATCGAGTCCACGTACCCGCCGTCGACCCGGACCGCCCCTCCGGTCGTCGCCGAGGCCAGCGGCGAGGCGAGGTAGACGACCAGGTTGGCGATCTCCTCCGGCTCGATCAGGCGCTGCAGCAGTGACTGCGGCCGGTACTCGCGCATGAAGGCGCGCTGCGCCTCGTCCCACGGCAGGTCCCGGTCCACCAGCTGGTAGACGAAGTCCTCGACACCGCCGGTGTGGGTCGGCCCCGCGATCACCGAGTTGACCGTGACGCCCGACCCGGCGGCCTCCTTGGCGAAGCCCCGGGACACCGCGAGGAGCGCGGTCTTGGACATCCCGTAGTGGATCATCTCGGCGGGGATCACCACGGCCGAGTCGCTCGCGATGTTCTGGATGCGGCCCCAGCCCTTGGCGATCATCCCGGGCAGGTAGGTACGGATCAGCCGGACCGCGGCGAGCACGTTCACCTCGAAGTAGCGGCGCCACTCGTCGTCGTCGATCTCCAGCGCCGGCACCGCGCCGAAGATCCCGAGGTTGTTGACCAGGATGTCGACGTCGGGCACCAGCCGGGCGACGGTGCCCGCCCCCTCCTGGGTGGTGACGTCGGCGGCCGCCGCGATGAGCGAGGCACCCTCGACCTCGGCGCGCAGTTGTTCGACGGCGCCGTCGACGGTCTTCTCACTCCGCCCGTTGATCGCCACCGTGGCCCCCGCGCTGGCCAGGCCGGCCGCGATCGCCAGGCCGATGCCCTGCGTCGAGCCGGTGACCAGCGCGGTCCGCCCACTCAGGTCCAGCTGCATTCGCTCGTGTCCTTCCGTGTCGCCTCCGGCGAAGTTGATCGCTGTTCGTCCAGCATTGCAGCGCCGGCGGTACCCGGCCCGGCGTGGCGGCACGGCCGTGTGACGCCCGTGTGACGGAGCAGTCCCGCCCCGGTTCTCAGTTTCCGATCAACCCGGTCAGGAAGACCTACTCTGGAGTGAGCGCACCTGTATTCGAGGTAAAGCAGTGATGACCGAGCAGCTCCCGCCCCAGGGCCCCGCACCGAAGCCACACCGACGTGTTCCCCGTTTCGACGGCGTGGGTGGGGCGCTCACCAGAGGCGGCGTGTTCGGCCTGCTGGTGGTGCTGCTCTGGGCGACCCCGCCGGTCGGTGGTCCGGCTGCCCAGGCGCCCGGCGCGGTCGGGGCGTCCGGCACGGTGGACCGGGCCGTGCTGCTGGCCGCGAGCGGCGGCTACACCCCGGCTCCCCCGCCCCCGGTCGAACCACGCCAGGCGCCGGCGTACACACCACCGACGTACACCCCGCCCAGGTACACGCCGCCGACCCAGGCCCACCCACAGCCCGCCCCCACGTACCCGCGCGCCCAGCCCAGCTACCCGGGCACGCAGCCCCGCCCGCAGCCGAGCTACCCCGGTACCCAGCCCGGGTTCCCCCGCACCCAGCCCACGTACCCACACACCCAGCCCGGCCTCCCCGGCACGCACCCCGGCTACCCCGGTACGCCCGGCTACCCGCGACCCGGGCACCCGCACCCGACGCCGGGCGGGCCGGGGCCGAGCTACCCGTACCCCACCCCTCACCCCACGCCGAGCCGCCCGACGCCGGCGCCCGCGCCGATCGTGCCGCTGCCACCGCCGAGCCCGGTACGGCCGCGGTCCACGCCCGCGTACCCACCGCCGGGCACCCAGTCCGTGTCGGTACCGAGGGTGAACGGTCTCGGCCTGTACGTGGCGGAGGACCGGCTGCGGCAGAGCGGGCTGGCCGTCGGGTCGGTCACCGTGCAGAGCTCGGCCGACACCCCCGGCTCCGTGGTGCAGTCGAACCCGAGGGCGGGTGCCTCGGTGCAGGCCGGCAGCACGGTCGACCTGGTCGTCGCCGTCGGGTCCTGACACCCGGCCGGGTCAGCCGACGGCGCCCGGGACCACCGGAGTACAGGCCCTGCCCGTACGCCGGGTTGAACGAGGCCACCGCGTCCCCCACCGCGATCAGCCGCGCCGGCAGCCGCACCCGGTCGAAGTCCCGCCGCCGGCGGTTCCCCCGCAAGCACGCCGAGGGCCTGGCGCGCGTCCGGCCAACCGGGCTAGCGTCCTCACATCCCGGATCCTCCGGGTCCGGAGTACCCGGCGGCGGGCCGCGGTTCGCCATGCCGTTAGATCACCTTTGGCCGGCGGCAAGCCCGAGGCGATGCCCAGCCGCACGCGGCTAACCTGCCTTTGGTGACCTCAGGAGGCCCGGTGTCCTTCATCGACAACGTGGCGTCTACCCGTGCCCGGGCGCCACGAGCACCCCACGCCGGCCGTGCCGACGCCTGACGCGCCGGCCACGCTGGTCTGCAGGGTCCTCGGCTCGACCGAGGTGGAGCTGGACGGTGCCCGGCTGGAGCTCGGCGGGCCGGCGCCCCGGCGGTTGTTCACCGCGCTGATCGCCGCCGGCGGGCAACCCCTCTCCGACGACCGGCTGGCCGAGGCCGTGTGGGGCGCCGACGACCCCCGGCACGCGGTGCCGACCCTGCAGGTGCACGTCTCCCGGCTGCGCCAGGCGCTGGGCAAACAGGGCCGTGACCTGCTGCAACGGGCCAGCTCCGGGTACGCGTTGCGGCTGGCCCCCGAGTCGGTCGACACGGCGCGCTTCGGCCAGGCCGTCGAGCGGGGGCGCCAGCTGCTCGCCGAGGGCCAGCCGGAGGCGGCGGCGCGGCTGCTGACCGAGGCGCTGGCCCTGTGGCGCGGCGAGCCGTTCGCGGACCTGTCGGCCGCCGACCTCGTCGCGCCGGCCAGGGCTCAGCTGGAGGAGCTGCGCGAGATCGCCATCGACGAGCGGTGCTCGGCCTGGCTGGCCGCCGAGGACGCCACCCGCGCGGTCTCCGAGCTGGGCGCGGCCGTCATCGTGACCCCCTACCGGGAGCGGCGGTGGGCACTGCTGATCCTGGGCCTCTACCGCAGCGGTCGACAGGGTGACGCGCTGGCGGCGCTGCGCCGGGTGCGCACACTGCTGGCCGACGAGCTCGGCAGCGACCCGAGCGCCGAGCTGCAGGAGCTCGAGCGCCGGGTGCTCGGCCAGGACCCGCACCTGCTGCTCACCGCGCCGGCCAGACCCGAGGAGCCGAGGCCGCCGACCTCGGGAGCAGCCGACCGGGCGGCCCCGACCGGCCGCTCCCGAGGCCGGCGGCTGTCCGCGTTCCTGGGCCGCGACCAGGAGCTGGCCGCGATCACCTCGCTGCTGGGCGAGCAGCGCCTGGTCACGCTGGTCGGGCCGGCCGGGGTGGGCAAGACGCGCCTGGTCATGGAGCACCTCGCGGCGCAGCCCCCAGGCGACGGGCCCTGGCTGGCCCGGCTGGCCGACGTGAGCCGGCCCGACATCCTGGCCCAGGCCGCGGCCGACGCGGTCGGGCTGGCCGAGATGGCCGGTGACCCACTGGCCACGCTGGTCCGGGCGCTCGCGGTCCGGCCCGGCCTGCTGGTGCTCGACAACTGCGAGCACCTCGTCGCCGGGGTCGCCGAGCTCGCGCTGGAGCTGCTCGGCAGCTGCCCCGACCTGCGCATCCTGGCCACCAGCCGGGAGCCGCTCGGCGTGGACGGCGAGACGAACGTGCCGATCGAGCCGCTGCCGCTGCGCAACCCGGACGGCGCCGACGGGCCGGCGGTGGCGCTGCTGCTGGACCGGGTGCACGCGGTCCGGCCCGGTTGGCACCCGGCGGAGGACGAGCGGGTCGCCGCCCGGCAGATCTGCACCGCGCTGGACGGGCTGCCGCTGGCGCTCGAGCTGGCCGCCGCCCGGGCCAGGGTGCTCAGCCTCGCGGAGATCTCCGAACGGCTGGACGACCGGTTCTCGCTGCTCGGCACGGTGCCCCGGGGCTCGCTGACCGCGCACGCCACTCTGCACGCCGCCGTCGAGTGGAGCGTCGAGCAGCTGCCGGACATCGACCGGGCCCTGCTGTTCCGGCTCTGGCCGTTCGAGGGCGGGTTCTCCCTGGAGGCCGCCGAGGCGGTCCGGCCGACCGACGCCTCGATGATCGAGTCGGTGTCCACGCTGGTCGCCCGGTCCGTGGTGATCGCCGACACGACCATGACCCCGACCAGGTACCGGCTGCTGGAGACCCTGCGCGCGTACTGCCGCGACCACGACCCCGACCCGGCGGGCACCCTGGAGGCGCACGCCCGCTGGGGACGGGAGCTCGTCGGCGGGTACGTCGACGAGCTGGACAGCCCCCGCAGCGCCCACGTGGTGCGGATGCTCAGCCGCGAGCTGCCGAACCTGCGCGCCGGCATCAACCACGACCTGGCCCACTTCCCCGAGGCAGCGCTGCGCACGGTCGGCCCGCTGGATCGGTTCTGGATCAACGGCGGCCATGTCGACGAGGGGTGCCGGCTACTCGACGCCGCGCTGCTGGCCGCCCCGGACGCCTCCGCGCTGGACCGGGGCCGCGCCTACCTGGCCAGGGCCAGCCTCAGTGCGCTGGCCGAGAACCTCGACGAGGCCCGCCGCGGCTACGCCGAGGCGATCACGCTCGCCACCTCGGCCACCGACCGCGAGCACCGGATGCTCTACGGGCGGGTGATGTTCCGGCTGGCCCTCGGCGCGATCATCTTCCAGGAGGCCGAGATCGCCAAGGGGGCCGCCGAGCAGGCGATCCTCGTCGGCCGGGAGATCGGCGACAACTGGGTGCTGGCCAGCGGGCTGACGATGCTCGGCGCCGCGCTCATCCTGCGGGGCCAGCTGGAGGAGGGCGAGGCGACGCTCACCGAGGGCGCCGAGCTGGCCCGGGACGGCGGCGTCCTCTGGACTGCCGGCCTCGCCTACCTGTTCCTCGGCTGGGCGATCCTGCGCCGGGCGCCCTCGGACAGCAGTCCCTCCGACCACGGCGACCAGGCCCTCGCGGCCCTCGGCCGCGCCCTGCGCTGGTTCCAGCAGCTGGAGGACGTCACCTTCTCGCTGACCGCGCTCAACACCGCCATCTCGGCCTTCGCGGTGGCCGGCAACCCGGCCGACGCCGCCCGCCTGCGGTCGGCGGTGCAGCGGCACTCGACCCGGCTGGGCGTGCCGGCCGACTACATGGGGCGGCTCGGCGCGATGATGAGCGGCCTGCCGACGCGCACGCCGCTGGACCCGGCCGCCCAGACGTCGGCGGAGGCCGACGGGACCCGGCTGACCTGGGCCGAGATGGTCACCCTGGTCACCGACACGGCCCCGGTCTGACCGAGCGTCAGGCCAGCCGGCGGCGGAGCTTCGCGGCTTCCTCGGCCGGGGCGGCGGCCTCCGCCTGCAGGCCGATCGCCCGGAGCTGTTTGGCCAGGTTGTCCAGCGCGGCGGCGAGCGGAGCGAGGTAGCGCCCCGGGTCCGGCCGGGCCAGCTGGCGGCGGATGCGTACAACCTCCCTGGCGTGCTCCACGGCTTCCTCCCGCCGCCCGACCGAGGCCAGCACGATGGCCAGGTTGTTCGTCGAGGACGCCAGCGCGGGCAGGTGCAGCCCCGGGTCGGACTCCGCGAGTCGCCGGTACAGCTGCGTCGCCTCGTCGGCGTGGCCGAGCGCGGCGCTGTGCCGGCCGCCCCGGATCATCGCGATCACCAGGTGGTTCAGCGACGAGGCCAGGTGGGCGAGGTGCAGGTCGGAGCCGCGCTCGCTGAGCCGGCGGTAGTAGCGCAGCGCCTCCCGGGTGTGCACCAGTGCGTCGGCGTGCCGGCCGAGACCGGTGAGCTGGCGGCTCAGGGTGGTGACCCCGGCGGCCAGGTCGGGCAGGTAGGCATCGGGGTCCTGCCGGGTGAGCCGGCGGCGGATCCGGACGGCCTCCTTGATCTGGTCCAGTGCCTCGTCGCCCCGGCCGAGGCCGGCCAGCTGGCGAGCTTGGGTGATCATCGCGGCAGTCAGGTCGGCCTGGTAGGTGTCCGGGGCACGGTCGGCCAGCCGCTGGTAGAGCTGGGTGGACTCCTGCACGGCGGCCAGTGCCTCCGCCCGCCGGCGCAGGCCACCGAGGCAGTTGGCCTGGGTGCTCAGCGCCGACGCCAGCAGGCCGAGGTACCTGGTCGGCTGCTCCACCGCGAGCTGCCGGCTCAGCTCGACGGCCTCCTGGGCGGCCGCGAGTGCATCGTCCGGTCGTGCCGAGGCGGCCAGCGAGAGCGCGAGGTTGGCCAGGGCCGCCGCGAGTGCCGAGGGGCCGGGGCTCGGCTCGCGCTTGGCCAGCCGCCGGTGGATCTTGACGGCTTCCAGGTCCGCCGCGAGTGCCGCGTCCGGCCGGCCCAGGTCGGTCAGTCGCAGGCTCAGCCCGGTCAGCGCCTCGGCCAGCACCGGCGCGTAGCTGCTCGGGGTCGACCGCGCGAGGCGGCGCAGCGCGGCCACCCGCCGCTCCATGACGGCGACCGCGACGCCCGCCAGTACCGTGCCGCGCCGGGGCAGCGCCTCCGCCATCGAGTGCACGGTGCTGGCGTCCGCGGCGTCGACCAGCCGGAACAACATCGCGACCAGCGGCCGCGGCCGGGTGCATCCCGGCGCGAGCTCCAGCGCCGGGCGGGCCACCGCCCACGAGCCGAGGACTCCCACCTCGAGCAGCACGTCGTCCAGCTCCGGATGCGCGGCGCCGGCCTCGGCGAGCACGGCGAACGCGGCCCGCAGCTGCGCCTCGGAGGCCTGCGCGATGCCCGAGGCGAACCGGGTCGCGCCGCCCGGACCCCGCACCACACCGGGGAGTCGTTCGGTGAGCTGGACGACGTCCAGCCTGCTCCACGACCCGCCCGCGCGATCCTGCTCCGCCACGGGACGACTGGCCTTCACGATGCCCCCCTCAGGACTGATCGGTGCCGCGACTCCGGTTCCCTCTCCTGGCCGCATGGACGCGGGTATTCGTACGCTGCTAGTCGGTTCGGGTGTACCGCCGCGAGCGTTACCGGCGGCACCGGAGCCCGGCGGCGCATCGACCGGCCCGCGTGCTGTACACACCTTGCCTCGCGCACCTTGAACGGACCTTGCAACCGAACCGGCCGGTTGAAAGACCGTGGCAATCCCAGGTCGACCGCGCACTGCCGGCTCGACGATTCCGAATGGTATGCGCAGCTCAGATGGGGTGAACCGGGCTTTCGCCCGAACCCGGACCGGCTGCTCGGCCAATACCCGGGGAACGCCGCGGCCGCCCGCCTCGGCACCCCCACCCCGGCAGTGGGGTTTACCCCACTCCACCCGTAGGGGATTCGCGCGGGCCGATGGGGGGCTCGCTCGATCGTTCGCCGATGCGGTCTCGCGCAACCTGGATCCCGGGCCAGTACAGCGGGATCCAACCGGGTTCCCGGGCCGCACTCTTTGGGAGCAGAAATGGATTTTGGCGACGGCGGTAGCGCGGGTCTGCAGTCCCTAGGTCAGGGCGGAGAACTCAAGGTCGGCGACGTGACGATCGGCCATGGAGAGATCGATATTGCCGGTCACAACGGCAATGGGGGCATCTCGGTCGGCGGCGACGCCAACGCGACCGCTCCCGGGGGTCACGGCGGGATCTCGGTGGGAGGCAACGCCAACGGGGGCGCCGGTGGCGATGGCGGGATCTCGGTAGGGGGCAACGCCAACGGCGGGAACGCCACCGGAGGTAACGGTGGCGCGTCCGCTGGTGGGAGCGCCAACGGTGGGAGCGTCCACGGTGGCAAGGGCGGCATCTCGGTCGGCGGCAACGCCGACGGCGGGAACGCAACCGGCGGCAACGGCGGCTCCTCGGCCGGTGGCAACGCCGACGGCGGGAACGCGACCGGCGGCGACGGCGGGCTCTCGGTCGGCGGACACGCGAACGGCGGCACGGGCACCGGCGGCAACGGCGGCGGCTCCGTAGGCGGCAGCGCCAACGGTGGCACGGGCACCGGCGGCCAGGGCGGCTCCTCCGTGGGCGGCAGTGCCAACGGCGGGGCCGGGACCGGCGGCAACGGCGGCGCGTCCGCTGGCGGGAACGCCGGCGGGGGCGCCGGCACCGGCGGACAGGGCGGCGGGTCCGTCGGCGGGAACGCCGGCGGCGGCGCCGGCACCGGCGGCAACGGCGGCGGCTCCGTAGGCGGCAACGCCGGCGGCGGCGCCGGGACCGGCGGCAACGGCGGCGGCTCCGTCGGCGGCAACGCCGGCGGCGGCGCCGGCACCGGCGGTCATGGTGGGGTGTCGGTAGGCGGCTCCGCCAACGGTGGGGACGCGGCCGGCGGCCTCGGCGGGGCGGCGGTCGGCGGGAACGCCAACGGCGGCGGAGCCTTCGGCGGCAAGGGCGGCATCGGCTTCGGCGGGAACGCCAACGGCGGGAACGCGGCCGGCGGCAAGGGCGGCATCTCGGTCGGCGGCAACGCCAACGGCGGCAACGCCGCGGGTGGCAAGGGCGGCATCGGCTTCGGTGGCGGCAACGCAGACGGTGGCGGAGCCCTCGGCGGCAAGGGCGGCACCACCATCGGCGGCGGCAACGCCAACGGCGGCGGAGCCCTCGGCGGCAAGGGCGGCACCACCATCGGCGGCGGCAACGCCAACGGCGGCGGAGCCCTCGGCG
>DATAZG010000067.1:0-43024 GCA_036272155.1 Pseudonocardia sp.
GCACCTGCTGCCCGGCGCGGTGCCCGCCGTGTTCGTCACCGCGAGCCTGGACATCGGCAACCTGATCCTCACCCTGGCCGGGCTGTCCTTCCTCGGACTCGGCCAGTCCGCACCCGCCCCCGAGCTGGGCGCCGACACCGCCCGCAACCTCAGCTACCTGCTCTACGACTGGTGGATCCCGGTGATGCCGGGCATTGCGGTCGCGCTCCTCGCGCTGGCCGCGAACGTCGCCGGCGACGGCGTCCGGAACCTGATCTCGGACCGCTGAGCCCGGACCGCTGGCCCCGGACCGCTGAGCCCGACCCCAGCTCCGACGTACCCCCGAACCCCCACCCGCGGACCCGACGGAGGCGCCCGTGCCGATCCTCATCGCCAAGCGACTGCTGGCCGCCGTACTGATCATGGTCGCGCTGGCCGCCGCACTGTTCGGCCTGCAGCACATCTCCAAGTCCGACCCGGTGCACGCGATGCTCGGTCCGGGAGCGAGCCCGGCGGCGGTGGCGGCCGAGCGGCACGTCCTCGGCCTCGACCAGCCGGTGCCGACCCAGTTCTGGCACTACCTGGTCGGCGTCGCGCACGGCGACCTCGGCGTGTCCTACCGCACCCGCGCGCCCGTCGCGACCGACCTGCGCACGTTCCTGCCGGCCACCCTGGAGCTGGCGGTGGTCGCCATGGTGCTGGCCATTGCGCTGGCGGTGCTGCTCGCGGTGGCCACGACGCTGCGCTGGCCGGGGGCGCCGGTGCTGCGGTTCGTGCTGCTGTTCGCGGGGTCCACACCGGCGTTCTTCGTGGCGATCGGCGGCATCATCGTGTTCTACCGGTACCTCGGCGTGCTGCCGGCCACCGGCCGCGCCACCGGCCCCGTCCCGGCCGGCCCGACGCATCTACTCACCGTCGACGCGCTGTTGCACGGCCAGCTCGGGGTGTTCGCCGACGCCGTGCGGCACCTCGTGCTGCCGGCGACCGCGGTGGCGATCGGGCCGGCGATCTCCATCGGCCGGGTGCTGCGCTCCAGCCTGGTCAGCACGCTCGGCCAGGACTACGTGCGGACGGCGCGGGCCAAGGGGCTGCCCGAGATCCGGGTGCTGGCCGGGCACGTGCTGCGCAACTCGGCCGGCCCGGCGCTGTCCATGGCGGGGCTGCAGGTCGGGTTGCTGTTCGCCGGGGTGCTCGTGGTCGAGTCGATCTTCGCGTGGCCCGGGCTCGGCGAGTACACGGCGCAGAGCCTGCCGGTGGACGACTTCCCGGCGATCGCCGGCGTCACGCTGCTGCTCGGCGCCGGCTACGTGGTGATCAACACGGTGGTCGACATCCTGCAGTCGCTGGCGGATCCGAGGATCGATGTCTGAGCAGTCCGAGAACCGAAAGCCACCCGCCCGCGTCCCCGGTCCGATGTACGTCAACCGCACCGACCGGGAGCTGGGGGTCACCGGTATCCAGACGTTCATGAAGCTGCCGGTCTGCCTGACCCGAGAGGATCTGGTGGCGGGGGAGATGGACGCGGCGGTGTGCGGGGTGCCCTGGGACGGCACGGTGACCGGCCGCTCCGGCACCCACCTGGGCCCGCAGTCCATCCGGTCCTGCGACTACGTGGGCGGCTACGGCGTCTCGCTGCCGCACCTGGACGTCCGGGTGGACCCGCTGGAGCACCTCAAGGTCTGCGACTACGGCGACTCCGACGTCCTGCCCGGCAACACCGACGGCACCTTCGACGCCATCCGCGAGTTCATCGCCGAGATCGTCGGCACCGGGGCCATCCCGCTGATCATGGGCGGCGACCACGGCATCACGTGGCCGACCGCGACGGCGGTGGCCGACCACTACGGCCACGGCAAGGTCGGCATCGTGCACTTCGACGCGCACGCCGACACGGCACCGGACATGCGCGGCAACCTCGCCGGACACGGCACCCCGATGCGCCGGCTGATCGAGAGCGGCGCGGTGCCCGGGCGCAACTTCGTGCAGGTCGGCCTGCGCGGCTACTGGCCACCGGCGCCCGTGCTGGACTGGATGGAGACCAACGAGCTGCGCACCCACTTCATGGCCGAGATCCGCCGCGACGGGTTCGACACCGTGCTCGAGCGGGCCCTGGACGAGGCGCTGGACCAGGCCGACCACCTGTACCTGTCGGTGGACGTGGACGCCTGCGACCCCGCGTTCGCGCCGGGCACCGGTACCCCGGAGCCCGGTGGGCTGACCAGCGCGGAGCTGCTGCGCGCGGTGCGCAGGCTGGCCGCCGAGGTGGGCGTCGTCGGCATGGACGTGGTCGAGGTCAGCCCGCCCTACGACTCCGGCAACAGCATCACCGCCCTGCTCGCCCACCGGTGCATCCGCGAGGCACTGGTGGGCACGGCGATGCGCCGCCTGGGCCTCACACAACCCGACTACGTGGACCCCCGATCCGCCGGTACCGGGTCCGCCCGGACCTACCGCGAGCCCCGACCCGCCCCCGCCAGAGGAGACGCCTGATGCCCCGACTACCGCTCTTCGTCGGTCACCCCGTCCTGATCGTGCGTCGGCGGTTCCAGCGAGCCGGCGCACGCGGCGGCGTTGAACGCCGTGGAGTACCTGCAGTCCGGCGCCCGGCGCGGCTGCGCCGAGGTGGTCGACGCGATCCGGGCGCACCGGGGCGCGCTCGCCGGGGCGACGTCGTGACGGCCCGGGGACTCCGGCGGTTCGGTACCGCGCTGGTCGGTGTGCTGGTGTTGCTGCTCGCGGCGTGCGGGGGCGGTGGCGCGGGGGGCGGCGGCGGGGCCCAGGTGAGCGGTACTAAGCCGACCGATCGTGTGCTGCACCTGTCGTTCCTGCAGGATCCCGGCCAGCCGCCGGACCCGGATGTCTACTACGCCGGGCAGGGGCTCGCGCTGACGCTGAACACCTATGAGGGGCTGCTCGGCTACCAGCTCGGCACGGCGACCCCGACCATCGTCGGCGTGCTGGCCACGGCGTGGACCGAGTCGCCGGACAAGCTGACCTACACCCTCACGCTGCGCCAGGGCGTGACGTTCCACGACGGCACCCCGTTCACGTCGGCGGCCGTGGCCCCGTCGTTCGCCCGGCGCGCCGCGGTCAACCAGGGCCCGGCCTACATGGTGTCCGACGTGGCCTCGGTACAGACGCCTGGCCCGTACCAGGTGGTGATCCAGCTCAAGCAGCCGAACTCGGCGTTCCTGGACTACCTCGCCGCGCCGTACGGGCCGAAGATGATGAGCCCGACCGGCCTCAAGGCCAACGCCGGCACCGACAACGACCAGACCTACCTGCGTACCCATGACCTGGGCACCGGCGCCTACACCCTGACCCAGGCGCAGGTCGGCCAGAGCTACCAGCTCAAGGCGTACCCGGGCTGGTGGGGCCCGGCGCCGTACTTCCAGGAGATCGACCTTCCGGTGGTGGCCGACCTGTCCACCCAGGAGCTGGAGTTCAACCAGGGCCAGCTGTCCGCGATCATGCACGACCTGAACGCGCCGGCGGTGAAGTCGTACCTGGCCAGCACGTCGGCGGCGCACTACTCGCTGCCCACGTTCGAGACCAGCCAGATCTACCTGAACCCGAACGGCGCCACGCTGAAGGACCAGGCCACCCGGGTCGCGCTGCAGCAGGCGATCGACATCAAGGCACTGACCGACCAGGTGTTCGGCGGCCGGGGCGCGGTGGCCACCGGCACCTACGGCCCCGGGCTCCTCAAGGGTGTGCCGGACGTCCAGAAGGTCACCTACGACCCGAGCAAGCTGACCGCGCTGGTGGCGCAGCTGCCGCCCGCCCAGCGCAACCTCACGTTCGGCTACGACACCAGCCAGCCCGACGACCAGCAGATGGCCAACATCGTGGCCGCCGACCTGCAGTCCGACGGGCTGACCGTGAAGGTGCAGGGCTACCCGACCTCGCAGGTGTTCGGCTGGGTCGGCGACCTGTCCGGCGCCCCGGACGTACTGTTCACCGAGATGTGGCCGGACGCGGCGCACCCGTACACGTGGTCGCACATCCTGTACGACAAGGACGGCGGGCTGAACTACCTGCACTGTTCCGACCCGTCGGTGAGCGACCTGCTGCCCGGCGCGCTGGAGTCGGGCGACCCGGCCGCCTACTCGAAGATCGGTGACGCGGCCGTGGCCACCGGCTGCTGGCTCAACGTCACGTACCGGAACGACTTCATGGTCGCGCAGACGTGGCTGAAGAACGTCGAGCAGTCCCACAACGTGGCCGCGCCGACCACGTTGATCTTCAGTGGACTGGCCGCCTGATGGCCGGCGTGCGGGAGATCGTGCTGCTCACCCTGGGCTGGGAGGAGCTGCCGAAGTCGGTCTCGGTGTACGGCGCCCCGGAGCACGAGCGGCTGCGCGAGCCGGTGCCCGGGGTGCTGCTGCACTGCGACGGCGGCTGGCTGCTGCTGGACACCGGGTTCAACACCGCGCTGATCCGGGACCTCGCCCTGCGCCGCCGCTACCACGGCCGGGAGGGCTACCGGGCGGTGCTGCCCGGGCCGGGCGAGCCGATCGAGGAGGCGCTGGACGCGGTCGGCATCGACATCGGCGACATCCACGCGGTCGGGGTCAGCCACCTGCACCTGGACCACGCCGGCGGGCTGAAGCTGTTCGCCGGCCGGGTGCCGGTGCACGCCCAGCGCCGCGAGCTGGACTACGGGCTGTCCGATCACCCCGACCCGGAGCGGCACGCCATCTACCGCGTCGACTTCGACGACCCCGCGCACGACTGGCGGCTGGCCGACGGCGACGCCGAGATCGCGCCGGGCGTCACCGCGGTGCTCACCGCCGGCCACACCCCGGGGCATCAGAGCTTCGTGGTCGAGCTGGACGAGGCGATCGGCGGCGGCGGGTACGTGTTCGCCTTCGACGCCGCCGACCTGACCGAGAACATCGAGCACGAGCTGCCGATCGGCGGCGCCGTGCACGTGCACCCGAGCGAGACCGTGGAGCCGATCCGCCGGCTCAAGGCGATCGCGGCCGAGAGGGGTTATCCGCTGATTCCCGGGCACGACCCGGTGGTCTGGCCGGCGCTGACCACCCAGTTCGCCGAGCGCTTCGCCCGTCCGGTCCGGGCCTGACACCCGGCGCGGACGCTCGCCCGGGCAGCCGGCGAACGGGTGGCGGCCCGGTAGGCTTCCGGATCTACCTGCCGGGCGGTGACGGCGCCGGTGGTCCGGACGGAGGCGATGGTGGCGGCGGCTCCCGACTCCGGCCGGTCGAGGCGGGCCACCCGGTGGCGGCCGGGCCGGTGGTCACGACCCGGCCGGGCGCGGCTGGGTGCCGACGCGATGCTGGCCGTGGCCGAGGGCCGGCGGGTGGCCTCGGCGCTGCGCGCGGGCCTGGACGGGCCGGGGACCGCGGCGGCGGTGCGCCGGCTGCGGCGGCTGCTGGACGCGGACGCGGTGGGGCTGAGCGGGCTCGGCGGCGTGCCCGTCTGGTCGGGGCACCCTTCGGACCCGGCCGCGGCGGACGAGCTGGTGCACCGGGTGTTGCGCACGGATGCCCGGGTGGCCAGGGGCGGCCTGGTCGCGCTGCCGCTGCACGCCCGCGACGAGCTGGTCGGCGCGCTCGTGGTCGACGGCGAGGTGGCCGGGGCGGCGTCGCGCGAGGCCGCCGCGCTGGTCGGCGAGGCGCTCGACCGGGCCCGGCTGGAGGCGTCCTCCGACGTGGCCGAGCAGGCCGAGCTGCGCGCGCTGCGGGCGGAGATCTCGCCGCACTTCGTCTACAACAGCCTCACCGCGATCGCGTCCTTCGTGGAGTCCGACCCGGAGCGGGCCCGCGAGCTGATGCTGGACTTCGCCGCCTACACCCGGCACAGCCTGGCCCGGCACGGTGAGTACACGACGGTCGCGGGGGAGTTCGAGGCGATCGAGGCCTACCTGGCGCTGGCCCGCGCGGTGCTCGGCGACCGGCTGCGCGTGCAGGTGCGGATCGCGCCGGAGATCCTGCCCGTCGCGCTGCCCTACCTCGCGCTGCAGCCACTGGTCGAGAATGCGGTGCGACACGGGGTGGAGCTGACCGGCGCGAGCGGCCTGGTGCAGGTCAGCGGCGAGGCCGAAGGGACCGAGTGCGTGATCACTGTCGAGGACGACGGGCCCGGCATGGCCGCCGACTACGCCGCCGAGGTACTGGCCGGGCGGGGCCGACCGGGCAGCCTCGGCCTGGTGAACGTCGACCGCCGGCTGCGCACCGTGTTCGGCCCCAGCTACGGGCTCGTGGTCGAGACCGCCGTCGGCGCGGGCACCCGGGTCGTGCTGCGGGTGCCGCGGTTCCAGCCGGGGGTGGTCGCCCAGTGAGCACCCGACCGATTGCCGGCCTGCGGGTGTTGGCCGTCGACGACGTCGCCCCCGCCCTGGACGAGCTGCGCCGGCTGCTGCTGCAGGCGCCCGAGGTCGCGGAGGTGGCGACCGCCGGTGACGCGATCACCGCTCTGCGGCTGCTGCAGGCCGGCCCCTTCGACGCGGTGTTCCTGGACATCTCGATGCCCGCGATGGACGGCATGGAGCTCGCCGCGCTGCTGGCCAGGATGACCGACCCGCCGATCGTCGTGTTCGTCACCGCGTACGAGGAGCACGCTGCCTCGGCCTACGGCATCGGTGCGGTGGACTACCTGCTCAAACCGGTCGGGCGCGAGCGGCTGCGGGCGGCGCTGGACCGCGTCCGGCGGTTCGCCGCGCCGGGCACGGCCGCCGCCCCGGCGTGGGGTGGTGTGGATGCGCTGGCCGCCGTGCCGGTGGAGCTCGACGGGCGCACGCGGTTCGTCCGGCGCGACGACGTGCGGTTCGTCGAGGCGCACGGCGACTACGTGCGGCTGAACACCCCGTCCGGCGCGCACCTGGTCCGCATCCCGATCTCCCGGCTGGAGGAGCACTGGCGGCCCGCCGGGTTCGTCCGGGTGCACCGCAGCTACCTGCTCGCGGTGGCCGCGGTGCGCGAGCTGCGCAGTGACATCACCGGCGGGCTGCTCGCGCACACCGACGTCGGTGACGTGCCGGTCAGCCGCCGGCACGGCCGTGAGCTGCGCGAGCTCCTGCTCGAGGCGGCGACGCGGGGCGAGTTCGACACGGACGCGCCGCCGGCGGCGGGCCGGGAGCGCCGATGACCTACCTGTCGACCGCGCGGCCCGGGGAGCGCCGGTGACGCGCCAGCGCCGGGTCGCGGTGACCAGCCCGCAGACGCGCCTCGCGCTGGCCCGGCACCGCACCGGGGTACGCCGGCAGCTGCCGCACCTCGCGCCCGCCGACCTCGAGCGAGCCCGCCGGATCCACCGGACCCAGCTGCGCGCCGCACTCGGCGCCGTCGCCCTGCTCGCCCTACTGATCATCGGGCTGCCGGTGCTGCTGGCGGCGTTCCCCGGGCTGGACGGGGTGCGGGTCGCCGGGGTGCCGGTGTCCTGGCTGGCGCTGGGCGTGCTGCCGTACCCGGTGCTGGTGCTGCTCGCACGGTGGCAGCTGCGCCGCGCCGAGCGTCTCGAGCGGGGCCGGGAGCTGCCGTGATCATCGCGGCGATCGTGCTGGTCGTGCTGGTCACCCTCCTGATCGGGGCCCGAGGGGTGGCCGCCATCCGCAGCACGTCGGACTTCCTGGTCGCGTCCCGGCGGATCTCGCCGGCGTTGAACGCCGCCGCGGTGTCCGGGGAGTACCTGTCCGCCGCGTCCTTCCTCGGCGTGGCCGGCCTAGTGCTCAAGGACGGCATCGGCGCGCTCTGGTACGGGGTCGGGTTCACCGCCGGCTACATCGCGATGCTCGCGCTGGTCGCCGCCCCCATGCGCCGGACCGGGGCGCTCACCGTGCCCGACTTCGCCGAGGCGCGGCTCGGGTCGGCCGGGCTGCGCCGGCTCTCCGGCGCGGTGGTGCTGGTGATCGCCACGCTCTACCTCGTGCCGCAGTTCAAGGCGGCCGGGCTGATCCTCACGGTGGTCAGCGGCACGCCGTACTGGGTGGGCGTCGTGGTGGCGGGCGCCGCCGTGAGCATCACCCTCGCCCTCGGCGGGATGCGCGCGGCGACGTACGTGCAGGCGTTCCAGTTCGGGCTGAAGCTGCTGCTGTTCATCGTGCCGGCGGTGTGGCTGGTGCTGCAGGTCGGCGCGGACACCCGGCGCGAGGCCCTGGCCCCGGTCGAGTTCACCCGGTTCGACCGGCCGGCGCCGGTGGAGTTCCGGCTGGATGTCGAGCTGACGGTCACCGAGCCGACCCCGGTCACCATCGCCGGGCAACCGCCGGAGGTGCTCGCCCCCGGCCGGTACGCGGCGGCGGCCGGCAGCACCTGGACGTTCGCCGAGGGCGCCGCCGTGCCGAAGGTGGCCGGCTCGCTGCCGCCGGGTGGCTCGGACTGGGCCCGCCCGCTGCTCGACCCGGACGGGGCCGGGCACCCGGTGCTCGCGACGCTGTCGCTGCTGGTGGCGACGGTGCTGGGCACCATGGGGCTGCCGCACATCCTGGTCCGGTTCCACACCAGCTCGGACGGGCGCGGGGCGCGCCGGACGGCCGCGATCACGGTGGCGCTGCTCAGCGTGTTCTACCTGTTCCCGGGCATCTACGGGGCGTTGGGCGCGGTGCTGCTGCCCGAGCTGTACCTGGCCGGCGGCACCGACACGGTGGTGGTCGCGCTGCCGGCCCGGGTGGACTCCGGCTGGCTGGGCACGCTGTTCACCGCGCTGCTCTCGGCCGGCGCGTTCGCCGCGTTCCTGGCCACCTCCCTCGGCCTGCTGCTGGCGATGTCCGGCGCGGTGTCGCACGACCTGCTGCCGGGGGCCACGGTGCGCCGGCTGCGGCTGACCACGCTGGGCGCGGCGGTGTGCATGGTGGCGCTCGCGCTGCCGGCCGCGCACCTCGACGTCGGCGCGCTGGTCACCTCCGGGTTCGCGGTGGCCGCCTCCACGTTCTGCCCGCTGCTCGTGCTCGGTATCTGGTGGGCGCGGCTGACCGCCCTGGGCGCCGTGGTCGGCATGCTGGTGGGGCTGGTCGCCTCGGCCGGGGTGATCGGCGCGAGCTTCTTCGTCACCGCGCCGCCCGGGCTGCCGGCCATCCTGCTCGGCCAGCCGGCGCTGTGGTCGGTGCCGCTGGCGTTCGTGACGATGGTGCTGGTGTCGCTGCGGGGCCGGCCGCCGGCGTGGGCCAGCGCCGCGATGCTGCGGCTGCACCTCGACGAGACGGAGCACTTCGGGCCGCGCTGACTTCGGGCCGCGCTGACTTCGGGCCGGTACTGACCAGGGGAGGCGCCGACCGTTCGTCGGCGCCCGCGACCGTTGGTCAACCACTCGTCGTGCCCCGCCGCGACGTGTCGTGCGCCACTTTCGCCCCGGTGTCCCGGCCCCTTAGCTGTGCTTCCCATGGGGTTGGGCGAGTGCGAGGAGGCACTGTGAGCGTGGCAGAACCCGCGGCCGACAGGCCAATGATGGACGCGGCGGACTGGGCGGCCGCGCAGGCGAGCCCCGAGTTCCAGCAGCTACGGCACCGGCTGCGCAGCGTGGTCTTCCCCGTCACCGGGGGGTTTCTGGCCTGGTACCTGCTGTACGTGCTGATGTGCAGTTTCGCGCCCGGCGTGATGGCGATCAAGCTGGCCGGCAACGTGAACCTCGGCCTGGTGTTCGGGCTGCTCCAGTTCGTGTCCACCTTCGCGATCACCACCTGGTACGTCCGGTACGCCAACCGCAAGCTCGACCCGCTGGCCGGCGCACTGCGCGATGAGCTCGAGGGGGAGCGGGTATGAGCGCGCCGGGTAACACCGCTGTGCTGGCGGCGGGCGGGGTCGAAGGCAGCAACCCGGTGCTGAACATCGCGATCTTCGGCGTGTTCGTGCTCCTCACGCTGGCCATCGTGGTGCGGGTCAGCCGGCGGGCGAACCGGGGCGCGGCCGACTTCTACACCGCCGGCGGGGGCTTCTCCGGCCGGCAGAACGGCATCGCGATCTCCGGCGACTACCTGTCGGCGGCGTCGTTCCTGGGCATCGCGGGCGCGATCGCGCTGAACGGCTACGACGGCTTCCTCTACTCCGTCGGCTTCCTGGTGGCCTGGCTGATCGCGCTGCTCCTGGTCGCCGAGCTACTGCGCAACACCGGGCGCTACACCATGGGTGACGTACTGGCGTTCCGGATGCGGCAGCGGCCGGTGCGGGCCGCCGCGGCCGCCTCGACGCTGACCGTGTCGTTCTTCTACCTGCTCGCGCAGATGGCCGGCGCCGGCGGCCTGGTCGCCCTGCTGCTCGACATCACCAGCAAGACCGGGCAGGCGGTGGTCATCGCGATCGTGGGGGCGGTGATGATCGCCTACGTGCTGATCGGCGGCATGCGCGGCACCAGCTGGGTGCAGATCATCAAGGCCGCGCTGCTGATCGCGGGCGCTGGTGTGATGACCGTGTGGGTGCTCGCCCTCTACGGCTTCAACTTCTCGGCGCTGCTCGGCGACGCCGTCGCGCACGGCGGCAAGGCGGGGGAGGCGCTGCTCAACCCGGGCAAGCAGTACGGCAAGAGCGGGCTGACGCGGATCGACTTCGTCTCCCTCGCGCTGGCGCTCGTGCTCGGTACCGCCGGCCTGCCGCACGTGCTGATGCGCTTCTACACCGTGCCGACGGCCAAGGAGGCCCGCAAGTCAGTGGTCTGGGCGATCTGGCTGATCGGCATCTTCTACCTGTTCACGCTGGTGCTCGGGTACGGCGCGGGCGCGATCGTCGGCCCGGACGAGATCAAGAAGGCACCCGGCGCGGCGAACTCGGCCGCCCCGCTGCTGGCCTACGAGCTGGGCGGCACGGTCCTGCTCGGGATCATCGCGGCGGTCGCGTTCGCCACGATCCTGGCCGTGGTCGCCGGGCTGACGATCACCGCGTCGGCGTCCTTCGCCCACGACATCTACGCCAACGTGATCAAGCGCGGCAAGGTCGACGGCAAGAACGAGGAGGTGAAGGTCGCCCGGATCACCGCGGTCGTGATCGGCATCGTGGCGATCCTCGGCGGCATCCTGGCCAACGGGCAGAACATCGCGTTCCTGGTCGCGCTGGCCTTCGCGGTGGCCGCCTCGGCGAACCTGCCGACGATCCTGTACTCGCTGTTCTGGAGCCGGTTCAACACCTCGGGCGCGCTGTGGAGCATCTACGGCGGCCTGGGCATCACCGTGCTGCTGATCGTGTTCTCCCCGGTGGTGTCGGGCAAGCCGATCGACGCGGCTACCGGGCGCAGCCCGTCGATGCTGCAGGGCGTCGACTTCAGCTGGTTCCCGCTGGACAACCCGGGGCTCGTGTCGATCCCGCTGTCGTTCCTGTTCGGCTACCTCGGCACGGTCCTCAGCAAGGAGCGGGCGGACCGGGGCAAGTACGCCGAGATGGAGGTCCGGTCGCTCACGGGCGTCGGTGCGGAGCGCTCCACGGCGCACTGACCCAACGGCGCACTGACACCAACGCGCGGGAAGGGCCCACACCACCCGGTGTCGGCCCTTCTCGCGACAGAGTCACGGGGCGACACCGCCGCGCCGAGGGCAAGCCAGCGGGTGCACGGCCCGTGCCGGTCTCCCGGTCACCAGGCGGGGTTGACCGGGCGAGCCCCCGGCGGGCAGGGTCGACAGGGACCAGTGGTCCGACCAGACCCCGGCGCGCACCCACCCCGGCGCGCCGCCCCGGTCCCCCGAGAGGAGCCGTCCCCATGGCTTTCGCCCTGCCCGCGTTACCGGACGGCCTGCCGATCGGCGGCGGCTGGCGCGCGGACACGGAGCTCGCGCCGGTGGTGTTCCCGTACGACGGGTCCACCGTGACGTACGCGCCGGTGGGCAGGGTCGAGCACGCGGCGGCGGCGTTGGAGGCCGGGGTGGCCGCGGTCCGGCCGGTCGGGGCGGTCAGCTCGGCGGCCCGCCGGGCGATCCTGCTGGACGTCGAGCGGGAGCTCGCCGCACACGCCGAGCAGTTCATCGAGCTGCTGATCGCCGAGTCCGGCAAGACCCGCATCGACTGCACCGTTGAGCTGTCCCGGACGCTGTTCACGTGGTCCGCCGCCGCCGAGGAGGTCGCCCACCTGCACGGCGAGACCGTGCCGCTGGACCTGCAGGAGTCCGGCGTCGGCATGATCGGCTTCTGGACGCGGCGTCCGATCGGCCTCGTCATCGGGATCGCCGGCTTCAACTACCCGCTGCTGCTGGCCAGCCACAAGATTGCGCCGGCCATCGCGGCCGGCTGCCCGGTGATCTGCAAGCCCGCGCCGGCCACCCCGCTGAGCACGCTGTGGCTGGCCGACATCGCGCGCCGGGCCGCCGTCCGCCACGGTGCCCCGGCGGAGCTGGTGCAGGTGGTGACCGGTCCCGCCGAGGTCGGCCGCGCCCTGGTCACGGACCCGAGGGTCGGCGCGGTGTCGTTCACCGGCTCCGCCGAGGTCGGCCACCAGATCGCGCGCGACGCCGCGCCCCGCAAGACGCTCCTGGAGCTGGGCTCGAACGCCGCGCTGGTGGTCGACGCGGACGCCGACCTCGACCGGGCCGCCGACGCCGTGCTGCGCGGCGGCTTCTACGCCAACGGCCAGGCGTGCATCTCGGTGCAGCGCGTGCTGGTCTGCGAGCCGGTGCTGGCCGGGTTCGTGGACCGGCTGCTCGCGCGGCTGGGTGAGCTCACCGTCGGCGACCCTCGGGATCCGGCCACCCGGGTCGCCGCGCTGATCAACGACGCGGCGACGAACCGGGTGCTGGACTGGATCTCGGCGGCCGAGGCGGCCGGCGCCAAGGTGCTCTACGGCGGCCGGGTGCGGGACCGGGCCGTCGAGCCGACCGTGCTGCTCGACGTGCCGGAGGCCTCCGCCGCCTGGTGCGAGGAGATCTTCGGCCCGGTGGTGTCGGTCCGCGCCGTGCCCGACCTGGCCACCGCGCTGGAGTCGGTCAACCGGTCCCGCTACGGCCTGCACGCCAGCGTCTTCACCCGCTCGCTGGCGGCCGCGTTCCGCGCGATCGACGAGCTCGAGGTCGGCGGGGTGATCGTGAACGAGGCGCCCGGGTTCCGGTCGGACATCATGCCCTACGGAGGCGTGAAGGACTCCGGTACCGGCCGGGAGGGCCCCCGGTTCGCCATCGAGGAACTGACCGTGACCCGGATGGCCGTCATCCGGCCGGAGTGAGGAGCCAAGATCTTGAGCACCGCTGAGCCCAACTACCAGAGCCTGTTCCGGCTGGACGGGCGCCGCGCGCTGGTGATCGGCGTCGGCGGCATCGGCCACGCGGCCGCCGGGGCGCTCGCCGCGCACGGCGCCGAGGTGGTCTGCGCCGACCGCGACCCGGCCAGCGCGAAGGCCGCCGCCCTGGCCGCCGGCGCCCGGGCGAGCGCTCTGGAGCTGGACGTCACCGACGGCGACGCGGTGCGCCGGGCCGCCGCCGAGCTGGGCCCCATGGACGTGCTGGTGCTGACGGCCGCGATGAACGTGCGCAAGCGCATCCTTGACTACTCCGACGACGAGTTCGACCGGGTCGTCGCGCTGAACCTGAAGGGCACGTTCGCGGTGCTGCGGGCGTTCGGCGCCGGCATGGTGGACCGGGGCCGGGGCAGCATCGTGGTGTTCTCCTCGATGCGGGCGCACTCGGTCGAGCCCGGCCAGTCGGTGTACGCGGCGACCAAGGCGGGCGTGATCCAGCTGGTCCGCACGGCCGCCGCCGAGTTCGGGCCGGCCGGCGTGCGGGTGAACGCGATCGCCCCCGGCGTGGTGGAGACCCCGCTCACGGCCCAGATCAAGAACAACCCGGAGTGGTACGAGGCGTACGCGACGAAGAGCGCCCTCGGCCGCTGGTCGCAGCCCGCCGAGATGGCCGGCGCCGTGGTCTACCTCGCCTCGGAGGCCGCCAGCTTCGTCACCGGCGCGGTGCTCAACGTGGACGGCGGCTGGACGGCGGTGGACGGCCGCTTCACCCCACCGACGTAACTGGCGCGGAGCACTAGCCGGCGTCGTCCGATCGGGCGTCGCATGCGGTCAGTGGCCGGCACACAGGTTGTGGCTCGCGCACATGTCGTCCGGAGTTGGCACACGCTCCGTAGTTGACGTACAGGTGGTGGCTGGCGCACGGTCTGTGGCTGGCGCATCAGTCGTAGCTGGCACACGGGTCGTGGTTCTGACGCACGTCGTCCGGAGTTGGCACACGAGTGAGAACTCATGTGCCGCGTCGTAGGGGCATGTGTGAGGACCACGCAATGTGTGCGCCGTGCCGGCGCGGCGTCCGACAACGCCTGTGTGCCAGCCACGGAGGGTGCGCGGCGGCGAGGACGGTCTGTGCCGTTGCCGTTGCCGTTGCCGCCGCCGGCGGGTGCGGGCCGGGCATCGCGCGTGGTGGACTCCGCGTCGGGTGGCCGCGCGGCCTGCCGAGGTCGGGCTCCGGCGTCGCGCACGTTACGTGGTTCCCGCGTACCTCGTGACGTGCGCGGGCACCCCGCAACGTGCGCGGCGACGCGCCGGTGCCTGTGTGTCAGCCACGCAACGTGCGCGGGGATCCCGCAACGTGCGCGGCGATGCGTTGGTACCTGCGCTCCAGCCACACAATGTGTGCGACGGGCCGCACGGACGGGCGAGGTCAGATGGCCGGCCAGGGGCGGCTCGGCGGGCGGAGCTGCTCGTAGGCGTAGGCGAGCCGCAGCACGCCGGGGTCGTCGAACCGGTGGCCGACCAGCTGCAGGCCGATCGGCAGCCCACCGGCCGTGTACCCGCAGTTGATCGACAGCGCCGGCTGGCCGGACATGTTGAACGGCAGGCTCGTGGTGATGTGCTCGAACGGCCTCGCCGGGTCGTTCAGCGGCGCGGGCAGCTCCACCGGGTAGGCCGGGATGGGCGCGGTCGGCAGCAGCAGGTAGTCGAGGTCGTGGAGGGCGTGGTCGGCGGCGACCGCCATCGCGTCCATCTGGCTGAAGCCGTGGAACACCTCGGCGCCGGTGAGGTGCTCGCCGCCGGCGGCCCACTCCACGATGTAGGGCAGCACCTGGGCGCGGCGCCCCTCGGGCAGCGCGCTGATGTCCGCCCACGACCGGGCCCGCCAGAAACGGTCCATGCCGTCCAGCATCTCCCTGGTCAGGAAGAAGGGCACCGGCTCGACGTGCGCCCCGGCGGCCGCGAACGCCGCGCCGGCCGCCTCCACCGCCGACCGGACCTCCGGGTCGACCGGCAGGCCCGGACCGGCGTCGGTGATCAGCCCGAGCCGCAGCCCGGCCAGCTCGCCGGGGCCGGTCGGCCACTCGGTGACCAGCGCCGGCAGCGCGGTGTGGTCGGCGGTGTCGGGCACCCCGATGATCGACATCAGCCGGGCGGCGTCGGCCACCGTGCGGGTCAGCGGGCCGACAACCCGGCCCTGGTACGGCGGGGTGACCGGGACCCGGCCGAAGGTCGGCTTCAGCCCGACGACGCCGCACCAGCCGGCCGGCTGCCGGATCGAGCCGCCGATGTCGGTACCCAGGTGCAGCGGACCGTAGCCGGCGGCCGCGGCGGCCGCCGCGCCGGAGCTGGAGCCGCCGGGTGTGCGGGTCGGGTCCCACGGGTTGCGAGTGGCCGCGTGGAAGCTGGACTGGCTGGAGCCGAGCATGCCGTAGTCCGGCATCGTGGTCTTGGTGAAGATCACCGCGCCGGCCTCCCGGAGCCGGGCGGCGGCGGGCGCGTCGGCCGGCAGGGGGCGCAGCACGGTCGCGGCGGTGCCGGCCGGCATCGGGGTGCCCCGGGTGGCGATGTTCTCCTTGATCGTCACCGGCACGCCGTCCAGCCCGCCGACCGGGGTGCCCTGGCGCCACCGGCGCTCCGACTCGGCGGCGGCGACCCGGGCCCCGTCGGAGTCCAGCGCGTACGTGGCGCGCACCCTCGGCTCGTCGGCGCGGACCCGGTCGAGCACCGAGTCCAGCACCTCCACCGGTGAGAACCGCCGCGCCCGGTAGCCGTCGAGCAGCTCGCCGGCGGTGAGGTCCGCGAGGCGGGTGGCGTGGGTGGTGTCGGTCATGAAGCATTCCTCCAGCGGGGTAGGGCAGGGTCAGCCGGCGGCCGCGACGGTCCCGGCGGCGCGACCGAGTCCGGCCGGCTCCGGGACGGGCATCCGGTCGTCCGGCGTCTCGTCCGGTTTGACCAGCGTGGCAACGAGGGTGACCAGCAGGTTCGCCACCAGCCCGATGGCGCCGGCGTTGAGGCCGTGCCAGGGGTCGTTGCCGGTGACGACCATGACCAACACGATCACGATGCCGACGAACATGCCGGCGACCGCGCCGAGCATCGACATCCGGCGCCACAGCAGCGCGAGCACGACCAGCGGCAGCACCTGGGCGAGGCCCTCGTAGGAGATCACCGACAGCCGGACCAGCACGTTCGGGAACACGTAGGTCATGCCGAGCGCGAGCAGCCCGGCGACCACGGTGACCAGCTGGGCGAGCTCGCGCTGCCGGCCGGCGGTTCGCGGGTGCCGGCCGAGGATGGACCGGCTCCACATCGTCCCGATGACCAGCATGAACACCGCCATCGGCACGATCGCCGACAGCGCGCCGGCCGCCCCGATGACGCCGAGCAACCAGGCCGGCATCTCCGCGCGGATCATCTCGAACATGGCCAGGTTGGAGTTCTTCAGGCCGGGCACGACGAACGTGGCGGCCAGCCCGAGCAGCACCGGGATGAACAGCAGCACCTGGTAGAAGGGCAGGATCATCGCGTTGCGGCGCAGCGTCTGGGCCGACCGGGCGCCGAGGAAGCCGGCCACCGTCGTCGGCAGCACGCTGTACACGGCGCCGTTGAGCAGCGCGGTCGAGATGAACCAGGTCATGCCGTAGGTATCGCCCTTCGGCCCGGGCAGGGTCAGCCAGGCGGGCCGCTCGGTGATGATCCGGTGCAGCAGCTCGCCGTAGCCGCCGAAGAACTTCAGCGGCACGTAGACGAACACCACCGCCAGCGTGAGCACCACCGTGACGTCCTTGAGCACGGACACCCAGGCGCTGCCGCGCAGGCCGCTGGCCAGGATGAACACCTCGGAGATGAGGAACGCGAGCAGGTAGGAGACGCCGAGCCCGATGGCGCCGTAGCTGACGCTGGCCACCACGGTGCCCATGCCCGTGATCTGCAGCTGGATGTAGGGCAGCAGGAAGACGGTGGCGACGACCGCGACCACCCCGCCGAGCCAGGGCGCGGCGAACCGGTGTGCCACCAGGTCGCTGATGTTGTGCAGGTCGTGGCGGTGCGCGTAGGACCACAGCAGCGGGCCGACCAGGTAGCTCACCGCCATGCCGATGCCGAGGTAGGCGACGAGGTACAGCCCGGAGAGGCCGTAGGTGTACGACCAGCCGGCGGCGCCGAGGTAGCTGAACGACGTGTAGGTCTCGCCGGCCATCAGCACGAGGGTCATCACGATGCCCAGGCTGCGGCCGCCGATCGACCATTCGGCGAGGTCGGCCTTGTCCTGGCCCCGGGCGGCGCGGATGCCCAGCGCGACGGCGGCGACGAGGAACAGCGCCAGGATGGTCACCGACACCACGGCGTTGCCGCTCATCCGCGCTCCTCGCCGGCCCGCGCCCGCTCTGTCTGTGCCCGCTCTGTCTGTGCCCGTTCCGCCTCGTCCCGCTCGGCCCGCTGCGCGGCCTGCCACACCGGGTCGCCCTTCGCCGCGAGCCAGACGAACAGCGGGGACAGCAAGGTGGCCACGAGTAGCCAGAACATCAGGAACGGCAGGCCGAGCACGACCGGTTCGACCCGGTTGGCCAGCGGCAACGCCGCCAGATAGGCCACCGGCGGGCCGAGCAACCACCAGAGCGACGTGCGGTTGGTCAACATGCTGGCTCCTCGCTGCCGCGGGACTGCTCCGACGGCGCCCGCCCCCTGCCGCGGCGGCGGGAGGGCGCGGCGGTGAGCCCGTCGGCTCCAGACTTAACACTAAGTAAGGGCCGTGACCATTGTGTTACCCCGATTGTCCGAACACGAACTTTTCACGCCGGCGACCGGACGGGGTTGCGGTCGCCGCATTGCCTGGAGCATCCTGCGTCCGTTGACGGTCGATCCTATAGGATTTTGTGAGGTGGTTCGGGTGGCTCGGATCGTGAAAGCGGACGCCTACCTGGTGGACATCGAGGTCGAGACGGTCCGGACCGACGCGATGCAGAGCTTCCTCAAGCAGGAGACGATCTTCGTCGAGCTGGCCACCTCGGACGGGCTGACGGGTACCGGCTACTCGTACACGATCGGCACCGGGGGCCGGGCGGTGCTGTCGATGCTGCGCGAGCACCTGCTGCCGGTCCTGGTCGGCCGGGATGCCCGGGACGTCGAGGCGGCCTGGCGGGCGCTGTACGACTCGACCAGGGCCACCAGCGTCGGAGTGATCACCGCGCTCGCCCTGGCCGCCGCCGACCTCGCGCTCTGGGACCTGCGCTGCCTGCGCGCCGGCGAACCGCTGTGGCGCCTGGCCGGCGGGTTCCGCGGCTCCGTGCCGCTCTACGACACCGAGGGCGGCTGGCTGCACCTGACGCGGGACGAGCTGGTGGCGGGTGCGCTCGAGTCGCGCGGCAAGGGGTGGCCGGGGGTCAAGCTGAAGGTCGGCAAGCCCAGCGGGGTCGAGGACGCCGAGCGGATCCGGGCGGTGCGCGAGGCGGTCGGGCCCGGCATGGACATCATGGTCGACGCCAACCAGTCGATGACCGCGCCCGAGGCGATCCGGCGGGCCGCGCTGCTCGAGCCGTTCGACCTGACCTGGTTCGAGGAGCCGCTGCCGGCCGAGGACGTGGCCGGCCACGAGCGGCTCGCCGCCGCCACCCGGATCCCGATCGCGGTGGGGGAGTCGATGTACTCGGTCGGCCACTTCCGGGAGTACCTGCAGCGCGGCGCCGCCGGCATCGTGCAGGTGGACGTGTCCCGGATCGGCGGCATCACACCCTGGCTGAAGGTGGCGCACCTGGCCGAGGCGTTCAACGTCGTGGTCTGCCCGCACTTCCTGATGGAGATCCACGTCAGCCTGGTTGCGGCGATCCCGAACGGCCGGTACGTGGAGCACATCCCGCAGCTGCGCGCGATCACCACCGAGCAGCTGCGCATCGAGGACGGCCACGCGATCGCCCCGGACCGCCCGGGCCTCGGCATCGCCTGGGACGCCGCCCAGATAGACAACCGCCGCGTAGCCTGACCGGCGGCGGCACGGCGCGTGCACACAGGGTGTCGACGCGGCACACGCGTTGCCGACGTGGCACACGCGTTACAACTCGTGTGCGGCGTCCACGCACCGTGGGCCGGGGCCGGAGGGCGTGTGCGAGTCGGCCACGGTGCTCTCCGAGCGGTGACTCCGCGTGCCGGACCGGCGCCGGTGCGTGTGTCGGTGGTGGCCCGGTCTCGGTGCCGGCCCGATGCGCGTGCCGGTCGACCTACGCCGCAGTGGCGCGGTGATCGGCACCAAGACGCTGATGGTCCTGGACTCCTGGCGCCGCTGAATGGCGCGGCCGCTACCGCCCGCCGCCCATTACGACGGTCATGGCGTCGCGGTGGGGGGCAGCAGCCACAATGCGAGCAATACCACCGACGCAGCGATACCGACCCAGCCGAGGACGATTCCCGTCAGGGCGAGCCCCCGGCCGCGCTGGCCTTTCCGCGCAATCTGTTTTCGCGCCCGGTAACCGAAGTACAGCGCCAGGCCGCCACCGATCAACCACAGCACCGTGACGCCGAGCAGGCCGCACACCAGCGAGGCCACTGCCAGCCGGTTCGGCCCACCGGCCCGCACCGCCGTCGGCACCGGATAGCCGGGTGGATAGGCCTGCGGCGGGTACGCATCGGTCGGGATGCCGGGGGGAGTGCGGGCCCGGCGCAGCCGGATACCCGGTTTGCCGCCGGGTGCTGCACCGCGCGGGCGGCGCGATTCGGTCATCTGGCACTCCTGGGGTGGTCGGAGGCTGCGCAGAGAATGTGGGCGGGTACGGTATCCCGATCTGTTTGACCGGGTGATTCGACGCACCGGCGGTTCCCGGCCGGCAATGTGGAGTTAGCCTTTTCGAATTAGTTCTCGACAGTTTTTCGCCGATTCCGGGCCGGGGCGGCGACGATTTCGCCGGAATCAGCTGGCGGTGGGGCGGCGCGGAGGTGGACCATGGGCCCCTGCTCGACTCGGGCTTGACACGGGTGGTGACGGCGGCGTTCCCTGTATGGCAGCCGTCACATGGAACGTTCCATGTAGCGGCCCGGCGACCGTCCGTTCGCCGCCCGGCAGGCCCCGAGGAGACCACTGCATGAGCATCGACCAGCGAGTTGCCGGCGCCCCGATCTCCTGGGGAGTGTGCGAGGTGCCCGGCTGGGGGCACCAGATCTCGCCGGACCGCGTCTTCACCGAGATGCGTGAGGTCGGCCTGGCGGCGACGGAGGCGGGGCCGGAGGACTTCCTGCCGTGGCCGGGCGGCGGGGTCGGAGCGTTCCTGGCCGAGCGCGGCCTCGGGCTGGTCGGCGGTTTTGTGCCGGCCGTGCTGCACCGGGACCGGGATACCGCGCTGGCCGACGTGCGAGCCGCGGCAACCCGCCTGGTCGGGGCCGGGGGCGACGTCGTCGTGCTGGCCGCCGCCACCGGGGCGCGGGGCTACGACGGCCGGCCGGAGCTCTCGTCCGCCGAGTGGGACGTACTGACCGGCACCCTGGACGCCGCGGTCGAGGTCGGTGCGGAGCTCGGCGCGCGGGTGGTGCTGCACCCGCACATGGGCACTATCGTCGAGGGCGCCGACGACGTGAGCCGCGTGCTGGCGGGCTCGACGATCCCGCTCTGCGTGGACACCGGGCACCTGCTGATCGGTGGCGTCGACCCGTACGAGCTGGTCCGCGACGCCACGGCGCGGGTGACCCACGTGCACCTCAAGGATGTCGACGCCGCGCTGGCCGCCCGGGTGCGGGCCGGCGAGCTGTCCTACACCACGGCGATCACCCAGGGGCTCTATCAGGCGCTGGGGGCGGGCGACGTCGACGTGGCCGGCATCGTGACCACGCTGGAGAGCGCGGGCTACACCGGTTGGTACGTGCTCGAGCAGGACCTGGTGCTCGCCGAGGAGCCACCGGCCGGCGCCGGACCGATGCTCGACGTGCGGGCCAGCCGGGACTTCCTGCTCGAGGTCGGCGCTCGCGTCGCGGCGAGGCAGGGGTAGCGGCCATGCGGATCACGCCGACCACCAGGCTGCTCGCGCCCCTGCTGGTGGCACTGCTGGCGGCGCTGCTGGCGCTGGCCGGCTGCCAGGGCAAGCCGGCCGAGAGCGCCTCGCCGAGGGTCGGAATCAAGATCATTATGGTCACCCACGGGCAGGCCGGCGACCCGTACTGGTCGGTGGTCAAGCACGGCGCGGACGACGCGGCGCGCGACCTCGGCGTGAGCGTGTCCTACCAGGCGCCGCAGTCCTACGACGTCTTCGAGATGCAGAAGCTGCTGGAGGGCGCGATCGCCCAGCACCCGGCCGGCATCGCGGTGTCCATCCCCGATGCGGACGCGCTGGGTCCGCTGATCAAGAAGGCGGTGGCGGCCGGCATCCCGGTGGTCTCGCTGGACTCCGGTGAGCGCGACGCCGCGAAGCTGGGTGTGCTGACCCACGTGGGGGCGAGCGAGTTCGACGCGGCCAAGCTGGCCGGTGAGCGGTTCGGCGCCGAGGGCGTGAAGAAGCTGGCGTGCCTCAACCACGAGCAGGGCAACGTGTCGCTGGACGTGCGCTGTGAGGGGCTGCGGGCGGGGCTGGCCGAGACCGGCGGCACCGCGACCAACCTCGCCATCAACGGCAAGGACCCGACCGACTCCCAGCAGCGGCTGACCACCGCGTTCAGGAGCGGCTCCTACGATGGGGCGATCGCGCTCGGCCCGGTCGGCGTCGGGCCGATGCTGGCGGCGGCCAAGACCACCGGCTTCACCGGCAAGCTCGCCTCGTTCGACCTCTCCCCGGAGATCCTGCAGGCCATCGACGCCGGCACCGCCGAGTTCGCGATCGACTTCCAGCAGTACCTGATGGGCTACCTGCCCGTGCTCTACCTGGTCCAGCACGCTCAGTACCAGCTCTCGCCGAGCCAGGCGATCACCCCGACCGGCCCGGCCTTCGTCACCAAGGAGAATGCGTCCAAGATCCTGAAGCTGACCCAGCAGGGAGTGCGCTGATGTCCTCGGTATCCCCGCCGGCGCCGGCCCCGCCCGCCAGACGCCCCGGCGCCCAGGACCGGATCCGCCCGCTCGGCCCGCTGCAGCGGCTGCTGCGGCGCCCCGACCTCGGCGCGGTGGTCGGGGTGCTGGTCTCCTGGGGGCTGTTCGCCGGGCTGGGCGGCTCGGCGTTCAGCAGCGCCGATGGCACCGCCAGCTACCTGTCCGACGCCGCCGGGTTGGGCATCCTGGCGGCCACGGTCGCGCTGCTGATGATCGCCGGCCAGTTCGATCTCTCGGTCGGCTCGATGATCGGCGCGGCGGGCATGCTGCTGGCTATCCTGGTCGCCGAGTACGGCTGGCCGCTGTGGCTCGGGGTGCTCGCCGCGCTGGGCTTCGGCGCCGGTTACGGGGCGCTGAACGGCTGGCTCGTGGTGCGCACCGGGCTGCCGTCGTTCATCGTCACCCTGGCCGGGCTGTTCGCGCTGCGCGGTCTGACCATCGCGCTGACCCGGCTGATCACCGGGCGCACCCAGGTCGGCGGGCTGGCCGACGCGGGTGCCGGCAGCGTGGTGGACACCCTGTTCGCGGCGCGGGTCGGGCCGTTCAGCGCCTCGGTGCTCTGGTGGCTGGCGATCACGGCGGTGTGCGCGCTGGTGCTGTCCCAGACCACCTTCGGCAACTGGCTGGCGGCCACCGGCGGCAACGAGGACGCCGCCCGCAACAGCGGTGTGCCGATCAACCGGGTCAAGATCGTGGCCTTTGTGCTGACCGGCCTGGCGGCCGCGCTGGTCGGCGTGATCCAGGTGCTCGAGGCGGGCAGCGCCGATACGCTGCGCGGCCAGATGAAGGAGTTCGAGGCGGTGATCGCGGTTGTCATCGGCGGTACCCTGCTGACCGGCGGCTACGGCTCGGTGATCGGCGCCGCGCTCGGCGCGCTGACCTTCGGCATCGTCCGCCAGGGCATCTTCTTCACGGGCGCGGACACCGACTGGTTCCAGGTGGTGCTCGGGGTGTTTCTGATGGTCGCGGTGCTGGTCAACAGCTGGCTGCGGACCCGCGCGCTGAAGGCCAGGTGACACCGGTGACGGGCGAGCCGCTGGTCCAGCTGACCAACATCTGCAAGTACTTTCTCGGCGTCACCGCCCTGGAGGACATCAACTTCCCGGTCTACCCGGGCGAGGTGATGTGCCTGCTCGGCGACAACGGCGCCGGCAAGTCGACCCTGATCAAGATCCTGTCCGGGGTGCACCAACAGGACCGGGGCACCTACTGGTTCGACGGCCGGGAGCGCCGGTTCAGCTCGCCGAGGGAGGCCAAGGCCGCTGGCATCGCCACCGTCTACCAGGACCTGTCGATGATCCCGCTGATGAGCATCTCGCGGAACTTCTTCCTCGGTTCCGAGCCGACCAGGGGACTCGGCCCGCTGCGCTTCTTCGACGGGCCGACCGCGCGCCGGGTGGCCAAGGCGGAGCTGGCCCGGATCGGCATCCAGATCAGGGACGCCGACCAGCTCGTCGGCACCCTGTCCGGCGGCGAGCGGCAGTGCGTGGCGATCGCGCGGGCCAAGTACTTCGGGGCCAAGCTGCTCATCCTGGACGAGCCGACCTCGGCGCTCGGTGTAAGGGAGGCCCGCCGGGTGCTGCGCTACGTGCGGCAGGCCCGCGACGAGGGGCTCGGCGTTGTCCTCATCACGCACAACGTCAACCACGCGTACCCCGTCGGGGACCGGTTCACCATCCTCGGCCACGGGCACAGCCTCGGCACCTTCCGCAAGAACGAGGTCAGCCGCGAGGACGTGCTCGAGCTGATGGCCGGTGGGGAGGACCTGCTCGACCTCGACGACCCGGGTGACGGCGACCCGGATGACGGCGATGCCAGGAGCGCGCACGCCAGGGCGGCGCGGGCCGCCGAGCTGGCCGCCGACCTCGCCGAGGAGCTGGAGCACCCCGCCGACCTGGCCCCGGAGCTGGACCGTGGCTGAGCCGCCGGCCGACCGGAGCTCCGTGGCCCGCCGCCGGACCGGCCGGGCGCCCACGATCATCGACGTGGCCGCCAAGGCCGGGGTGTCCAAGTCGCTGGTCAGCCTGGTGCTGCGGGGCAAGGGCCCACCGCTGGTCAGCGCCGCGCGCCGCGAGCTGGTGCTGGCGGCCGTCGCCGAGCTCGGCTACCGGCCGAACGGGATGGCCCGAGGCCTGGCCCGCCAGCGCACCGGCCTGCTCGGCGTGCTCGTCTCCGACCTGCGCAACCCGTTCTTCGCCGAGCTCGCCGAGTCGGTGGATGCGGCGGCGGCCCGGCGCGGCTACCGGGCGGTGCTGGCCGCCGGGCACCGGCTCGCCGAGCGCGAGCAGCTCGTGGTGAACGACTTCCTGGAGTCGCGGGTGGAGGCGATCGTGCTGCTCTCCCCGGCGCTGTCCGCCGCCGCGATCACCCGGAGCATCGGCGTGCCGGTCGTCGTCGAGGGCCGGCCGACGTTCCGCTCCTCGCGGGTGGACCTGGTCGGCACCGATGACGCGCTGGGCGCCGAGCTCGCGGTCCGCCACCTCGTCGAGCTGGGGCACCGCAACATCGCGCACGTCGCCGGCAGCGCACCCGGTGCCGAGGCCCGGCGCAAGGGCTACGAGCGGGCCATGCGGTCGCACCGGCGCGGCCAGTACATCCACGTCGTGGACAGCGACGAGACCGACAGCGGCGGCTACGAGGTGGCCCGGCGGCTGCTCGACGGCCAGGACCGGCCCAGCGCGGTGTTCGCGGTGAACGATGTGGTGGCACTGAGCGTGCTGGCCGCCGCCGAGGACCTGGAGATCGCGGTGCCGGAGGCGCTGTCGGTGGTGGGGTTCGACGACACCTACCTGGCCGGGCTGCGCGGCGTCGGGCTGACCACCGTGGCGCAGCCGGTCGAGAAGATCGCCGCCACCATGGTCGACGCGCTGGTCGAGCGCATCGAGGGCAGCGGCAACCGGCCGGCGGTCCGCCAGTGGCTGCCGCCGACGCTCACCGTGCGCCGCACCACCGCCGCGGTGCCGCCGCGCTGACCCGGGAAAGCCGGCACGGGACGCCCGCACCTGCGTGAATCGACGTCGATCGAGGGGGACACAGCATGGCGGACTCGCCCGTCCGACTGGGCATCGTGGGGCTCGGGGCGGTCGCCCAGCTCGTCTACGAACCCATCCTGGCGCGCCGCCGCGACCTGTTCGAGATCGTCGGGGTCGCCGAGCTGTCCGCCGGGGTCCGGCACACGGTCGGCGGCCGGCTCGGGGTAGCGCCGACCGGCCGCCACAGCTCGGTCGGGGAGCTGCTCGCCGCCGGTGGACTGGACGCGGTGCTGGTGCTCAGCTCGGGTTCGCACGCCGCCCTGGTGGACGCGGTCACCGCCGAGGGCATCCCGGTGCTGGTGGAGAAGCCGCTGGCCTGGACCCACGCCGAGCTGGATGCGCTCGCCGACCGGGCGGCGCTGGTCCAGGTGGGCTACATGAAGCGGTTCGACCCGGCCTACCGGCGGCTGGCGGAGCTGCTGGCCGGCGGTGGCGGCCCGGCGATCCGCGCGGTCGAGGTCACCGTGCTGCACCCGTCCGACGCGCGGCAGGTCGCCTGGCGGGGCGGCGGTCTGGCCAGCGCCGGTGACGTGCCGGCGGAGCGGCTCGCGGAGAGTGCGGCGGAGGCCGAGGCGCTGTGCGCGCGGGCCCTCGGGCCGGCCGCCGGGACGCTCGGCTGGGTGTACTCCGACGTCCTGCTGGGCAGCCTGATCCATGACCTGGCCATCCTGCGGCCGCTGGTCGGCGACCCGGCGGAGATCGGCTGGTCGCGGCTGTGGCCGGCCGGGTGGCACCCCGAGCGGCTGTCGGTGGGGGTGGACGCCGGGCTCGCCGGTGGGGCCGAGCTGAGCCTGCGCTGGCACTACCTGCCCGAGTACCCGAGCTACACCGAGACGGTCCGGGTGCACACCGAGACCGGCAGCTACGGCCTCACGTTCCCGGCGCCGTACCTGCTGCACGCCCCGACCGAGCTGACCGTGCGCACCGCCAGCGGCGACACCACCGAGCTGACCCGCAGCACGTCGCACGTGGAGGCCTTCGAGGCCCAGCTGGAGAATTGGCACGCCGCCGTCACCGGGGGGCTGCCGCCGGCCATCGGCATCGACGAGGCCCGCGCCGACGTCACGACGTGCCAGCGCATCGCGGCCGCGCTCGCGGGCGGGCTGGGGCTGCCGCTCGGGGGCGAGGCGGCCGCGCTCGGGGCCGGCGTGAGCGTGAGCTGAGCGAGTCCCGGTGCCCGCCCGGCCCTCCTCCGCACAGGGTTAGATTGATGTTGTGCAGGAACACTGGGAACCGATCGAGCCCGAAGATCCGGTCTTCGCCGCGCTGCTCGTCGACAGCCATCTGAAGGTGGTCGGGGTGCCCCTCGCGCCGACGCACCTGTCCGAGGACCTGTCGGCGCGGGAGCTCGCCCGCTGGCTCTACCGCGACGCCCCGTTCGTGCTGCTGGCCCATCGGCTCACGGCCGACCCCACCTTCTGCTACGCGAACCTGGCCGGCCAGCGCTGCTTCGGCTACCGCTGGGACGAGTTCACCGGCCTGCCGTCGCGCTACTCGGCGGCCACTCCGGACCGGGCCGAGCGCGACCGGCTGTTCGAGCGGGTGAACGCGCAGGGCTACATCGACGACTACCGCGGCCCGCGGATCGCGAAGTCGGGCGCCCAGTTCTGGATCGAGCGCGCCACGGTGTGGAACCTGGTGGACGGCGCCGGCACCCTGCACGGCCAGGCCGCTACGTTCGCCGCGCCCGAGCCACCCCCGGGCACCGCGAACTGACCCTCGCCGCCGCCGATCAGTGGTGGCCCTCGGCGCCGCGCCAGGCGTCGAGCACGCGGCGTTCCCGCTTGGTGGGCCGGCCGGCGCCCCGGTCGCGGCGGGCGACCGGCAGCACCGGCACCGGCGGTGGCGGGGGTGTGTGGTCGATGAAGCAGGCCGCCGCCTCCGGCGCGCCGACCCGCTTCTGGATCACCCGGACGACCTCGACGATCCGGGTCGACTGGTTCACCCTGGCCCGTACCTGGTCACCGGGGGAGATCATGGTCGCCGGTTTCGCGGGCAGGTCGTTGACCCGCACGTGGCCGCCCCGGCAGGCGGCCGCCGCGTCCGGTCGGGTCTTGGTCAGCCGCACCGCCCACAGCCAGCGGTCCACTCGGGTCGACTCCACCCGGCCAGTATGGCGAACCGGTCCCGCGCCGGCCGCCCGGTTCCGCCGCCCGCCGCCGCCCGGCTGAGTACCGGGCGGCGTTCGCTGGCCGCCCCTGTCCGGCGCCGATACGCTCCGGCCATGGCGCTGCGCAGCTACCTGGTCGGCGAGGTTGCCGAGGATTTTGCCGACGGCTTGCTCCCTCGCCGGGAGGCGTTGCGCCGGCTCGGGCTGCTCGGGCTCGGGCTCGGCTCGGCCAGCGCGCTGCTGGCCGCGTGCGGCACACCGGCCGCGCCGGGCACCGCCGCACCGAGCGCCACTGCCTCGGCCCCCGCCGCGCCGAAGGTGCCGGCGGGGCCGCCGCCCGGTCGGGGGCCCGGGGTCGGCCGGGGGGCCGATGTGCGCTTCGCCGGGCCGGCCGGCGAGCTGCGCGGCGCATGGGCCGCCCCGACGAGCGGTGCGCCGAAGGGCGCGGTGCTGGTGGTGCACGAGAACCGGGGGCTGACCGAGCACTTCTACGACGTCGTCGGCCGGTTCGCGGGCGTGGGCTACGGCACGCTGTGCGTGGACCTGCTCTCCGCCCAGGGCGGCACGGCCGCGCTGACCGACCCGGCCCAGGCGCCGACCGCGCTGGCCAACGCCCCGGTCGACGGGCTGGTGGCCGACCTGCGGGCCGGCATCGACGAGCTGGGTCGGCGGGTGCCAGGGGCCAAGGTCGGCGCGGTCGGGTTCTGCTTCGGCGGCGGCATGGTGTGGCAGCTGCTGGCCGAGGGGGAGGCCCGGCTGGCGGCCGCCGTGCCGTTCTACGGGCCGGCGCCCGAACAGCCGAACTTCACCAGGGCGAAGGCGGCCGTGCTGGCGATCTACGGCGGGCTGGACGCCAGGGTCGACGCCACGGAGCCCCGCGCGGAGGCCGCCCTGCGCGCCGCCGGGCTGACGTACCAGGTGCGCACCTTCGACGGGGCGGACCACGCGTTCTTCAACGACACCGGGCAGCGGTACGCGCCGGACGCCGCCCGCGCCGCATGGTCGGCGACGGTCGACTGGTTGAGCCGCTACCTGTCGCCCTGACCCGACACCGCCGCCGCGCCCCGTCACTCCGCGCACATCCGCGCCGAGCTCAACCGCACGGGCCTCATACCGTGCCGCGGGACCCGCTCTGGTTGAACTCGGCGGCGGAGCTGGAAGTCAGCGCTGGCCGACCCTGGCCTGGCCGGTCTGGCGGGAGCGGGCCACCAGCGGCCCGGCGTAGCCGGCCAGCCGCCGCTGGTACTCCCCGACGGCGGCCGGGAGCGGCGTGCCCGAGGCCACCGCGGCGGACAGCACCGTGACCAGTTCACCCGCATCGCGGATCGCGGTGTTTGCGCCCATCGCCAGCACCGGGCTCATCGCGTGCACCGCGTCGCCGAGCAGCGTGACAGGGCCCGGCGGCAGCGTCGGCACCGACCGCGCGGTGGAGATCCGCAGCGGGAACAGCGACTCGGTCCGCCACCGCGCGAGCAGCCGGTGCACGTCCGGGTGCCAGTCGTCGCCGAGCAGCCGCCCGGCCAGCTCGCGTAGGGCCCGGTGGTCGAGCCCGCGCAGCCGCTCGAGGCGCGGCATGGCCGGGTGGTCGGCCGGCGCCCCGACGAGCAGCGCGAGGTAGTCCGGGGTGGCGGGCAGGGCGATCGGCGGGTCGTGGGCCAGGCCGGCCAGCTCCGGGGGCCGACCGAACCGCACCGGGCCGAGCCCGACGTGCGGCTGACCGGGACCGGCGGCGAGCACCGTGAAGACGGCGTCGAAGACCCAGCCGGGCAGGTCGTCGGCGGCCGGCCCGCCGAGAGGGATCTTGCCGTAGATCAGTCGCAGCCCGGCGTCCTCGACCAGGGCGCCCGGCAGCAGCTGTCGCCGCACCGAGGAGCCCACCCCGTCCGCGCCGACGAGCAGGTCGGCCGCCGCGCTCCGGCCGTCGCCGAACCGGGCCGTGACCCGGCCGGCCGAGGTCAGCTCGTAGCCGCGCAGCTGGGCGCCGTGGTGCACGGTGCCGCCGAGGCCGGCCAGCAGGATCCGGCGCAGCGTCGGCCGGTCGAACGCGCGTGGCCGAGGTGCGGGACCGCTGGGCGTCTGGGCGGCCGCCGCCCGGTCGGCCACCGGTTCCAGCCGGCGGTTCCGGACGTGCACCCGGGCCGGTGGTGCGCCCGAGGTGGCCAGGCACAGCTCGAACAGGTGCTCCGGCAGGCAGCGGCGCAGGCCGGTCAGACCCGGTTCGTCGAGCTGGATGCGGTAGCCCTGCGACCGGGCGTCCGGGTGGGGGTCGCGCTCGTACACGGCGACGTCGAAGCCGCGCCGCAGCAGGCCTTGGGCGAGCGTCAGGCCGCCGAGGCCCGCGCCGACGATGGTGACTCGATAGGTGGACACAGCTCCGCCTTCGTCTCGATCACGAAGGAAGCACTGGATTCCACGGGGGAATGACGCCCTGCGTGGGCGCGGCTCCGAAGCACCATCCGGAGCCAGTTTTTTGCGCGTTCCGTTCTTACCCGTTCGATGCTAGCGCCACCCCGGCCCGCCGGCGGTGCGACACACACCACCGGCGGGCCCCTCGGTACCGCGCTCAGGACACCAGCACCGAGGACACCAGCACCGAGGACACCAGCACTGTGGACACCAGCACTGTGGACACCAGGACTCAGGACACCAGCGCGTCGAGCTCCCACTGGGTGGCGGCCAGGCCGATCCCGGCCGGGCGCCAGCGCATCGCCGGTGGCTGGGGCTGGCCGAGGGAGGTCAGCGGCGACAGCTCGCTGCCCCACAGCTCGTGCACCACGTGCCGGTCGCGCCACGCCTCGGGCGGTTCGAGCCGCCAGTCGTGGCCGAACACGCCGAACTGGTGCCCGTCGACGGACGGCGAGTGCGGCACCCTGGTCATGTTCAGGTACGCCATCCACGGCTGCCACAGCTCGGGGTTGGCGACCGCGACGTAGGACCAGGCCAGGTCCGGCTCGCTGAGGAAGCCGGCCATCATGCGCACCTGCATCAGGTCCATCACCGGCGAGGGGCGCATGTAGCACGCCGGGTAGACCAGGTGCCTGGCCACGGAGATGTGGTCGCCGGACCGTGCCGGCGCGGTCCGCTGCGTGTGCTCCCAGGCGGCCGCGACCACGGGGTCGGTCTCGAGCTCCAGCTCGCGCGGCCCGCGCAGCTTCAACCAGGTCATGAACGCGACCGGGGAACCGGTGACCCGATGCCGGTACACCGAGAACGCCGACGGTTGGCGCTGCATCCAGAACTCGACGAGCCGCGCGGACTCCGGCCCCTCGGTCGACTCCGTCATCTCGAGCAGGGGCGCCCGGTCACTCGGACGCAGCCGGTCCTCCTCGGCCTCGCTCTCGCCGTGCGCGGTCAGGTACTGGGTGGGCACCCCGCTGTGTCGCAGCAGGTGGCGCACCGAGCGCATGCTCGCCACGGTCGCCGCCCCGTCGGCACCGGGCCCGCTGAGCCCGTCGAGCACGTGCAGGCGGATGCCCCGGTGGATGGACTCGTACGCGGCCGGGTCGCGCCAGCGCAGGTCGGCGTCCAGCACGTCACGGACGATGTCGTGCGGGTACAGCCCGGCCGGGCCGGACTCGATGAACGGCTGGACCCGCAGCCAGCTGAACAGCTCGGCGGCGTCGGAGCCCGGCATCACGACCCGCAGCAGCTCCTGGGTGGTCACGTACGCGTGCGCGCAGACGTGCAGCGCGAACCGGTGGGTCGGCGACGGCACCGAGCCGATCAGCTGGTTGAGCAGCGTCTCGATGATGTCCTGGTTCGGCGACCACGGGGTGGCCCTCGGGTCGTTGTGCCGCGCGATCTCGGCCGCCAGTGACAGCGCGAGCGGGTAGCCGCCGACCCGGGACAGCACCGACTCCCTGGCGTGCACCGGCACCCCGCGCGAGTGCAGCAGGTCGTCCGCGTCCAGCGGTGCCAGGTCCCCGAGCGCACGGCACAGCAGCGCCCCGGACCAGGACGGATCGGCGCGCCACGCCGGGCTCGGAGGGTGCCGGCCGGCGAGCACGACGACGGCGCCGTCGGCCAGCTTCGGCAGGAACTCCTCGCGCAGCCAGGTCTCCAGCTCGGCGCAGCGCTCGAACGTGTCGATCAGCAGCACCGCGTTGGCGTCGCCGAGCGCGGGCGCCGCGGCCTGCTCGAACGACGTCACCGAGTCCTCGACGGTCCGGCCGTCGACCCGGACCACGGTGCGCCCGGCCGTCGCCGCGTCGTCGGCGAGCCGGTGCAGCAGCGTCGACTTGCCGACGCCGCCCGGGCCGTGCAGGAAGAGCGCGACGAACATGTGCGGGTTGCCCTTGATCGCGGCCGCGAACAGCGTCCGCTCCGCCGCGCGCCCGACGAAGCACCGGCGGCGGGCGGCCTGCAGCCGTTCCGCCAGCAGCCCGGGGCGGCCGACCGGCGAGAGCGTCGGCCCGGGGGGTCTCGGCTCCACCGACACCGCCGCCAGCGGGCGGACCGAGGATGCGGCGGTGACCGGCTGGCCGGGACCGCCGGGGTGCTCGGCCGCGCCGAGACAGACCGGCGCCGGGGTATCGGCCGAGCCGGTCCCCGCGGCGGGCTCGGTCAGGCCGGCCCGCTCGGGGGCGTCGGTGTCCGGGGTGACGGCCGTCCGGGGGCCGGCCGACGGGGCCGTGGGCAGGTCGAGCCGGCCGTCCCCGCGCAAGATCTGCTGGTGCAGCGCGCGCAGCTCCGGACCGGGCTCGATGCCCAGCTCACGGTGCAGCAGCTCGCGGACGCCCCGGTAGACCTGCAGCGCGTCGGCCTGGCGGGCGCAGCGGTACAGCGCGAGCATGTGCAGCTCGCGCAGCCGCTCCTCGAGCGGGTGCACGGCGGAGAGGCTCGCCACCTCCGGGAGCACCTCGGTGTGGCGGCCGAGGGCGAGGTCGAGGGCGATGCGCTCCTCGCTGGCCGCCAGCCGCAACTGCTCCAGCCGCTCGCGCTCGGTGCCGACGAACTCCGCCTTGGCACCGGCAAGCGCGGCGCCCTGCCACAGCGAGAGCGCCTCGCGCAGCTGCTGCACGGCCAGGCCGGGGTTGCCCTCGTCGCGGGTGGCGCGGCTGGCGCGCAGCAGGCTGTCGAACCGGGTGAGGTCGAGCGCGTCCGCCGCCACCGGCAGCACGTAGCCGGCCCGGCCGGACTGGATGCCGGGGTGCTGTTCGTCGCCGGGCAGCAGCCGGCGAAGCCGGGACACGTAGGTGCGCGCGGTGGGCCGGGCGGCGGCCGGCGCGGCCTCGCCCCAGAGCTTCTCGACGAGCTGCTCGATGGTCACCGGCCGCCCCTGGGCCAGCAGCAGCAATGCCAGTACCGCGCACTGCTGCGGCGAGCCCGGATCCAGCTCGCGGTCGCCGGACCACACGCGGACCGGGCCCAGCAGGCTGTAGCGATAAGCCACGGCGATCACCCCACTCAGATTCGGTGCACTCAAGAGTGGCAGACCGCATACAGTATGCACCACGACGATTGGATCACAGCGACCCTCCGCGCGCTTGCCGTCTCAGTATCGGATTGCGACCGGTCGCGCATTGGTAGCCGTAATCCGCCCCACCCTCGAGCTGACGCACCAGCTAGTAGCGATCGCGACGATATGTGGTGCGGTCACGCGGAGCACGGTGGCTTCCTGAGAGTGGGAGCTCGTTCAGGCCACTCAATCCGTGTGCGGAGCACCGCTTATCACGGTCCGTAGTCAGCGTGCGTGACGCGCATCTCAGCGCCGTCGCGCGGCTGCCGCGCACGGTCGGAGAGGTGGCTCACCGGCACCCCGGGCAGGTCAAAAACGACATTGCCGAGGGGACCGAATGCGTTCATCGTGTGTCCATCCGCGGTTAAGGTTCGAACGCGTTTCCGCATTTCACCCGGCGCGGCCCGGCGGGGGTCACACATTCGGGCCCGGGGCGGACGGAAAATCGTATATCGCTGACGCTTGATTCCGGCGCTGAACGCCCGCCGATGGATATGGATTCGCAGGTAACTGTGCGTTCGGCCGCGATTTCCTGAGGGGCCCGGGGCCGACGACGCGTTGTCTATGGTTCATCCACGGTCCTGCTATGGCGCGATGAGATACCTGGTGCCATGGAGAATGTCGACGCGCTGCTCGAGTGCGCGGTGGAGATGGGCCACGTCGGCGGAGTGGTCGCGCTGGCCTCCGCGCACGGCTGCCACGACTATGCCGGCGCCTACGGTCGGAGCTCGGTCGAGGACACCACGAAGATGTCCATCGACACCATCTTCCAGGCCTCCTCGATGATCCGGCCCATCCTGGCCGTCGCCGCGCTCACCCTGGTGGACGCCGGACGGCTGAGCCTCGACGAGCCGCTGGGCGGAGTGCTGCCCCAGCTGCACGCGCCGAAGCGCCAGTCGGGGTTCTCGCCGAACGGCCGGCCCGGGCTGCGCGCCGCGCGCGGCGCGCTGACCCTGCGCACCGTGCTCACCCACACCGCCGGCGTGACCAGCAGGTTCGGCGACCTGGCCAGCACCACCGGGTGGCCGGACCGCTCGACCTCACCGACCCTGCTGTTCGACCCCGGCACCCGCTGGCACTACGGCGGCGACCTGGGGCTGGTCGGCGCCGCGATCGAACGGGTCACCGGTGGCCGGGTGGCTGACTACCTGCGCACCGCGATCTACGAGGTCCTCGGGATGCGCGACACGGGGTTCCAGGTGGAGTACGGCTCGCGCCGGCGGGTGGCCGGGGGCTGGCAGGGGCTCGCCGCCGAGCCGGGGGAGACCACCTTCTACTCCTCGGCGAGGGACTACTTCGCCTTCGCCGAGGCACTGCTCTGGCGGCACCGGTCGCTGCTCTCGCAGGAGTCGTTCGAGCTGCTCCGGAGCAACCAGATCGGCGCCCTCACGGTGCCCCGGGTGCTGGAGCTGGACTCGGTACGGGTCCCCGATGAGATCAACTTCTACCCCGAGATCCGGCTGTACCCGACGATCGAGCGCAAGTGGAGCCTCGGCTTCATGGTCAACGATGCGCCGATCCCCGGCGGGCCCCGGGCGGGCAGCCTGACCTGCGCGGCGCCGGCCAAGGCGTACTGCTGGATCGACCACGAGTCCGGGGTCGCCGGCGTGATGTTCGCCCGGCGCACCCCGACCTATCCCGACCTGGTGGACTCGCTGTTCAGCGACCTGCAACGGTCCGTCTACGTCAGCCAGGCCGTCCGGACGAACCATGAGCCGCGCCGGCGCGGGGTCGTCGAGCGCCTGTTCGAGGGCTGGACCAAGGAGTCCTGGTCACTGTGGTGGCCGATGTGACCCGTGGGCCGAGCACACCTGTGACCCCCGCGCACGCTCAATACCAGTGGGGCTAGTGAGACGCATGTGGGTTAATTCCTGTGCGGATTCCCCTACCTAAGTCTCGATTCGGCATCTTTCTGAAACGCTCTTAGGTTAGCGAGCGTCATCCCCCACAGATCCACCGGCAGTCCCGCCGGCGGATTGCGTGAGGGGGAAACATCATGCGAGTTCGCAACTTGCTCGCCGGGACGCTGTTGGCACTGCTCACCCTGACCTGGACCGCGCCGGTCGCGCTGGCCGCCGACATCGGGGGCATCGGGGGCAACGACCCGACGCCGCCGATCGCCGGGGGACCGAGGCAGCCGGGGGCCAACCCGGGGTCGGGATCAGGATCGGAGAACGGCGGCGGCAGCTCCGGCAACAGCGGAGGCTCCGGCGGTTCCGGATCCGGCAGCGGCAGCTCAGGCTCCGGCAGCTCCGATTCGGGCAGTTCTGGTTCTGGCGGCTCGGGGAGCTCCGGCGACAGCGCCAAGCCGGTCGAGCAGCCCAAGCCGCCGGTCCAGCAGCCCAAGCCTCCGGTCGAACCGCCGGCGCCGCCGAACCCGGTGGAGCAGCCGAACCCGGTCGAGCCGTCGACCGACAGCAAGCCACCGGCGGTGGTGGTCCAGCCGAAGCCGATCCCGGCCGACCCGACCGCGTCCCTCTCGCTCTCGCCGAGCTCGGTGAAGCCCGGCGGCACGTTCACCGCCGTCGTGAACTGCGGAGTCGGCACCCAGGACTCGCTGTCGGGGGACGGCGTGACCTTCAGCGGCACCAGCGGCACGGTGCTGCCGAACGTCGGCGAGGGCAGCCACACTGTGACCCTGGTCTGCGCCAACGCGACCAAGCGCGCCACCGCGACGGCCTCGTTGCTGGTGCTCAAGGGCGATCAGACCGAGCCCGACCCGCAGCTGAACTTCGCGGTGTCACCGAGGCAGGTCAGCCCCGGTGACGACGTCACCTTCGTGGGCGGCTGCCCGGGCGGCTGGCAGGAGACGATCAACGCGGACGGGGTGGACGTGCGCGGCCGGAGCGGGCGGGTGCGCGACGACGCCCAGGAGGGTGCCCACAACGCGAGCCTGGTCTGCCTGAAGACCGACCGGCGGCTGGCCGCCAACGCCGCGTTCTTCGTGGTCACCAAGGGCGGGCCGGGCGGGGACACGCTCTCGGTGTCGCCGAAGCGGGTCCGGCAGGGCGACCGGATCGACTTCAACGGGTCCTGCCGTGACGGCCGCCAGCAGTACCTGACCGCCGACGACGTGGACATCTCCGGCCGGTCCGGCACCGTGCGGGACAACGCCCGGCTCGGTGACCACGAGGCGCGCCGGTCCTGCTTCCACGGCAACGCCGCGGTGGTGGTCACCGATCACTTCGAGGTCATCCCCGGTGACAACAGCGGACCCGGGGACGGGCCGAGGGACTTCTGGCTGAGCGACCGGTCCGGCTACCGGGGCGACTCGGTGGACGTGTCGGTGCGCTGCCGGGACGACCGCGCCCAGCTGGACTCCGACGCGCTGGACGACATCACGCTGCGCCGTGACGGGTTCCGGCTCTCTGGCACCACGCACGTGACCAACCACGTCGGCAACGGCTGGCACCGGGTCACCGTGAGCTGCGACGGGCACAGCATCACCCGGGGGTTCCTGGTGCTGTCCGACCGCCGTGACCACGACGAATACCTGAGCGTGGACCCCGGCTACGGCGAGCGCGGCGACGAGGTGGACATCCGGGTCGGCTGTGACTGGTCGGTCGGCCGGGTGGAGTCGGACGCCCTGGACGACATCGACGTGGACCACGACGGGCGGCCCTGGCGCTACAGCGGCAGTACGCACGTCAGCGACGACGCGGACGCCGGCGAGCACACCGTGCGGGTGCGCTGCGGCGACCACACGCTGGAGGAGTCGTTCTTCGTGAAGGGCGACCACGGTGGCGGTGGCGGTGGCGGTGGCGGTGGTTCGGACGGTGACGGCGACGAGGGCGCACCGGACGGCGGCGAGCAGGTCTCGGTGTACCCGGTGGGTGCCCCGGAGACCGGCGGCGGCCCGCTGGCCACCGTCGCTCCGGGCGGCGGTCCGGCCGGTTCCTCGGCACTGGTGGCGCTCGGCCTGCTCGGCGGTACCGGCGCGGCGAGCGCGGGTGTCGGCAGCGCGCTGGCCCGCCGGGAGGCTCGGCGATGAGCCCCTCGGCGGCCGGGGTCGGCTCGGTGACCGAGTCGACCGTTAATAGGACACTTAAATCGGTGCTGGGTCGGCTGCCGTTCAGGTTGGCCGTCACGCTGGGTGCCGGGGTGCTGGTGGCCGGCCTGTCCGGCTGCGGGCTGGTGGCCGGGCCATGGGCCACCGGGGCCGGCCCGAACCTCAGCTCTCCGCTGGTCACCGGGGCCCCCGTGGCCCCGGTGGCACCGCTGGTCGCCGCCACACCGACCGAGCTGCGGATCGACTCGATCAACGCGGCGTCCAGTCTCCTGCCACTCGGGCTGAACCCGGACCGCACGCTCGCCGTGCCACCGGTCGGCACCCCGATGCAGGCGAGCTGGTACCGGCTCGGCCCGACGCCGGGCGCGCCCGGGCCGGCGGTCATCCTCGGCCACGTCAACGGGGACGGTAAGTCCGGCATCTTCGCCCGGCTGAACCAGGTCAAACCGGGCGACCAGGTCAAGGTGACCAGGGCCGACGGCAAGACCGCCGTGTTCACTGTGACCAGGCTGCGCCAGGTCGCCAAGGCGGCCTTCCCGACGCAGGAGGTGTATGGGGACACCTCCGCCGCCGAACTGCGCCTGATCACCTGCGGCGGCGGGTTCGACACCGCCCGGCACAGTTACGAGGACAGCATCATCGCGTTCGCCACGCTCACCTCGGTGGCCTGAGCCCGCGCGCCTCCGCTGCCCCAGGTTCGCTCCGGACCTGGGGCAGCGGCGTGCGCGGCACCGCCACGGCGTCGCGCGCGGGACGGCCGGCCGAACTAGGGTCAGGTCGTGATCAATGGTCCGTGGGTACGGGAGATGGCGTAATGGATCTGGGAATCGCGGGGCGGACGGCCCTGGTGTGCGCGTCGACCGGCGGGCTCGGCGCGGCCACCGCTCGGGCGCTCGGCGCGGAGGGCGCCAACGTCGTGGTGTCCGGCCGGCGTGAGGAACTGGCGAAGTCCATCGCGGCGGAGCTGCCCAGCGCGGTCGGGGTCGCCTCCGACCTGACCGCCGACGGCGGCCCGGAGGCACTGCTCGCGGCCGCGACCGCGGCGTTCGGCGACATCGACATCCTCGTGCTGAACGGGCCGGGGCCGAAGCCGGCGACCGCCTCCCAGCTGGATGCGGCGACCACCGCGCAGGCTGTGCACGACCTGCTCCTGGTGCAGCAGACGCTGGTCAACGCGGTGCTGCCCGGCATGCGGGCCCGGGGCTGGGGCCGGATCGTGGCGATCGCGTCGACCGGTGTGGTCCAGCCGCTGCCGAACCTGGCGCTGTCCAACGTGGGCCGCACCGCGCTCGCGGCGTACCTGAAGAGCCTGGCCACCGAGGTGGCGGCGGACGGTGTGACGGTGAACCTGGTGCTGCCGGGCCGGATCGCCACCGACCGCGCCGAGTCGATCAACCAGCGGGCGGCGGAGAGCTCGGGGCGCTCGGTGGAGGAGGTGCGCGCGGCCAGCGAACTGGAGGTGCCGGCGCGGCGGTACGGGCGGCCGGACGAGTTCGGCGCGGCGGCCGCGTTCCTGTGTGGCGCGCAGGCTTCCTACGTGACGGGTACCGCGGTGCGCGTCGACGGCGGCCTGGTCGGGGTGCTCTAGACCGGGCCGGGCCGTCGGGTCGGTGCATCGGGGCGGCCCGATGCACCGGGCCGTCGAGTGGGGCCGGGCCGGGCCGGGCCGGCGCTGGTCAGGACCCGGTCGGGCCGAAGCGCTCGGTGCGGATCCGGTCCGCCGGGTGACCGAGCTCGACGAGCAGGTCGGCGGCGGACTGGGCGCACGAGTCCGCCGAGCTCAACCGCGGCGGGCGCACCCTGCGCGACCGAAGCCGCTGTGGTTGAGCTCGGTGGGGCGGAGGCCGACCAGCGCGCGGTCGGCACCCGCCCCGGGGCCGTCAGCCGCCCACCCGCATCCAGCCGAGCACCGGCGTGGACTGCAGGAACACGAGCACACACATGGCCAGCAGGAACAGCACGCTCCAGCCGAACACCCGGCGGAACAGGATGCCCTCCGAGCCGACCTCGCCGACCGCCGCCGTGCCGATCGCCAGGTTCTGCGGCGAGATCATCTTCGCCATCACGCCGCCGGAGGTGTTGGCCGCGCCGAACAGGATCGGGTTGGCGTGCAGCTGCTCGGCCGCGGTCACCTGCAGCTTGGCGAACAGTGCGTTCGAGCCGGCGTCCGTCCCGGTCACCGCCACGCCGAACCAGCCGACGAGCGGGGAGAGGAACGCGAAGAACGCCCCGGCGCCGGCCAGGAACAGCCCGAGCGTGGAGACCTGGCCGGACAGGTTCATCACGTAGGACAGCGCGAACACCAGCAGGATGGTCAGGATCGCCCAGCCGAACTGGCGCAGCGTCTCGACGTACGTTCGCCCGGCGAGGGCCGGTTTGATCCGCAGCACGATCGCGGTGACCACGCCGGACAGGAACAACAGGGTGCCGGTGGCGGCCAGCCAGTTCAGCTTGTAGGCCACCGACACCGGCTTGCCGGCCTGGGAGAGCACGTGCAGGCCCGGCCAGTTGAAGGTGATCGTCGGCGCGTTGAGCGCGTCGCTGATGCCGGGCAGCTGGGCCACCGAGAACAGCAGCACGACCACCGCGTACGGGGCGAATGCGAGCAGCACGTCGCGGCGCGAGTCCGCGCCGCCGTCCGGCCGACCGACCCTGCGGTCGAACGCGGGATCCTCGGCGGCGCCGCCGGCGATCACCGGCGGGGCGGTGACCTCGTCGCGGCGCGGCTGCCAGACCTTGTTCAGCAGGATCACCGCGACGGCCGAGACCAGCGCGCCGAAGATGTCGCAGAGCTTGTAGTTGACGAAGTTGGAGAACACGAACTGCGCGATACCGAAGGAGAGTCCGCAGGTCAGCGCGGCCGGCCACACCTCGCGCACGCCCTTCCAGCCGTCCACGATGCCCACCAGCACGAACGGTACGAAGATCGCCAACAGGGAGACCTGGCGGCCGGCCATCGCACCGAAGTGCTCGGCCGGCAGGTCGGTGACCTGGCCCATGATGGTGATCGGGTTGCCGAGGCCACCGAACGCGACCGGCGCGGTGTTGGCCACCAGCGCGACCGTGGCCGCCTTGAGCGGGCTGAAGCCGATCGCGATCAGCATCACCGCGCAGATGGCGATCGGCGAGCCGCCCCCGGCCAGCGACTCCAGCAGGCCGCCGAAGGAGAACGCGATCACGATGGACTGGATCCGCCGGTCGTCACTGATCGCCGCGAACGACCGCCGCAGCACCGCGAAGTGTCCCGTCTTCACCGTCAGGTTGTAGATCCAGATCGCGTTGAACGTGATCCACAGGACGGCCAGGACGCTCAGCGCGGCGCCGAACACCCCCGCGTTCAGGGTCTCGCCGAGCGGCATGTGGTACACGACCAGGGCGATCACGATCGAGAGCAGTAATGCCGCCGTGCCGGCCCAGTGGGCACGCCATTTGAACACTCCCAGAGCGACCAGCAACGCCAGCAGCGGCAGCGAGGCGAGCAGTGCTGACAGCGCAAGTGAACCGGTCGGATTCAGGTTCTGGGTATACACCGGGCCCTCCGGACGACGTTGTGCCACGTTCGCGCATTCACATGCGTGAACAGGAGTCATGTATGCGAACCAATGGTGTCACCTGGGCCCGTCATGCGAAAGAGGGAAGCCCGGGGGACTTGTCGCGGCATGTCGCCGGCCCGACGGGCCGAGGGAGGTGGCCGGTCGGGAGGTCGCGCTGGCGGGCGGCGGGTCGGGCTGGCGGGGGGTCGGGGTGGTAGCTGGATCCGTGCGTGGTCGTGGCGCGCATCGTCCGACTTGTCGCGGGAATTAGGCACGACAAGTCGCTCTTGTCGCGGCAAATAGCCACGACAAGTCGGACGAAGGGGACCGAGGGGGCGCGAGCGTGCCCGTGCGGCCGGGCCGCGTCAGTGCTGGCGGTTGTCGACTATGCGCTTGAGCTTGCCGACCGAGCGCTCCAGGGTGTCGGGGTCGATGACCTCGCAGGTCACGGTGACGCCGACAGTGTCCTTGACGGCGCGAACCAGTTCGCCGGCCGCGCCGGCCCGTCGCGCTCGTTCCGTATCCGGGCGTGCCTCCACCCGCACATGCATCGTGTCGAGGCGGCCCTTCGTGCTGAGTACCAGCTGGAAGTGCGGTGACAGGCCGGCGGTGCGCAGCACGTGCTCCTCGATCTGGGTCGGGAAGACGTTCACCCCGCGCAGGATGACCATGTCGTCGGAGCGGCCGGTGATCTTGTCCATGCGGCGCAGGCCGGGGCGGGCTGTGCCGGGGCGCAGAGTGGTCAGGTCCCGGGTGCGGTACCGGATGATCGGGAGCGCCTGCTTGGTCAGAGAGGTGAAGAGCAGCTCGCCCGCCTCGCCGTCGGGCAGCGTCCGGGGGATGCCGGGGCCGTCCAGCGGGTCCACGACCTCGGGATAGAAGTGATCCTCCCAGATGTGCAGGCCGTCCTTGGTCTCCACGCACTCCTGCGCCACGCCCGGCCCCATCACCTCGGAGAGGCCGTAGATGTCCACCGCGTGCATGTCCATCCGGTCCTCGATCTCGCGGCGCATCTGCTCGGTCCACGGCTCGGCGCCGAAGATCCCGATCCGCGGCGAGCTGGTCCGCGCGTCGATCCCCTGCCGCTCGAACTCGTCGAGCACGGTGAGCAGGTAGGACGGCGTGACCATGATGATGTCGGGGCGGAAGTCGGTGATCAGCTGGACCTGGCGCGGGGTCATTCCCCCGGACACCGGGATCGCGGTCGCGCCGAGCCGCTCGATGCCGTAGTGCGCGCCGAGCCCGCCGGTGAACAGCCCGTACCCATAGGCGTTGTGCACCTTGTCGCCGGGCCGGCCGCCGGCGGCGCGGATCGAGCGGGCCACCACGCCGGCCCAGACGTCGATGTCGGCCTCGGTGTAGCCGACCACCGTGGGCTGCCCGGTCGTGCCTGACGAGGCGTGCACCCGTCGGACCTGCTCCTGGGGCACCGCGAACATGCCGAACGGGTAGTTGTCGCGCAGGTCGGCCTTGCTCGTGGTGGGGAAATGGGCGAGGTCGGACAGCTCGCGGCAGTCCTCGGGATGCACCCCGGCGGCGTCGAAGCTCTTGCGGTAGAACGCCACGTTCTCGTAAGCGTGCCGCAGGCTCCAGCGCAGCCGGTGCAGCTGCAGGGCGCGCAGCTCGTCGACGCTCATCCGCTCGGCCGGGTCGAGCAGGTCGGCCGGCGGCGGGTCACCCAGCCGCGCGCTCGCCGGCGGGGACTGCTCGGGCCGGTTCGTCGACAGCTCGGCTGCTGAGCCAGGGCGATGCATCGGTGCCTCAATCCCGTTCTGTCCGACCGATCGTTCGGTTGTTCAGGGGCACGCTAGCACGGGTGCACCGATCCGGACAGCGGCCAGCGGGGTGCGATCTCGGCGGCCGCCGAGCGCCGTCCCGGACTTGTACGATCGCCAGCGCGGATCGTGTCGAATAACGCTGGGGGGATTGTCCGGATGGATGTCGAAACACTGGCGGCCTATGACCGGGGCGCGGCCGAATTCGCCACGGAATGGGAGCAGGACCAATCCCCGCCGGTCGACCTGCGCGAGATCGTGACCCGGTTCTTCGGCGCCGGCCCGACCGCCGACATCGGCTGCGGCAGTGGCCGGGACACCGCGTGGCTGGGCGCGAACGGTTTCCCGGCCGTCGGCTACGAGCCGTCGAGCGGGCTGCTGGCGCAGGCGCGGCGGCTGCACCCGGAGGTCGAGTTCCACCGGGACTCGCTGCCTGAGCTGGGCACCGTCGCCGACGGCAGCCTCACGAACGTGCTCTGCGAGACGGTGATCATGCACCTGGAGGCTGCCGCGCTGCGCCCGGCGTTGGACCGCCTGATGGCCGTGCTCCGGCCCGGCGGCACGCTGTACCTGAGCTGGCGGGTCACCCCCGAACGCGATCGCCGCGACGACCACGGCCGGCTCTACGCGGCGTTCAGTGCCGACGCGGTCCGTGCGGCGCTACCGGCGGCGCACGTGCTGCTGGACGAGGAGTCGACGAGTGCGTCGTCGGGTAAGACCATTCACCGCATCATTGCCCGCCGGCTGTAGCCGCGACGCGAGAATCGAATGGCGGCCGGCTGCTAAGACCTGGTCTCGAAACTCAGGGTGTGTCGCTGCGTAACCTGCCGGTCCTGGTCGTCGATCGTGGGCAGGCGTGGCGAAGACGACGCAGCAGCGGCGGGCCGAAGACCGGCTCTGGGAGCTGATCGAACCCCTGATCCCGTCCCGACCAGCGCCGCACGGTCCGGGTGGGCGGCCCCGGATCGATGACCGTGCCGCGCTAGAGGGGATCTTGTTCGTGCTCGACACCGGCTGCCGCTGGCG
>DATAZG010000068.1:0-2937 GCA_036272155.1 Pseudonocardia sp.
GTGTCCACCGACTACGACACGGCCGACCGGCTCTACTTCGAGCCGCTCACGTTCGAGGACGTGCTCGAGGTGGTGCACGCCGAGCGGGAGTCCGGTTCCGGCGGCCCCGGCGTGGTCGGGGTGATCGTGCAGCTGGGCGGGCAGACCCCGCTCGGCCTGGCGCAGCGGCTCACCGACGCCGGTGTGCCGGTGGTGGGCACCAGCGCCGAGGCCATCGACCTCGCCGAGGACCGGGGCGCGTTCGGCGCCGTGCTGGAGCGCGCCGGGCTGCCCGCGCCGCGCTACGGCACCGCGACCTCGTTCCCCGAGGCGCGCAAGATCGCCGAGGAGATCGGCTACCCGGTGCTGGTCCGCCCGTCCTACGTGCTCGGCGGGCGCGGCATGGAGATCGTCTACGACGACGCGACGCTGGAGGGCTACATCCAGCGCGCCACGGAGGTCAGCCCGGAGCACCCGGTGCTGGTGGACCGGTTCCTGGACGACGCCATCGAGATCGACGTGGACGCGCTGTGCGACGGCGAGGAGGTCTACCTCGGCGGCGTGATGGAGCACATCGAGGAGGCCGGGGTGCACTCCGGCGACTCGGCCTGCGTGCTGCCGCCGATCACCCTCGGCCGCGCCGACCTGGACGCGGTGCGGCACAGCACGGCGGCCATCGCGCACGGCGTCGGGGTGCGCGGGCTGCTCAACGTGCAGTACGCGCTGCACGGCGAGACGCTGTACGTGCTGGAGGCCAACCCCCGCGCGTCGCGCACCGTGCCGTTCGTGTCCAAGGCGACCGCCGTCCCGCTCGCCAAGGCGGCCGCCCGGATCATGCTCGGCGCGACGATCGCCGAGCTGCGCGCCGAGGGCCTGCTGCCGGCGCACGGGGACGGCGGCGTGCTGCCCGGCTCGGACCTGCTGGGGCCGGTCGCCGTGAAGGAGGCCGTGCTGCCGTTCCACCGGTTCCGCACCCCGGAGGGCAAGGGTGTGGACTCGCTGCTCGGCCCGGAGATGAAGTCCACCGGCGAGGTGATGGGCATCGACACCTCGTTCGGCAACGCGTTCGCCAAGTCGCAGGCGGCCGCCTACGGCTCGCTGCCGACCAGCGGCAAGGTGTTCGTCTCGGTGGCCAACCGGGACAAGCGCGCGATGATCTTCCCGGTGAAGCGGCTGGCGGACCTGGGCTTCGAGGTGCTGGCCACCGTGGGCACCGCCGACGTGCTGCGCCGCAACGGCATCGCGGTGACCATCGTGCGCAAGCACTTCGAGGGCGCGGACAACATCGTCGAGCTGATCCTCGACGGCGGCGTCGACATGATCATCAACACCCCGTACGGCAACCCCGGGCCCCGTGTCGACGGCTACGAGATCCGCACGGCGGCCGTGTCGCGCGGCGTGCCGTGCCTGACCACGGTGCAGGCCGCCGCGGCCGCCGTGCAGGGCATCGAGGCGCTGACCAGGGGTGGGCTGGAGGTCCGCTCGCTGCAGGACCTGCACGCCGCGCTCGGCAAGGCCCGCGCCGAAGCACTCCCTCCGGCCGGGGCGGCGGAGTGACCCCCTCGGTAGGCGGCACCGCCGAAGCAATCGGTGCCGCTGAGACGGCAGACGGCACCGCCGAAGCAATCGGTGCCGCTGAGGCGGCAGACGGCACCGCGACAGACGGCACCGCGACGCAGGTGGTGGCCACGTTCGGCGCCCGGCTGGCGGACGCGGTGGCCGCGCACGGGCCGCTGTGTGCCGGCATCGACCCGCACCGGGAGCTGCTCGCCGACTGGGGGCTGGCCGACGACCCGGCCGGCCTGGAGCGGTTCGCCCGCACCGCGGTGGCCGCGCTGGCCGGCGCGGTGGCGATCCTCAAGCCGCAGTCGGCGTTCTTCGAGCGGCACGGCTCGGCCGGGGTCGCCGTGCTGGAGCGCGTGCTGGCCGACGCGCGCGAGGCCGGCGTGCTGGTCCTGCTGGACGTCAAGCGCGGTGACATCGGCTCCACCATGGGCGGCTACGCGGATGCCTATCTGGCCGACGGCGGCCCGCTGGCGGCCGACGCGGTGACCCTGTCGCCGTACCTGGGCTTCGGCTCGCTCGGCCCGGCACTGGACACGGCGGCGGCCACGGGGCGCGGCGTGTTCGTGCTGGCCAGAACCTCCAACCCGGACGGCGCGGCGGTGCAGCTGGCCGACTCGGCGGGGCGCTCGGTCGCGCAGTCGATGGTGGACTCGGCGGGCGCCGCGAACACCGGGGCGGCGCCACTGGGCAGCGTCGGTGTGGTGGTCGGCGCGACCCACGACCACGGACTGACGCTGTCCGGGCTGAACGGCCCCGTGCTCGCCCCCGGGCTGGGCGCGCAGGGCGCCACGCCGGCCGAGCTGGCCGTCCGGTTCGCCGGGGTGGCCGGTGTCGTGCTGCCCGCCGTGTCCCGCTCGCTGCTCGCCAAGGGGCCTGACCAGGGCGCATTGCGCTCAGCGGCCCGGTCCTGGCAGGCCGAGTTGATCGACGGAATCGGGCAGGCCGGCGCAACTCGGTGACCGCCCGGCGTTCTCGATCAGCGGAAACGGCGGTCCGGAGTCTCGGCATTTTCTCAGTCGCTTGGCCCAAATCACGGTGCGCGGGCGGCGCGGCGGCCGGCATCGTGGGTCCTGGGTCATAGCTCGGTCATAGCTGGGTCGTCCCGGCGCGCCGAGCCTACGTACGTCTGCGCCAAACGGCCCACAGTGCCCTGAAACGGTCCTGACCTGGCCCTGACCTGGCTCTCAGGGGACCCCCGTTGCGAGGCGGCCAAGGTCAGTGAGTACGTTCGAGTCACCGACAGAGCACAACAGCTTGTACATGACGGAGGAGATCGTGGCCCTTCCCCAGCTCACCGAGGAACAGCGGGCCGCCGCATTGGAGAAGGCCGCGGCCGCCCGCAAGATTCGGGCCGAGCTCAAGGACCGTCTCAAGCGCGGCGGGACCAACCTC
>DATAZG010000069.1:0-20147 GCA_036272155.1 Pseudonocardia sp.
GACCGAGGCCGGCGACGGCATCGACGGAATCAGCTGGAACATTCTCGGCCAGACGTACGTCCCCAAGGCGCACACCGAGAGCGCGCTGTCCTGGCACGCGACCTTTCCACCCGGCACGTTCGTCCCGCCGCACATCCACCCCACCCAGGACGAGTTCATCTACATGCTGCAGGGCCGGCTGGACCTGGTGCTGGACGGCAAGGACGGGGTAGCGAACCCGGGGGACACCGTCCGGCTGCCCCGGGGCATCGCGCACGGGCTGTACAACCGGAGCGACCACGACGTGAAGTGCTTCTTCTGGGTCAGCCCGGCCCGGCGGCTGTACGACCTGTTCTGGGCGCTGCACAACCTCGGCCCGAACGCCAGCCCGGCCGAGGTGGTCGCGGTGGCGGCCAAGCACGAGGTCGACTTCCTGCCGCCGCCCGAAGCCTCCTAGTGCGGGCGGCAAGAGCATGAGGGTCGTCATCGTCGGCGCCGGCGTGGGTGGGCTGACCACCGCGCTGATGTTGCAGCGGCGGGGCATCCGGGCCGAGATCTACGAGCAGTCGTCCACCGTGCGGGACAGCCTCGGGGTCGGCATCAACACGCTGCCGCCCTCGATCGGTGAGCTGGCCGAGCTGGGCCTGCTGCCCGAGCTGGACAAGATCGGCATCCGGACCCGCGAGCTGAACTACTACAACCGCCTGGGCCAGCTGGTCTGGTCCGAGGTGCGGGGGCTGGACGCCGGCCACCGTTCGCCGCAGTTCTCCATCCACCGGGGCCGGCTGCAGAAGGTGCTCTACGACGCGGTGCGCGACCGCCTCGGTCCGGACGCGGTGCGCACCGGCTGGAGCCTGGCCGGGTTCATGCAGGGCGAGGGCGGTGTGACGGCGCATTTCGCCGACTCGGTGAAGGGTGGAGCCGGCCTGACCGTGCGCGGTGACGTGCTGATCTGCGCGGACGGCATCCACTCGGTGGCGCGCCGGCAGTTCTACCCCGCCGAGGGGCCACCGAAGTGGAACGGCGTGCTGATGTGGCGCGGCGCCACCGAGTGGCCCACCTGGAAGGACGGCCGCACGATGGCCATCGGCGGCGGGATGGGCGCGAAGTTTGTGCTCTACCCGATCGCCGAGGGCCACAATTCTGGTGCAGACGGCCGGCAGCTGATGAACTGGGTCGTCTGCATCAAGATGGCCGACGGCGCCCTCACCCCGCCGCCCAGGGAGAGCTGGTCGCGCCGGGCGTCGCTGTCCACGGTGCTGCCGTACGCCCGGCGCTTCAGCATTCCGGGCTGTGACATCCACCAGCTCGTGGAGTCCACGCCGGAGTCGTTCGAGTACCCGATGTGCGACCGGGATCCGCTGCCGAGGTGGACGTTCGGGCGGGTCACGCTGCTCGGGGACGCCGCGCACCCGATGTACCCGGTCGGCTCCAACGGCGCCTCGCAGGCGATCTTGGACGCACGCGTGCTGGCCGATGCCCTGGTCAGCGCCGAGCACCCCGCGCAGGCGCTGTGGGCCTACGAACGGGACCGCCTGCCGAAGACCGCCGAGGTCGTGCGGCTCAACCGCAAGGGCGGCCCGGAGCGGGTCATCGACGAGGTGGAGAAGCTCGCCCCGGGCGGGTTCGCGCACATCGACGCGGTGCTCAGCCGGGAGGAGCGCAAGGCGATCGTGCGTGGCTATGCGAGCACCGCCGGCTTCGCCGCCGAACCGGGCCAGGCGGGCAGGGCCTGACCCGGTTCGCTTCGGCTCAGGCGGCTTCGGTCCGGGCGGCCTGGGTCTGGGCCGGCTCGCAGAGCAGGATCGGGATGACCTGCTCGGTGTTGCGCTGGTAGTCGGCGTAGGCCGGGTAGGCGTCCACGGCGCGCTGCCACCAGTCCTCGCGCTCGTCGCCGTCGAGCTCGCGCGCGGCCATGTCCTGCCGGGTGGCCCCGTCGCGGATCTCCACAGCCGGGTTGGCGACCACGTTCTGGTACCAGACCGGATGGCTCAGGGTGCCGCCCGGGGAGGCGACGATCACGTATTTGCCCTCGTGTTCCACCCTCATCAGAGGGCTCAGGCGGAGGTTCCCGGTGCGGGCGCCCTTGGTCGTCAGAACGATGAGGGGCAGGTCTTGCATGGTGTTCGCCTCCTGTCCGGCGGAGCGCGCGAACCGCTCCACCTGGTTGCGCACGAACTCGGCCGGACTGGGCTCGTAGGGGCCTGTCGGTGCCATGTTGTGGATCAACATGCTGAGGACCCTCAGTATTCCGCCGCGGCAGGGTGACGCCTCAAGAAGCGCTCAGCCGGTCAGGCCGCCGCGGGCAGCGCGATGGGCGAGGGGATGCGGCGCAGCAGCAGGCCCAGGCCGATCGCGCCGAGCAGCAGGACGGTCACGTAGCCGACCACGCCGAGCCAGCCGTCGTGGTCGTAGAACACGCCGCCGAGCGAGCCGCCGACGCTGCTGCCCAGGTAGTAGGCGAACAGGTAGAGAGCGGAGGCCTGCCCCGGCGAGCCGCCCGGCAGCAGCGAGGCCCGCCGGCCGACCCAGCTGCTGGCCACCGAGTGCCCGCCGAAGAAGCCGACGGTGAGCAGCAGCAGCCCGACGATCACGCTGGGCAGCCAGGCCGGCTCGGTCACCCAGATGCCGGCCACGGCGACGAGCGAGGTCGCCCAGAGCATCCGCCGCCGGCCCAGCCGGTCGCCGAGCCGCCCGGCCGTGGTGGACGCCCAGGTGCCGGCCAGGTAGGCGACGAAGATCAGTCCGACCAGCGGGACGGGCAGGTCGAACGGCCGCGCGATCAGCCGGAAGCCGAGGAAGTTGTACACCGTGACGAACGAGCCCATCAGCAGGAACCCGATGCCGAACAGACAGAGCAGCCCGGGGTCGGCCAGGTGGGTCCGCAGCGGGCCGCCGAGCTCGCGCAACCGGACCCGGGGCGGCGCCGGCGCCAGCGAGGGCGGCAGCAGCAGGGCGAACACCACCGTGCAGCCCAGCGACAGCACGCCGATCACCGCGAGCGCCAGCCGCCAGCCGCCGAAGTCGGCGACCGCGCCGGCGATCAGCCGCCCGGACAGCCCGCCCAGGGTATTGCCGGCGATCAGCATGCCCATCGCGCCGCCCAGCCAGCGCGGCGCCACCTCCATGGTCACGTGCGACATGGCCAGCGCGGGCAGCGCCGCCAGCGCCACGCCCTGCAGCGCGCGCACGCCGACCAGGGTGGCGAAGTTCGGGGCCAGGGGGGCGAGCAGGCCGAGGAGGGCGGAGGTGGCCAGCGCGCAGGTCATCACCCTGGCGCGGCCCCAGCTCTCCGCGATGGCGGCCAGCGGCACCACGGCCACCGCGAGCCCGAGCGTGGTGGCGGACAGCGCAAAGCTGGAGGTCGACGAGGAGACGCCGAACTCGGTGGCGAGTATGGGCAACAGCGCCTGCACGCAGTAGACCAGCACGAACGTGGCCAGCCCCGCGCACCAGAGCGCCAGGCCCAGCCGGCGGTAGCCCGGGGTGCCGCGCTCGTGGCCGACCACCGGGGAAATCGTTCTCATAGCTAACAACCCTAAGAGCCGCTCTCAGATACGTCCAATGCATGAATCACACCTACTTGATGCACAGATGAATGAAAGCGCCGATACTGGCGGCGTGACCGTCGATGAGCTGCAGTGGTTCGTCGTGCTCGCCGAGACCGAGCACATGACCGAGGCGGCGGGCCGGCTCAACGTGTCGCAACCGACGCTGTCCCGGGCGCTGGCCAGGCTGGAGCGGCGGCTGGGGACGCCGCTCTTCGACCGGGTCAACCGGCGACTGCGGCTCAACCGGTACGGCGAGGTGCTGCTGGAGCACGCCCGGCGCTGCCTCACCGAGCTCGACCTGGCCAGCGCCCGGATCGCCAGCCTGCTCGACCCGGACCGGGGTACCGTGCGGCTGGCGTTCCTGCACTCGGTGGCCACCTGGCTGGTGCCCGAGCTGCTGCGCAGCTACCGGGAGGACATGCCGGGTGTGCGGTTCGAGCTGCGGCAGGCGCCCGGCCACGAGCTGATCGCCCGGCTGCGCGCGGGGCACGTCGACCTCGCGGTGACCAGCCCCCGCCCGGACGGCCTCGACATCGGCTGGCGGCAGCTGCACCGCGAGCAGCTCTGCCTCACCGTGCCGGAGCAGGACCCGCTGGCCGGCCGCCGGCGCTGCGCGCTGATCGACGCCGCCGACCAGCCGTTCGTCGCGCTGCTGCCCGGTTTCGGCATGCGCGAGATCACCGACGAGCTGTGCGCGGCGGCCGGCTTCACCCCGGTGATCGCCTTCGAGAGCTCGGAGATCCCGGCCATGGAGGCGCTCGTCGCCGCCGGGCTGGGGGTGGCCGTCGTGCCGATGCCCCGGGCGCACCGCGCCACGCCGGGCGTCGCCTACCTGCCGCTCACCGATGCCGGCGCGCACCGGGAGATCGGCCTGGTCTGGCTGCGGGACCGGGCGGTGTCGCCGGTGGCCGAGCGGTTCGCCGAGTTCGTCCGGTCCCGCGGCTGGTCCTGAGCCGTTTGTCGTCGGCTGGGCGGTCGGTCCCGAGGGCAGCTGTCACCGGGTCGTCACCGGGGTGTGACCCGCCCCGGTGAGACTGCCGGGATGTCTGATCAACCGGGACCGGCCGGGCACGTCGTCGTGTGCGGTGTCCGGGGCGCTGGCCTGCGCACCGTCGAGCAGCTGCACTCCGCCGGGGTCGAGGTGGTGGTGGTCGCCGACGGCCCTGACCCCGACCCGATCGCCGACCGCGTGCTCGCCAGCTGGGGCGTCCGCCGGGTGGCCGGCCGGCCGATGGACGCGCTGCTGGCGGCGGGCGTCGCCGGCGCGGCGGCGGTGGTCTGCGTGCCGGCCGACGACCTGCGGGCGATGGAGATCGCGCTGCTGGTCCGTCGGCTCCGCCCGGACGTGCGGCTGATCGTGCGGATGGGCAACTCCGCGGTCGGTCGGGCGCTGGCCGAGGTGACCGGTGAGGGCAGCGTGCTGGACGTGGCCGCGCTCGCCGCGCCCTCGGTCGTGGAAGCCTGTCTCGGCGCGCGGCCGCACCCGATCGAGCTGGCCGGGCAGCACTTCGTGGCGGCCGAGCTGGTCGCGCCGAGGGACGCGACACTGCGCGAGCTGTACGGCCCGCTGGCCCCGATCGCGGTGTCCGGTCCCGTCGCCGGCCCGCTCGCTGGGTCTGGGTCGGGTGCGGCGCTTGGGTCGAATGCGGTGTCTGGGGCGAGTGCGGTTCCTGGGGTCGGCGCGGTGCCGGAGCCCGGGACTGGCTCGGCCGGTGCCGGGCCGGTGATCTGTCCGGGCCGGGACCATCCGGTGCGGGCCGGGGACCGGGTCACGGCGATCGGCACGCTGGAGCAGTTCGCCGCGCACGGGGGCGCCGAGGTGGTGGAACGGCTGCGGCCGAGCGCGCCGGCCCGGCACGCCACCGGGGCGCGCGCCGCCGGCGCGGCCAGGGCGGCCGAGCAGGAGGAGCGGGGCGGGCGGCCCGGGTTGGGCGCGCTGGTGCGTTCCCTGGTCGCCGAGTCGGACCGGCCGCTGCGGACCGCGCTGCTCCTGCTGGCCATCCTGTTCACCGTCTCGGTCGTGATGCTGCGGCTCGGTTACGTCAAGCCCGACGGCAGCCCGATGTCGGTGCTGGACGCCGTCTACTTCACCGTCGAGACCATCGGCACCGTCGGCTACGGCGACTTCAACTTCGCCGACCAGGCCGCCTGGCTGCGGATCTTCGCGATCGCGCTGATGGTGTTGGGGGTGGTGCTGGCCGCGGTGTGGTTCGCGTTGCTCACCCAGCTGCTGGTCAGCCGGCGCATCGAGCGCTCGTTCGGGCAGCGGCGGCTGGGCGCGCTGAAGGGGCATGTGCTGGTGGTCGGGCTGGGCTCGGTCGGGGTGCGGGTGGTGGAGGGGCTGCTCGCGGCGGGGCGCACCGTGGTCGTGGTGGAGCGCGACGAGCACAACCGGTACCTGGCCAGGGCGCGCGAGCTGGGTGTGCCGGTGGTGGCCGGCGACGCCACCGACCCCGCCGTGCTGGCCGAGGTCAACCTCGCCTCGGCCGCCGCCGTCGCCGTGCTGACCAGCAACGACCTGGTCAACATCGAGACCGGTCTGGTGGTCCGCGACCAGCTCGGTGACCGCTGGGCGGGCGTGCCGGTGGTGCTGCGGGTGTTCGACCGCGAGCTCGGGGAGACGGTGGCCGACGGCTTCGACTTCCGCTACGTGCGCTCGACCGCCGCGCTGGCCGCCCCGTGGTTCGTCGGCGCGGCGCTCGGGTTGGACGTGCTGGGCACGTTCTACGTCGACCGCACCCCGTTCATGGTCGGCCGGCTCGCGGTGGCGGCCCGGGGCGGGCTGGACGGGCTGGCGATGGGGGAGCTGTCCGCGCGCACCCGGGTGGTGGCGATCCACCGGGCGGCCGGGGTGGAGGGCGGCCGGACCGTGGAGTTCCCGCCGCGCAGCGGCACCCGGTTCGGCGCCGGTGACGACGCCTACCTGGTCGGGCCGTACGAGGAGCTGCTCGCGGTGTTGCGCCGGGATGCCCTCACCCCCGGTGACGTGGCCCCGCCGGGGCGGCCGGCCGGCTACCGTTGAGGCGTCTCCACCGGAGGAGGTTTGCTGGTGCGCATCGAGAAGCGGCTCGCCGAGCTCGGCCTGGTGCTGCCCGACCGGATGCAGCTGCCGCCCGGGGCGAAGCTGCCGTTCCCGTGGGTGCGCGTGCACGGCGACCGGGCCTTCGTCTCCGGCCACGGGCCGCTGAACCCGGACGGCTCGCTGGCCGGCCCGCTCGGCAAGGTCGGTGCCGAGGTCAACCAGGACGAGGGTTACCGCGCGGCGCGGCTCACCGGCCTGGCGATGCTGGCCAGCCTGCGCCGCGAGCTCGGCGACCTTGACCGCGTGACCGCCTGGCTGCGGGTCTTCGGCATGGTCAACGCGGCGCCCGGGTTCGGCGCGATGCCGGCGGTGATCAACGGGTTCTCGGACCTGGTCCTGGAGGTGTGGGGCGAGACGGCGGGCAGCCACGCCCGGTCGGCGGTCGGGATGGCCGAGCTGCCGTTCAACCTGCCGGTCGAGCTGGAGGCCGAGGTAGCCATCTCCGTCGGCTGAGCGCGGCGCGCTGTCGCCCCGGCTAGCTGTCGCCGAGTTCAACCAGAGCGGGCCCCGCATCCGGTCGCGAGGCCGGTGCGGTTGAGCTCGGCGAACCGCCGTGGCTAGTCGGGTGCGCGCCAGAGTGCGAGGCCCGCGGCGACCGTCCGCTCCGGGTGACCGGCGTAGTCCTCCGGGGCGAGCCCGCCGGCCAGCTCGGCCGCGAGGTCGGCGGGCAGCTCGGCGGCGAGGCCCGCGGTGAGGGTGGTGCCCAGTGACCGGCCGGTCCGCCGGCACGCGCCGACGGCCAGGTAGACGGCGTCATGCGCGCGTTCGCGGCCGAGCACGGGCGCGAGCCGCATCAGGTAGGCCTCGGCCATGATCAGCCCGCCGTCGGCGGACAGGTTCGCGCGCATGGCCTCGGGGAACACCCGCAGGCCGGTGGCGATCGAGGCGGCGGTGCCCAGCGCGGCCGCGCTGAGGCTGACCAACTGGGGGAGCACCTGCCACTCGGCCTGCCATTCGCCGGCGGCCCGCTCGTGGCCGGCCTCCATGCTCCGGAACAGGGCGGAGCTGAGTGCCCCGGCGGTCGTGGCCAGGCCGATGACCGCCTCCGACTCGATCGGGTTGGCCTTCTGCGGCATGGTCGAGGAGGCGCCCCGGTGGTGCCCGGCGGCCTCGGCCACCTCGGCGATCTCGGTGCGGGACAGGTCGACGACCTCCCGGGCGAACCGCGCGCACGTCGCCGTGAGCAGGACGGTGACCAGCCCGAACTCGGCCACGCTGTCCCGCGCCACGTGCCAGGGTAGGTCGGTGGTGGCCAGCCCGAGCAGCTCGGCGACCCGGGCGCGCAGCTCGGGCGCCCGCGCGCCGTAGGCGGCCGACGTACCGCCCGCGCCGAACAGCGACACCACGGCGACGCGGGAGCGGGCGGCCGCCAGCCGGTCGCGGTGCCGGGCCAGCTCGCCGAGGTAGCCGGCCAGCTTGGCGCCGAAGGTGGTGGGCACGGCGTGCAGCGCGTGGGTACGGCCGGCCATCAGGGTGTTCACGTGGCGCTCGGCGAGCCGGGCGAGGGCGTTCCCGAAGTCACCGAGCAGCTCGGCCAGCCGGTCAGCGGCCGCGTCCAGCTGCAGGGCGAGCCCGGAGTCCATGATGTCCTGGGTGGTGGCGCCGTAGTGCACGTGGCCTCGGTGGGCGGCGGGCAGCGCTGCGTCGAGCTGGCGGACCAGCGAGAGGATCGGGTAGCCGACGTTGCGGGTCTCCCGCCAGAGCAGCTCGGTGTCGATGTGCTCCAGCCTGGCCGCCGCCCCGATCGCCGCCGCATCCTCCGGCGACAGCACCCCGAGCTCCCCCTGGGCGGTGGCCAGCGCCGCCTCGACCCGCAGCCAGGAGCGGATCGCGGCCTCGGCGGAGAGCAGCTCCTCGGTGCGCTCGTCCCCGTAGAGCCCGACCAGCAGCTCGAACCGCGACCGCATCGACACCCCCACGAGTCAATCGATTGCCCAGGGTACGCCGCGCCGCCCGGGTCCGCGGGTCTGTGATCAACCGGACCTCACGGTCGCCAACCCGCCCCGCGAGCCGACCAGGAGGGGTGGCGGCCCGGACATGCAGATCGACCGGCACCTCGATGGTGGGGTGGGGTACCGGGGTTACCTCGGGTTGAGGTCTTCGACCGAGCGGGCCGACGTGCGGGGCCCGAGCAGCGAGACGTCCGCCGCGACGATCACCATCGCGCCCGCGACCACGGCGAACACCGCCGCCGGGCCGGCGTCGTGCAGCAGCGGCAACAGTAGGAACGGCATCAGACCGGTGGTCAGCCGGGACAGCGAGTAGGTCCAGCCGGTTGCGGAGGCGCGCAGCTCGGTCGGGAAGATCTCCGCCTGGTACACGTGGTAGGCGTTGGAGAACACGTTGCTGACCGAGGTGAACGCGACGCCGGCGACCACGACCGTCGCGGGCCCATCGGCGGTGGCGAACAGCAGGCCGACCGCCGCCATGGTCAGCACCGAGCCCACCACCAGGTACTTCCGCTCGATCCGGCTGATCAGCGGGATGGACAGCAGCGAGCCGAGTGGGTAGCCGAGGAACGACAGCGCCGTGTACAGCAGCGAGTGCTGCACGGTGTAGCCGCGCTCGGCCAGCACGAGCACCGCGAGCGTGCCGAAGCCGTAGTAGCCGAACGTCTGCAGCAGGTGGAAGATCCCGAGCATGACCAGCCGGCCCAGGTAGGGCGCGCGGCGCAGCGCACTGATCGGCAGCGCTCTGATCGGCAGCGCACCGGTCGGCAGCGCACCGGTCGGTAGCGCACCGCCCGTGCCGACACCCGCCGCCCCGGAGCCGCCCGTCGACTCAGGGCCGGCTGCCGCGACGGCCTCCACGGGTTGCCGTCGCAGCGGGCGCGCGGTGGCGAACTGGGCGAGCGCGGCGTCGGCCTCGCGGTGGCGTCCGACGGCCTCCAGCCAGCGCGGGGACTCGGGCAGGCCGCGGCGCAGGATCAGCACGAGTACCGCGCCGATCGCGCCGAGCGCCAGCAGCCAGCGCCAGCCGTCGAAGCCCCACGGCGTCTTGTCGGCGATCGCCAGCGACAGGAAGCCGACCGCCGGTACGGCCAGGTAGGAGCAGGTGTAGGCCCAGGCGGCGAGCCGGCCTCGGGCGCGGGCCGGCAGCACATCGCTGAGGTAGGTGTCCGACACCGGGTACTCGGCGCCGACCCCGATCCCGGCCAGGAACCGGCAGGCCACCAGGAACGCGGCGTTCGGGCTGACCGCGCCGACCAGCGACCAGAGCGAGTACCAGGTCAGGCTGAGCAGGAACATCCGGCGGCGGCCGATCCGGTCGGCCAGCCTGGCGACGAACGCGGCGCCGAGGAACATGCCGAGGAACGCCGACCCGAGCAGCACGGACAGCGCCGGCCCGCCGAGGCCGAACTGGGTCTTCAGTGCCGAGCTGATCGTGCCGGCCAGGAACACCTCGTACATGTCGAAGAACAGGCCGAGCCCGACCGCGACGACGACACGCAGGTGGGTCCGGGTGACCGGGAGCCGGTCGAGGCTGTCGGCGACGCGCAGCCGCGTCGATGTCGGTCGTGTACTCGGCATTGAGCAACCTCCGTGGTCTCCACGATATGGGTTATACCTCACCCCATAGGAAGGGACGGTAACGCGCTCATCAGCCAGATCACAACGTTGCGCCCGAGAGATCGTGCCCACAGGCCATTCAGAATTCCTCCACAGAGTAGTAACTTATCCACAAAGTGAATCACTGCTGGGAGGTGTGGTTTGACTCAGCACGACACGGTGGGCTCGGCCCGACCCGGAGGTCCGGCGCGGCCGCTGACCGGGCTGCGGGTGCTGGAGCTCGGCAGCTACATCGCGGCGCCGACGGCCGGCCGGATGCTGGCCGACTTCGGCGCCGAGGTGATCAAGGTCGAACGGCCCCGGGGTGGCGACGAGCTGCGGCGCTGGCGGCTGCGCGAGGGCGACACCTCGCTGCTCTACCGCACCCTGAACCGCAACAAGAAGTCCGTCACGCTGGACCTGCGCACCGAGGCCGGCCGCAAGCTGGCGCTGGCCCTGGTCGCCGAGTGCGACGTCGTGCTGGAGAACTTCCGTCCCGGCACGCTGGAGCGCTGGGGGCTCGGCCCGGACGAGCTGCGGGCGGTCCGGCCGGACATCGTGCTGGTGCGCATCTCCGCCTACGGCCAGACCGGGCCGTACCGCGACCGCCCCGGGTTCGGTGCGATCGCCGAGGCGGTCGGCGGCCTGCGCGAGCTGACCGGCGACCCGGACCGGCCCCCGGTCAGGGTCGGCGTCAGCCTCGCCGACACCCTGGCCGGCATCTACGCGGTCGCCGGCGCGGCAATGTGCCTGTTCCGCCGGGAGCGCGACCGGGCCGACCGGGCCGCCGCCGGCCTCGGCACCGGAGACCCCCAGCCCCCGGCCACTGCCGAGCCCGGCTCGACGGACTTTCCCGGATTGGTCGACGTGGCACTGCACGAGGCGATCTTCAGCCTCACCGAGTCGCTGCTGCCCGACCACGAGGCCTACGCCGAGCCGCGCAGGCGCATCGGCGGCCGGATGGAGGGCGTGGCGCCGAGCAACGCCTACCCGTGCGGGGACGGCGCCACCGTGGTGATCGCCGGCAACGGAGACTCGATCTTCACGAGGTTCATGGCCGCGATCGGGCGGCCGGACCTGGCCGAGCCCCCTGAGTTCGCCACGAACGACGGCCGGTGGGCCCACCGCGACCTGCTGGACGCCGCGATCAGCGACTGGACCTCGGGCCGCGACGCCGACACGGTGCTGGCCGTGCTGGAGCGCGCCGGGGTGCCGGCCGGCCGGATCTACCGCGCCGCCGACATCGCCACCGACCCGCAGTACACCGCCCGGAGCATGGTGCAGCGCTTCGACGTCCCGGTGGGCGACCGAGTGCTGACCGGCGTCGGCTTCCCCGGCGTGGTGCCCCGGATCGGCGGCCAGGACGGCGTGGTCGACTGGCTCGGGCCCGACCTCGGCGCGCACACGCACGACGTGCTGACCGGGCTGCTGCGGCTGGACGGTGCCGACGTCGAGCAGCTGGCCTCGGCGGGGGTGATCTGAGATGGCCGAGGTGAGCATCCGCGACGTGACCCTGCGCGACGGCCTGCAGCTGGTCTCGAAGGTCATGCCGACGCCGGACAAGGTCAAGCTGGCCCGCCAGCTGCTCGAGCTGGGTGTGCCGGAGATCGAGATCGGGGCCGTGGTGCGGCCGGACCGCGTGCCGCCGATGGCCGACACACTCGATGTGGTGCGCCAGCTGGACCACGCCAGCCTGGCCCGGAGCTGGGTCTGGGTGCCCAACCTGACCGGAATGCGCCGGGCCGTCGAGGCGGGTGCGGTGAACCTGCAGTACGTGTTCTCGGTGTCCGAGTCCCACAACCGGGCCAACGTCGGCTGCTCGGTGCAGACCAGCCTGGACGGGCTGGCCGAGTCGGTGCGGTACGCGGCCGAGCACGGGGTGCGGCTGCAGCTCGGCCTGGCCACGGCGTTCAGCTGCCCGTTCGAGGGGCCGACGCCGCCCGACGCGGTGCTCGCCGCCGTCGAGGACGCCCGCGCGGCCGAGGTGGCCAGCCTGGTGCTCTGCGACACCATCGGGCAGGCCGTGCCGGCCCAGGTCGGCGCGCTGACCGCTCTGGTGCGCCGGGTCGCCGGTCAGCGCGGGCTGGTGTTCCACGGGCACGACACCTGGGGCCTCGGTGTGGCGAACAGCATCGCCGCGATCGCGGCCGGCGCGGACACCGTGGACGCGGCGCTCGGTGGCCTCGGCGGCTGCCCGTTCGCGCCTGGGGCCAGCGGCAACACCGCGCTGGAGGACATGCTCTACGCGCTGCGTCCCGAGTGGCTCATCCCGGAGCGGTTCCGCACCCTGGTCGGGCACGGGCAGGCATTGTTGGCACAGCTGGACCAACCGGTGCGCAGCCGCGCCGCCGAGGGTGCGGTGCGCTCGCCGGGCAGCCACGTGTGGGCGCTGGCGGCCGGTCAGCACCACCCCTGAACAGCGGAGGAGCAAGCGATGAAGATCAACAGACTGGACCACCTCGTACTGACGGTCGCCGACATCGAGGCGACCGTGGCGTTCTACACCCAGGTGCTCGGCATGACGGAGGTCAGCTTCGGGGCCGGCCGCCGGGCGCTCACCTTCGGCAGCAGCAAGATCAACCTGCACGAGCGGGGCAGGGAGTTCGAACCCAAGGCCGAGCACCCGGTCCCGGGCAGCGCCGACATCTGCCTGATCGTGGACGACGACATCCCCGACGTGATCGCCCAGCTCGGTGCCGCCGGGGTGCCGATCGAGGAGGGCCCGGTGGAGCGCACCGGGGCCACCGGCCCGATCCTGAGCTGCTACCTGCGCGACCCGGACCGCAACCTGGTCGAGCTGAGCAACTACCGGGACTGACCCTCAGCCGACCCGGACCGCCGGGCGCCCGGCGGTCGGCAGGGCGAGCTCGTCCCTCGGGGACTCGACGAGCCGGCCCCGGTCGAGGGTGAGCACGGTGTCGGCGAGCGGCACGAGCGCCACGTCGTGGCTGATCAGCAGCGTGGCGCGGCCGCTGGCCAGCGCGCGCAGCGCGGGCAGCAGGTCGGTGACCGAGCGGCGGTCCAGGCCGGTGGTGGGTTCGTCGAGCACGAGCAGTGGGGAGTCCCGCAGGAAGGCCCTGGCCAGCGCGATCCGCTGGCGCTGGCCGCCGGACAGCTGGGGTCCCCGGTGCCCGAGCCGGGTCCGGTAGCCCTTCGGCAGCTCGCGGATGAACTCCTCGGCGCCGGCCGCGCGGGCGGCCTCGACGATCGCCGCCGGGGTGGCGTGCGGGCTGCCGTAGGCGATGTTCTCGGCGACCGTGCCGGTCAGGATGGTGGCCTCCTGCGGCAGCAGCGTGATGCTCCGGCGCAGCGTGCCGAGGCGGTAGTCGCGCAGGTCGACGCCGTCCAGCGTGATCCGGCCGGCCGTCGGGTCGTAGTAGCGGGGCAGTAGCCGGGTGAGCGTCGACTTGCCGGCCCCGCTCGGCCCGGCCAGCAGTACGAGCTCGCCCGGCCGCACGGTGAAGGAGACGTCGCGCAGGCCCGTGCTGGGTGCGCCCGGGTAGGCGAAGTCGACCCCGGCCAGTTGCAGCAGCCCGTGCCGGGCGGGCAACCGGCTGGCCGGCGAACGGTCGGTGGTCAGCGGCGGGGTGTCCAGGACCTCGGCGATGCGGTCGCCGCTGGCCCTGGCCGAGGTGACGGTCAGCACGAGGTCACCGATCCGCTGCAGCGGCCCGAACAGGAAGCCCAGGTAGGTGGCGAAGCCGACCAGCCCGCCGACGGTCAGCCGCCCGGCCGAGATCTCCCAGGCGCCCATACCGAGCACACCGAGCACCGCCGCCGTCTCCAGCAGGTCCGACAGCGGCGGGTACAGCGCCGACAGCCGGTTCTGGGCGAGCCGGATGCCCATCCAGCGCCGGCCCATCCGGTGCAGCTGGTCGGCGTGCCGGGCCTGCGTGCCGTAGGCCTGGCTCAGCCCGACGGTCGCGATGTTCTCCTCCAGTCGCGCGGTCAGCGCGCCGTTGCTCGCCCGTTCGTCGCGGGACAGCGCGCCCAGCCGCCGCGACAGCCGGCGCGTGGCCAGCAGCAACAGCGGCAGCAGCGCCACGACCACGAGCGCGAGGTCCCAGCGCAGCAGGAACACCGCGCCGCCGAAGAACAGCACGGAGACGGCGGCGGCGAGCAGCTGCACCAGCCCCGAGGCGACCATCGACTCGATCACCTCGATGTCGGCGGACAGCCGCGCGACCAGGTCACCGACGCTGTGCTTGGCGAAGAAGTCAGGGCTCAGCCGCTGCAGGTGGCCGAACGTGTGGTCGCGCAGCCGCAGCAGGAACCGTTCGGTCGCCCGCCCGGTCAGCGCCGCGCCGGCAAAGGTGGCCACGGCACCCACCACCGCCGCGGCGACCCACCAGCGTGCCGGCGCCCAGAACGCCGCGAGTCCGCCGGAGTCGGCCAGGCCGTCGACGATGTCGCTGAACAGCCACACTGCCACGGTGTCGGCCGCCGCCGCCGTCACCAGCAGCACCAGCGCGACGGCAAGGCCGGCGCGGTCCGGCGCGGTCAGCGGCCAGAACCGGGCCAGCAGCTGGCGGAGGTCCCGGCGCGCCGCCCGCGCGGTCGCCGCGATCGAGCCGGGCTCAGCGTCGGACTCCCCAGCATCGGACTCCCCAGCGTCGGACTCCGGCGCGTCGGGCTCTGGCGTGTCGAGCGCCTCGGGCGCGCCGACTGCTTCGGCGGCGTACGCGGCTGGCGGCTGGCTGTGCATGGCGGGTGCTCCGAACCGGTGGGGCGGGGGTGGGAACGGACCGGGCCGGGACCCGCGTGGTGCGGGTCCCGGCCCGTGGTGTCGTGCCGGAGGGGGTGGTCCTCACCCGGGGGCGAGGTCCTCGGCGCGGCGGTGGGTCAGCGCCTCGGCTCCTGGCGGCGGGGCGCCGGCTGCGGCCGACGGGGGGTGGGGCGGCGCGGCGGGACCGGGTTGAACTTAGCCATTTCTACTCATCTCCGTACATTGTGTTTTGTGGCTGTTTGCCTTGACATGAATAACACTAGGAGCTGATTCTGTGCGTCGGCTTTGCGCTGTTGTTGTCATTCCTAGGACGATTCCGGAGTTCTTCGGAGGTCGATTGTCAGAGGTTTCTGTCGAAATGTTTGGTGGCGGCTGGGAGCCGGATGTGCGTCCGATTTTCAGCCGCCGGCTACGGCCGGGGCGGCGGCGGCCGGCGGAGTTGCCGCCGGGCAGCCGTCGGGCACGTGGTGGCCGGTGTCCGGGGCGCTGGTCAGGCTGATCTCGTAGCTGATCAGCATGGCCAGCCCGGACAGGGTGGACACGATCCACAGGGTCACTCGTCGCATGTCGGGTTCTCCGTTCGAAGCGGTGGGGCAGGGGTTCACCAGGCGAAGTCCTCGGCGTGCAGCCGCGCGGGCGGTACGCCGGCCTCCAGTGCGGTGGCGCGGACGGCGGCCATCCACGGCGGCGGCCCGCACAGGAACACGTCGCGCTCGGCCACGTCGGGCACCAGTCGCCGCAGCTGCTCGGCGTCGCGGTACTCCATGCCGGAGCCGGCGGGCAGCCAGGACGCCGCGCGGCGCCGGGGTCCGGCCAGGTAGTGCACGCGGACGCCGCGCCGGGTCGCCAGCTCGGCCAGCTCGTCGGCGAACACGGCGGTGTCCCCACTGGTCACGCGGTAGAGCAGGGTGGCGTCGCCGGGCTCGTACAACAGTTCCTCGAGCAGCGCGCGGATCGGGGTGATGCCGACGCCGGCGGCGAGCAGCAGCACCCTGGGCCGGTCCTGGCGGTCAGCGGTGAGGGTGCCGTACGGGCCCTCGATCAGCACCCGGGTGCCGGGTCTCAGCCGCGCCACCCGCTCGCTGCCGTCGCCGACCGAGGCCACGGTGATCCGCAGCTGGCCCCGCCCCGGCGCGGCGGAGAGCGAGTACGGGTGCGCGCGGGACCAGCCCGGGCCGTCCAGGAACCGCCACAGCAGGAACTGCCCCGCGCGCGCCGGCAGCCGGTCCAGCCGGTGGCCCCGGATCAGCACCGACACCACCCCCGGCGCCTCCGGCAGCACGGACACCACCCGGAGCCGGTGGTACCAGGACCGCCAGCAGGGCAGCCCGAGCCGAAACACCAGCACCGCCGCCAGCGCGCCGCTGTACAGCGTCCACCAGTACACCCGCGCGGCCACCGAGTCGGTGAACTCCGAGCCGGCCCAGATCTGGTGCGGCAGCGCGAGCCCGATCCCGAGGTAGGCGTACAGGTGCAGCAGGTGCCAGGACTCGTAGCGCACCCGCCGCCGGGCCGCCCTGATCGACATGCCCACGACCAGCACCAACAGCGCCGTGCCGGCGACTGCCAGCAGCATGCCGCGGCCGCTGGTCGGGAACTCCAACAGCTGCGCCATGATCGTGAGGCCGTCGTGGTAGGCGTACTCGCCGGTGATCAGGACGACGTGCGTGACCATGAACCAGAAGGACAGGAAGCCGAACCGGCGGTGCCGGCGCGCCAGCACGTCGTGCCCCCAGGTCCGTTCCACCCAGGGGATGCGCGCCATGAGCAGCACCTGCAGCAGCATCAGGTCCGAGGCGAGCAGCCCGGCCAGCCGGCCGAGTGCGTCCGAGCCGGTCGGCCCGAGCGGCAGGTCCTGGATGGCCCGGTTCTGGATCCAGAGCACGACCACCACCGCGACGCTGGCGATCGCCAGCGCACCGAGCAGGTCGCCGCCCGCCCGCCGCCGCCACCGGGTCAGCCGGCCCGGCCGGGTGGGGGTGGGATCCGGCACGGGCGGGGCCGGTCCGGCGGCCACCGCCGTCGCGGCGCGGCCCCGGTCGCGATCGGACCGGGTGGCATCGGACCGGGTCGGGTTCGCCCGGTCTGGATCGGAATGACGCATTGCGGATCGTCCTCTCGTAAAGGGGAGCGAGCCGGGCCGCTTCGTCGCCCGGCAATCGAACTTGGTGCCGAGGCTTGAGTGAGTTCCTGTGTGTGGGATGAGCGCGCCGGTATTCCTGCCCGGATCTTCAGGTTCAGTTCAGTTCGGTCCCGGAAATGCCCGGCCGGCTGAATTCAGGCTGAAGATCCGGCCGAATTGCTCGACGAACGGGCCGCGCCCGGCACGATGGCGGCATGGGAACGGGGGACACGGGCCGGCGGCCCGCACCGGCGGCGCGGGTGTTGGTGGTCGAGGACGAGGCCACGATCCGCGCCGCCGTCGAGCAGGCGCTGGTCGACGGCGGGTTCGTCGTCGGTGGCCGGGGGCACGGCCTGGACCTGGAGCAGGTGCTGGCCGGGTTCCGCCCCGACCTGGTGATCCTGGACATCATGCTGCCGGGGCGGGACGGCTTCCGGCTGCTCGAGGTGGTGCGCGAGCACACCGACGCCGCGGTCATCCTGCTCACCGCGCGCGACGGGGTGGACGACCGGCTGCGCGGCCTGGACAGCGGCGCCGACGACTACGTGATCAAGCCGTTCCTGCTGGCCGAGCTCGTGTCGCGGGTGCGCGCCGTGCTGCGCCGGCGGGGCCGGGTGCCCACCGCCATCCAGTACGGCGACCTGGTCATCGACGAACAGTCCGGCACCGCCAGCCGGGCCGGCGCGGTGCTCGAGCTGACCGCCACCGAGCTGCGGCTGCTGGGCTACCTGGCCGAGCAGCGCGGCCGCACGGTGACCAAGAACCAGATCCTGACGCAGGTGTGGGGCTACGACGACTACGACCCGAACATCGTCGAGGTGCACGTCAGCGGGCTGCGCCGGAAGCTGGAGAGCCGGGGACCCCGGATCGTGCACACCGTGCGCGGCCTCGGCTACAAGCTCGGCCCGCCGGAACCGGGGCAGCCCTCGTGAGGCACAGCTCGCTGCGCTGGCGGGTCACCGTCGTGGTGATCGCGGTGGCCGCGCTGCTCGTGGTGGGCGTCGGCGTGGTCGTCGACCTGGTGCTGGAGCAGGAGCTCAACCACCAGCTGGACGCGCAGCTGTCGGTGCACGTGCAGCGCGCGACCATGCTCATCCAGCAGGGCGTGCCGGCCGACCAGATGGTCCGCCAGCTGCACGACCGGGCCGTGCTCGCCGAGATCCAGCCGCCCGGGGCCGGCGGCAGTGCGGGTACCGACGCCGGCGCGGTCAGCCCGAACGGCGGCGCGAACGGCGGCCCGAGCGGTGGCTCGAACGGTGGCTCGAACGCCGCGGCCGACGGCGCCGCCGGCCCGGGCGCTGGGCACACCGGGCCCTACCACCTGGTCCGGCCGGGCGACGACGATCGCACGGAGAGCGTGGCGGTGCCGCTGCCCGACGGCTCGCGGCTCGTGCTCACCACCAACGACGACAACCTGGACACCGTGCGGGACCAGCTGCGGGTGCTGCTGGCCTGGGTGGGCGGCGCCGGGCTCGTGCTGGCCGCGGGCGCGATGCTGCTCGGGGTCCGCGCGGCGCTGCGCCCGCTGGACACCATGACCAGGCTGGCCGAGGCGATCACCGCGGGGGACCGGGGACGGCGGCTGCGACCCCGGGACCCGGACACCGAGCTGGGCCGCACCGCCGCCGCCTTCGACGCCATGCTCGACGCGCTGGAGTCCGCGCAGGCCGCCGCCGAGGCCGCGGCCGGCCACGCCCGGCAGGCCGAGGTCGCCGCCCGGCGCTCGGAGGCGACGCTGCGCCGGTTCCTCTCCGACGCCGCGCACGAGCTGCGTACCCCGCTCACCGGCATGCAGGGCCTCGCCGAGACGCTCGTCCGGCACCCCGACCTGGAGCTGTCCCGCCGCGAGGACCTCGCCACCACGATGGTGCGCGAGACGCGCCGGGCCACCCACCTGGTCGCCGAGATGCTGGAGCTGGCGCACATCGAGGGCGGCCTCCCGCTGCGCCGGCGCAACCTCGGGCTCGTGGCGCTGGCCGAGCTCGCCGAGGAGGAGGTCCGGCGCACCCGGCTGCTCGCCCCGGCGCTGACCGTGACCCTGGACGCCGACCCACCCGCCGAGCTCGAGTGCCTCGCCGTGCTGGCCGACGAGGGCCGGATCAGCCAGGTCGTCAGCAACCTGCTGAACAACGCCCGCCGGCACACGCCCGAGGGCGGCACCGTGCGGGTGTCGGTCCGGCACACCGGCACGGACGCCCTGCTGACCGTGTCCGACTCGGGTCCGGGGGTGCCGGCGGCCGACCGGGAGCGCATCTTCGACCGCCTGGTCCGGCTGGACGACGCCCGGGCCCGCGACTCCGGAGGGGCCGGCCTCGGCCTGCCCATCGCCCGCGCGCTGGCCCGGGCCCACGGCGGCGAGCTGGCCTACCTGCCCCACGACGGCGGCGCTGGCAACAACGGCAACGGCAACGGCACTGGCAACGGCACTGGTGGCGCGGCGTTCCAGCTGCGGCTGCCCCTGGCCGCGCCGGCGCCCGCGGACGGGCCGACAGACGGGCCGACAGACGGACCGACAGACGGACCGGCGAACCAGCCGACGGCCCAGCCGCCCGACAACTGATAAATTGACGTATCAATCCCCCGTCCAGGGGGTTAGATACGGAGGGAGATGACCGTGGCGGCTACCCCGGAGCCCGGCCCCACGATCGGCGTGCGGGGCCCGTCGGACAACCCGGCCGACAACCCGAACGGTCCCGCCGTGGGACGGGCGATGTCCCGGGTGGACGGTCCGCTCAAGGTCACCGGCCGGGCCACCTACGCGGCCGAGCACCAGATCCCCGGCCTGCTGCACGCGGTGCTGGTCGGCAGCACGGTCGCCAGGGCGGCGGCGGTGAGGGTCCGCGCCGACCGCGCACTGGCCCACCCCGGCGTGCTGCGCGTACTGACCGACTTCACGGGCGTACACCTGCCCTACGACGCCCGCCAGGTGAACTTCTTCGGCCAGCCGGTCGCCGTGGTGGTGGCGAGCACGCTCGAAGCGGCCGAGCACGGCGCCTCCCTAGTCGAGGCGGCCTATCAGGGGCAGGCCGCGGTGACCGACATCGACGCCACCGCCGCGGTGCCCGGGCCGGCGCCGAACACACCCGACTACCGCAGGGGCGACCCCGAGACCGCGCTGCGCGCCGCGCACACCACGGTG
>DATAZG010000070.1:0-7987 GCA_036272155.1 Pseudonocardia sp.
CGTGTCGACCTCGGAGTGCAGGTAGCGCACCCGGATGCCCAGCTCGAGCAGGTAGTCGGTGAGGTCCTCGGACATCTTCTTGGTCAGCGTGGTGACCAGCACCCGCTCGTCGCGCTCGGCCCGGTCCCGGATCTCGTGCACCAGGTCGTCGATCTGGCCCTTGGTCGGCTTGACCACGATCTTCGGGTCCACCAGGCCGGTCGGCCGGATCACCTGCTCGACGAACTCACCGCCGGTGCGCTGCAGCTCGTACGGCCCCGGCGTGGCGGACAGGTACACCACCTGGCCGATCCGGTCGGCGAACTCCTCCCAGGTCAGCGGGCGGTTGTCCGTGGCCGAGGGCAGCCGGAAGCCGTACTCCACCAGGTTCCGCTTGCGGGACATGTCGCCCTCGTACATGCCGCCGATCTGCGGCACCGTCTGGTGCGACTCGTCGATCACCATCAGGAAGTCGTCCGGGAAGTAGTCCAGCAGCGTGGCCGGCGCGGTGCCGGCGCCCCGGCCGTCGATGTGCCGGGAGTAGTTCTCGATGCCCGAGCAGAACCCGACCTGGCGCATCATCTCCAGGTCGTACTGGGTGCGCATGCGCAGCCGCTGGGCCTCCAGCAGCTTGCCCTGGCGCTCCAGCTCGGCCAGCCGCTCCTCCAGCTCCTGCTCGATGTCCCGGATGGCCCGCTCCATCCGCTCCGGGCCGGCCACATAGTGGGTGGCCGGGAAGATGCGCACCGAGTCGACCTGCTTGACCACGTCACCGGTCAGCGGGTGCAGGTAGTAGAGCGCCTCGATCTCGTCACCGAAGAACTCGATCCGGACCGCCAGCTCCTCGTAAGCCGGGATGATCTCCACCGTGTCGCCCCGGACCCGGAAGGTGCCTCGGTTGAACGCCATGTCGTTGCGCGTGTACTGCACATCCACCAGGGCGCGCAGCAGCGCATCCCGGTCGATCTCGTCGCCCACGTCCAGCTGCACCGACCGGTCCATGTAGGACTGCGGGGTGCCGAGGCCGTAGATGCAGGACACCGACGCGACCACTACGACGTCCCGACGCGACAGCAGGTTCATCGTCGCGGAGTGGCGCAGCCGCTCGACGTCGTCGTTGACCGAGCTGTCCTTCTCGATGTAGGTGTCGGTCTGCGCGATGTACGCCTCGGGTTGGTAGTAGTCGTAGTACGAGACGAAGTACTCGACCGCGTTGTTGGGCAGCATCTCGCGCAGCTCGTTGGCCAGCTGGGCGGCCAGTGTCTTGTTCGGCGCCATCACCAGGGTGGGCCGCTGCAACCGCTCGATCAGCCAGGCCGTGGTGGCCGACTTGCCGGTGCCGGTGGCGCCGAGCAGCACCACATCGTGCTCACCGGCCCGGATGCGCCGCTCGAGCTCCTCGATGGCGGCCGGCTGGTCACCAGCGGGCACGAACTCGCTGACCACCTCGAACTGGCCGTTCTCCCGGGGGATCGACTCCACCGGGCGAGCGTCCGAGTGTGCGATGACGGGGTGTTCAGTCGCGAATGCCACGGTATCGAGAGTAAGCCTTTCGTCTGACAGTATCGGATTCGATGCACCCGCCGAAGCACGAGACGTTCGACGTGCACACCTGTACCAACACCGATCCGAAGGGTTTTGTTCGCCCGGTCGACGAGTACCGCATCGAGCCGTTCGGGCTCTACCTGGACCGGGCGGTGCAGGAGCACCCCCGGTTCGCCCGGGTCGAGTCGTGGCTGCTGCCCGAGCTCGGGATCCGGGTCACCGACTGGTGGTGGCACCCCGGCCACGAGCGCGACCAGGACTTCTACCTGGACATCGTGGACATCGAGCGGGCCGGGCCGGACGGCTCGGTCTGGCACACGGTGGACCATTACCTGGACCTCGTGGTGTGCACCGGCCGGTCCAGCACCGTGCTCGACCTGGACGAGTACGTGGCCGCGGTGGCCACCGGGCTGCTCGACCCCGCCGCCGCCGAGCGGGCCCTGGCCACCAGCTACCGGGTGCTGGCCGGGCTCAGCGCCCACGGGCACGACCTGCACGCCTGGCTCGCCGGGCTCGGCATCCGGCTGACCTGGCGCCGCCGCTGACCCGCACCGGGTCGCGCACACACCACAGCCAGCACAGACGGGTGGGGCGGTAGCGAACCTGCCGCTACCGCCCCACCCGTTCTGCTCGAGCGTTCTTGCTCAGTTGTTGTCGTCGGCCGGAGCCGCCGGCACGGGTGCGCCACGCTTGGCGTTCACGGCCGGCTGGACCGCGGTCGGGTCGGTCGGCTGGGCCACGGCGCCGTGCGCCCTGGACTCGCCACCGCCGCCGCCGCCACCACCGCCGCGTGAGCCGCCGCCTCCGCCTCCGCCGGACTCCTTCGGCGAGGAGTCACGCGAGCCCCCGCCGCCACCGTCACCGCCCCGGTGACTGGGCGCGGACCCGCCACCGGAACCGCCGCCGTCGGACGAACCGCCCCGGCTGCTCTCGGTGCGACCGCCACCGCCGCCGGAGCCACCGCCGCTGGAACCGCTGCCGCGCGCCGCGCTGTCATTCGACGGGCGCTGCTCGGGAGCGGAGCCACTGTCTCCGGAGGTCGGCTTCGGCTCGGCCGGCTTGACCTGCGGCTTCTCCGCGGCCGGCTTCTCCGGAGCGGGCTTCGCCGGAGCCGACTGCGCCGGCTGCTTGTCCGGAGCGGGCTGCGCCGGCTGCTTGTCGGGTGCGGGCTGCGCCGGAGCGGGCTGCACGACCACCGTCGACTTGTGGTCGCCGCCGGTCGTGCCACCGTTGTCCGTACCCGGCGTGGTGTCCTTGCCCGGCGGGGTGTCCGTGCTTGGGGGCGTGGTCACCGGGCCCGGATCCTTGACCGGATCCTGCCCATGGTTGCCGTTGTTGGGATTGCCCGGCCAACCCGGCCATCCCTGACCCGGCCAGCCGGGGTCTCCAGGCTTGCCCGGGTGTCCAGGCTTGCCCGGCTCTCCGGGGTGACCCGGCTTTCCGGGGTCACCGGGCTTGCCCGGCCAACCGGGGTCGCCCGGGTGACCGGGGTTGCTACCGGGGCCGCCCGGCCATCCCGGCCAGCCCTGGCCCGGGTCACCCGGATCACCCGGGTGACCGGGGTGGTGGCCCGGGTGGTGACCGGGGTGGTGATCACCGTCGCCGTGGTCGCCGTCACCGTCGTCGTGGTGGTCGCCGTCGTCGTGGTGGTCGCCCGAGTCGTTGTCGTTGTCGTCATCGTCGTCGCCGTCGGTCAGGTCGACCGGGTCGGCCTGCGCCGAGTCGTACCGGGCGCCCGGAGGCAGCACGGTGACACCGCTGGCCAGCGCGCGGGAGCCCGCCGGCGCCGCGAAACCGGGCTTGAGCTGCACGAGCTGCTCACCGGGACTCAGCACCTGTGCGACCGCCGGGATCGAACCCGGGCCGGTGGACAGCAGCGGCGGCGGCGCGGCCGACAGCGCGACCGGAGCCGGCAGCGGCACCGCGCCGGACACCACTGACTGGGCGACGACGGTCACCGCGCCGAGCGCACCGACCGTCAGCACAGCGGCCGTAGCGGCCGTCGTGGTGCGGTTCATCGAGCTGGCCCGCCGGATCACGGCGTCGACCGGGGGCAGCATGACGGACTGAGTCAGGTCCTCGTCCAGCCTGCGTAGCGCGGCGGCACCGAGGTTGCCGTTGTCGGTCACATGTCCTCCCAGTTCACGCCGGGCGGCTGAGTGCGGGGGCGCAGCGCCATGAACTCGTTCAGCTCACGGCGGGCGTGCGCCAGCCGGCCCTCGACCACCCCGACATCAATGCCTTCGAGCTCGGCGACCTCGACCAGCGCCACGTGCGCGACGTCGGCCAGTACCAGGACCCGGCGCCGGTAGGGCGGGATCTGGCGCAGCGCGGCGAGCACGGCGGCGTGCTGTGGGTCGTCCGAGGGTGAGTCGGCGGAGCGACTCTTGTCAAAACCGAGGCGGGCGAGCAGCCGGCGCCACCGGCGCGTGCTGCCCCGTACCGCCATCTGCCGGACCCAACCCGTGGGGTCGGCCAGCTCGCGGACATCGGCCCACCGCTGCCAGGCCCGTGCGTACGCGTCCTGGACGAGATCCTGCGCCTCGGCCGGGTTCAGCGTGATCATGCACATCTGGGCGACCAGCCGGGGGTAGTTCGCCTCCAGGTGCGCACCGAACTCGCTGCGTAGGCTGGGCTCCGGTGCAATCGCGACAGTCGCGCCTTGGTACCCGGGTTCCGGTTCCGGCTGCATGGCCATCCCGTACTCCACGACACTCCCCCTTCCGCCAATGGGCCACCCCCTGAATGTGGATATCGGAGAGAAGGGCGGCTCGGGGGGCGTGACCGCCCCTTCTCCACATGGACTAGGCGCCTGGTTCGACGTCCGCCTTGCAAGGAGTGTGTCGGAGAACCCCAGGCGCGCGTTACAGCTTTGCCTAATCAGCTCCGGACGTCTCAGACACCCCCTCCGAAAGTGCTATCCGCCATCCGGTGCCCGTCGCCCAGCGTTCGGCGAGCGGCAGTGCGGCGTCGAACCAGGGCTCCTTCGCCTCGGCGTAGCCGGAGGTGTCGAGGTCGTCCCAGTGGGCCCGTTCGAGCCGCCGTTTGACCACCAGGTACTCGTCCCGCGCGGCCGGGTCCGCCCGCAGCCAGTCCCGGAACAGCAGCGCGTACCGGTACCCGGCCGACTCCACGGCCCTGACGTGCAGGTTCACCGGCCGGCCGGGGTCGGCGGAGACGTAGAACCGCTTGCGCCAGTGCGCCGGGTCCGGGTCCGCCGGCTTCGGGTTGTCCCCTTCGATACCCGGGCAGAGGGTGAAGCCGGCGGCCCGCAGCGCGTCCCGCTCGGCTGCGCCGTCGACCGACCCGTCCGCCGCCCCGTCCGTCAGCGAAGGCACGCCCAGCTGGATGTCCAGCACGTCCTTGGCCGGCAGGCCCGGCACCGATGTCGAGCCGATGTGCTCCACCGTCACCGCCCGCTCCCCCGCCGCGGCCCGGATCCGCGCGGCCAGCCGCTCGTACTGGGCCGGCCAGTCCGGATCGGGCTCGACCAGTCGGGGCGGCATCGGCGGGCGCGCCCGGTCCAGCCGCTGGTTCGCCTCGAACGGCACCAGCCGGTCACGCCACAGCCGATCCACCTCGGCGCGCACGGCCTCCGGGGTGCCGGTGTTGTCCAGCCAGACGTCGGCGGCCGCGCGGCGGGCGGGCTCGTCGGCCTGCGCGGCGATCCGGGCGCGGGCGTCCTCGGCGGTCATGCCCCGGTCGCCGACCAGCCGCCCGATCCGCTCGTCCACTGTCGCATGCACCACGACGACCAGCCCGAACACCGCCCCCATGCCGCCCTCGACGAGGAGCGGGATGTCCTGCACCACCACCGCGTCGGGCGGTGCGGCCGCGACCATCTCGGCGGTGCGCCGGCCGATCAGCGGGTGCAGGATGCCGTTCAGCCGCTGGCGGGCGGCCGGGTCACCGAACACGATGGCGCCGAGCTTGGGCCGGTCCAGCGCGCCGTCGGCGTCGAGCACCTCGGTGCCGAACGCGGCGGCGACCTCGGCCAGGCCGGGGCTGCCCGGCCGCACCACCTCACGGGCGATCGCGTCCGCGTCGACCAGGGTCGCGCCCAGCTCCACCAACCGCCGGGCCACCGTCGACTTGCCGGCCCCGATGCCCCCCGTGAGCCCGATCCGCAGCATGCGGCGACGCTATCGTGACTCGCCGACCGGCTCCGGAGCGAGGTTCGGCAGCACCCGTTGGGTCAGGTCGATCATCACGGCCCTGGTCTCGTTCGGCGGGGTCACGCCGTGCTGCATCGTCATGCTGACCGACGACCGGCCGCTGTTGACCATCAGCACGGTCTTGCCCCGCTCGGCGAACAGCACGGCGCGCGCGCTGCCGATGGACAGGTTCTCCGCCGACTGGGCCTCGTGGCGTTCGGCGGCGGCGTTGGTGGTCAGCTGTTTGTCGGCGGCGGCCCGGGTGCCGTAGGCCGCCAGGATCAGCTCGACGTCGGGGGTGGCGCCTCGGTTGCCGGCGCGCTGGTACTGGCAGGTGACCCGCTCCAGGCGGCCGACCGAGGGCGCCGGCTGGCCGAGCACGGTGTGCGCGCCGACGCTGTCCACCGGTTGGCCGAGCAGGGCGGACATCTGCGCGCCCGAGACCACGTCGGCGCAGTCCACCGGCAGCAGCGTGTCCCGCTCCGGTGCCGGGGCCCTCAGGCCGGTGGTCGGCCCGTCGGAGAAGGTCGGCACGGACTCGGGGTAGTCGCGCCCGCTCTGGTCGCCGCAACCGGCGAGGACGGTGACGGTCATGGCTACAGCCATGGCCACCACCGCGACGGACATCCAGCGAGCTCGCACGGCGAGACGGTAACCCCGGGCGCTTCGCCGGACGGTGTGCCGCGCGTTAAACCACCCGAGCCGGGTACCCCCGAAAGTTGGGGGTACCCGGCTCGGTGTGTCTGCCGGACCCGGCCTCAGTGCGCCGGGGTGGGACTAGCTCAGGAAGCGCCGCCGGAGAGCTTCTCGCGCAGAGCCGCGAGCTGCTCGTCACTGGCCAGCGTGCCGCCGTCGCTGCTGCTGCTGTCCGAGGAGTAGTTCGACGGGGCAGCCCCGCTGACGCCACCTTCCTCGGTACCGGCAGCGGCCTCGGCCTCGGCCGCCTTCTTGAGCTGCGCGATGTGCTGCTCGAAGCGGACGTGCGCCTCTGCGTACTGGCGCTCCCACTCCTCGCGCTGGGACTCGAACCCCTCCTGCCAGTCGCCGCTCTCGACGTCGAAGCCTTCGGGGTAGATGTAGTTGCCCTCGTTGTCGTACTCGGCAGCCATCCCGTAGCGGGTGGGGTCGAACTCCGTCTCCGGAGTCATACCCTCGTTGGCCTGCTTCAGCGACAGTGAGATCCGGCGCCGGTCGAGGTCGATGTCGATGACCTTGACCATGCAGTCGTCGCCGACCTGGACGACCTGCTCCGGGATCTCCACGTGGCGCTCGGCCAGCTCGGAGATGTGCACCAGACCCTCGATGCCCTCCTCCACGCGGACGAACGCACCGAACGGAACCAGCTTCGTGACCTTGCCGGGCACGATCTGGCCGATCGCGTGGGTGCGGGCGTAGAGCCGCCACGGGTCTTCCTGGGTGGCCTTGAGCGACAGCGACACGCGCTCACGGTCCAGGTCGACGTCGAGAACCTCGACGGTGACTTCCTGGCCGACCTCGACAACCTCGCTCGGGTGGTCGATGTGCTTCCAGGACAACTCGGAGACGTGCACGAGGCCGTCCACGCCGCCGAGGTCGACGAACGCACCGAAGTTGACCACCGAGGACACAACGCCCTTGCGCACCTGGCCCTTGGCCAGCTGGTTGAGGAACTCGCTGCGCACCTCGGACTGGGTCTGCTCCAGCCAGGCCCGGCGGGACAGGACCACGTTGTTGCGGTTCTTGTCCAGCTCGATGATCTTGGCCTCGATCTTGCGGCCGACGTACGGCTGCAGATCGCGCACCCGGCGCATCTCCACCAGCGAGGCGGGCAGGAAGCCCCGCAGGCCGATGTCCAGGATCAGGCCGCCCTTGACGACCTCGATGACAGTGCCCTCGACCGGCTCGTCGGCCTCCTTGAGGGCCTCGATCGTGCCCCAGGCGCGCTCGTACTGAGCACGCTTCTTGGACAGGATCAGGCGCCCTTCCTTGTCCTCCTTCTGGAGGACGAGCGCCTCGACGAACTCTCCGACCTTGACCACATCGGCCGGGTCGACGTCGTGCTTGATGGACAGCTCGCGGGAGGGGATGACCCCTTCGGTCTTGTAGCCGATATCGAGAAGAACCTCGTCCCGATCGACCTTCACGATGGTGCCTTCAACGATGTCGCCGTCGTTGAAGTACTTGATCGTCTGGTCGATGGCGGCGAGGAAGTCCTCCTCCGTCCCGACGTCGTTAACTGCGACCTGCGGGGTGGTCGAGACGGTGGTGGTGTCGGTGGACATGCGGTGGGTTGCTCCGGTATGGATTGATGGAGAGTGGACAGGTGGACT
>DATAZG010000071.1:0-64596 GCA_036272155.1 Pseudonocardia sp.
GCCCGATGACCTGTCGCTCGTGGTGTACGGCGACCCCAGCTGGTTCGCGCTCAGCGACCCGCCGCTGACCACCGTCGCGGTGCCGTACCCGGAGCTGGCCCGCCGGGCCGCCCGGTTGCTGCTCGATCGGCTGGACGACCCGCCCGGCGCCGCCCCCGGGCCGCCGGAGCTGATCAGGCCCGAGCTGGTGCTGGCCGGCTCCACCGGGCCACCGAGACGGACCTAATGCGCCGGGGGTAGCGGCGAGGGCACATCGAGGTGCGAGGAGGGCCAACCATGTTGCGCAACCGGCGGCGCTGGGTCGTCGCCACATTCGTAATGATCATCACCGCGATCGCCTATGTCGACCGGGTCAACCTGTCGATCGCGGCGCCGGTGCTGACCAAGGAGTTCCATACCAACGCCGCGGTGATGGGGCTGCTGCTGTCCAGCTTCACCTGGACCTACACCCTGCTGAACCTGCCGGCCGGGATGCTGGTGGACCGGGTGCGCACCCGGGTGGTCTACTCCGCCGCACTGCTGATCTGGGCGGTGTCCAGCTTCCTGACCGCGCTGGTCAACTCGGTCGGCACGCTGTTCGGGCCCCGGTTGCTGCTCGGCGTCGGCGAGGCGCCGTTCGCCCCGGCGGCGATCCGCACGCTGTCCGACTGGCTGCCCCGTTCGGAGCGCGGGATGGGCGGCAGCATGTTCATCTCCGGGGTCGCGCTCGGCTCCGCGGTGGGCCCGCCGATCCTGGCCTGGATGGTCACCGACTACGGCTGGCGCAGCTGCTTCATCGCGACGGGCGTGCTGTCGCTGCTGGTCGCGGTGATCTGGTACGCCTGGTACCGGCACCCGCTCGAAGACCGGAGGCTGTCCGCCGAGGAGCGCGAGCTGATCGTCTCCGACCAGGAGCCGTACCAGCAGGAGGGCCGCGCGCCCTGGGGCTCGATCGTCAAGCAGCGGGAGATCTGGGCGATCACCGGCGGCTACTTCTGCCTGCTCTACATCCTGTACACGTTCATCACCTGGGTGCCCAGCTACCTGGTGCAGGACCGGCACATGACCATCCTGAAGTCCGGTTTCGCCACGTCGGTGCCCTGGATCTGCGCGTTCGCGGTGGGCATCCTGGCCGGCCGGACGTCGGACATCGCGCTGCGCCGGGGTATGTCCACCCTGAACGCCCGCAAGGTCGTGCTGGTCACCGGCATGGTTGCGGCGCTGGCCATCCTGGGTACCGCGTTCGCCACCAGCGCCACGGTGGCGATCATCTGCCTGGCCATCTCCACCTCGGGCATCATCTTCGCCAACGGGGCGGTCTGGGCGGCCACCCAGGACGTCACGCGCAGCCTGAACCTGTCCGGCTCGGCGACCGGGTTCATCAACGCGATGGGCAACGTCGGCGGCATCCTCGGGCCGATCGTGACCGGGGCGCTGGCCTACGCGACCAGCTCGTTCGTCGTGCCGCTGGTGGTGGCCGCCGCGCTCGCCCTGATCGGTGCACTGACCTGGCTGTTCGGCATGCGGGCGCGGCCGGTGAACACCGGGGTGGAAGCCGAGGTGCCGGCACCGGACGCGGCGTGACGTCAGGGGTGATCGACGGTGGCGCCGGATTCCGCGCGGCCGGTTGGCCCCGTCCGGCCCGTGAGAACCTCGTGAGTGGCGACTGGTCCCAGAGGACCACTCGCCACTCACGGGCCACCTGCGTCAGCCGCCGAAGTGCTTGACCAGGCCCTCGATGCCGGCGGCGTACACGCCGTTGGAGTAGGTGTTCATCAGGTCCTCCTCGTGCTCGGCGTCGGCGTCGAACCACGCCCACCACTCCACGAACGCCTGGCCGGTGGTGGTCAGCGGGGCGATCCGGATCGTCGACTTATAGCTGCGGACCGGGAACGGGCCGGAGTCGGTGAACGCGTAGGTGTACGTCCGGTCGTCGTCGTTCAGGGTCAGCAACTTCTCGGCGACCTGGCCCATCTCGCCGAGACTGAGCCGGCGTACCGAGCCGACCTCCTGGCCGGAGCCGCCTCCCTCGATCTCGCTGTGGGTGATCGCGGGCAGCCAGCCGGGCAGCCCGTTGAACTGCTTGACCAGTTCCCAGACCTGGTCGGCTGAGGCGGGCACGATCCCACTGGCGTAGGGCTTGGGCATTGATGTTCCTTCCGGACGGTTTGTTCTTCAGTTGCGGAGGTTCTTGAACGCGCGGGTCTGCTCGGTGAGGGCGCGTTCGGTGGGCAGTCGTTCCATGCTGCTGGCGCCGTAGAAGCCGTGGCAGTGCGTGGCCCGGGCCAGCACGTACGCGGCGTCCGCCGGTTCGGCGATCGGGCCGCCGTGGCAGAGCACCAGCACGTCGTCCCGCTCGCCCAGCGCGGCCGCCGACCACTCGTCGATCAGCGCCACGCAGTCGTCCAGCGTCTTCGCGGTGTCGGCGCCGATCGCCCCGCCCGTGGTCAGGCCCATGTGGCAGACGATCAGGTCGGCGCCGGCCCTGGTCATGGCGCGGGCGTCGGCGGCGGAGAACACGTACGGCGTGGTGAGCAGGTCGGCCTTGCGGGCGGCCTCGATCAGCTCGACCTCGAGGCCGAAGCTCATGCCGGTCTCCTCCAGGTTGGCCCGGAAGACGCCGTCGATCAGGCCGACGGTGGGGAAGTTCTGGATGCCGGCGAAGCCCAGTTCGCGCAGCTCGCGCAGGAACCGGTCGCGCAGCAGGAACGGGTCGGTGCCGTTCACCCCGGCCAGCACGGGGGTGTGCTTGACGACGGGCAGCACCTCGGCGGCCATCTCGACGACGATCTCGTTGGCGTTGCCGTAAGCGAGCAGCCCGGCCAGCGAGCCCCGCCCCGCCATCCGGTACCGGCCGGAGTTGTAGATCACGATGAGGTCGATGCCGCCGGCCTCCTCGCACTTGGCGGACAGCCCGGTGCCGGCGCCGCCGCCGACGATCGGCTCGCCCCGCCGGGCCATCTCGGTGAACCGCTCGACCAGCTCGGCCCGGCTCGCGGGTGCGCTCACCCGGCCACCTCCTCGAATGCGGCGACCAGGGCGTCGGCGAACCTCGGGTCGTTCAGGTTGTGCGGCAGTCGGATGATCCGCCGGTCGGCGGTCTGCGCGACGAGCCGCTCCAGCGTGGCGAACAGCAGCTGGTCGGCGCCCGGGTCGTAGAACGGCTGGCCGGGCGCGTCCAGCGCGGACACCCCGCCCTCGGGCAGCAGGAAGCGGACCGGGCCGGTGCAGGCGTTGAGCTTGCCGGCCAGGAACTCGGCGATCAGCTGGCACTCCTCACGGTTGGTGCGCATCAGGGTGACCTGCGCGTTGTGCTCGTAGAACAGCCGGCCGGCGTAGCGCGCGGGCACCGTGTCCGGCGCGCCGAAGTTGACCATGTCCAGCGCGCCGCAGGAGCCGACGTAGGGCACCCCGGTGCGCGCGATCGCGTCGAGGCGCTCCGGCCCGGCGCTGAACACCCCGCCGGCGACCAGATCACAGATCTCCGTCGTGGTGATGTCCAGCACCGCGCTGAGCTGGCCGTCGTCCACCAGCTTCTCCATCGCCCGGCCACCCGTGCCGACGGCGTGGAAGACCAGCGGGTCGTAGCGGTCGGCGAGCTGCTCGGCCACCGAGGTGACGCACTGCGTGGTGACCCCGAACATGGTCAGCGCGACGGCCGGCCGGTCCGCCGCCGCCGGTACCCGGTGCGCGAGCATGCCGGCCATGGCGTGCGCCGCGTTGCCGAGCACCCGGCGGGAGATCCGGTTCAGCCCGGCCACGTCGGTGACCGAGTGCAGCATGGCGATGTCGCTGGCGCCGACGTACGCCGAGACGTCCCCGCCGGCCACCGTGCTCACGATCAGCTTGGGCAGGCCGACCGGCAGCGCGCGCAGCGCCGGCGCGATCAGTGCGGTGCCGCCGGAGCCACCGAGCCCGAGCACGCCGGCCACGTCGTCCCGGCTGGCCAGGTACCGCTCGAAGGCCAGCGTCATGGCGGCGACCGCGGTACCTCGGTCGCCGGTGAAGACCGCGTCGGCGCCGTCCGGGTGGTGCCCGGCGACCTCGCGCGCCGAGGTGTCCGCCGCGCTCGGTTCGCCCCGGGTGGACAGGTCGACGGTGCGGGTGGCGACGCCGGCGGCCCGGACGAGGTCGGCCGCGTAGCCGAGCTCGGTGCCCTTGGTGTCGAACGTGCCGACGACATAGGCGGCACCGTTGTCGACCACGCCCACCTCCCTGTGGTTGGCCGGCTCCGGCCCCTCCGCCGCGTGGCCGAGTGCGTCCGGTGCCTTCCCCAGCGACAGTCTTACCGGATCACCGCCGGATCGGCAGCGGACGGATCAGGTTGCGTGGTACCGAGCGCGGCCTGGCAGGCTGGGGTGCATGGCACCGTCCTCCGTCGCCCAGCGCACCTTCAGCCTCGGTGGCCAGGTGCTGCCGCTGGTCAGTCCCGCCCGGATCTACCTGTGCGGGATCACCCCGTACGACGTCACGCACCTCGGCCACGCGGCCACGTTCGTCTGGGTCGACGCGGCGACCTCGATCATGCGGCTGGCCGGCGTCGACGTGACGGTGTGCCGCAACGTCACCGACGTCGACGACGTACTGACCAGGGCGGCCGCCGAGCAGGACAGCCGGTACGACGAGTTCGCGGTCACCCAGGAGTATCTGTTCGAGCAGGACATGGCCGCGCTGCGGGTGCGCCGCCCGGCCCACACACCGAGGGCCCACCGCTACGTGGACCACGTGATCCAGCTGGCCGCCGCGCTGTTGGAGTCCGGCCACGCCTACCACCGTGACGGCCAGGTCTACTTCCGCGGCTACCCGGCGATCCCCGGCGGGGCGCCGGCCCAGTCGGACGAGCACGGCGAGCTCACCGAGGGCCCGGCCAGCGCCGAGCCGTACGACGTCGCGGTCTGGCGCCGCTCCGGCCTGGGTGACCCGGCCTGGCCGAGCCCGTGGGGACCGGGCCGCCCCGGCTGGCACGCCGAGTGCGCGGCGATCGCGGTGAGCGTGCTCGGCCACTCGGTCGACATCGTGGCCGGCGGCGCCGACCTGGCGTTCCCGCACCACGCCTACCAGGCCGCGATGGTCGAGGCGGCGACCGGCGTGCGCCCGTTCGCGCGCGGTCGGCTGGCGATCGGCACGGTCATGATCGACGGCGCCAAGATGGCCAAGTCGACCGGCAACCTGGTGCTCGTCGCCGATCTGCTCGAACAGCACTCGCCGGCCGCCATCCGGCTGCTGCTGCTGGACCGGAGCTGGCGCGACAGTTGGGAGTTCCAGCCGAAGGACCTGCTCGCCTCGGCCGGGCGGCTGGAGCGGCTGTACTCGGCGGCCGGGAGCCTGACGGCGTCCAGCGCGGCGTCGGACGCGGTCAGCGCCGCCCTGCTGCGTGACCTGGACGTGCCCACGGCGCTGGACATCGCCGAGGAGTCCGGTGGGGCGGCGGCCAGGCTCGTGCTGCACACGCTGTCCCTGGTCTAGTCCGGCCGGGACCGGGCCGCTCAGGTCAGCGCGGGGATCCGGTCCACGTTGGCCTCGACCCAGCGGCGCAGCGCGCCGAGCGGCACACACGCGTCGCGGCCGAGCGGGGTCAGCGAGTACTCGACGTGCAGCGGCACCGCCGGGTAGACGACCCGGTCGACCAGGCCGAGCTCCTCCAGCCGACGCAGCGTCTGGGTCAGCATCTTGGGGCTGATCCCGTCCAGCTTGGCGCGCAGCGCGCCGAACCGGCGGGGCCCGTCCTCCAGCGCGCCCAGCGCCAGCGCGCTCCACTTGTTCGCCAGCAGATCCAGCAGCTCGCGGCAGGGGCAGGCGGCGAGATAGGCGTCGCGCACGCCGTCGCAGGTGTCCTCCAGCATGCCGAACAGCATACTATCCTTTGGGTACTAGCAAGCCTTGCAGGTAACTAGGGCCCTGGAGTTACCGTCAAGGCATGACGGAGAACATGCGCGCGGTCGGATACCGCAAGAGCCTGCCGATCACCGACCCGGACAGCCTGGTGGACGCCGAGCTGCCCGTTCCCGAGCCCGGTCCGCGAGACCTGCTGGTGCGGGTCGAGGCGGTCTCGGTGAACCCGGTGGACACCAAGGTCCGGGCCGGGAACGACCCCGCCGGCGAGTTGAAGGTGCTCGGTTACGACGCCGCCGGTGTGGTGGTCGGCGTCGGCGCCGAGGTGACCCGGTTCCGAGTCGGCGACGAGGTCTACTACGCCGGCTCGATCGGCCGGCCGGGCACCAACTCCCAGTTCCACCTGGTCGACGAGCGGATCACCGGGCACAAGCCGGCCACGCTGGACTTCGCCGAGGCCGCCGCGCTGCCGCTGACCACGATCACCGCGTGGGAGGCGCTGTTCGACCGGTTCCGGCTCGGCAAGGACAGCACCGGCACGCTGCTGGTGATGGGCGCGGCGGGCGGGGTGGGCTCGGTGCTGGTCCAGCTGGCCAGGGCACTGACCGGGGTGACCGTGATCGGCACCGCGTCCCGCCCGGAGTCGCAGAAGTGGGTGACCGAGCTCGGTGCGCACCACGCGGTGGACCACCACAGCGACCTGGTGGCGGCGGTCCGCGAGGTCGCCCCGGCCGGCGTCGACTACATCTTCACGCCGTTCTCGGCCGGCAACGTGGACAGGTTCGTGGAGCTGCTCCGCCCGGGTGGCGAGATCACGGCGATCGACGAGCCGGCGGGGCTGGACCTGCTGCCGCTCAAGGCCAAGAGCCTGACCTGGCACTGGGAGCTGATGTTCACCCGCCCGCTGTTCGCCCCGGAGGACCCCGCCCAGCACGAGCTGCTCGAGGCCGCCGCCCGGCTGGTCGACGAGGGAGTGCTGCGCACCACCGTGGCGCGGCGGCTCGAGCCGATCAACGCCGCCACCCTGCGCCAGGCCCACGAGCTCGTCGAGTCCGGCGCCATGGCCGGCAAGGTGGTCCTCACCGGCGGCTTCAAGAGCTGACCCCCGCCCCCGGCGCACCCCCACTCAACCTCCCGCGAGTCGCGGATCTTGTCAGGGTGAGTCGCGGATTCCGTCAGTCCAGCTCAGTCCAGCTCAGTCCGGCTCAGTGCAGGTCAGTCCAGGACGGTGCCCTTCGTCTCCGGCGCCCACGCGATCGACACGAGCAGCCCGGCGACCAGCACCAGGGTCAGGGCCAGCATGGTGGGCCCGAAGCCGACGGAGTCCAGGCTGATCGGCAGCAGGAACGTGCCGATCGCCGAGCCGATCCTGCTCATCCCGTTCAACAGGCCGACGCCCGAGCTGCGCAGCTCGGTGGGGAACAGCTCGGGCGGGTAGACCTGGTCCAGGTTCACCGCGGCCGACATGGTGAACGTGAACACCAGGAACAGCGGGAACAGCAGCAGGGTCGGCGCCTCCGGCCAGATCGCCATCGGGGCCATGGACACCGCGAGCACCGCGAACGACCCGATGGTCAGCCCCCGCCGGGACATCTTGGCCACCAGCCAGAGCCCACCGAGGCTGCCCAGCAGGAGGAACACGTTCAGCCAGGCGTCGGTGCGGAAGCCCTCCTCGCCGAGCCCCATCTTCAGCAGCACGAGCGGCAGGAACGTGTAGATGGCGAAGTAGGGGATGACCTGGGCGTTGTAGAACAGCACGCCGAACGCGGTGTTGCGCCGGTACGCCCGGCCGAACAGCTCCCGGTAGCTCACCTTGGCCGCCACCGGGTGCTCGCGGGCGAAGGCGTCGAAGTCGACCTCGACGCCCGCGAACCGGCGCACCACCTCCCGCGCCTCGGCGAGCTTGCCGGCGCTGGCCAGCCAGCGGGGTGACTCCGGCGTGCCGATCCGCAGCAGCACCACCGCGATGGCCGGGATCGCACTGCTGGCCAGCAGCCACCGCCACGAGTCGCCACCGAAGCCGACCAGGAAGTTGCCGAAGAAGAACGCCGCCGTGTAGCCGACCGTCCACATCACCGTCAGCGACGCGAGCAGCCCACCCCGGTAGCGGCGCGGCACGAACTCGGCGACCAGTGTCGGGCCGAGCGCATAGTCGGCGCCGATGCCGAACCCGATCAACAACCGGAGCACCAACAGCTCGCCGGGGCTGCTCACGAACAGCTCCAGCAGCGACGCGGCGGCGATCAGCAGGAAGTCCCACAGGTACAGCCGCTGCCGACCGATCAGGTCCGCCGCCCAGCCGACCACCATGCTGCCCAGGAAGATGCCGACCAGCGCGGACGCGCCGAGCAGCCCCTGCCAGATCGCGCCGGCGTGCAGCTGCGGGCTCAGCATCGGCAGCGCGATCCCGATGATGCCCAGCTCGTAGCCGTCGGAGAAGTTGGCGCAGAAGGTCAGTGCGGTGATCTTGAGGTGGAACCGGTTGAGGGGGACGTCGTCGAACGCGGTCGCTCCGGACCGGTCGGCCGTACCCGGCACGTCGGCGGGCGGCGGGGTCTCGGTCACGGCTCTCCTCAGGGTCGGTAACCGGGTGGTGGCGCTAGAACGTGGCCAGCAGGTCGACCAGGTGTTCGGCCTGGGCGACCTCGTCACTGAGCGGGTGGTCGGGCTCGACCAGGGGCAACTGCTGGGCGGCGCGCGCGAAGGCGTCCGCGATCGGGGCCTCCGGCAGCGGCGCCCCGGACAGCCGCAGTGCCCGGACCGCGCCGAGCACCTCGCAGGCCAGCACCGTGCGGTAGGCGCTGACCGCCGCCGACGTGCTGCGCGCCGCGTGTGTGGAGAAGCTCGCGTGGTCCTCCAACCCCCGGGAGATCACCGCCGTACCGAGGGTGACCGGAGAGGCGGTGTGCCGCAGTTGGCCGAGCGCGTCGTGCGCCACGTACTCCAGGATCATGATCCCGGAGCTGCTGGCCGGCCCGGCCGCGAGGAACGGGGTGAGGCCGGTCAGCTCGGGCTCCACGAGGTCGCTCAGCCGGGCCGCGGACAGCTCGGCGACGTGGTGCAGCGCGGCCCGCAGGTGGTCGAGGGTCAGTGCGAGGTAGGCGGTGGAGAACTGGCCGTGGTGGTAGGCCTCCTGCGTGTCGACGTCGATCAGCGGGTTCTCCGCCGCCGCGTTGATGTCGATGCCGAGCACCCGCTCCAGTGAGTCCACCGCGTCCAGCGCCGGGCCGTGGACCTGCGGGAACGCCCGCAGCCCGAACGGGTCCTGCAGCCGCCGGCCGGGCGTGGGCTCACCCTCGCCGATCAGCAGCCGCCGCATCTCGGCCGCGCAGCGCACCGAGCCCGGGTGCGGGCGGGCGGCGTGCACGCGCTCGGAGAACGCCTCCGGGGACCCGCCGAGCGCGCAGTAGGACAGCGCGGCCACCACCTGGCTGGCGTGCAGCAGCCGCCGCAGGTCGTGCCAGGTGAGTACGGCCTGGGCCAGTGTGGCGGCGTTGCTGGAGATGAACGCCAGCGCGTCGCCGGGGCTGACCGCCACGGGGTCCAGCCAGCCGATCTGCCAGGGGCGCTCGCCGGCCAGGGTCAGCGCGACCTCGGCCAGCGCGGTGAGGTCGCCGGTGCCGATCGCGCCCCGGGAGTGCACCAGCGGGATCGCGCCGACCCGCAGCGCGGTCTCCAGCGCGTAGAGCAGCCTCGGGTGCACCCCGCTGCCGGCGGCGGCGAGCTGGTTGAGCCGGATCGCCAGCGTCGCGCGGACGACGTCCTCGGGCAGCGGCGCGCCGGTACCGCCGGCGTGGCTGCGCAGCAGCTGCAGCCCGTGCTGGTCGGCGGAGTGCGGGTCGACCACGGTGTGCCGGTTGGCGCCGACGCCGGTGGTGCGCCCGTAGACGGCCCGCTTGGCGCCGATGTCCACCGCGAGCTGGTAGGCCTTCTCGGCGCGCTGCACGGCGTGCTCGTCGAGCTCGACCGAGGCGCTGCGCCGGGCGATCCGCACCACGTCGGCGCAGCGCAGGCCGGTGCCTTCGATACGGATGCGGCTGCTGTCGGGCATGACTCCCCTGGGTTGGGCGCTACTGTGCGGACGACGGTGCGGGTGCTGGAGCGGGTGACCGGGCGGGAGGGGGACTGGCGTGGCCATTGACGAGGTCGACTTCGCGGCCTTGTACCGGGCCCGCAACCAGCACGCGGAGCCGGCGTACCAGCGGGTGAAGAACGTGGTCACCGAGCAGGTCGGCGCCGGTCACTGGGCCGAGGGTGAGCTGCTGCCGTCGGAGAACCAGCTGGTCCAGGTGCTGGGGCTGTCCCGCATGACGATCAACCGGGCGTTCCGCGAGCTGGTCGCCGAGGGGCAGGTGGCCCGCCTGATGGGCGTGGGCACCTTCATCGCGCGGCGCAAGGGCAGCTCGCCGCTGGTCGAGGTGCGCAACATCGCCGACGAGGTCCGCGCCCGGGGCCGGCACTACTGGGCCGAGGTGGTGCTGCTGCGCGCCGAGCCGGCCGACCGGTCGGTGGCCGCCGAGCTGGAGGTGTCCGCGGGGGACAAGGTCTACCACTCGCTGGTGGTGCACTTCGAGGACGAGCTGCCGATCCAGCTGGAGGACCGGTTCGTCCGCCCGGACAGCGCCCCGGACTACCTTGACCAGGACTTCACCCGGAACACCCCCAACACCTACCTGTCCCGCGTGGCGCCGCTGCAGCGCGGCGAGCACATCGTGGAGGCCGGGCTCGGCAGCGCCGAGGAGTGCCGGCTGCTCGGCATCGGCGGTGGCGAGCCCTGCCTGCTGATCCGCAGGCGCACCTGGTCGGCGAGCCGGACGACCAGCGTGGCGCGCCTTGTGCTGCCCGGCTCCCGGTACCGGCTCGAGGGCTCGTTCGAGCAGCACTGACGGGGTGACCATTACCTGTATATACAGGACGGTACGGGCCGGCGTCGAGAGCTGACCGGGGATCTGACCGGCGAGCCGCGCGGACCGGTGCGACCAGGTCGGCCGGCTCAGCCGACGGGATCGAGAGGCTGACGGATCGGTCCGGCTGCCGTAATATCCGGGGGCCCGGCGACCGCTCATTGACGAGTTGTTGCCGCATTGTCGATCAGATGTTGATTCTGTGTGGCTAGAGTGATTTCGAAAACTCGTGCTGTTTGCAGTATGTGACTGACCGAATACTCTTCGCTTGTTCGCCCATCGCTCCGCGCTGATCCATTCCCGTTTGTGTCCTCGGAGGTGTGGAGGCTCGATGACGAATGTCATCAGTTCGGCTCCCGGGCGAAGTGCCCCCGTCGACGCCGCGCAAGAGACCGCGGTGGGGGCCACCGCCGGGCCCGCTCCGGTCGGGGGCGGTCGTCCGGGTGCCAGCATGCTCAGCTGGCTGCTGCCGGTGGTCCTGACCGTATCGATCGGCATGTTTCTGTCCACCCTGGACTCGGCGATCGTCGGTATCGCCTATCCCGAGATCGGCAAGGACCTGGGCGCCACGAACGAGAGCGTCCAGTGGATCACGACCGCCTTCAAGCTGTCGCAAGGGGTGGTGATTCCCGCGGCCGTATGGCTGTGCCGTCGTTTCGGGCTCCGCCGAATGTATCTGGTCGCTCTGCTGGCCTACGTGGGGACTTCGATATTGTGCGGCCTGGCCGGCAGTATCGAAAGTCTCGTTGCCTTCCGCATTATCCAGGCAATTCCCGGTGCCCTCACGCCGATCGTGTGCGTCGGAATCATCTACCGGTTGATACCGCGCGCGGCACAGCCGGGGGCCTTCGCGGTCTACGCGATGGTAGCCATCTCAGCCCCGGGTTTCGCCCCGTTCATCGGCGGTTATCTCGTCGAGTACCTGAACTGGCGGTTCATCTTCCTGGCCGATGTGCCGCTGGCGATCCTCGGCATGGTCGCGGTCTCTCTGTTCCTGCCGGCGATGCCGCCCACCGGCCCGCCACCGCGCTTCGATGTGCCGGGGTTCATCCTGGCCGCCACCGGATCCTTCGCATTCCTGCTCGCCCTGTCGAAGGGGCCGGCCTGGGGATGGACCAGCTACCCGATCCTGGTGCTCCTCGGCCTCGCGGTGAACGCCCTGGTCGCCTTTGTCGCGGTCGAGCTGCGAGTGGCAAATCCCCTGCTGAACCTGCGGATCTTTACCTTCCGCCCGTTCGTACTCGCCCTGGTGATCCTCGAGGTCCTGTTCGTCGGCCTGAACGCCATGTTCGGCTTTCTGCCGTCCTTCCTGCAGCAGGCGCAGCAGATGACGCCCAGCCAGGCCGGGATGATATTCGTGCCGCAGGCCATCGCCTGGATTGTCGCCATACCGCTGTCCGGCCTGCTGTGGCGGAGCTTCGGCCCCAGACCGGTCACGATCCTCGGCCTGCTGTTGATGGGCGGCTCGACGCTCATCCTCGGCCATCTCACCGTGGACCTGCCTCACCAGCAGGTTGTGCCCCTGCTGTGCTGCCGCGCGCTCGGCGTGGGCCTCATCATGTTGCCCATGCTCGGCGGCGCGGTGTCGGTGCTTCCGCCGCACCTCGTGCCTGACGGGATCGCCTTTCGCACCATCGTCCAGCGCACCGGGGCGGCGCTCGGCTTCGCCGCGGTGTCCGATCTCGTGACCGTGCACCGGGCCCAGCATTTCGCCAACCAGGCCGCCCTGCTCGACGTCAGCACTCCCTACCACGATCCCACGATTTACCAACTGCAACAGAGAGGCCCGGGCGGGCTGCTGCCCCTGTGGCAGGAAATGCAGGTCCACAGCTCCACGGCTGCGTACGGAGATGCCTACACCCTGCTGGGTCTGGCCGCATTGGCCGCCATTGTGGTCACATTCTTCGCGACCTGGCCGACGCCACCTCGGACCCCGCGCCGGCAGCTCGTTGAGGTGGGGGTCTAATGCCCGACCAACAGTCCGCCGTATTGCCCACGGTGGAGGAGACCACCGATGGGCCTTTTGTCGCACCCGTGCCGTTTCCGGCCAGGACGGTCCGGGCCGCCGGAATTGTCCTGGTCCTGGTCGCCGTCCTGACGGTCTGCGAACTCGTGGCCTTCGGCGCCAACTATCTGCTGCACGACCGGTTCTATGTGACCACCCGGAATGCGCAGGTCGACGGCGACCAGATCGAGATCAATGCGCCGTCCAGCGGCACTCTGGCGGACTCGAACCTCGACCAGGGCTCGGCATTCCGGCGGGGCGAGATTCTCGGGCGGGTGGCGGCCGTCGGGGGCGGGCCCCAGGCCAGCCGGGTGATCAAGGCGCCGGACGACGGTGCCATCGGGCTCGAAGCCGTGCACGAGGGATCGTATGTGCGCGCCGGGCAGACCCTGGCGATCGCCTACAACCCCGGCCTTATCTACATCACGGCCCGCGTCCCCGAGTCCGACATTCAGCACGTGCGGATCGGGGATCCGGTGGAGGTGCGGTTGGACGCGTTTCCGGACGAGGTGATCAGCGGCTCGGTCGAGCAACTCCAGCCGTCCGCCGCCGGTAACTTCCAGATCTATCCGTCGACCGACATCGATCCGACCAATATCCAGAAGATCGACCAGTACGTCGCGGTCCGGATCAGGCCCTATGCCGAGAACGATGCCCGCCTGCGCCCGGGCCTCAATGCCACGGTGAGCATCCGAGTGGCGCCCTGACACCGGCCGCCGCGTGGACGGCCCTGGCGCGCGACAGGTGGGGCCTGGGGACGGCTGGTCAGGGGGTGTAGCGGAGTGGGGTGCCGGCCTCTTCCTCGAGCAGGGCGACCGCGAGCAGCTCGCCGTCCTTCGGACCGAAGTGCCGGAGCGCGCGCTGGTGGGTGCGGCTCACGACGTCGGACAGCTCGAACGGCACGCCGTGCGCGCGAGCCATCGTGTCGAGAGCGCCCAGCTCCTCGCAGATCCGGTCCAGGCCGAACGACTCGAGGTAGTCGCCGGTGAGCAGCGCGGGCAGGTCGCGCCGCAGGAAGGTGCTGGCCGCGCTGCTGGAGTCGAGCACCTCGTGCAGCACCCGCAGGTCGAGGCCTGCCGCCTTGGCGAGCAGCAGCGCCTCGCCGGCGGCGATCGCCTGGCCGAACCACAGCAGGTTGACCAGCAGCTTCGCCGTGTAGCCGAAGCCGTGCGGGCCGAGGTGGCGGATCCGGCCCGGGTCGCCGAGCACCTCCAGCAGCGGCCGCAGGCCGGCGAACACCGCGGTGTCGCCGGCCACGAACAGCTGCAGGCTCCCGTCCCGCGCCGCCGGGATGCCGCCGCCGACCGGCGCCTCCAGGGTGTGCACGCCCCGCTCCCTGGCCCGCCGCTGGATCGGCTCGGCGGCGGCGGGGGAGTTGCTGCTCATGTCGAGCCACGTCGCGCCGGGAGCCAGGGCGGCCAGTCCGCCACCCGGGCCGAGCAGGGCGTCGTGCACCTCCGGCGGTCCCGGCAACATCGTGATGAGCACGTCGGACTGGGCGGCGGTGGCCACCGTACTGGCCGACCACTCCGCGCCGAGTGCCTCGGCGAGCTGCTCGCACTCCGGCCGGAGGTCGGTCGCGACCACCCGGTGGCCGGCGCGCACCAGGTTGGCGCACATCGGCGTGCCCATCCGGCCGAGGCCGGCGAATCCGATGACGGTCATCAGCTGCCCATCCCTTTCGAGGTGTTGCGCCGCTCGAGGTGTTGCGCCGCGGTCTGGATTGTGCCGTCGAGGTGGTGTGATAACGCGGGCCAGGCCGGCGAATAGGGCGCAGCCGATCCGTGCAGGTTGGTGGGGGTCCGGGCGGTCGCGGTCACGATGTCGGACGGGCGTGATCGTTACCGTGCCGGCTCGCGCGGGTTAAATTACTATTGCGTCCGTGGCCTTGGTCGTGCAGCTTCGTCGCGGACTGATTCGGAGCTATTCCGAATTGGAAATGTGGTTCGGCGCCGGGTGGTCGGGCTGGCGCCGATCCGTCTCGCGGGCGGCCCTGGCGAGTGCCCGGAGCGGCCCGGGCCGGCGAGGCTCGCCGGGCGCGCGACCGTACCGATTGGTGGCTGGAGCTGGGCCGGATGGGTGAGTCTGGTGCGTCGCCTGGTACCGGTGGGCCGGTTGGTGGCTTCGCGCCGATGTCAAGAGCTTTGCGCCCGGGGCGACCGGGACTCGGTGTGGGGCAACGCACGCTGCCAGCTGGCGCGTACGTCTGGTCGGCGGCCCGATCCGGCGGTCCATGCCCGCGAACAGGCACTTTGCGCCTTGGCAAGATCGTCTAATTCATAGCTGATTTTAAGGGTGCACCCAATTGCCGTGGCTCCGGTCACTCTCGGTACAAGAACTCACAGGCGATTCTTAACATTGTTTCACAATCGCGCATTCCCCAGCGTCCTCTCAGTGGCGATCACCTATTGTTGTTGTCGTAGGCCAGTGCGCGGCGCATTCGGATGCGGCCGGAACGGCGCTTCGTTGAAGGAGTGGGATGATCGAGCTCGAGGGCATAACCAAGTCCTTCCAGATGGGCGAGCACGAGATGACGATCTTGAAGGGCATCGACCTGAGCGTCGAGGCCGGCGAGATGGTCGCCATCATGGGCCCCTCGGGCTCCGGCAAGAGCACGCTGATGAACCTCCTGGGCTGTCTGGACGCGCCGACCGGCGGCCGCTACCTGCTCGACGGCACCGACGTCACGAAGCTGTCCAAGAAGCAGCTCGCCAAGACGCGGGGCCAGCGGATCGGGTTCGTGTTCCAGTCGTTCAACCTCATCCCGCGCACCGACGCGATCCACAACGTGGAGCTGCCGCTCGTCTACAACGGCGTGCGGCGCAGGCGGGCGAAGGCCCAGGCGGCCCTGGAGCGGGTCGGCCTCGGCTCGCGGATGCGGCACGTGCCCAGTGAGCTGTCCGGTGGTCAGAAGCAGCGCGTGGCGATCGCCAGGGCGCTGATCAACGACCCCTCGATCATCCTGGCCGACGAGCCGACCGGCGCGCTGGACACCCAGTCCACCACCGAGATCATGGAGCTGTTCACCGAGCTCAACGACCAGGGCTGCACCATCATCGTGATCACCCACGAGGACGAGGTCGCGGAGTATTGTTCGCGGCGGGTGTGGTTGCGCGACGGAAACATCGTGAGTGACGACCGGGTCGACAAGCGTCGCCGTCCCAGCCTGGCGGCGGTCAACGCGTAGCCGCGCCCCCGGTAGGTAGCAGGGAGATCAGCGATGATCCAACTCGAAGGTGTCACCAAGGTGTACCACCCGGGCGACCGGGACATGGTGCCCGCGTTGCACCGCCTCGACCTGACGATCGAGGCCGGCGAGATGGTCGCCCTCACGGGTCCGTCGGGAGCCGGCACGAGCACCCTGCTGAATGTCCTGAGCTGCCTGGACCGGCCGAGCGAGGGTCGCTACCTGCTCGACGACACCGACACCGGCCGGCTGTCCAAGCGCGCGCTCGGCAAGCTGCGCGGCCGCACGATCGGGTTTGTGTTCCGCTCCTTCAACTTCCTGCCGAACGTGAGCGTGCAGCAGAACGTCGAGCTGCCGCTGGTCTACACGCGGGCCAGTGTGCGTCGCCAGCGGGCCCGGGTCGCGCTCGACCAGGTCGGGCTGCGCGGGCACTACGACGACCGGCCCATCGAGCTCTTCGCCGCGCAACAGCAGCGGGCCCTGATCGCCCGCGCCCTGATCAACGACCCGGCGATCCTGCTCGACGACGAGCCCACCGGTGACCTCGACGCCGAGTCCGCACTGTCGATCATGGAGCTGTTCACCGAGCTGAACGACGCCGGCCGCACCATCATCTACTCGACGCACGACGAGGCGACCGCCGCGTACGCGCAGCGGATCATCCGGATGCGGGGCGGCCGGGTCGTCAGCGACCGGCCGAACACGAGCCGCACCCGGCCCCGGCGCAACCCGCCCCGGCTCACCGCGGTCTGAGCCGGCCGGCGCACCGCGGTCTGGGCCGGCGCACGGTCCGGGTGGCTGCCTTCGCGGCGCCCGCGATACTGGGCCGCATGAGTCGTGGTCCGAGGTGGTACGAGGAGGGCGAAGAGCCCGACTACCGGTTCACCCTGGCCAACGAGCGGACGTTCCTGGCCTGGTTGCGCACGGCGTTGGCCCTGCTCGCCGGTGCGGTCGCGCTGATGCAGCTCGTGCCGGCGTTCGCGGTGCACGGCGCGCGCACCGGGCTGGCCGCCCTGCTGGCGATCACCGCGACCCTGCTCGCCGCGCTGGGCTATCGGCGCTGGGCTCGTGTGCAGCGGGCGATGCGGCAGAACCGGCCGCTGCCGATGACCTGGCTGCCGTTCGTGGTCGGTTGGGTGACCGCGGTCATCGGGGCGACCGTGCTGGTCCTGGTCGTTCGGCTGTGAGCGCGGCTGTGGCTGGCCGGGTGGTCCGGCGGTGAGTGGTCCTGTCGCCCGGGGTAGACAGTTGGAACGGACTGCGCTGTCCTGGCAGCGGACCGCGCTGTCCGCCTCGGTGGTCGCGCTCTTCCTGCTCCGCGAGGGGTTGACCCGGGGGGCGGTGCTGATCGCGTGCGCGGGGCTGTGCGTGGTGGCGCTCGCGATGCTCGCCGCGGTGGCCGCGCGTACCGGCCGCCCGGCCTGCCGGCGACCACTGGTACTCGCCGGAGCCGCGCTGGTCGCCGCCGCGGGCATCCTCACGGTCGCCCAGGTGCTGGCCGGCCCCTGAGCTGGCCGCCGGTGCCTTTCGTCCGACTTGTCGTGGCTAATTGTCGTGACAGGTCGGACTTGTCGCGTCTATTTCCCGCGACAAGTGGGGCAGGGCGTGGGGCGGGGCGTGGGCGCGCGAATGCGCGAGGGCTGCCAACGTGCGGGACGGGGTGTGCGCTGGTGTGCGGATTGTGCGGCGTGCGCGGTGTGGCCGCCGCCCGAATTGGTCCCCGCCCGAATTGGCCCCCGCCCGAATTGGCCCCCGCCCGAATTGGCTCCCAGCCCGACTGGTCGTGGCTAATTGTCGTGACAAGTGGCACTTGTCGGGTCTATTTCCGGTGACAAGTGGGGATTGTCGAGGCCCGAGCGCCGAGCGCCGGTCAGCCTCGGGGCGGCGGATCAGCCTCCGCCCTCAGCCTCCGCCCTCAGTCTCAGCCACCTCCGCCGCGGCCACCGCCGGCGCCGTTGCTGGCGGAGACCTGGGACTGGGGGAGCTGGATCTCCTGGCCTTCGGTCAGGCCGGACAGCACCTGCGTGTTGTCGTCGCCGACCAGGCCCGGCTGGAACTGGACCTGGGCGGGCTTGCCGTCCGGACCTGGCACGTTCACGAACGACCGGCTGCCCTGCTTGATCACGGCCGAGTTCGGTACGACCAGCACGTTGTCCAGGTCGCTGGCCAGTACCCCGGCCTCGGCCGTCTGACCGCTGCGCAGTCGGGGGTCGGTGTCGGTGAGCAGGATCGCGGCGTAGTAGTTGGTCACGCCGGAGATGTCGACGCCGCCGGGGGCGACGGAGAGCACGGTGCCGTCGCGGGTCAGGTCGGGCAGGGCGTCGAAGGTGATCTGGACCTTCTGGTTCGGCGCGACCTTCGCCGCGTCGGACTCCTCGAACGGCACGACCACCTGGAACGTGTTGACGTTGTTGATCACCATGAACGCCGAGCCACCGGGCCGCGTGGCCGACGGGGCGCCGGAGGCCGAGGCGGACGACTGGTCGGCGGTGGCCGCCGCGCCGACCCCGGGGATCGCCGCGTCGGTGCCGGGTGCCAGGGCGCTGGTGCCTCCACCCTGGCCCACGTACTCGCCGACCGCGCCGGTGATCGAGGAGATCGTGCCCGCCACCGGCGCGTGGAGCACGGTGTTGTCGAGGTCGCGCTGCGCGTTCGCCACCAGGGCCCGGCCGTTGGCGACCAGCGCGGCCTGCGCTGCGATGCTCGGCGCCCGGTCCGAGCTGTCGGAGTTGAACGTGTTTCGCGCGGTGACCACGCTCTGCCGCGCGGTCTCGTTGTTGATCCGTGCCTGGGTGTCGTCCACGTCCAGGGTCCGCTGGGCCGTGTCGTAGCTGGTCTGCGCCGTGAGCAGGGTCGACTGCGCCGTGGCGAGCGCCGTTCGGTCGGCTGGACAGGGGTCAGTCGCCGGCACCAGCGGTGTGCACGTGTCCGACGCGAGCTTCGCGCGCGCCTGGTCGACCTGGCGCTCGTCGAAGTCGCGGGTCTGCCGCGCGCGGTACACCGCGTTCTGGTCGCGCTCGTGCGCCGCGTCGCCGTTGTTCTTGGTGGCGTCCAGGACCTTGTTCTCCTGGTCGACGCTGTGGTGGTCACCGCCGACGGTGGGGGAGCGGACGAGCCGGTCCAGGATGGCCTGCTGCTGGTTCAGCTGGGCCTGCTGCTGGTTCAGGAGCTGCTGGTACGAGAACGGGTCCTCGCGCGCCAACACCTGGCCGGCGCGCACGGTGTCCCCGACCTTCACGTCGAGCTCGACCAGCTGCGCCGCGTTGGCGAAGCCCAGGTTCTGCGAGCTCACCGGAGCCAGCGCGCCGGACGCGGACACCTTCGTCGAGACCTGGCCGCGCTCCACCCGGGCCGTCGGTGCGGCCGGGGCAGCGGAACCACAGGCCGCCGCACCCGCCGCGACCACCAGGGCCAGCGACGCCGCCGCGGCCAACCGCACGCCCCGGATCGCCGTGTCTCTCATCAGGTCCCCCCTGCCGTCAACGCCGGCATGGCACCCCGAATCGACAAGGGTCAATTCCGAATTCGCCAATACCGCCAACTATCGGGCCAACGACACCGATCGGAAGCGGATACGGATTATGGTGACCGTCACGATAACCCGGCAACAACATCTCAGTATTCACACAGAAATTGCAAAGTTGAAGCTCACGTGTGCCCCAGGTAGTGCACAGAAAGCGGCGTTCGACAAATTCTTGAGAATTCGCGGAGAGGCTCGAGGGTGGACCGGGCCGACCAGAGCTCGGGGTAGGGCAACTCGTCGGGGGTCGGGGCCAGCCAGGCGGTGCCGGAGGTCCCGTAGAAGCCGGGCCGGTTGCCGACGGTGCGCCGCACGGACATCAGATGCCGGTCTTGGCTATTGCTCACGCCTGGCCGGCGAGTCGGGTCAGGATCCGCGCAACCGGCTCGACGGTGGTGTGGCGGTAGCCGGTGCCGGCCCAGAGGTTGATCAGCTCCGGGTCGCCGGCGGCGGCGGACGCCTTGCGCAGCGGGCTGGTCAGGTAGTGCAGCGCGGGGTAGCCGGCCGGGGCGAGGTCGCTGTAGCGCTCGGTGAAGCGGTTGCGCAGCGCCCGCGCGGGCCGGCCGGTGAAGGCGCGCGTGACCACGGTGTCGCCTCGCGCGGGGTCGGCCAGCGCGGTCCGGTGTGGCTGGGAGGCCCCGCTCTCGTCGGCCCGCAGCAACACCGTGCCGACCATTACCGTGTCGGCGCCGGCGGCCAGCGCCTCGGTCACCGCCTCCGGGGTGGCGAGCCCGCCGGCGGCGGCCAGCGGCAGGGCCACCGCCGCGCGGACCTGGGCGAGCAGCTCGACCAGCGGCAGGTCCACCGGCAGGCGCTCGGGTGTCAGCGTGCCGGAGTGGCCGCCCGCCGAGGCCGCCTGCACCGCCAGCAGGTCGACCCCGGCGGCCTCGGCCAGCTTCGCCTCGTCGGCGTTGGTGACGGTCTGCACGACGAGGGTGCCCGCCCGGCGCAGCGCGGCGACGGTGTCGGCCGGCGGGATGCCGAACGTGAAGCTCGCGACGGCCACCGGGTCGGCCAGCAGCAGCGCGATCTTGTCCGCCCAGTGGTCGTCGTCCTCGACGATCGGGGCCTCGCGCAGGTTGAGCCCGAACGGGTCGGCCTCCGGCTGGAGGATGCCCGCGTAGCGCCGGAAGGCCGCCGCGTCGACCGGAACGGGGTTCGGCGCGAACAGGTTCACCCCGAACGGCACGGCCCCGGCCGCGGCCCGCACCGAGGCGATCTGCTCGGCGAGGGCCTCGGTCGTCCGGTAGCCGCCGGCCAGGAAGCCGAGGCTGCCCACCGAGCCCGCCGCCAGCACCAGCGCCGGCGTGCTCGGTCCACCGGCCATCGGGGCGGCGATCACCGGGGAGGTCAGGCCGAGGCCACGCAGGGCCGCGTTACCTGTGGTGTTCATGGTGGGCTCCTTCTCTCGGTGAGTGGTGGCTCGGGTTCTGGTGGCTCGGTGGTCCTGGGTCAGTGTCCGGCGCTCTGGCCGCCGTCGACGTGCAGGATCTCGCCGGTGACGAACGGAGCGTCCTCCAGGTGCAGCACGCCCCGCACGATGTCGTCGATCTCGCCCATCCGGCCGACCGGGTGCATGCCGTCGAGCACCACGTGGGTCTCGCTCGGGTGCATCGGGGTCTTGATGATGCCCGGGGCGACGGCGTTGGCCCGGATGCCCCGGCCGGCGTACTCGATGGCCAGCGACTTGGTCGCCGAGTCGAGCCCGCCCTTGGTCAGCGAGGCCAGCACGGAGGGCACGTTCGAGTTGGCGTGGTTCACCAGGCTGGTGGTGATGCTGACGACGTGCCCGCTGCCCTGCTCCAGCATCTGGGCGACGGCGCGCTGGGTGATCGCGTAGAAGCCGGTGAGGTTGACCGCGACCATGCTGGCGTAGTCCTCGGCGGTGTAGTCGGTGAACGGCTTGGCGATGAAGATGCCCGCGTTGTTCACCAGGGTGTCGATCCGGCCGAACTCCCGCAGACCCTGGCTGATCACCTCGGCGGCGACGGCCGGGTCCCCGATGTCACCCTGCACGGTGAGTACGCCGGGGTCGTCGGAAGGCTTGATGGACCGCGAGTTGGCCACAACCGCGTAGCCGCGCTTGCGGAACTCGGTGACCAGTGCCGCCCCGATGCCCCGCGAGGCCCCGGTGACGACCGCGACCTTCCGCGTCGTGTTGCTCATGGCTGTGCTCCCTTGCTACGGCTGTGCGGTCGTCCGTCCGGTCCTGCTGGCCGGGGGTCGGCCGTGGCGGAGAACGATGGTTCTGTCCTCTGCTCACGAAGGTAGGGCCGTGGGGAGCCGCTGTAAAATGCCTGGTAGGACCTATCTATGCCCGCTACGCATAGGTGCCGGCGGCAGGCCTGAGGTGGCCGGTGCTGGCCGGGCTCCCGCACCCGACTGGGCCGGCGGTGTTTCGTGATCACCAGGACGCCAGGGTCATTTGATCAAGCTCAGTACAGCCGCCAGGTCCTGATGATCACGAGATGCACCTGTGCGACCGCGGCGGGACTGTCAGAGCTGGCGGGACTGGTCGTGCGCCAGGAGTGCCAGGTGCAGGCTGAGCTTGGTGTGCGGGGCGGCGAGGTCGGCGCCGAGGGCGTCGGAGAGGTGCTTCAGTCGGCCGTACACGGCGGGTCGGCTCAGGTGCAGCCGGCGGGCCAGCTCGGCGGTGTTGCCGTCGACGGCCAGGTAGGCGCGCAGCAGGTCGAGCAGGCCGAGGTCGGCGGCCCGCCGGTGGTTGAGCACGGGCTGCAGGGTGCGCTCGGTGAACGTGGCCAGCCGAGGGTCCTGGCGCAGCGACCAGAGCAGGCCGGGCACGCCGAGGTCGGCGGTCCGGTGCACGGGGCGGTGCCCTCCTGGCGGCGGGCCGGCGGTCGTGGCGACGTCCGCGATGTGCGCTGCCTCGTGCAACGCCGTGGACAGCGCGGAGAGCGCGGTGATGGGGTCGGCGGCGGCCACCACCAGGTCGGGCACCCCGGGCTCGCGGGCCAGGGCGGCGGCGAAGGTGGCCACCGTGTCCGGCTCGCCGGCCAGGCTCGGGCAGGCGAAGACCAGCGCGACCCGGCCGGCCCCGACGGCGCCGACCAGCGCGGCCCGCCCCTGGCTCCGGCTGACCCGGGTGGCTGCGGCCACCACCAGGTTCTCCGTGGCGGCGGTGTCCGGGTCGGCGGCCGAGGCGGGCAGGGCGAGCACCAGAACGGCGTAGGCGGGCCCGAGACGCATGCCCAGCGCGCGCATCCGGGACCGCAGGCCGGCCTCGTCGTGCGCGGTCGCCCCGGTCGACCCCAGGTCGGTGGCCAGCTTGTGCAGCAGGTTGGCCCTGGCCTCGGCGGCGACGTCCAGGTGGTCGCCGTCGACCAGCCGCGCTACCGCCAGAGTCTCGGCCGCGCGCTCGGCCACCATGGTCAGCGCGTCGAGGTCGCCGTCCGGGTCCACCCGGGGCGCCACCAGTCGCCCCCACCGGCGGCGGCTCGGGCCGACGGCGGTGACCAGCCACCCCTCGCCGCCCACGACCGACGTCGTCGACGGTGTCGGGGTCCGCCGTGACCGGGCCTCCCAGTCGCGCAGCAGCACGCCGGCGGGGACCTGGCCCGCGAAGGCGACCGCATGGTGGGCGAGATCCTCGAGCACCAGCGCCACGCCGGCCAGCTCGCTCGCCCTGGCCAGGATCTCGCCGACCGGTACCGCCTCGATGCCGAGCGTGGCGAACGAGTCGTGCACCCGCTGGGAGAACCGCAGCCGTTCGTACTGGGCGTTCAGGATCCGCCCGTGCACGAGCTCGGTGATCTCCACGAACCGCACGCTCCGGCGCAGCTCGACCAGCACCAGGCCGTGCTCGCGGGCCGCGTTGACCAGGCGGTCGGGCAGGGTCGGCGTGCCCGGGGCCAGCTCAACGACCAGCCCGGCCACATTCGCCTCGCACAGCGAGCGGACATACCCGTGCACGTCCGTGCCCGGGTCGGTGGCCACGATGCCGGTGGACAGCAGCAGCTCGCCGCCGGACAGGGTGCCGCCGACGTCGGGGATCTCGCTCACGTGCACCCAGCGCACCGCGTTGTGCAGCCGGCTCGCCCCGGCCCGGACGCGGGGCAGGCCGGTCTGCATCTCCGGCAGGTCGAGCACCTGCGCCACGTCGGGGTACACGGGACGGGACGGTAACACCGGAGCCGGCACTCGAGCCGACACCGTGTCGGCTTTCGGCCTCGTTACCTTGTCACAGTGTCGCTCAGCTGAGCTGGACCACCGTGCGGCCGGCGGTGGCCGCGTTCAGCCGGGCGTCGAGCGCCCGGTCGAGCCCGTCCAGGTCGGTCACCGACGTGGCGATCGCGTCGCCGCCGGCGGGGCGCAGATCGGTCGCCAGCCGCTGCCAGACGGCTTCGCGGCGGTCGCGCGGCACCGCGACGGAGTCGATCCCGAGCAGGTTGACCGAGCGCAGGATGAACGGGAAGACCGAGCTGTTCAGCTCGATGCCGCCGGTGTTTCCGCTGGCCGCGACGGACGCGCCGTAGCGCAGGGTGCTCAGGATGTAGGCCAGGGTGTCGCCGCCGACGGAGTCGACCGCGCCGGCCCACCGCTCCTTCTCCATCGGGCGGCCCCGGGCGGAGGTCTCGGCGCGGTCCAGCACCGTCGAGGCGCCGAGCTGCTCCAGCCAGGGCTTGCTGTCGGCCCGGCCGGACGAGGCGGCCACCTCGTAGCCGCGCGCGGCCAGGATGCTCACCGCCACGCTGCCGACCCCGCCGGTGGCGCCGGTGACCAGCACCGGCCCGGCGTCCGGTGTGAGCCCCCGCTCCTCCAGGGCCAGCACCGAGAGCCCGGCGGTGAACCCGGCGGTGCCGATCTCCATGGCCTGCCGGGGGGTCAGCTCCTTCGGCAGCGGCACCAGCCACTCGGACGGGAACCGGGCGTACTCGGCGAACCCGCCGTGGTGGCTCACCCCGAGCCCGTAGCCGTGCGCGAGGACGGCGTCGCCGGGCGCCAGGCCGCTCGAGCCGGGCTCGACGATGTGGCCGGCCAGGTCGATGCCCGGGATGAGCGTGTCGAGCCGGGCGACCTTGCCCTTCGGGATCGAGGCCAGCGCGTCCTTGAAGTTCACCCCGGACCACTCCACCCGGACCAGCGCGTCGCCGGGCCCGAGGATGGCGAGGTCGAGCTCGCGCACCTCTCGCACGACGTCGGAGTCGTGGCGCTCGGCGACAAAGGCGCGGAATCGGGACGGGGGCTGCGACACGGTTGCTCTCCAACGCGTTGGTGGGGATCTGTGGTCCCAACGTGGGGGCCCGGGCGGGCGCGGACAACCGTCATTGTGTCAACCAGATCGGTCGGCTGCCGACGCTGTGTCAATGGTCGCCCCGAGCGTTGCGATCCACAGTGGTGGCATGGACCTCACCCTGATGCTGCGGCCTCGGTCGATCGCGGTCGTCGGTGCGAGCCCGCGCAGCTTCGCCGGCCAGATCGCCGTGCGCAACTGCCTGGCGCGTGGTTTCACCGGCTCCGTGGTGCCCGTGCACCCCCGTCACCGTGAGGTCGCGGGGGTGTCGACGGTCGCCTCGGTGGCGGTGCTGGGTGAGGTGCTCGAGCACGTCCCCGACCTGGTCGTGGTGCAGGTGGCCACCGAGCGGGTGCTCGGCGTGGTGGCGGAGGCGGCCGAGGCGGGGGCGCGCTCGTTCGTCATCCCCGGCGGTGGCCACACCGACTCGGGCGCGGCCGCCACCGCCCTCGGCGAGGGCCTCACCAAGCTGGCCGCGAGCCACGGGGTGCGCGTCGTCGGCCCGAACTGCATGGGCGTGCTCGACCTGGTCTCCGGTGCGGCGCCGTACCTGGGCACGGTGCCCGCCTCGGTGCGCCGGGGCCGGATCGGCGTGCTCAGCCACAGCGGCGCGGTGGTCGAGGCGCTGGTCAGCTCGGGTGGTCGGGTGCCGTTCTCCACCGTGGTCTCGTGCGGCTCCGAGGTGACGACCACGATGGCCGACTACCTGGACTTCTTCACCGCCGACCCGGAGACCGACGCCGTGCTGGCGTTCGTGGAGGGCTTCGCCGACCCCGGGCGCATGCTGGCCGCGGTACGCCGGTTCGCCGGTGCGGGCAAGACGCTGGTGGCCTGCCTGGTCGGCCGGTCGGCGGTCGCCAGGCGCGGCGTGCTGGCGCACTCGGGCAAGCTCGCCCCGAAGACCGAGGTCGCGGCCGCGGCGCTGCGCCAGGCCGGCGCGGTGCTCGCGACGGACATCGACGAGCTGTTCGCGTACGGGGAGCTGCTGGCGGCGGGCACCCGCCCCCGGGGCGGCCGGATGCACCTGGTCACCAACTCCGGCGGGGAGGCGAACCTGCTCGCCGATCTCGCCGAGGACGCCGGCCTGACGCTGCCGCCGCTCGGCCCGGCCGCCGTCCGCGACCTGCGCGCCAAGTGGCCGAGGTTCCACGTGGCGAACCCGCTGGACCCGTGGGGCGTGGACGACTACGCGCTGGTCTACCCGGAGGCGTTCCGGGCGATCGCGGGTGAGCCGGGTGACATCCTCGCCGCGGTGCACGACCAGCAGGCGCACGCCGGCGAGTACGAGCGTGAGTTCGGGCTGTTCCTGGCCAGGGCGCTCGCCTCGGCCGACGTCGAGCCCGAGCGGGTGCGCGCGCTGATCAGCCCGACCAGCCACGACCCCGACCCGGTGGTGCGGAGCTACTGCCAGCGCCAGGGGATCGCGCTGTTGCGGGGCGCCCGCCCGGCGCTGGCCGCCCTGGCCGGGCTGGCCGGGGCGACCGCGCCCGCCCCGGTGGCGCTGGCGACCCCGCACCGGCACCCCGCGCTCGCCCAGGCGGCGCCGCTCACCGAGGCCGAGGCGCTCGCCGTGCTCGACGACCTCGGCATCCGGACGCCCCGCCGCGTGCGGGCGCTCGACGCGGCCGAGGCCGTCGAGGCAGCCGCGTCGATCGGCGGGCCGGTGGTGCTGAAGGGCGTGGCCAGGGGGCTGTGGCACAAGAGCGAGCTCGGCCTGGTGCACGTCGGGCTCAGCGGCCCGAGGGCCGTCCGGCTGGCCGCCGAGGCGATCCTGCGGTCCGGCGCCGAGGCGGGGCTGGACCTGGAGCTGTTGGTCGTGGAGCTGGTCACCGGCTCGCTGGACGTGCTGGTCGGTTACCACCGCGACCCGCAGTTCGGCTCGACGCTGCTGGTCGGCCTCGGCGGCGTGTGGACCGAGTCGCTGGACCGGGTCGATCTCTACGTCGGCCAGCTCGACCTGCCGGCCGCCCGGCGGTTCGTGGGGGCCTCGACCGTGGGCGCCATGGCGCGGCGGGCGCGCGGCGGCGCGCTGGACACCGAGCCCGTGGCGGCGGCGCTCGCCGCGCTCAGCGGGCTCGCCGAGGCCCACCCGGAGATCGTCAGCATCGACATCAACCCGGTCATGCTGGGCAGGCACGCGGCGGTCGCCGTGGACGCCGCGATCCACCGGACCGGCGACACCGACAACACCGACAACACCGACAACACCGAGGAGAGGTAGTCATGAGCCAGGAGATCACGTCCACCCTGCGGCTGCGGATCGGCCAGGAGCAGGCGCACTACGGGGGCAACCTCGTCGCGGGTGCCCGGGTGCTCGAGCTGTTCGGCGACATCGTCACCGAGATCGCGATCATCACCGACGGCGACGAGGGCCTCTTCGTCGGCTACGAGAAGATCGAGTTCCTGGCGCCGGTGTACGCGGGTGACTTCATCGAGGCCACCGGTCGTGTGGTCCGGCTCGGCAACACCAGCCGGACCGTCGAGCTGGAGGCCCGCAAGGTGATCGCCGCCCGGTACGACGAGTCCCCGTCCGGCGCCGACGTGCTCGCCGAGCCGGTGGTGGTCGTGCGCGCGGTCGGCACAACGGTGGTCCCGGTAGCGCACTCCCGCACGCGCCCGGCCCTGGCCGGACCAGGTGTCCCAGGTCGCCGATGAGTTGGCGGTGAGCGCGGTCAGCATGGCGGAGTTGCACCACGGCGTCTCGGTCACGGTCGATCCGCTGGAACAACTGCGTCGACGGCAACGACTGCAGCTGGTGCACGAGTTGTACGACGTGCTCCCGTTCGACGCGCAGGTCGCCGACTACTACGGCGCGCTCGCCACGGCGGTGCGGGTGTATCGCCGCGATCCCCGTCCGCGCCGGACGGACCTGCGGATCGCCGCGACAGCCGCTCGGAACGGCCTCGCGCTGCTCACCCGCAATGCCGCCGACTTCGCCGGACTCGAGCAGGCGCTAGAGATCATCGAACTGAGCTGAACACCGGCCCGAACTCTGTGCGCCCGGGTCACTCGCCGGCCTCGGGCATGGGCCACCGGGGCATCGCCATGCCGTGCCGGCCCGCGTAGGGGGAGGGGGTGGGCGGTGTCCAGCCCGCGAGTGACCCCGGCGCCGGCCGGCGGACCTCGACTGTCAGGGGACGGCAGGTCTCCAGCGGATCCCGCGACTCCGGTCCCCACTGGCGGATCGACAGGTCCCCGCCGGGGCAGGTCGACAGGGCGCACAGCAGGTCGACCTCGGCGAAGAACTCGAAGTAGTCGCCGGGCCGGGCCGGGCAGGCCTTGTTGTAGTAGCGGTCCTCGGAGTTCAGCCCGGTGACCTGGAAGACGTTGAGCACGTCGTGCACGTCGAACTCGGTGAGGCCGTAGGGCAGCACGGCCCTGGTCAGGTTCGAGTGGCAGTGGAAGTCGAAGTCCTCGCCGGCGAGCAGCCGGTTGGTGTACGGGTCGCACCGGCTGCCGAGCAGGTCGTGCACGCGTCCGCCGTCACCGTCGACCCCGTAGTCCGCCAGCGAGTCGCCGGTGATCGTGACCAGCGGGCGCAGGTAGGGCAGCGTCGACCAGAGTCGGTCGAACGTCGAGACGTGGGCGGCCTGCAGCTGCCGGGTCTTGGCCGCCCACATCCGCTCGCGCGGGTTATGCCGGTGCCAGATGTTCAGGTCGCCGACCTGGGGGCCCTCGGCCGCGACGATGCGGCACAGGTGCCCGGCCGGCACCTCCCAGGCGCGCCCGGACCGGATCGGCACGGTGAACGAGTCGACCGGTACGGCCTCGGCGGCGGCGACGGCGCGGTAGAAGTCGCGGTCCACGGTCAGCGCGCCGTTCGTGTCCTGGTACGCGGCGTCGGTCGGTTTCATCGACCGCGGCTCGGCGAGGGTCACGTCAGTCCTCCGGAACTGGGGTGTAGACGGTCCCCCTGGCGAGGACCGGATCGAGGATGCCGCCGCCGAGCTCGTCGGCGGCCTGGTCGAAGGGCGCGGGGTTGCGGCCCTGCCCCGGGTAGCCGATCCGCTCCCGGACAGCCGGCAGCAGCAGCCAGGCTCCGGCGACCACGGCGGACAGCGGCTGGAAGACCTCCGGCCGCTCGGCGTGCAGCGCGCGTAACCGGCGGTCGAGCCTCACCGGGTCGGCGCCCCGCAGCGCGGCGAGCTCGGCGGTGAGGGCGTCGAACGAGTCCGAGCGCGCGTCGGCGGCGACCCGCAGCTGCTCATCGAAGCCCGGTTCCTCCGTCGCCGCCGGCTCCTCGCCCGCGCGGGGGATCAGCACGTCGGCGACCGCCCGCAGGGTCGTGAGCTCGTCGTCGGTCAGCGGCCGGGGCACCGCGAACGGCGCCGGCACCGACAGCTCCTGTTCGCTCACGGTGCCCGAGGGCTCGCTCGCAGGCTCGCTTGCCGTGCCCGATGGTTCGCGCACAGGTTCGCTCACGCGACCACCGCCTTCTGTTGTGCGGCCGTCCGCGCGATCTCCTTGGCCATCCGCAGGGCGAGCGCCGAGATGGTCGCGGTCGGGTTGGCCGAGCCGCTGGTGACGAACGTGCTGCCGTCGGCGACGAACACGTTCGGCGCGTCGTGCACCCGCCCGTAGGGGTCGACGACCGACGTCGCGGGATCGGCCCCCATCCGCGCGGTGCCGAGCAGGTGACCGGGCAGCTCGGGCGCGACGTCGATCGGGAAGGTCGCCACCGCGCCGGACGCGGCGTGGATCTCCTGCATCCGGTCGACGGCGAACGCGATCAGCTTGTGGGTGTTCGCCCCGATCCGGTAGCTGACCTTCGGTGCCGGGATGCCGGAGTCGTCGACAAGCCCGGGGTCGAGCGTGACCCGGTTGAGCTCCTCGGGCAGGTCCTCGGTGTTGGCCGCCCAGATGATGCCCCGGGCGTGCCGGCGCGCGATCTCGTGCACGCCGGCGCCCCAGAGCTCGTCATAGGGCCCGTCCCGGTGGATCTCGAGTGCGTTCAGGGGCCCGGGGGTGGGCAGGGTCATCATCTTGATGCCGCGGACGAAGTCGTGCTCCGGGCGGGTGTCGTAGAACTCCATCGAGTGGATGAGCTGCCCGGCGGGCCCGCGCCAGGACTCGAGGTCGTCGTCGTAGAAGCCGGTGACCACGGGGTTCGGGTGCAGCATCAGGTTCTTGCCGACCAGCCCGGAGCTGTTGCCGAGCCCGTCCGGGTGGGCCGGTGAGTCCGAGAGCAGCAGCAACCGAGGGGTGCCGATGCCGTTCGCGGCGACGATCACCGCGTTGGCCCGCTGGCGGTGCTCGTTGCCGTCCCGGTCGAGCCAGAGGACCCCGTGCGCGCGGCCGTCCGGCCCGGTCTCGATCCGCCGGGCCCTGGCCCCGGTGAGCAGCGTGGCGCCGGACCGCAGCGCGTGCGGCCACCAGGCGACGTCCGAGGAGGACTTCGCGCTCTCCGGACAGCCCCACTCGCAGACACCCCAGCGGGCGCACGCCGCCATGTTCTTGAACTTCTGGCTCGGGATGGCATTGCTGCCCGGCCACCAGTGCCAGCCGAGCCGGTTCATGCCCTCGGCGGCGCGCAGCCCGCCCTTGCCGAGCGGGTGCGGCGGCAGCGGGTAGGTCAGCCCGTCGGGGTATGCCGGGTCACCGTCCAGGCCGGACACACCGATGAACTCGTCCACCTCGGCGTAGTAGGGGGTCAGCTCGGAGTAGGAGAGCGGCCAGTCATCGGCGACGCCGTCCAGCGTGCGGACCCGGAAGTCCGACGGCAGCAGCCTCGGCCACTCGGCGCCGTACAGGATGGTGGAGCCGCCGACCGCGTTGAACAGCGCGGGGCTGATAGCGGAGTCGGCGACGTCGATCGGATAGTCGGCCGGCAGCCCGCGCACGTTGGGGTTGCGCGACCACTGGCGCTGGATGAGCAGCTCCCACTCCGGCCGGTTCGCCGGGAAGTCCGTCGGGTTGACCCAGCCGCCCTGCTCCAGGCAGACCACCTTGAGGCCGGCGCTGGCCAGCGTGTGCGTGGCAATCGCCCCGGAGGGTCCGGCGCCGATGACCACGACGTCGGCGGCCTCGGTATCGATTCCCGTCACCTCGTCCTCCCTTTCCTCAGCTCGCGAACCGGTGCGTGACGTGCTTGACACGGGTGTAGTCCTCGAGACCGTAGATCGACATGTTCTTGCCGTGGCCGGACTGTTTGAAGCCGCCGTGCGGGAGCTCGGACAGGTTCACCGAGTGGGAGTTGACCCAGACCGTGCCGAAGTCCAGCCGCCGGATGAGCCGTAGCGCCCGGCCGTGGTCGGCGGTCCAGACGGAGGCGGCGAGCCCGTACGGGACGCCGTTGGCCGAGGCCACCGCGTCGGCCTCACCGGTGAACCGCTGTACGGTGAGCACCGGGCCGAACACCTCCTCCTGGCTGATCTCGTCGTCCTGACGCACCCCGGAGATGACCGTGGGTTGCCAGAAGTAGCCTTGGTCGCCGTGCCGTGCCCCACCGGTGAGCACCGCGGCGTGGGCGGGCAACCGCTGGTGGAACCCGGCGACCCGCGCCAGTTGGGCGGCGTTGTTCAGCGGTCCGTAGTACGCGCCGGAGTCCGGCGGGCCGACGGTGACCTTGGCGGCGTGCGTGGCGAGCAGCTCGGCGAGCTGATCCGCGATGCCCTCGGCGGCCAGCACGCGGGTGGCGGCGGTGCAGTCCTGGCCGGCGTTGCCGAAGGCGGCCTCGACGATCCGGGGCACGGCGTCGACGAGGTCGGCGTCGTCGAAAACGAGCACCGGGGCCTTGCCGCCGAGCTCGAGGTGGGTGCGGCGGACAGCGGGGGCCGCGGCGGCGGCGACCTCGCGCCCCGCCCGGGTGGAGCCGGTGATCGCCACCATCGCCGCGGCCTCGTGCGAGACCACCGCGCGGCCGGTCTTCCGGTCACCGCACACCACGTTGACCACACCGGCCGGCAGGATCCCGGTCGCGAGCCGGGCGAGCACCACGGTCGAGCGCGGGGTGGTGTCGGCGGGCTTGAGCACCACGGTGTTGCCGGCCGCCACCGCCGGCGCGATCTTGCCGACGGCCTCCAGCAGCGGGAAGTTCCACGGCGTGACCTGGCCGATCACGCCGAGCGGCTCCCGCCGGACGTAAGAGGTGTGGCCCGGGGTGAACTCGCCGGCGGAGAGGCCCCCGAGGGCCCGGGCCGCGCCGGCGAAGAAGCGGAGCTGGTCGACGGCGGCCGGCACCTCGCCGTCGCGCACGGACCCGACCGGCTTGCCGGTGTCCGCGCTCTCGGCCGCGACCAGTTCCTCGGTGTGCGCCGCCACGGCGTCGGCCAGGCGCAGCAGCGCCTCCTGCCGCTGTGCGGGCGGCGTGTCCCGCCAGTCGGTAAAGGCGGAGGCGGCGGCCCGGTAGGCGCGGTCGACGTCGTGCGGCCCGGAGACCGGCGCCGAACCGCTGATCTCACCGGTCGAGGGGTCGATCAGGTCGCTCCGGCGGCCGTCGGCCGCGTCGGCGAGCGAACCTCCGACGACGTTCTGGATCAGCGGGGGCATGGCGCTCCGATTCGGTAGGGAGCCGGTCCACCGCACGCCGTCAAATTGTCCAACGTTCTGTGCGATCCACTCAGCTGCTGTGGGGGACGGTACCGGATTGTTGGACGAAATCAAGCATTTGACCTGCGTCTAAAGATGATGTTGGGGGGGTGAATAACCAGTAATGTCCTATAGATTTCGTCCAACAATCTTGTTACTGTTGTGCCATGGACGAGGCCATCGAGTCGACGCACTTCGCCGCCGAGCGGGTTGCGGCGGCGCTGCGCCGCGAGGTCACCGAAGGCGCGCTGGGTGCCGACGAACGTCTGAAGGACAACGACCTCGCGGAGCGGTTCGGAGTCTCGCGCAACACGGCGCGGGAGGCGCTGCGGCTGGTCGCGTCCGAGGGGCTGGTGGTGCTGCGGCGGCACACCGGCGCCGCGGTTCGCAGCCTCACGCTCGCCGACGTCCACGACATCTACCGGGTCCGCCGCACGGTGGAGTGCTCGGCCGTGCTCGACAGCCACCGGGCCGCCGAGCATCTGTTCGACGCGACCTCGGCCGCCGTCACGGCCGCCGAGAAGTGTGTCGAGCGGCGGGCATGGCACGAGGCCGTCACCGCGAGCCTCGACGTGCACATCGCGCTGGTCGCGCTGGGCGAGTCCGAACGGCTCGCCCACTTCTTCGCCCAGCAGCTCGCGCAGCTGCGCATCGCCTTCTGGGCGTTGCCGATCGAGACCGACGTCCAGGAGGGCTGGATCGCCCGCGACCGGGAGATCGTCGACCTGGTGCTCGGCGGCAAGCGCGACAAGGCCGCGCTGGAACTGCGCCAGTACCTCGACGACTCCGAGGCGCGGCTCGTGGACGCGCTGCGTGCCCAGGGCAGGGCCGCGCGCGGGCACTAACCGAGCCCGGCACAACCGATCACGTCGCCGTTCTCGGCGCCGCACATCACACCCGTACATCACACCCGGACGACGCACCGCGAGTCCGTGCTGCCTGCCGCACGATTCCACCGACGCCAGTGAGGACGCTGGATATGGAAGACACTGCGCACTTGGTCACCACTCCCACCCCCACCACGCCCCGGACCCCGTCGCTGATCGAGCGGCGGTCCATCGACTACGTGCCGGAGAACGAGCGGCACGGCACGGCCTGGAAGCAGGGGCCGTTCTGGTTTCTGGCCAACTTCAGCTTCTTCAGCGTCGCGCTGGGCTTCATCGGTCCCACCATGGGGCTCTCGCTCGGTTGGACCGTGGTGGCCGGCGCACTGGGCGCGGTGTTCGGCGCGCTGGCCATGGCCTTCCACGCCTCGCAGGGGCCGGTGCTCGGGCTGCCGCAGATGGTGCAGTCCAGGGCCCAGTTCGGCTACTTCGGCGTGCTGGTCCCGGTCGTGGCCACCGTGCTGGTGTTCGTCGGGTTCAGCATCGTGCAGACGAACGTGCTGCAGACCGGCCTGCACGGCATCTTCGGCTGGAACGCCGCCGCCGTCGCGGCCGTGGTGTCCGCCGCGGCGGCGGTGCTGGCCATCTTCGGCCACGACTGGCTGCACCGCGCGTTCCGCTGGCTGTTCTGGATCTCGATCCCGTTCTACGCGCTGCTCTCGGTCGCCATGGTGTCCGGCGGTGTCGCGGCGACCACCTCGCAGGCCGGCGGGTTCAAGCTCGCCGCGTTCATGGCCGTCTTCGCCACGGCCGCGAGCTACAACATCACGCTCGCCCCGGACATCGCCAACTTCACCCGCTACCTGCCGGTGCACACCAGGACGTCACACCTCGTCCTGGCCGTGGTCGGCGGCACCTGCACCGCGCTGGTCTGGATGATGACCATGGGCGCCTGGCTGGCCACCCGCACCGGCGCGACGGACGCGCTGGTGGCGCTCAACAGCTCGGGCAACGAGGTGGTCCCACACCTGGGCACCGCGCTGGCCATCCTGTCGGTGCTCGCCCTGATCGCGACGATCGGCATCAACACCTACAGCGCCGTGCTCTCGGTCATCACGGTCATCGACTGCTTCCGGCCGTTGACGCTGAACCGCCGGCTGCGGGTCGTGTGGAGCGTGCTCGTGGTGGCCGCCTCGTTCGTCGTGTCGATCAACATCGGCGGGGACCAGCTGACGTTCATCAACGACCTGATGAACCTGCTGCTGTACCTGCTCGTGCCGTGGAGCTCGGTCAACCTCGTCGACTTCTTCTTCGTCCGGCGCGGCCGCTACTCGATCACTGACATGTTCCGGCGCGACGGGCTGTACGGGCGCTGGTCCTGGCGCGGCCTGGTCGCCTACGGCGCCGGCCTGCTCGTCGAGGTGCCGTTCATGGTGTTCAGTGGGTGGGCCGGGCGCGTCGCCGCCGCGATCGGCCGGATCGACATCGCCTTCCTGGTGGGCGTGCTGGTGCCAGCGGCCTTCTACCTGTTGGCCTGCCGCAGCCTCGACCTGCGGGCGGAGTTCGCCGTGGCCGACACCCGGCCCGACGCCCACGGTCCCGCCTCATGACCTCCCTACCGAAAGGTGCCCCCATGCCCGCTCGACCGGAGCCCCTGCCGCGGTCCCAGCCGGAACCCCAGCCGGAGTCCCTGCCGGCGTTCGAGAGCCTCGACCGGCTCGCCACCGTCGAGATGCGCCCGCCCACGAGCCCCTCGGGGATCGTCGGTCCGTTCTACGACCTCGCCCGGGGTGACGGCCCACCGCTGACCTACCGCATCGCCGCCGCGCTACTCGCCCGGCGCGGCACTCCTACGCTGATCGTGACGGGACTGGTGGACACCGTTCGCTTCCCGCACGGCGAGATCGACGGGCCGATCGGGTCGCTGGCACTGGCCAGGTGTCTGTCCCTGCTCGGTTCCGAGGTGACCGTCGCGATCGACCAGGAGGCGCGCACTCCGGTACAGGCGATCCTCGAGCAGGCCGGGCTGGCGTCCTCGGTGCGGGTGCACGTGGCGAGCTTCGCCGACGCCGACGCCGCCCGGGGCTTCGCCGACGGCTTCGACACCGTGGTCGCTGTGGAGAAGCTCGGCCGCAACTCCCTCGGCGGCCGGCACCTGATCTGGGGCACCCCGGTCGACGTCGGTGACCCGTTCGCCGATGAGTACGTGCTGGCCGCGACCGAGCGGGGCGCGCTGACGGTCGCGGTCGGTGACAACGGCAACGAGATCGGCTTCGGGGCGATCGCCTCGGCCGCGGCACCGCTCACCCCGCCCGGGGTCAGGGTCGACGGGGGGTTCTTCGCCGCCACCGCCGTCGACCACCTGCTGCCGGCCTCGGTGTCCAACCTGGGCTGCTACGCCGTCGCGGCGGCACTGGCGATCCTGGCCGACGACGCCGACCTGGCGCTGCCCGGTGCCACGGTGCGCCGGTGGACCGAGCTCGGGCTCGCCGCCGGGCTGCGCAGCGGCGGCGTCGACGATCCCGCCTTCCAGGGCGATGACGGCGTGCCGCTGCGCTACGTGGCGGCGCACGCCGAGCTATTGGCCGGCGTCGTGCATCAGGCGCTGCTCGACCGGCCGAGGATCGAGGCGTTGCGGGAGTCCGTGGGCAGGGTGCCGGCATGACCGTGACGAGCCTGCGCGACGCGACGCCCGCCGAAGCGTGGCAGGCCAACCGCGCCAACGCCTGGAACCGCGCCACGTCCGGGATCTGCCACGGCTACGTGCAGGCCAACCTGGTGATGCTGCCCGCCCCGGCCGCGTTCGACTTCCTGCGGTTCTGCCAGCGCAACCCCAAGCCCTGCCCGGTCCTGGAGGTCACCGACCCCGGCAACCCGGAACCCGTGCTCACCGCGCCGGGGGCCGACCTGCGGACGGACCTGCCGTGCTACTGCGTGTACCGGAACGGGCGGCTCGTCGAGGAACGCACGGACGTCGTCGACCTGTGGGACGAGGAGATGGTGGCGTTCCTGCTCGGGTGCAGCTTCTCCTTCGAGCACCTGCTGCTCGACGCCGGCCTGCCGATCCGGCACCTCGAGCAGGGAGTGAACGGGCCCGTCTACCGCAGCAACCGCGACTGCGTGCCGGCCGGCGCGTTTCACGGGCGGCTCGTGGTGTCGATGCGGCCGCTGCCGCCGGATCGCGTCGCGGAGGCCGTCGAGATCACCGCCGCCCACCCGGACGTACACGGCTCCCCGGTGCACATCGGGTCCCCCGAGGCGCTGGGCATCGCCGACCTGAACCGGCCGGACTGGGGGGAGCCCGTCCGTCCCGAACCCGGTGACGTGCCGGTGTTCTGGGCCTGTGGGGTCACGCCCCAGCAGGCGGCGCTGGAGTCCGGCACCGAACTGATGATCACGCACGCGACCGGGCACATGTTCGTCACCGGCCTGCGGATCGACCAGAAACTCTCGTGAGGAAGTCGAAGTGAGCAACCACCCACAGTTGGCTACCATCCGCCGCGAGGGACGGGAGGAGCCCGTACTCGTCGACGGCGACCGGGTCGTCCCGGTGCGCAGCCTCGACCCGGGGTTCGCCGGTACCGCGTACGACGTGATCCGCGACGGGCGCTTTCCCCGGCTCGCAGCCGCGGCGGCGGACGTCCCTGGGGTCCCGGCGGCGGAGGTCGCGTTCACCGCGCCCTACCGCACCCCGCGCAAGATCTGGGGCATCGGGCTGAACTACCGGGAGCACGCGGCCGACCTTTCCGAGTCGGCACCGGACCAGCCGGCATCGTTCATCAAGGCCGACCACACGATCATCGGGCCGGACGAGCCGATCGTGCTGCCCGCGCAGAGCGAGCGGGTGACCGCGGAGGCCGAGCTCGGCCTGGTCATCGGGAAGACCTGCCGCGATGTCGAGGAGGCCGACGCGCTGGACTATGTCTGGGGCGTCACCATGATCCTCGACCAGACCGCGGAGGACATCCTCCAGCGGAATCCGCGCTTCCTCACCCGCTCGAAGAACTTCCCCACGTTCTTCTGCTTCGGGCCCACGCTGATCCCGCTCGCCGGTGTGCTGGGGCGGTTCGCCGCGCTTGAGGACCTCGTCATCACCACGATCCGCAACGGCGCGGAGCAGCGCACCAACAAGGTCGCCAACATGACCCACCGCCCGGCGTCACTGGTCAGCTTCCACAGCAAGATGATGCCGCTGTTCCCCGGGGACATCATCTCCACCGGCACCCCGGGCGCCCTGGTCGTGTCCGACGGGGACGTGGTGGAGTGTGTGATCGAGGGCGTCGGTGCGCTGCGCGCCACAGTCCGGGGAGCCTGGGCGTGAGCCTGGTCGAGCGGGTCGAAGGGCTGCGGGACACCGTCCTCGACGACACGTACAAGGGCATCCCGCTCGGCGCCACCGTGCCGCTGGGCGAGATCGGGCGGCGGGGCTGGAACGCCGCCCGGGGCGACCTGGCACTGCCGGTCACCACGCTGCACGGCCCGAGGGTCGAGGCCAACCTGCGCGGCATGGCCGAGTACTGCGCCCGCCACGGCGCGGACCTGGCCCCGCACGGCAAGACGACGATGGCGCCGCAGCTGTTCGCCCGCCAGCTCGAGCACGGCGCCCGGGCGCTCACCGCGGCGACGCCCACCCAGGTCGCGCTGATGCGGCGGTTCGGCGTGCCCCGGATCATCCTGGCCAACCAGCTCGTCGAGCCCGCCGCGCTGCGCTGGGTCGCCGGTGAGCTGGCCGCCGACCCGGAGTTCGAGTTCCTCTGTCTCGTCGACGACGCGGCGGCGGTCGCGGCGATGGACGACGTGCTCGCCGGCACCGGCCTCGGCGTGTCGCTGCCGGTGCTGCTCGAGGTCGGGCTCGCCGGCGGCCGGGGCGGGGTCCGCTCCGAGGCCTCGGCGATGGCGGTCGCGGAGGCGGTGCGGGGGGCGCGGCACCTGCGGCTGACCGGCGTGGAGACCTACGAGGGGCTGGTGGCCTCGGGCGGGTCGGCGGCGGATCTCGCGGAGGTCGACGGATTCCTCGCCGGCGTTGCCGACATCGCGCGGCTGCTCGCCGACAAGGGCCTCTACGACACCGCCGAGGTGATCGTCACCGCCGGCGGCAGCGCGTACTTCGACCGTGTCGTGGCGGCACTGGGCGGGGCGGCACTGGGCGGGGCGGCACTGGGTGGGCTGGACGCGACACTCGTGCTGCGCAGCGGCGCCTACGTCACCCACGACAGCGGCAAGTACGCCCGGCTCTCTCCGCTGGACGGGAGGCGGGCCACCGACGAACCGCTGCGGCTGCGCGACGCCCTGACCGGCTGGGGCGCGGTGCTGTCCCGGCCGCAGGAGGACACGGCGATCGTCGGGATCGGCAAGCGCGACGTGCCCTACGACGCCGGCCTGCCCCAACCCCACACGGTGTACCGGGCCGACGGATCCCGCCACGACATCTCCCCGGTCGCCGAGACCGTCAAGGTCATGGATCAGCACACCCTCCTGCGGCTGGACCCGGGCACCGCGCTGCGCCCCGGCGACATCGTCGCCTTCGGCCTGTCCCACCCGTGCACCGCCTTCGACAAGCTCAAGCTGCTGCCGGTGGTCGACGACGACGCCACTGTCGTCGACGCGGTGCTGACCTTCTTCTGAGCTGACCCTCCGCTCGAGCCGATCTCACCTCTGGGGAGCCGCGATGCCACGCAAGGCCTTCGACCCGCCCGACGTCCGCCCGCCCGGTGGCCCGTACTCGTCCGCGGTCCGGTGCGGGCCCTGGGTGCTCACCGCCGGGCAGTGCGGCTACCGACCCGACGGCAGTCTGCCGACGGAGCTCGACGGCCAGGTGGCCCAGGCCTTCCGGAACCTGCTGGCCGTGCTCGAGGCCGGCGGGGCCACCGCCGACGACGTCCAGGTCGTGACGGTGCACCTCGCCGACGCCGCCGACTTCGACCGGATGAACGCCCGGTACCGCGAGTACTTCAGCGAGCCCTACCCCGCCCGCACCACCGTGACCGCGGGGCTCCGGCCCGGCGTCCGGTTCGAGATCACCGCCCAGGCGTACGTCGCCTGAGCACGAGAGTCAGGAAGACCATGGATCTGGAGATCGACGGCAAGGTCGCGCTCGTGCTCGGCGCCGGTGGAGGACTGGGCGGTGCCGTCGCCCGGGCGCTCGCCGCCGAAGGCGCCCAGCTCGCCCTCGCCGACCTCAACGGGGACGCGCTCGGCCGGCTGACCTCGGAGCTCCCGAAGTCCCTCGCCCTGACCTGGGATCTGGGTGATCTCGCCTCGGTCGACCGGCACGTGCGGACCGTCGAGGAGGCGCTCGGCCCGGTCGACGTCCTTGTCAACATCACCGGTGGCCCGCCGCCGACACCCGTGGCGGGCCAGGACCTCGCTCTGTGGGCCGCGCAGTTCCACACGACGGTGCTGTCGGTCATCGCAGTCACCGACCGGGTTCTGCCCGGCATGCGCGGCGCCGGCTGGGGGCGGGTCGTCACAGCCGCGTCGTCCGGGGTGGTGGCGCCGATCCCCAACCTCGGGCTGTCCAACACGCTGCGCGCGAGTCTGCTCGGCTGGTCGAAGACCCTGGCCGGGGAGGTCGCGGCCGACGGGATCACGTCGAACATTGTGGTGCCCGGGCGCATCGCCACGGCCAGGGTCGCCCAGCTCGACGGCGCGAGGGCGACCCGGGAGGGACGGTCGGTGGACGAGGTGAGCGCCGCGAGCGTCGCCACCATCCCCACCGGGCGCTACGGCGACCCCCGGGAGTTCGCCGACGCCGTCACCTTCCTCGCCAGCGCCCGAGCCAGCTACATCACGGGCTCGGTCCTGCGCGTGGACGGCGGCCTGCTGCCGAACATCTGACCGGTCCTGATCCCCCGACTAGCGGGCGCGCAGCTCCTTGCGCAGGATCTTGCCGGCGGCCGACTTCGGGATCCGGTCCAGGAACTCGACCAGCCGGATCTTCTTGTACGGCGCCACCCGCTCGGCGACGAACGCGAGCAGTTCCTCGGCGGCCAGCCCCGGGTGCGAGTCGCGGCGCACGATGAACGCCTTGGGCAGCTCGCCGCTGTGCTCGTCCGGCACACCGACCACCGCGGCGTCGGCGACCGCCTCGTGGGCCAGCAGCACGGCCTCCAGCTCGGCGGGCGCCACCTGGTGGCCCTTGTACTTGATCAGCTCCTTGAGCCGGCCGACCACCCGGAAGATCCCGTTCCGGTCCGCCGTGACCAGGTCGCCGGTGTGCAGGAAGCCGTCCGCGTCGATGGCCCCGGCGGTCGCCTCCGGGTTGTTCAGGTAGCCGCGCATGATGTTCGGGCCGCGGCACCACAGCTCGCCGGGGGCGCCCTCGGCGGCGTCCAGCCCGGTGACCGGGTCGACCACCCTCGCCTCGACGCTCGGGATCAGCAGGCCGATCGAGCCGGGATCGATGTCCGGTCGGTCGGCCGGCGTGCCGTGGGTGCCCGGGCTGGACTCGGTCAGCCCGAAGCCCTGCAGCACGACGGCGTCCAGCCGGTGCGCCAGCGCCCGCCCCAGCTCGGCGTCCAGCGACGCGGCCGCCGACACCATGAACCGCACGCTGGTCACGTCGTAGTCGTCCACCAGCGGGCTCTTGGCCAGCGCGAGCGCGATCGGCGGCACGATGTAGAGGTGGTCGATCCGGTACTCGGCGATCGCCCGCAGGAAACCGGCCAGGTCGAACCTCGGCATGGTGACGATCAGGGCGCGGTTCAGCAGCCCCTGGTTCATGATCGAGGTGAGCCCGTAGATGTGGTACAGCGGGAGCGCCGCGAGCAGCCGGGAGCCGGCGTTGATCTTGTGGATCGGGTCGAGCTGCAGCAGGTTGGCGACCAGGTTGCGGTGGGTCAGCATCACGCCCTTGGCCACCCCGGTGGTGCCCGAGGAGTAGGGCAGTGCGGCCAGGCTCTCGGGGTCGATCCGGAGCTCGGGCGCCGGTCCGGCGCTGGTCAGCAGCTCGGCGAAGCTCGTCTCCGGCACCGGTCCGGCCGCGGGCGTGGCGCTGGGCGTGGCACCGGGCTGGGGCGAGTCGCCGGGGTCGCCGAGCACCACGATCTCGGTCACCGACACACCGGGCTCGTCGAGCGCGAGCCGGGCCCGTGCCAACCCGTCCGGCGCGGTGAACAGCAGCGTCGCGCCGGCGTCGCGCAGCTGGTGGGCCAGCTCGGTCGGGGTGTACTGGGAGTTGACGGGGGTGACCGCGGCGCCGGCGGCCAGCACCCCGTGGAACGCCACCGGGTAGTCGGGGCTGTTGGGCGCGAACAGCCCGGCCACCGCGCCGGGGCCGAGACCCCGCTCGGCCAGCGCCCCCGCCACCCGGCGGATCGCGTCGGTCAGCTGGCCGTACGTGTAGCCGTGACCGGTCGCCGCGTCGAGCACGGCGGGGCGGTCGGTGTCGGCCAGGTCGAGGCGGCCGAACAGGAACTCCGGCAGGGCGACCGGTGGCACCTCGACGTCCGGGTACGGGCTGCGCAGGATCATCGGGACGCCCCGCCGGCCGGTACCGGCTTGGGCTCTTTGGGCTCCTTGGGCAGGCCGAGCAGCAGCTCCCCGACGATGCCGCGCTGCACCTGCGACGAGCCGGCGTAGATGGTGCCGGCGCGGGCGTTGAGGTAGACGCTGGTCCAGGACGCCGACGAGTTCGGGGCGCCGGGGTCGTCGGTCTGGTACCAGTTCGGGGAGGGCCGCCCGGACGGGGTCAGCGCGTCCAGCCCGAGCACGTCCACGGCGAGCTCGGTGACGACCCGGTGGTACTCGCTCCAGAGCAGCTTGAACGAGGCCGCCTCGGCGCCCGGCTCCTGCCCGGCGATCAGCGCGGCGGCGGTCCGGGCGCCGTGTGCGCGCAGCTGTTCGACCTGCACGTGGCACCAGGCGAGCCGGCGGCGGATGTCCGGGTCGGTGTCCAGGCCGCGCTCGCGGGTCAGCTCGATCAGCCGGTTCAGCTCGTTCCGGAACCGGATCGGTGCGTGCAGCGCCGTCTCGCCGCGCTCGAAGCCGAGCAGCGTCATCGCCACCGACCAGCCCCGGTCCAGCTCGCCGACGACCAGGTCCAGCTCGGTGCTCGCGTTGTCGAAGAACACCTCGTTGAAGTCGGCGTCGCCGGTGAGGTTGCGGATCGGCCGGACGTCGACGCCCGGCTGGTCCAGCGGGACCAGCAGCATGCTGATGCCCCGGTGCGGGGCGGCGGTCGGGTTCGTCCTGGCCAGCACGAACATCCAGTTCGCCCGGTGGGCCCCCGAGGACCAGAGCTTCTGCCCGTTGAGCACCCAGCGGTCGCCGTCCGGCTCGGCCCGCAGCGCCAGGCCGGCCAGGTCGGACCCCGCGCCCGGCTCGGAGAAACCCTGCGCGAACACGTACTCGCCCGAGACGATCTTCGGCAGGAAGCGCGCGCACAGCTCGGGGGAGGCCATTCGCAGCATCGTGTTGCCCAGCATGCTGATGCCGAACGCGTCGTTGTCCGAGCCGAACGGGACGCCAGCCCCGGTCAGCTCCTCGGCCAGCACGATCAGCTCCCTGGCTCCGAGCCCGGCGCCGCCGTACTCGGCCGGCCAGGCCGGCGCAACCCAGCCGCGCTCGGCCAGCGCGGCGCGCGCCGCGGCCCGGAACGCGGCGTGCTCATCGTCGGAGAGTGCCCCGATGCCCTGCCAGCCGGGCGGGACCAGACCGGCGATGAACTGACGTACCTCCGCGCGGAACTCGTCCACTCGGCTACCTCCTTGTGCGCCTCTGAACAGAACAGTTGCGTAGATGGACTCACTAGTCAATGCTTTGTAAGCAGCAAGTCGCGGCGAGGAGGACACCCATGGCGGACGGCCTGACCGGGCTCACCGAGGAGCAGCGCGAGTTGAGCCGGACGGCCGCCCGGGTGCTCGCCGACGCAGCCCGCAAGGACCCGCTGCCGCCGGACTGGCACGCGCTGCCGCTCGGGCTGAACCGGCCGCTGTGGGCGGCGCTCGGCGAGCTGGGGCTGCTCGGGCTGACCGTGCCGGACTCGTTGGGTGGGTCCGGCGCGGGTGTGCTCGACCAGTGCGTGCTGGCCGAGCAGGTGGGCGCGGCGGTGCCCGCTGTGCCGTTCACCGGGACCGCCGCGGCGGCGGCCGTGCTGTCCCGGTCCGCCGCCTCGGGCGCCGGTTCTGGCGCTGTCGGTTCTGGCGCTGTCGAGTCTGGGGCTGCCGGTGTCGTGGCCGAGGTGCTGGCGGGGCTGGCCGAGGGCACGGTCGTCGTGGCGCCGGCCTGGGAGAGCTGGCCGGCCTCGGTGGTGCCCGGTCGCCGGTCCGACGCGCTGACGCTGACCGGCTCGGCGGTCGGTGGGACGCTGCGCGCGGTGCCGTTCGGGATGGACGCCGACCGGCTGCTCGCGTTCGACGCCGAGGGCACACCGCTGCTGGTCGACCTCGGCGGGCCGGGCGTGCGCCGCGCCCCGGTGGACTCGCTGGACGTGCAGGAGCCGCTCGCCACCGTCACGCTGGACGGTGCGCCGGCCACCGTGCTGGCCCCCGTCGAGCTGCCCGTCGCGGAGATCCTCACGGTGCTGGCCGCCGAGCTCGTGGGCGCCGGCCAGCGCGCGCTGGACGGCGCTGTCGGCTACGCGAAGGAACGGCGCCAGTTCCGCCGGGCGATCGGGTCCTTCCAGTCGATCAAGCACATGCTGGCCGACCGGTACGTGCAGCTGGACGCCGCCCGGCTGCTCGTGCACGCGGCCGCCAAACACCTCGACGCTGATCTCGACGCCGACCTCGATGCGGCGGACAGCACCTCGGACCCGGTAGCCGTGGAGCTGGCCGCGCGCACGGCCCTCGCCTCGGCCAGCGACGCCGCCGACGCGGCCACCGCCGACGCCTTGCAGACCCACGGGGGCATCGGCTTCACCTGGGAGCACCCGTCGCACGTGCTGCTCAAGCGAGCCAGGGCCCGGCGGATCCTGCTCGGCTCGCAGGCGCGCCAGCTCGAGGCCATCGCCGCCCACATCCTTGCCGGGTAGGGGACCGCCGGGCTGCTCAGTTACCCCTGGCCGGCGTCCAGCGGGTGGCCCCGCACGTGGGAGACCACCAGCTCGGGCACCGGCACGGCCGTGGGGCCGGTGTCGGCCGCCGCCTTGGCCGGGAAGTCGAACACGCCGATCATCAGCTGCATCGGGTAGTCGGGCGCCTGGTCGAGGCGGCGCACCACCTCGCCGTCGACGGTGAACGCCAGCGACCCGGGCCGCCAGTCGACGCCGTAGGTGTGGAACTCGGTGAGGTCGATGCCGAGGGGCTCGGCGGCGAACTCCTGGGTCAGACCGGGGTCGCCGAGCTGCTTCACGCCGATGCCGACGTCGGCGGATCCGTCCCGCACGGCGTCGCCGAAGATCTCCGCGACGCAGATCTCGCCGCCGCGCCCGGGGCGGTCCTCGATGCCGGACAGCCAGCACGCGAACATCGAGCGGGGGCCGACCACACCGCGCATCCGCACCTCGACGCGCCCGTAGTGCGGGGTGTAACCCCACAGCGTGGGCTGCTCCTCGCGCACGCGCAGCCCGTCCCGGAACGGCTGCTGGCCGACCGTGCCGCCCACCGGTCCGGCGAAGCTCCCGCTCTGGATGCACGAGACGCGCAGGGGCTCCTCGTGCAGGTCGGGGCACCACAGCGGCTGGCCGGCCGGGATGCTCAGGTGCAGCTCGCCGCCGCACACCGCGCGCGTCGCCTCGGACTCGGCGCGCGAGCTCCAGTGCGGCAGGTAGTACGGGAACCAGACCGCCGGATCGAGCGAGTCCCCGGCAAAGCGCTCGTCGAGCACGACCCTGGAGTTGACCACACCGGACCCTAGCCACTGACCGCCGACAGCCCCTGACGATTTTCCCGGGCATCCACACCCTCGTGAGTGGCGATGGTCGCCATATCGACCATCGCCACTCACGACCTCAGAACAGGGGCATGCCGTGGTCGCGGCCGAGGCGGACGCGGCCGACCGCCTCGAAGAACGCGGCCGAGTGGTTGGCGTGTTGCAGGGCGACCACGCCGTCGCGGTGCAGCCGTTCGATCCGGTCGCCGAGGTAGATCGAGGACGAGCTGGCCATCTCGTACACCGCGACCAGCGTCTCGCGGGCCACCGAGGCGGCGTGCGCCATCGCCGCGTGCAGGTCGGCGCGCCGCTGGAGGGTGACCGGTTCGCCACGGTCGGCGGTCAGGTCCAGCTCGCGCGCCACCGAGAACAGCAGCTCACGGGCGGCGCGCAGGGCCACCTCGGCCCGGCCCAGCGTGCCCTGTACCCGCGCCTGGTCGGCGAGCAGCCCACCGAACGGGGCCTGCTTGGTCGGTGCCAGCCGGGCCAACTCGTCGACCGCCTCGGCCACCGTGCCCAGCGCCACCGCGGTGCACCCCGCGAACACCAGCAGCACCGGGTGCAGCCGGTAGCGCGGCCGGTCGATCCGGGGTACGTCGTCGATGCCGGCGGTGAGCTCGGCCGGCACAAAGACGTCCCGCAGCTCGACGGTGTTGCTGCCCGAGCCGCGCATGCCGCTGACGTGCCAGGTCCGCTGGACGGTCAGCTGGGCGCGCGGCACGTGGAAGATCCGCACGTCGGGGGTGCCGGCCTCGGTCAGCCTCGGGGCCTTGCCGTCGACGTCGAGCACGACGCCCACCGGGATGAACCAGTCGGCGGAGTCGATCCCGCTGACGATCTTCCACGTGCCGGACAGCCGGTACCCGCCGTCCGCCGGCACGGCCTGGCCGGGGCTGCCGGCGTTGGCCAGCACCGGCTCCTGGTCACCCGGCCAGATGATCGCGGTGGCGGCCTCGCTGAGCAGGGTCGCCATGAAGCCGAAGTTGGCGTTCCAGACGACCCACGCCACCGACGTGTCGATCCGGCCGAGCTGCTCGTACACGGTGAGCGCCGTGCTCAGCGACACCTCCAGCCCGCCCTGCTCGCGCGGCGTGAACAGCCGCAGCGCGCCGGCCTCGCGCAGCTCCTTCACCAGCCCCTCGGGGAGCTGGCCCAGTGCCTCGGCCTCGTCGGCGGCGGCTTCGATGACGGGCCGCAGCAGCTCGGGCAGCCGCAGGGCGTCGACGTCGCCGGGGGAGTGTTCGGGCAAGGGTGCCTCCTGGGCTCGGGCGATCGGTCTCGGGGCGGGGCTCACCCCTGACCCGCTACGGCGCTGCAAGCCGGCCCGCATCGCTCAGGCCCGCGCCGGCTTCGCCCCAGTCCAGCAGGCGCGCGTGGACGGACCGTAAACCGCGGCATGCCGGACCGGGACCGGCGCGGCCGAGCCTGGCAAAAACCGCGACTCGCGCTGACAAAAACCGCGACTCGCCCTGACGGAATCCGCGACTCGCGCTGACAAAAACCGCGACTCGCGCTGACGGAATCCCCGACTCGCGCTGACGGAATCCCCGACTCGCGGGAAGTTCGGGGGGTGGGAGGGAGGCGTCAGCGGGTGGTGGCGGCTTGGACCACTTCGCGGACGCGTTCGCTGTCGCGCTGCGCGGTGGCCCGCTCCGCGTCGGTGGCCGGTTCGAGGCGGACCGGCATGTCCTTGTGGTGCGGGGTGCCGGCGATGGGGTCGCGGTCGGCGGCGTCGGTGATCACGTTGATCCGGGGGCCGTTGGTGACCCGGCCGCCCCGGCCGTCGGGATAGGACATGCCGAAGCCGTGCGGCAGCGCGAGCTGCATCGGGCGCAGGCTCTCGTCGGCCTCGGCGCGCACCACGATCCGGCCGACCGGGGTGACGACCGCCGCCCAGTCGCCCGGGTCCACGCCGACCGAGGCGAGGTCGGCCGCCCTGGCCCGCAGCGCGCCCTCCGGGTCGGTCCGCCGCCAGGCCGGCGCGCGCAGGATCTGGTTCGCGTTGTGCGACCGGCGCTGCCCGTTGACCAGCGAGAACGGGTAGGCAGGGTCGGGCCGCTCGGCGTCCGGGTCCAGTGCCTGCAGCCAGCTCAGCAGCTCCGGCACGGCCAGCTGGATCTTCTCCCGCCGCACCAGGTCCCACACCTCGTCGTACGTGTGCGTGCTGAACGGGGTGCCGCTGGGGCTGTTGATGATCCGGTCGAACAGCTCCTCGCCGAGGGCGGGCCCGGCCGCCGACGTGCCGAGAGCCCGCTGGACCGGCACCGGCATCACCTTCGCGGCGCGGTGGCAGCCGGCCCACAGCGGCGCCATCGGCGCGGCCCCCTCGGGGAGCGTCTCGCCGAGCGTCCGGTACAGCAGCACCGGCGCGAGCGCGGCCAGCTCGGGGTTGCGCTTCATCAGCACGGCGGCGGCCGCCATCAGGCGGGACCGGTCGGTGCGGGCCACCTCGGTCAGCTCAGCCAGCTCGCCGGCCCCGGGCAGCACGCCGAGCGCCTCGAACAGCCGCGTATAGATCTCGGCCTCGACCAGCGTGCCGGGCAGCGGCTCCAGCAGCGGCCGGCGGATCTGGAAGTAGTTCGTCGGGAACTCGAAGTCGAAGAGGGTGAACTCCCACTTCTCGTGCTGTGAGGCCGCCGGCAGCACGTAGTCGGCCAGCGCGGCGGTCTCGGTGTAGGCGATGTCGACCACCACCGACAGCTCGCACCCGGTGATCGCGCGCTCCACCGAGGCGGTGTCGGCGTAGGTGTTCGCCGGGTTGGACGACTCCACCCAGAGCACCCGCATCCGGTTCGGGTGGTCGGTCAGGATCTCCTCGGCCATGGTGTTCGTGGGCAGCATGCCGGCGATGTACTCGAAGCCGGTGACCTCGGAGCGCTCACCGCGGGAGTGGTTGAACAGCGGGACCAGCCAGGAGTGCACGTTGTTCGTGCCGGCCCGGCCGAAGTTGCCGGTGACCAGGTAGAGCAGTTTCTCCAGGTAGCTGTTCAGGGTGGAGTGGCGGCCCTGCTGGATGCCGAGCTCCACCCGCACGGTCATCGCCTTCGCGGCCAGGATCAGGTCCACCGCGCGGGAGACGTCGGCCCGCTCCACCTCGGCGACCGCGATCCACTCGTCCACCGGCACCGCGCGCAGCACCTCGGCGACCTCGGCGTAGCCCTCGGTGCGCGTGGCCAGGAACTCCTCGTCGACCCCGTTCCGCTCGATGATCATGGCGAGGATCGCGGCCAGCAGGTACGCGTCGGTGCCCGGGCGCAGCGGCAGGTGCAGCTCGGCGACCTCGGCGGTCTCGGTGCGCCGGGGGTCGATCACGATCATCTTGCGGTCGGGGTTGTTCTTGATCTCGTTCAGCGCGTGCCGGGCGTTGGTGAAGCCGTGCGCCAGCCACGGGTTGCAGCCGAGCACGAGCAGCAGGTCGCAGTGCTCGATGCCCTCGGCGGTGTGGCAGCTCTGCGAGCCGAGCATCTTGCCGTTGACCCAGAAGTCCCCGGTCTTCTCCTGCGACAGTGCGCTGAAGTACCGGGTCGCGTGCATCCAGCGCATCAGTGCCAGTCCGTAGCCGCCGCCGGAGTGGTTGCCCTGGCCACCGCCGCCGACGTAGCCGAACGAGCCGGGCCGGCCGGCCTCGGTGTCCGCGTCCCGCACCTCGTGCAGCTTGGCGGCGATCTCGCGCAGCGCGGTGTCCCAGTCGACCGGCTCGTGCCCGCCGCCCGGCAGCCGGCGCAGCGGGGTGGTCAGCCGGTCGCAGTGGTTGCCGTACCAGGTCAGCCGCTGCGCCTTCTGGCATAGGTAGCCGGCCGAGCGCGGGTGTGCCTTGTCGCCGCGCACCCTGGTGATCGCCCGGCCGTCCAGCTGCACCTCCAGCCCGCAGTTCAGGTAGCACAGGCTGCACGCGGTCTTGTGCCAGTCACTCACCGGCGGCTCCTGTCCTGAGCTCCGGGCCTCGGGCGGACCACGAGAGTTGGGGAATAAGACTCACAGTCAGGGTTTCGTACCGGAACTCAGCTGTCAACCCGCCGGTCTCAGCTCACAGCGCGCGGAGCAGGTCCAGGGCGCGGCCGAGGGTGGTCAGCTTGGCGTCCACGGTGTCGCCGTTCGGGTAGAGCCGGACGGTGTCCACGCCGGCGTCGCGCCAGACCCTCAGCCGCTCGCGCACCATGTCCTCGGTGCCGATCAGCGTCGTGCCGAGCACCATGTCGTCGGTGACCAGCCCGGCTGCGCCGTCGCGGTCGCCGCTCTGCCAGCGCTCCCGGACCGCCGCCGCCACGTCGGCCCAGCCCTGCCGGCTGTAGGCGCCGTTGTAGAAGTTCGTCTGCGCGGAGCCCATGCCGCCGAGGCTGAACGCCAGCTCCTTCTTGCGGCTGGCGACCATGCCGCGCAGCGCGTCCTCGTCCTCGGCGAAGGCCACCTCGGCGCCCTGGCAGATGTCCAGGTCGGCGCGCTTGCGACCGGCCTTGGCCAGCCCGGCGTCCAGCGGGTCGAAGTACGCCTTGGCGCCCTCCGGCACGAAGCTGGTGCCCAGCCAGCCGTCGGCGATCTCGCCGGTCAGCTCGAGCGTCTTCGGCGAGATGGTGGCCAGGTAGATCGGGATGTCCGGGTTGGCGTCCATGGACAGCCGCATCGGCTTGCCCTCGCCGCCGGGTACCGGGATCTGGAACTGGCTGCCCGAGTAGGCGACCTTCTCCCCGGCGAAGACCTGCCGGATGATCTCCACGGTCTCGCGCATCCGGGTCAGTGGTTTGGCGAACGGCACACCGTGCAGGCCCTCGATCACCTGCGGGCCGGACGCGCCGAGCCCGAGGATGAACCGGCCCTGCGACATCTCGGACAGCGTCAGGGCGGTCTGCGCGATGGCCACCGGCGTGCGGGTGCCCAGCTGGATGATCCCGGAGCCCAGCAGCATCCGCTCGGTGCGCGCGGCGAAGTAGCCCAGCGCCGACGGCCCGTCGGAGCCCCACGCCTCGGCGACGAAGCAGACGTCCAGGCCGAGCTTCTCGGCCTCCAACACGAAGGTCAGGGTGTCGGACCAGCTGCCCCGGTTGGACGCCTCGACGGTGGTGGCCGCGCGCATCAGGCGCTCGCCGAGCTGGTCGCGTCCGTGCTGTCGGTGCCGCTCTCGGTGCGGTTCTCGACGCGTTCCTTGATGGCGGCCAGGGTGCCGGCCATGTTGGTCTCGAACTCGCGCATCCGGACGAAGACGATCTTCTGTTCTTTGTCCGGCATCCGGTCGATAGCGAAGCTCAGCCCGGAGCGGGCCGGCCCCATCTGCATCCACTGGCGCAGCGTCGTGCCGCCGCCGCGCGGCTCCAGGGTGAACCGCCAGATCGCGGTGGGTTCCTCCGGATCCTGCACCGCCCAGGCGAACACGTGCTCCGGCTCGTGCTCGATGACGGTCGAGGTGGTGTGCCACTCGCCGAGCGCGTCGTGCTTGCTGTAGCCGATGAAGGTGGCGCCGACGCTCGGGCCGGTGGCCCCGTCCTGCCACTCCACCCGCTGCAGCTCGGGGCTCATCGAGGGCATCAGGGACACGTCGGCGACGAACGCCCAGACGGCCCCCGGAGGGGCCTCGATGAACGTCTCGACCTCGACGGTCGGCTTGTCGGCGTAGCGCGCTCCGGTCCACTCCATTTGGGCTGCATCTCCTCGTCATTGGGGCTCTGAGCACCAGAGTTGCGTAGATAGACCCGTAAGTCAACGCGGAGCGGCGGATGCCACTCGGTGCTGTCGGATCGGGTGTTCGCGCTACTGGGCGAGTGGCTCGGCCGGTTCGTCGGCCGGCTCCTCGGTTGGCTCTCCGGCCGGCGCCCCGGACAGCTCCCCGGCCGGCCGGGGGAGCTTCCGGGCCTGTTCGGCGAACCGGCGGACCACGTCGGGGCGCTCGGCCAGCCGGGGCGGGTAGCCGGGCCCCATCCGCGACACGGTGTCCTCCGCGCGCAGCGGCTCGTGGCAGTGTGCGCAGACGACCTCGGCGTGGGTGTCGTGGCCGCAGGTGCTGTGGTGCAGCGTGATCGGCGGCCCGGCCTCGCCGGCCAGCCAGCGGTCGCCCCACGCGGCCATCGCCGCGGTCACGCTGTAGAAGTCGCGGCCCTTCTCGGTGAGCAGGTAGTCGTAGCGCACCGGGTCGGACTGGTAGGCGTGCTTCTCCAGCAGCCCCTCGTCGACCAGTCGGCGCAGCCGGTCGGCCAGCGTGTTGCGCGCGATGCCCAGCTCGCGCTGGAACTCGTCGAACCGCCGGTAGCCGTAGAACGCCTCACGCAGCACCAGTGGGGTCCACCAGTCGCCCAGCAGGTCCATGGTGCGCGCGATCGAGCACGGCCAGTTCGCGAAAGAGGTCCGCCTCATACGGGGATCATACGAGGTCTCAGCATGAAACTCTGCAGTTGAGAGAGTTGGGCGCCGGTTCCTTCGCCGAGTTCAACCACAGTGGGGTCCCCAGGCGATCGGAGGCCGGTGCGGTTGAGCTCGGCGCGGTGGGCGACCTTCTAGCGGCAGAGTTCCGTGATCAACTGGTCGAGCACGACCCCGACGCGGCGGCGTTCGTCCTCGGCGACCGCCGCGACCGCCGTGTTCTCGGCCTCCCTGGCGATCGGCGCGGCCCGGCGCAGTGCATGCTCACCGGCCGGCGTCAGCGTCAGCCCGATCGGCAGCCCCGGGTTGCTGGCCGCCCGCTGGATCAGCCCGGCGGCGACCAGCCGTTGCACCAGTCCACCAACTGCCTGTGGCGTGGTGAGCAGCAGGCGGGCCACGTCGGCCCGGCTCAGCCCCGGTGCCCGCCCCACATGGGCCAGCACGGTGAACTGTCGCAAGGTCAGACCCACCTGGTCCAGTGCATGGTCGAGCCGCTGTTCCAGTAGATGTTCAGCTCGGGCGAGCTGATAGGTCAGATGGTTGACGTCGATCGGTTCGGCGTCATCGAGCGTTGTGATGGCATGGACAGACTCCACGGCCGGACCCCCCTGGCTGTGCACCCGACCAATACTGGCGGGTAATTAGCCCCTCGAACAAGCCCCGAAGGTCGATCCGCGCCGCCGGGGCACGGGTGTCCAGTGACTTCCCAAGAGACGCTAGGCTCGGTTCTAATACAGGACGCAGGTGACGGGGGTATGCGGTGCCGAACCTATCGGACGCGGTTGAGCTGGGCCGGCCGGAGCAGTTCCTGGTGGTCGTCTCGACCGCGCGGGCGGACGGCACGGTGCAGTCCTCCGTGGTCAACGCCGGTGTGTTGACCCATCCGGGCACCGGTGAACAGGTCGTGGGCTTCGTCACCTACGGGGCCGCGAAGCTGGCGAACCTGCGCGCCCGGCCCTGGCTCACGGTGACCTTCCGCAGCGGCTGGAAGTGGTTGGCCGTGGAGGGCAGCACCACGATCATCGGACCGGACGACGAGTACCCGGGCTTCGACGGGGAGCGGCTGCGGCTGTTCCTGCGCGAGGTGTTCGAGGCCGCCGGCGGGACCCACGACGACTGGGACGGCTACGACCGGGCGATGGCCGAGCAGCGCCGGGCCGCGGTCCTGATCACGCCGACCCGGATCTACAGCAACCGCGGCGCCTGAGAGACCCCGGCGCGGCCGCCGCCGGCGACTGACCATGATGGGCACATGGCGGTGCGGTTCGGTCGGGTCTGGTTCGGGGTGGCGGTCGGTGGCTGGGTGCTGGCGGCGGTCGCCGGGTGCGGCTCGTCCGCGTTGACCAACGCGCCGAGCAACACACCGGTCAACACCGAGCCGGCCAGCCCGGCGCCGCCGGCCGGCGCCGCGACGGGGCCCGGCACCGCCGTGCTCAACGCGATCACCAAACTTGACCTGATCAGCCAGGACAGCTGCCAGTCCGGCCCAGTCGACCAGGTCTACCCGAACTGCGACCGGTTCCTCGCCGAGCTGCGCTCGGCCGCCAACACCGTGCGCAACGGCGCCGCCGGGCTGCCCCGCTCGGCCGAGGTGGCGGCCACCTCGTCGGGGCTGCTGGCGGCCACCGACGCGTTCGACCGGGACGGCTGCGGTGGCGGCCCGTACGCCTCGAGCGCGGACAACGCGCCCACCTGCACCGCCGACCTCGGCCGCGTCCGAACCGCCCTGAGCACGCTGATCGAGCAGACCAAGGGCTCTGCCGGCGGCTGAGTCGGCGGCTGAGTCGGCGCCGAGGCGGAGGGCTTCGCCGCGCGCGGGTCGAGGGAGGATCCCCATGCTGGGCCGGGCGCCGACCTAAGGTCGGCCCGTGGAACAGCCGGCGCAGGGGAGTGAGACCGCCGAGGGCCCTGGTCAGCGGTCGGAGGAGCAGCCGCCCGAGGAACAGGGACCCGGGCAGCAACGGCCCGGGCCGGCCTGGCAGCGGCGGACCAGGGGCGAGCACCGCTGGCCGGAGGCGGTCATCGTCGCGCTCGCGATCGGGCTGCAGCTCGCGCTGCCGGACCGGATGGCGCCGGGGCAGCGCTACCTGCTGTTCGCGCTGGAGGTGCTGCTGCTGGCCGGGCTGGTGGTGGCCAACCCGTTCCGGCTGGACCGCGACTCGATGCTGCTGCGGGCCGGTGGGCTGTCGTTGACCGGGCTGATCGGGCTGTCGAACGGATGGTCCGCGGTACTGCTCGTGCAGGCACTCATCCTCGGACGCCCGATCAGCCCGACCGACCTGCTCACCGCGGGCGGAGCGGTCTGGCTGACCAATGTCATCGCGTTCGCGCTGCTCTACTGGGAGCTGGACCGGGGCGGGCCGGCGGCCAGGGCGGCCGCGCTGCGGGACTACCCGGACTTCATGTTCGCCCAGATGCAGAGCCCCGAACTGGCCGACCCCGAGTGGGAGCCGACGTTCGTGGACTATCTCTATCTCTCGTTCACCAACTCCACCGCGTTCAGCCCGACCGATGTTCTGCCGCTGTCCAGATGGGCAAAAATGATCATGATGGTGCAGTCGGGCGTGGCACTCGTGGTGGTGCTGCTGGTGGTCGCTCGCGCGGTCAACGTGCTGAGCTGAGCTCGACCGTTTGTTACTCCACCGTAGGCCTAATCCGGTATCACCTGACGGTGGTCTTAAGTTTTGGGGGGCGCGGTCGCGCTCGGCCTGGTCGGAGTGGCTGGGCGGGGCGATCGGCGCCTCGTCCCGGGTGGGTGGACCCGTGCTCTCCTGTGTCGCGGCCGGCCTCGGCCGACGGTCGGGCGACGCCACCGCCGGCTGTGGCGCGGCGGGTCGCGATCAGGGGCCGAACTGTGTTGCGCTGCGCCGGCCGAGGATCTTGCGCACGGCGTCGGCCGGGATACGGAACGATCTACCCACCCTGACGTGCGTGATCTCGCCAGCGTGCACCATGCGGTAGATCGTCATCTTGGACACCCGGAGCAACGCGGAGACTTCGGCGACCGTGAGCAGCTCGCTACCGCTCGCAAGTCGTGGGTCCTCCGTGTCGGGTCCGAGATCGCCCGTGAGCTTCTGCTCGCCGAGATTCATGTCAATCAGGTCGCGCGCGTCGGGTGGTCTGTTACTTGTGGGGGGCATGTAATCGGGTGGTTCACCGTTACGAGTAAATAAGGATCCTCATTTGGGCGCATGGTGACTGGTAGTAGCCAGTGGTCTATGGCTGACCTGAGTCGAAGCTATGTGTGAGCTGTGCTGGGTTGCGCAACGGGGTAGCGAGGGGACTTGCTGGAGAGTTCGCGCTGGTGGCGGCTGGTGTTACCGGGCGCTGAAGCGCTGCTCCAGCTCGGTGATCCCGGGCAGCCCGATCAGGTCGGTGAACTCGGTGAAGCTGGGCAGCCCGGGCAGGGCCTCGGTCGGGGTGCCGGCGGTGCGCAGCTGGGCGAGCAGTGTCCTGATCCCTGCCGTGGCGGCCAGCAGCGTGCCGATCGGGAAGATCACCAAGGCGAAGCCGAGCTCCCGGATCCGGGCCAGCGGCAGCGGCGGGGTGCGCCCGCCTTCCGCCCAGTTGAACACCAGCGGCGCCACCCCGCGCAGCTCCTCGGCGACCCGCGCGATGTCGGCCTCGCTCGTCGGCGCCTCCACGAACAGCGCGTCCGCACCCGCCTCGGCGTACCGGCGCGCCCTGTCGATCGCCTCGTCCAGCCCGTGCACGGCCGCCGCGTCGGTGCGCGCGATCAGCACGAAGTCCGGGTCCCGCCGGGCGGCCACGGCGGCGCGCAGCTTGCCGACCATCTCGTCGGCCGGGATCACCGCCTTGCCGCTCATGTGCCCGCACTTCTTCGGCATCACCTGGTCCTCGAGGTGGATGCCGGCCACCCCGGCCTGCTCGTAGGCGGCCACCGTGCGCAGCACGTTGATCGCGTTGCCGTAGCCGGTGTCCGCGTCGGCGATCACCGGCCGGTCCACGGCGGCCACGATGCGCCGGGCGTTGTCGACCATCTCGGTGCCGGTGAGTAGGCCGACGTCCGGCCGGCCGAGCAGCCCGGCGGTGCTGCCGAAGCCGGTCATGTAGACGGCGTCGAAGCCGGCCTGCTCGATCAGCCGGGCGGACAGTGCGTCGTAGCTGCCGGGCGCGAGCAGTGGCTCCGGCGCGGCGAGCAGTTCGCGCAGCCGGGCGCGGGGTGAGCGGGCGGTGGGGCCGGTCTTCGCGGGGAGCAGGTCTGCCACGGGATCCTCCCTGGACGGCGATGTTGCATACATCTAATCCGAGGATCGGCGGTTCGGCTTGTCGGGGACGGCCGGGAACCTAAGATTGCACACAATCGTCGGCTGGAGGTCGGATGACGCGCGCGGCGACCTCGGCCCAGCGGGCCGTCGGCGCGCTGCGCGAGCTCATCCTGCGCGGCGAGCTGGCCCCCGGTGCGCGGCTGGGTGAGGTCGAGCTGGCGGTCCGGCTGGGGGTGAGCCGCACGCCGGTGCGCGAGGCGCTCACCCGGCTCGCCGCCGAGGGGCTGGTCGAGCTGGTGCCGAACCGGGGCGCCCGGGTGAGCAGCTGGTCGGCCGCCGAGCTGGCCGGCGTCTTCGACCTGCGGGCCGCGCTGGAGCCCCGGCTGACCGAGCTGGCCGCGACCAGGGCCACCCCCGCCGAGAGCGCGGCGCTGGAGGAGCTGGCCGTCGCGATGCGGGCGGCCGGCGCACCGGGCCCCGGCCGCGACCTGGAGGCGATCGTGGCGCTGAACCGGGAGTTCCACGCCCTGCTGGTGCGCATCGCCGACCAGCCCGCGATGGCGGCCGCGCTGGCCGGGGCGGTGCGCGCACCGATCGTGCTGCGCAACTTCCACAGTTACGACGAGCAGTCGCTGACGAGGTCGCTGGCGCATCACCTGGAGATCGTCGCCGCGCTGCGGGCCGCCGACCCGGTCTGGGCGCGGGCGGTGATGACCGCGCACATCCGCAACGCCAGGGCGGCGATGCTGCGCGGTGGCGGAGACAGTGGCGACAGCGAAACGCCGCCGCCATAGCTGGCGGCGGTCGCGGCGCGATCACTCACTGACCGGGGCCTCGGGGGCTCGGGGCTCCGGACGTCACCGGGGGCCGGGTTCAGGCGTGGAAGCGGGTGACCGCCAGCGCGCCCGAGGTGAGCCCGGCGGTGGTCTCCAGCGAAGTCTCGGTGACGCGCGCCAGGTACCGGCCGATCAGGGCGAGCTCGTCGTCGGTGTAGTCCGCCAGCGCCTCCGTGAACCTCTGCCAGGGCGCCGCCCACGCCTCGGCCAGCTGGGCGCGCGCCCCGGGCGCCATGGCGACCAGCGACTTGCGCCGGTCCTGCGCGTCGGCCTTGCGGACCACCAGGCCGAGCTTCTCCAACCGGTCGATCAGCCGGGTGGCCGACCCGGGGGTGAGCCCGGTCAGCTTCGCGACCTCGCTGGTGCTCACCGGCTCGTGCTCGAGGTCCAACAGCCCGATGCACTGCAGGTCGGTCATGTGCAGGCCGAGGCGGTCGGCCATGGTCTGGTAGAACAGGGCGTACGCGGCGTAGTGCCGGCGGGTCTGGCTGGCGATCCGCGTCAGCAGGTCCTCGCGGTCTGGCACCTGTTCTTCCATGGCGCAAACCTTGCCGTATCCGCCGATGAGTTGTCTCGGCGCCACTCTCAGCTGAGTTGGGCCGGGAGCCGGTACGTTTCCCCCCGCCGGACCGGTATGTATATGCGGTGCTGCTGCGCCAACTCGAATATCTCAGCGCGTTGGCGCGGGAACGCCACTTCGCGCGGGCGGCGGCGGCCTGCCACGTCTCCCAGCCGGCGCTCTCGGCGGGCATCCGCCGGCTGGAGGCCGAGCTCGGCGCGCAGATCGTGCGGCGCGGCCGGCGGTTCGAGGGATTCACCCCCGAGGGGGAGAAGGTGGTGCGCTGGGCGCACCGCATCCTGGCCGACTCCGATGCGCTGCGGCACGACCTGTCCACCCTGCGCGGCGGCCTGACCGGGCAGCTGAGGATAGGCGCGATCCCCACGGCCCTGACCGCGATCTCGCTGCTCACCGAGCCGTTCCGGGAGCGGCATCCGCTGGTCCGGATCTCGGTGCAGTCGCTGTCCTCGCGGGAGATCGTGCACGGGCTGGCCGAGTTCGAGCTGGACGTGGGCATGACGTACGTGGACGGCGAGCCCCTGGGCGCGGTGCGCACGGTGTCGCTGTACACCGAGCGGTACCTGCTGCTCACGCCGACGGACGGGCAGTTCGCCGGCCGCACGGAGATCGGCTGGGCGGAGCTGGCGGATACCGAGATGTGCCTGCTCGCGCCGAGCATGCAGAACCGGCGGATCCTGGACGCGCACTTCGCCGAGGCGGGTGTGACCGTGCTGCCCTCGATCGAGGCGGACGCGGTGTCGGTGCTCTACGCGCACGTCGGTACGCGGCACTGGTCCACGGTGATCGCGCACCCGTGGTTGCACATGTTCGGCGTGCCGCCCGGCACCCGCGTGATCCCGATGGCCCGGCCCAGCCACAGCTTCCAGGTGGGCCTGGTGCTCGCCGACCGTGACCCGGAGCCGATGCTGGCCAGGGCGCTGCTGGACGTGGCCGTGCAGGTGGACCTGAGGTCCGCGCTGGCCGATGTGCTGAACCGCCACCTCAGCGCTTCTCACTGATAACCGGCGATTATCACCGCATAGTCAGGAGTGCTTTGACCGGGCCCGACCGGAGGGTCACAGTATCTCGTATGCAATCCGGGCTGACGGACGTTTTCGCTGCTGAGCGGGTCAGAGCCATCGCCGCCGAGCATCGCGGCCAGCGGGGCGCGCTGCTGCCGATCCTGCATGCGGTGCAGCACGAGTTCGGCTACGTCGACCCACTGGTCGAGCCGGTACTGGCCGACGCGCTGAACCTGTCCACCGCCGAGGTGCACGGCGTGGTCACCTTCTACAAGGACTTCCGCCGCGAGCCGCCGGGCCGGGTCACCGTGCGGATCTGCCGCGCCGAGGCCTGCCAGGCGGTCGGCGCGGACCGGGTCGTCGAGCACGCCGAGGCCAGCCTGGGCACGAAGCTCGGCGGCACCACCGAGGACGGCGCGGTGACCCTGGACGAGGTGTTCTGCCTCGGCAACTGCGCGCTCGGGCCCACCGTGGCGGTCGGGGACCGGCTGCACGGGCGCGTCGGCCCGGCCCGGTTCGACGCGCTGCTGGGAGACCTGCGATGAACGCGCCCGCCGCGGACGCGGTCAAGGTGTACGTGCCGAGGGACTCCGCCGCCTGCTCGGTGGGCGCCGACGAGGTGGCCGAGCGGGTCGCCGCTACCGCGCCCGGCGTCGAGGTCGTGCGCACGGGCTCACGCGGCATGCTGTGGCTGGAGCCGCTGGTCGAGGTGGAGACGCCGGCCGGTCGGGTCGGCTACGGGCCGGTGCGAGCCGAGGACGTGGACGGGCTGGTCGCGAGCGGTCTGCTGGCGGGTCGGCTGGATGAGACCGACCACGAGCTGGCCCTCGGACCCGTCGCCGAGCTGCCCTGGATGCGGGCGCAGCGGCGGGTCACGTTCGCCAGGGTCGGCGTGGTGGATCCCCGCTCGGCCGCCGACTACGAGGCGCACGGCGGCCTGGTCGGGCTGCGCCGGGCGCTGGACATGGCGCCTGAGGACGTGGTCGCCGAGGTCACCGCGTCCGGGCTGCGCGGTCGGGGCGGCGCCGGCTTCCCGACCGGGATCAAGTGGAAGACCGTGCTCGGCGCGGTATCCGACCAGAAGTTCGTCTGCTGCAACGCCGACGAGGGTGACAGCGGCACCTTCGCCGACCGGATGCTCATGGAGGGCGACCCGTTCACCCTGATCGAGGGCATGACGATCACCGCGCACGCGGTCGGGGCGACGGAGGGCTACATCTACGTCCGCTCCGAGTACCCGGACGCGGTGGCCGCGCTGCGCGCCGCGATCGGGGCCGCCTATGCACATGGCTGGTTGGGAGAGCGGGTGCTCGGCTCGCAACTCCGGTTCGACCTGCACGTGCGGGTGGGTGCGGGCGCGTACATCTGCGGCGAGGAGACCTCCATGCTGGAGAGCCTCGAGGGCAAGCGCGGCACGGTGCGCCCGAAGCCGCCGATCCCCGCGCTGGAGGGCCTGTTCGGCCAGCCCACGGTGGTCAACAACGTGCTCACCCTGGGCTCGGTGCCGGCGATCCTGGCCGACGGCGCGCAGGCGTTCGCCGACCTCGGGGTGGGCCGGTCGCGGGGTACCCAGGTGTTCCAGCTGGGCGGCAACGTGGCGCGGGGCGGCGTGGTGGAGACCGCGTTCGGCGTCACGCTCGGCGAGCTGGTGCAGACCTTCGGCGGGGGCACCGCGTCGGGCCGCCCGGTGCGCGCGGTGCAGGTCGGCGGCCCACTGGGGGCGTACCTGCCGGCTGACCAGTTCGACCTGCCGATGGACTACGAGGCGTTCGCCGCGTCCGGTGCAATGGTCGGGCACGGCGGCATCGTGGTCTTCGACGACACGGTGGACATGAGCAAGATGGCCCGCTTCGCCATGGAGTTCTGCGCCGAGGAGTCCTGCGGGCGGTGCACACCGTGCCGGGTCGGCTCGGTGCGCGGTGTGGAGACGATCGACCGGATCCGGGCCGGCCAGGACCGGGCGGCGAACCTGGTCCTCCTGGGGGACCTGTGTGACCTGATGACCGACGGCTCGCTGTGCGCGATGGGCGGGCTGACCCCGATGCCGGTGCGCAGCGCGATCAAGCATTTCGCCGAGGACTTCGGTGCCGACAGCGCCGAGGCCGGCCTGGGAGGGACCCGATGAGCCTGCTCAAAGAACCCGACTTCGGTACCCCCGCGCGGCCCGGTGAGGCCACCGTCGAGCTGACCGTGGACGGCGTGGCGGTGACCGTGCCACCGGGCACCTCGGTGCTGCGCGCGGCCGGGCACGCCGGCATCGACATCCCCAAGCTGTGCGCCACCGACAGCCTCGAGGCGTTCGGCTCCTGCCGGCTGTGCGTGGTGGAGATCGACGGCGCGCGCGGCACCCCGGCGTCCTGCACCACCCCGGTCGCCCCCGGCATGGTGGTGCGCACGCAGACCGACAAGGTCGCCAAGCTGCGCCGGGGCGTGATGGAGCTGTACATCTCCGACCACCCGCTGGACTGCCTGACCTGCTCGGCGAACGGCGACTGCGAGCTGCAGGACATGGCTGGCGTGACCGGGCTGCGCGAGGTCCGCTACGGCTCCGGGGTGGACGCGGGCGCGAACCACCTGGACGCCCCGAAGGACACCTCCAACCCGTACTTCGACTTCGACGCGTCCAAGTGCATCGTGTGTTCGCGCTGTGTACGGGCCTGCGACGAGGTGCAGGGCACCCTGGCGCTGACCATCGAGGGGCGTGGCTTCGACTCGCACGTGGCGGCCGGCGCGGGTGTGTCGTTCATGGAATCGGACTGCGTGTCCTGCGGCGCCTGCGTGCAGGCCTGCCCGACCGCGACGCTGCAGGAGAAGTCGGTCGTCGAGCTGGGCATGCCGACCCGCTCGGTGATCACGACGTGCGCGTACTGCGGCGTCGGCTGCTCGTTCAAGGCGGAGCTGCGCGGCGACGAGCTCGTCCGGATGGTGCCCTACAAGGACGGCGGGGCGAACGAGGGCCACTCGTGTGTGAAGGGGCGGTTCGCGTTCGGCTACGCCTCGCACCCGGACCGCGTCATGGAGCCCATGGTGCGCGACTCGATCGCCGAGCCGTGGCGCACGGTCTCCTGGGAGGAGGCCATCGGCTTCACCGCGCGGCGGCTGCTGGAGATCCAGGCCGCGCACGGGCAGGGCTCGATCGGCGCGATCACCTCGTCCCGCTGCACCAACGAGGAGGTCTACGTCGTCCAGAAGATGGTCCGGGCGGCGTTCGGCAACAACAACGTGGACACCTGCGCGCGGGTCTGCCACTCGCCGACCGGCTACGGCCTCAAGCAGACCTTCGGCACCTCGGCCGGCACGCAGGACTTCAAGTCGGTCGCCAAGGCCGACGTGATCATGCTGATCGGCGCGAACCCGACCGACGGGCACCCGGTGTTCGCCTCCCGGATGAAGCGCCGGCTGCGCCAGGGCGCCAAGCTGATCGTGGTCGACCCCCGGCGGATCGACCTGGTCCGCTCGCCGCACATCGAGGCTGAGCACCACCTGTCGCTGGCCCCGGGCAGCAACGTGGCGATGATCAACGCGATGGCCCACGTGGTGGTCACCGAGGGGCTCGTCGACCAGTCGTTCGTGGCGGAGCGCTGCGAGGAGTTCGAGGAGTGGGCGAGCTTCATCGCCGATGAGCAGCACAGCCCCGAGGCCGTGGAGCCGATCACCGGGGTACCCGCCGCCGAGGTGCGCGCCGCCGCCCGGCTCTTCGCCGAGGCCGGCAACGGGGCGATCTACTACGGCCTCGGGGTGACCGAGCACAGCCAGGGCTCCACCATGGTGATGGGCATGGCCAACCTGGCGATGGCGACCGGCAACATCGGCCGCGACGGCGTCGGCATCAACCCGCTGCGTGGCCAGAACAACGTGCAGGGCTCCTGTGACATGGGTTCGTTCCCGCACGAGCTGCCCGGCTACCGGCACGTGTCCGACGACGGTGTGCGCGCGGTGTACGAGGAGCTGTGGGGCACCACGCTGTTGGACGAGCCGGGCCTGCGCATCCCGAACATGTTCGACTCGGCGCTGGACGGCTCGTTCCGCGCGCTGTTCGTGCAGGGTGAGGACATCGCCCAGTCCGACCCGAACACCCGGCACGTGCACGCCGCGCTCGCCGCGCTGGACCTGCTCGTGGTGCAGGACCTGTTCGTCAACGAGACCGCCAAGTTCGCCCACGTGCTGCTGCCCGGCACCTCGTTCCTGGAGAAGGACGGCACCTTCACCAACGCCGAGCGGCGGATCAACCGGGTCCGCCCGGTGATGGCCCCGCGCACCGGCAAACAGGAGTGGCAGATCGTCTGCGAGGTCGCCCAGGCGATGGGCTACCCGATGCACTACGACAGCTCGGCGCAGATCATGGACGAGATCGCGCTGACCACGCCGACCTTCGCCGGGGTGTCGTTCGCGCACCTGGACAAGGTCGGCAGTGTGCAGTGGCCGTGCAACGCGGCCGCGCCGGAGGGTACGCCGATCATGCACGCGGAGGGCTTCGTGCGCGGCAAGGGCCGGTTCATCCAGACCACGTACGTGCCGACCAAGGAGCGCAGCACCCGCAAGTACCCGCTGATCCTGACCACCGGACGGATCCTGTCGCAGTACAACGTGGGCGCGCAGACCCGGCGGACCGCCAACGTGGCCTGGCACCCCGAGGACGTGCTGGAGATCCATCCGCACGACGCCGAGGTACGGGGCATCAGCGACGGCGACCTGGTCTCGCTGGCCAGCCGGGTGGGCGCCACCACGCTGCGCGCGACCATCGCCGACCGGATGCCCGTCGGCGTCGTCTACACCACCTTCCACCACCCGGTGACCGGCGCGAACGTGGTCACCACCGACCAGTCCGACTGGGCGACCAACTGCCCGGAGTACAAGGTCACCGCCGTCCAGGTGGCGCTCACCGCATCGCCGACGCGGGTCGAGCACGGCTCGGCGGCCGTGCCGACCCAGGAGCCTGTGGCGGTGGCCGGTGCCTGAGCACACGACGCTGTCGGGGCGCGCCGGGTCGGCGGGGTTCTCGGGGCGCACCGGGTCGGCCGGGCACTCGGCGGATTCGGGGCACTCGGCGGAGGCGCCGGTGCTGCGGATGGCCGGCGAGATCGCCGTGCAGTTCGAGCACCGTCCGGTCGCCGAGGCGGCCGGTCAGATGGCGGAGCACATCCGGCAGTTCTGGGACCCCCGGATGCGCCGGGCGCTGCTCGCCGCGGTCGACGCCGGCGCGGACGTCGCCCCGGCGGTGGTGGCCGCGGCCGGTTTGCTGCGACCGCCGAGGTGATCCGCACGGCGCTCGTGCATGATCGGGGGGTGCGTACCCCGGGTGGCGAGTTCGCGCCGCCCGCCGGGCCGGCGCTCGACCGCCGGGCTGCCGATCGGCCGGCGTCGGACCGGCCGGCTCCCGAAAGACCGGCGTCCGACCGGCCCACTCTCGACCGGCCGTCTCTCGATCGACCGGCGTCGGACCGGCCGGCGCCCGTCGAGTGGGACGACGCGCGGGTGGCGGCCCACGGGGTGGCCGTGCCGGTGCCGCCGCGCGCGGTGTCGCTGGCCGACGCGCTGGGTTGTGTGCTGGCCGAGCCGGTGCGCGCCCTCGTGGCGATCCCGCCGGCGGACTGCTCGGCGATGGACGGCTACGCGGTGTGCGGCGAAGGCCCGTGGACCGTGGTGAGCAGCGCGCGGGCCGGCGAGGAGCGGGCCGCGCCGCTGCGCCCCGGCACGGCGTGCGAGATCGCGACCGGCGCGGCGGTGCCGGCCGGCACGCTGGCCGTCCTGCCGTACGAGAAGGCGCGGCGCACCGGAGACGTGATCACTGGCGCGCTCCCCGGCACGGTCGCCGGCGCGATCGAACCCGGCCGGCACGTCCGGCGGGCCGGCGAGGAGTGCGCGGCCGGCGACGAGGTGCTCGCACCGGGTGGGCCGCTCGGGCCGGCCGCGGTCGGACTGGCCGCCGCGCTCGGCCACGACCGGCTGCTGGTCCGGCCGACGCCGAGGGTATGTGCCCTGGTCACCGGCAACGAGGTGATCGAGAGCGGGCTGCCGGCGAGTGGCCGGGTGCGCGATGCGATCGGGCCGATGCTGCCCGGGCTCACGAGTTGGGCCGGCGGGCGGTTCGAGGGCGTCACACGGCTGGCCGACTCGGCCCCGGTGCTGCGGGCGGCGCTGGCGGCGGCCGACGCGGAGCTGGTCGTGGTGTCCGGCTCGTCGTCCCGGGGCCCGGCCGATCACCTGCGCCCGGTGCTGCTCGCGCTCGGCGCCCGGCTGGTCGTGGACGGCGTGCGGTGCCGTCCCGGCCACCCGCAGGCGATGGCGCAGCTGCCGGACGGCCGGTTGGTGGTCGGGCTGCCCGGCAACCCGCTGGCCGCGTTCGTCGCGTTCCTCACGCTCGCGCTGCCGGCGGTCACCGGCCTGCGCGGCCTGCCGCTGACCGAGCTGCCGGCCGCGCCCGCCCCGGTCCCGCCGGCCTCCGTTCCGGGCACTCCGTGCGAGCACGAGCAGGCGCATGGGCACGAGCAGGCGCAGGGCCCCGACCAGGGCCACGACCAGGGCCACGGGCACGGGCGTCACGGGGGCGGCCGCGGCGGTACCCGGCTGATCCCGGTGCGGCTGTGCGGCGGCGCGCCGGTCGAGCTGCCGCACACCGGTAGCGCGATGCTGCGCGGGCTGGCCGCCGCCGACGCCCTCGCCGTGGTCACCCCCGACGGCCACACCCGCCTCCACCCGCTACCCCGCTAGCCGCCCTACGCAGATAACCCCAGTTCAGACCCCGTGAGTGGTGGGGGGGGG
>DATAZG010000072.1:0-1533 GCA_036272155.1 Pseudonocardia sp.
CCGGTGGGACCCGACCTGTCCGGCTGGGTCACCCCGCACCACCGCGAGGAACTCGGCGGCCGCCCGTTCGGCGACGGAACGCCGCCAGGCCCGCCGCCGCCCGCGGAACGGGTGACGGACGGGCCTGGCCACTAGGCGCGAACTGGCAGGGACAGCTCGCGCTCGGCGCGTACGGGGAACGCGCCCGGGGTCTAACCGCGGGTGCAGGCCTGGGGCGGGCTGAGCTGGGCGACTCCGGCCAGCTGGACCCGCTGGTCCTGGTACAGGGCGTAGGCATGGCCGTTGCTCAGTACGGTCACGCTGCCGAAGTACTCCACGATGCTCTGATCGGCCGGAATCGTGGTGCGCGCCAGCACCTTCCCGGTGGCCGGGCTCGCGCAGACGAGCTCGTGCGAGCCGCCGATCCATACGGCGCCGCCGCTGACGTTCGGCAGTGAGGCCAGACCGCCGCCGGCTCCCTGGCTGACCCGGGCCGAGCGGCTCAGGTCACCGCCGGGTGCGAACCAGACCCACTCGGACATGCCGGTCCCGGTGGTGCCCCAGACGCCGCCCGCCGTGGCGACCAGGTTCCCGCCCGAGCCCGGCATCGTGGACGACCCGGAGATCCGGCCGGTGGCCGCGTCGTAGGCCAGCAACCGGAGGGAATCACCGGCGCTGATGCCGACGTACAGCGTGCTGCCGTCGGGCGCGACCGCCACCGAGCTGGCCCGGCCCGCGGTCAGGTTGATCCGGTCGCTCACCTGGCCGGAGGCCGGGTTCACGACCGCGATGCTCTCGCCCGCGGCCACGTAGAGCTGGCCGCCGGGACCGGCAGCCAGCGCCCCCTGGGCCGAATCGGCCACGCCGCCGATGGCGGGCACCGGCACCGTAGCGACCGGGGCGAGCGTGCGGGTGTCGTAGCCGCGCAGGGTGATCTCGCCGCCGCTGTAGGCCGACACCACCCACACCCGGCCGCCGAGCACGACTGGCGGCTGCGCGATCGGCGCGGTGTACGAGGCGCTCTGGAGAACGGTCCCGGTGGCCGGGTCGATCCGGTTCAGGGTGCCGTTGCCGAACGCGTACAGCGAGCCGCCGCTTCCGGTCAGCGACTCCTGGTCGAACGACTGGCGGTTGAGCAGCTCGGCGCCCCAGATCCCGTTGGCCACCCGCAGCGGTGTCCCGGCCGGGACCGATGTCACCTTCTCCGACGGCGCCACTGAGGACGGCGAGCTCGAGACGGAGGCCGACGATGTGGGCGTCCCGCTGGTGGCCGGGCCGTTGCTGTGGTGCGAGTTCGCCACGGTCGCGATGCCCACGGTGGCGCCGGCGATGGCGACTACGCTCAGCGCCGCCAGGGCCGGGGCCCAGCGCCTGCTGCCGAAGGAGAACCCCCGGCGCGGACGCGGTTCGCGGCCCCGGCTCCGGCCCGAGCCGGGCGACTCGCTGGCCACCCGGTAGGCGATGTCCTCGACGGTCACCCGGCGCGGCGGCTCGGGGGTGACCCGGTGCAGCATTTCCGCTAGCTGCCGTTCCTCGGTGTTCACGACGCCACAC
>DATAZG010000073.1:0-1601 GCA_036272155.1 Pseudonocardia sp.
CTCAGCTCGGCGTCCTCGATGCTGGGTTGCTCGTAGGAGATGCAGGTGGTGACGAACCCGCGCCCGCCGGTCAGCTCGCGCACGAGGCCGGCCTGCCAGCCGATGAACTCGGTGACCAGCTCGGCCTGGAAGCGCCGCCAGGCCAGGTCGTACTGCGGCTGGAAGTTGCCGTCCGGACGCCACAGCTCGCTCCACCGCGACAGCCGGTGCGACCAGTAGACCAGGCCCCACTCCTCGTTCAGCCGCTCGACGGTGCCGTACCGGATACGGAGCCAGGCCACGAACTTCTCGAAGACGTCGGCGTTGTAGAGCAGCCGCAGGCCGGGCTCGTTGTCGACCTGGTAGCCGATAACCGCCGGGTGCTCGGCGTAACGGCCCACCACCGCGCGGATCACCCGCTCGGCGTGGAACCGGTACGCGGCGTGCGCGAAGTTCACCTCCTGCCGGGCGCCCCAGCCGACCCGGCGCCCGGCCGCCGTCTCGGCCGCGATCTCGGGATAACGCCGGGTCAGCCACATCGGGACGGCGTAGGTCGGCGTCCCCAGGATCACCCCGATGTCGTGACGGTGGGCCGCGTCCAGCACCGGCTCGAGCCAGTCCAGCTCGAACCGCCCGTCCTCCGGTTCCCAGGTTGACCAGACCGACTCGCCCACCCGGATCACCGAGAAGCCGGCCTCGGCCATCAGCGCGAAATCGGCAGAGATGTCCGGGTGGCGCTGATACTCGGCGTAGTATGCGGCCCCGAAACCGATGCGGTCCATCAGGCGTCGTTACCCCGGTACCGGAAGTCAGCGAACCTGACCGTGCCCGCCGACGCGTACAGCCCGATCACCCGGCCGGTGAAGGACGCGCAGGTCTCCGCCGTCCAGTAACGCCCGTCGAGCTCGGCGACCAGGGTGCCGCCCGCCAGCAGCCGGATCCGGTCGCCGCCCAGCGCCGCCGAGTCGAAGGTGGACGCGGGCAGGGTCATCTCCATCCGGAGCTCGACGTCCCCGGCCGGCACGGCGACCTCCCAGGACTGGCCGAAGCCGGCGACGTGGGCCCGGGCGGTCACCACGGTGCCGTGCACCTCCAGGCCGAACCAGTGGTGCTCGTCATACCGGGCCGCCAGCCCGCCCGTCCCGCCGGAAGCGTCGACAGTGGCGGACACCACCGCGGTCAGGTGCCGCTGGCGGCGCCCGACGAACTGCGGCCGCGGATCATCCAGCCCGGTCCGGCCGGTGATCGACAGCCGCCCGTCCGCCACCGACGTGACCGATCCCGGCGTGGTGCGGATCGCCAGCCAGCCCGGCTCCTCCAGCGCGGACGGGTCCGCGAAGTCGAAGACCTCCTCGCCGGCGGCCTCGCGCGGCGCCAGCACCACCGGCTCCGGCTGCGGCCAGCCCTGTGCCCAGGAGACCGGCGTGATGAACGTTTCCCGCCCCAGCGGCGAGAACGACTGGGTCAGCCCGAGCGGCCGCACGCCCAGCAGGACCAGCGCCGTGCCGCCGTCCGGGGTGTCGATCAGGTCCGCGTGCCCGGTGTTCTGGATCGGCCGGGACGTGCCGCACGCGCTGAGCACCGGGTTGGCCGGGTGCCCCTCGAACGGCCCTTCGGGGGAG
>DATAZG010000074.1:0-8782 GCA_036272155.1 Pseudonocardia sp.
TACACCCGGGCGGCCGCCGGCAACATCGGCGTCTGCGTCGGCACCTCAGGCCCGGCCGGCACCGACATGATCACCGGGCTCTACTCGGCGTGGGCCGACTCGATCCCGATCCTGGCGATCACCGGCCAGGCCCCGGTGGCCAGGCTGCACAAGGAGGACTTCCAGGCGGTCGACATCGCGGCCATCGCGGCGCCGGTGACCAAGTGGGCGGTGACCGTCCTCGAGCCCGGCCAGGTGCCCGGGGCGTTCGCGCAGGCGTTCCACCTGATGCGCTCCGGGCGGCCCGGCCCCGTGCTGCTGGACCTGCCGATCGACGTGCAGCTGGCCGAGATCGAGTTCGACATCGACACCTACGAGCCGCTGCCGGTGCACCGCCCGGCCGCCACCCGCACGCAGGCCGACAAGGTGCTCGACCTGCTGGCCGAAGCCGAACGCCCGGTGATCGTGGCCGGCGGCGGCATCCTCAACGCGGACGCCTGCGCCGAGCTGGTCGAGGTCGCCGAGCTGCTGGACATCCCGGTCATCCCGACGCTGATGGGCTGGGGCGCCATCCCGGACGACCACCCGCTGATGGCCGGGATGGCCGGCCTGCAGACCGCGCACCGCTACGGCAACGCCACGCTGCTGGCGTCCGACCTGGTGCTGGGCATCGGCAACCGGTGGGCGAACCGCCACACCGGCGGGTTGGACGTCTACCGCGCCGGCCGGAAGTTCGTGCACGTGGACATCGAGCCCACCCAGATCGGCCGGGTGTTCGCCCCGGACTACGGCGTGGTGTCCGACGCCGGAGCATTCCTGCGCCAGCTGCTCGCCTCAGCGCGGGCCCGCGCCCGGACGCTGCCGGCGCGTACCAAGTGGGTGCGGGAGTGTGCGCAGCGCAAGGGCAGCCTGCAGCGGCGCACCCATTTCGACCAGATCCCGGTCAAGCCGCAGCGGGTCTACGAGGAGATGAACCGGGCGTTCGGCCCGGAGACCCGGTACGTGTCCACGATCGGGCTGTCCCAGATCGCCGGCGCGCAGTTCCTGCACGTCTACCGGCCGAGGCACTGGGTGAACTGCGGCCAGGCCGGACCGCTGGGCTGGACCATCCCGGCCGCGCTCGGCGCCTGTGTGGCCGAGCCGGACACCCCGGTGGTGGCCCTGTCCGGCGACTACGACTTCCAGTTCATGATCGAGGAGCTGGCCGTCGGCGCGCAGTTCAACATCCCGTACGTGCACGTGGTCGTGAACAACGCCTACCTCGGGCTGATCCGCCAGGCGCAGCGCGCGTTCGACATGGACTTCTGCGTCCAGCTGGGCTTCGACAACGTCAACTCCCCGGAACTCGGCAAGTACGGGGTGGACCACGTCAAGGTGGCCGAGGGACTGGGCTGCAAGGCGCTGCGGGTGCGCGACCCCCGCGAGCTGGCGTCCGCCTTCGCCCGCGCCCGAGAGCTGGCCGGCCAGCTGAAGGTGCCGGTGGTGGTGGAGGTCGTGCTCGAGCCGGTCACCAACATCTCGATGGGCAGCGAGCTGGACGCGGTGACCGAGTTCGAGGAGCTGGCCACGCTCCCCGAACACGCCCCCACCGCCACCATCCCGCTGCGCTGAATCAATCGTCGCTGAATCAATCGTCGCTGAATCACTCCACCAACAGGTCCTCGATCATGATCGGGATGTGCCGGACCCGGATGCCGGTGGCGTTGTAGACGGCGTTGGCGACGGCGGCCGCCACGCCGACGGTGCCGATCTCGCCGATGCCCTTGGCGCCGACGGCGTTGTGCAGCGTGTCCGGGTACTCGACGAAGTGCACGTCGATGTCGGGGATGTCGGCGTTCACCGGCACCAGGTAACCGGCGAAGTCGCCGTTGGCCAGCCGGCCGTTCTCCTCGATCTCCAGGCCCTCGTGCAGCGCGGCCGAAACGCCCCAGATCATGCCGCCGATCAACTGGCTGCGCGCCATCTGCTGGTTGATGATCCGGCCGGCGTCGAACACGCCGAGCAGCCGCGACACCCGTGCCTCCCGGGTCCACCGGTGCACCCGGACCTCGCAGAACTGGGCGCCGAACGAGCTGAACGAGTGCTTGGTCAGCTCCTCGCCGGGGGCGGACGAGCCCTTCGCGGAGAGCGAGGGGCGGCCCATCGCCCGCAGCACCTCGCCGAACGTGAGCGCCGCGCCGGCGACCAGTACCTGACCGTCCGCGTAGGAGACCTCCCTGCCCTCGAATGGCCCACCCGGCGACGAGGCAAGGGCCTGCAGGTCGTCGAGGACCTTGGTCGCGGCGAGCATGATCGCGGTGCCCACGCTCGCCGTGGCGGTCGAGCCGCCGGACAGGCCACCGGGGGGCAGCGCCGAGTCGCCGAGCCTCGGCGTGACCCGCTCCGGCGCGATGTCCAGCGACTCGGCGCCGACCATGGACATGACCGTCAGCAGGCCGGTGCCCGGGTCCGCCCCGCTGGTGGTGACCTCGGCGGTGCCGTCGGCCAGCAGGGTGATCTCGACGGTGGCCGGGAAGCGCAGCGCGGGGAACATCGCGGTGGCCGTGCCGATGCCGACCAGCCAGTCGCCGTCGGTGCGCCCGTGCGGCGAGCGCTGGGCCCAGCCGAACCGGGCCGCGCCGATCTGGAAGCACTCGTCGAGGTGCTTGCTCGACCACTGCAGGTCGTTGCCGGGCGGCGCGGCCGAGTTGTTCCGCATGCGCAGCTCGATCGGGTCCATGCCCAGCTCGACCGCGAGCTCGTCGATCGCGCTCTCCAGCGCGAAGGACCCGGGTGCCTCGCCGGGCGCCCGCATGAACGTGGTCGGCGGGATGTGCAGCGGCACCATCTTCTGGCTGATCGCCAGGTTCTGGGTGGCGTACCACTCCCGCGAGGTGCCGTGCGAGGTCGGCTCGACGAACGACCGGTCCGCCGGCGTGCTGCAGATCGAGTCGTGCCGCAGCGCGATCAGCGTGCCGGTCCGGTCCGCGCCGAGGGTGATCGTCTGGACGGTCGCGGCCCGGCCGGCGGTGGCGGTGAAGACCTGCTCCCGGGTCAGCGCGGCCTTGACCGGCCGGTCGAGGATCCTGGCCGACGACGCCGCCAGGAACGCCGGTACGGAGGTGCGGCCCTTGCCACCGAACGCCCCGCCCACGAAGGGGTTCACCGCGTGCACCGACAGCGGCTCGGGCACCAGGGCAGCGGTCAGCTCGGACGCCTGCAGGTCGGAGCCCTGGTTGCCGCTGTAGATCGTCAGGCCGTCGGCGTCCCACACCGCCACCGCGGAGTGTGGCTCCATCGCGGCGTGGTTCTGGGTCGCGGTGGAGTACGTCGCCTCGACGACCACCGGGCTCGCCGCCAGCGCCTCCTCGATCGACTCCACCCCGTCGGCGAGGACCGTGATCGTCGGCGGCGCACCGTCCATGGCCGGCGGTGCGTCCTCGGCCGAGGCCAGGCCGTCCGCCAGCGAGGTCAGGGCCGGCCGGGCGTGGTAGGACACCTCGATGAGCATGGCGGCGTCCCTGGCCTGCTCGAAGGTCTCCGCCACTACAAAGCCGATCGGCTGGCCGTAGTAGGCGACCTCCCGGTCCTGCAGCGGAACCCAGGTCTCGCCCAGGAACGTGGCCGGCGTGCGCAGCTCCAGCGGGTCGAACGGCGAGTACACGCCGAGCACGCCCGGCGCGCTCTTCGCCGCCGTCACGTCCATCGCCGCGACCTCGCCGTGCGCGATCGTGCTGAGCAGCACGTACCCGTAGGCCATGCCGGGAAGGTTGTGGTCGGCGCCGTACCTGGCGCGGCCGGTGACCTTCAGTGCGCCGTCCAAGCGGCTGACCATCAGCGGCTCCCCTCGGTCAGTTCGAGCAGGGCGCGGACGACGGTCCGCCTGAGCAGGGACACCTTGAACCCGTTCGCGGCCAGCGGCCTGGCGCCGTCGGCGGCCACGGAGGCGGCGGCCTCGAAGGACTCCAGGCTCACCGGCGCGCCGCGCAACGCCGCCTCGACGGACGCCAGCCGCCACGGCACGGTGGCCACGCCGCCGACCGCCACCCGGGCGTCGACGATGCGCCCGTCCCGCACGTCCAGCGCGACCGCGGCGGAGCACAGGGCGAACTCGTAGGACTGCCGGTCGCGGACCTTGACGTAGGTCGAGTGCGCGGCCCAGTCCAGCCGGGGGACCCGCACCTCGGTGATCAGCTCGCCGGGGCGCAGGTCGTGCTCCACCTCGGGCGACTCCCCCGGCAGCCGGTAGAAGTCGGCCAGCGCGACGGTGCGGTTACCGGCCTCGCTGACCAGTCGGACCTGGGCGTCGAGCGCGACCAGGGCGACCGCGACGTCGCTGGCGTGGGTCGCCACGCAGGAGTCGCTGGTGCCCAGTACGGCGTGCATCCGGTTGGCTCCGGAGATCGCCGGGCAGCCGCTGCCGGGCTGGCGCCGGTTGCACGGCGTGGCCACGTCGCGGAAGTACGTGCACCGGGTGCGCTGCAGCAGGTTGCCGCCGATGCTCGCCATGTTGCGCAGCTGCTGCGAGGCGCTGAGCAGCAGCGCGCGGGAGATCGCGGGGTACACGCCGGGGTGGGCGGCGATGTCCGCCATCCGCTCCAGCGCGCCGATCCGCAGCCCGTCACCGGTGTCGATGCCGCGCATCGGCAGCTCGTTGATGTCCAGCACGCGCCTGGGTGTCAGCACGTTGAGCTTCATCAGGTCGACCAGGGTGGTGCCGCCGGCCAGGAACGTGCCGGGTGAGGCCAGCGCCGCTTCGATCGTCGCCGGCGCGGTGAGCTCAAACGGTCGCATCGGCCCGCCTCGCCTGTTCGAGCGCTGCCTGTTCGAGCGCTGCCTGTTCGACGGCCGCGACGATGTTCGGGTACGCCGAGCAGCGGCAGATGTTGCCGGACATGAACTCCCGCACGTCCTCGACGCCCTGCTCGATCGCCGCGATCGCCGACATGACCTGCCCCGGTGTGCAGAACCCGCACTGCAGGGCGTCCCGGTCGAGGAAGGCCCGCTGCACGGGGTGCAGCTCGTCCCCGTTGGAGACTCCCTCCACGGTGGTCACCGGGGCGCGCACGGTGGCGGCGAGGGTGAGGCAGGACAGCACCGGCCGGCCGCCGACGTGCACGGTGCATGCACCGCACTGTCCACGGTCGCAGCCCTTCTTGGGACCGGTGACGTCGAGGCGTTCGCGCAGCGCGTCGAGCAGCGTCACCCCGGGGTCGATGCTCAGCTGGGTAGTGTGGCCGTTGACTTCGAGTGAGATGTCCACTGATCTCTTTTCCGCGGGCGTCCAGATAGGCGCCCGACAGGTGGCTCGTGGTGGTGGCGACGACGTCCGGTCCGCCGCCGAGCTCAACCGGATATTCATCCGCTTCACCTGGGACCGACGCTAGCGGATTACAATCCGCTTCGCAACGAGCGCCGAGGCCGGGAGGGACGATGACGACGGGAGCGGTCAGTCCCCGCCGCGCGGACACCCGGCGCAACCACGAGCGCATCCTGGCCGCCGCCGCGGAGTCGCTGGCCCGCTCGGGAGAGGTGTCGTTCAACGCCATCGCCAAGCGGGCCGAGGTGGGCGTCGGCACCGTGTACCGGCACTTTCCCACCCCGGAGGCGCTCATCCTGGCGGTCTACCAGCGCGAGGTGCGGCACCTGGTGGACGTCGTGCCGAGCCTGCTCGAGGCCCACCCCCCGGACCGGGCCTTCCGGATCTGGACGACCGACCACCTGGCGCGCTACATGATGACCAAGCGCGGCCTGGCCAACGCCCTGCGCGGTGTGGCCGTCTCGGAGCTGCCGGCGAACGCCCAGCAGGCCATGGTCGGCGCCGTCGCCACGCTGTTGCGGGCCAATGTCGAGGCCGGCACGGTCCGGGCCGACCTGGATCCGGGGACGGTGCTGCGCGGCCTGGGCGGTCTGTTCTACCTCGATCCGAACGGCGACTGGCGGAGCCAGACCGAGAGCCTCACCGACCTGCTCTGGCGGGGCATGTCGCCCGGGCAGTGAGCGCCTCAGATCTCGGCGGCCTCCAGGGACGTGACCAGGCTGCTGACGAACTCCCGCACGGCGGCCGGCAGCTGGCGGCCGGCCTGGGTCTGGACCTGGAGCGTGCGCTGGCGCAGCTCCTCGTCCCGCAGCGGGATGGTCACGACGGTGCCGGCCGCGACCTCGGCGGCGATGGAGATCAGGCTGATGATGCCGACCGCGTCGCCCCGGCTGATGAACCTGACCATCGCGCCGGGGTTCTCGCACACGAAGACCGGCTCGATGGGCGTGCCGTTTGCGGCGCCGACGACGTCCACGAGCTGCCGGTTCGTCGTACCCGGCCGGTTCAGGGCGAGCTGGTAGGGCAGCAGGTCGGCGAGGCTGACGCCGGTACGCCCGGCCAGCTCGTGCCCGGCGCGCACCACGGCACGCAGCGGCGCGGGGGTGGAGTAGACGATCCGCACGCCGCGTTCGATGGTGATGTTGAAGGTGACGGCGACGTCGGCGGCGCCGTCGCGCACCAGGTGGGTGGCGGCGACGGGGTCGGTGACGTGCAGCTCGAACCGGACGCCCCGGTGCACCGCGCGGTAGTCGGCGGCGATCCGGGGCAGGAACTCGTGGCCGACGCCGTTGGCCGCGGCCAACGAGATCAGCGTGTCGGCGCTGCGTCGCTGGTGGATCTCGTCGACGACGTGCCCGGCGTCCTGGATGGCGCGGCGGGCGTAGCCGGCGAATGCGTGCCCCGCCTCGGTCGGCGCGACGCCGGTGGGCAGCCGGTCGAACAGCGGCGCGCCCGCCTCCCGCTCCAGCCGCGCGATCTGGCGGCTGACCGCGGAGCCCGCCACGAACAGCCGGCGGGCCGCCGCGTTGACCGAACGCGTCTCGTAGACCGCGAGGAAGTAGCGCAGCGCGGGGTCGTACAGGGCCATACCCAACGGTAGTGCCCGTTGCCGCGACGGCAACGCGGTTGCGCACAAACCGCTAGCGGCAGTACGGCCGCCCGGTCTTGCCGGAATGTCGCGGCGCGTGTCATTTTCGGTATCGGTGGCGGGCCCGCCCCGAATATTCAAACCGACATTTTTCGGTAACGGTGCTGAAACCTGCCAATAAGTGATCAGGTGAGGGAGCTCATGAGTCGCGATACCGCGATCGAATTTGCCACCGAATACTTCGACTCCGGAAAGTTCCGGGACGATCTCGCCCGCCGGGTCGCGGTACCGACCGAGAGCCAGGCCCCGGCCGGCGGCGCCATTCAGCACCGGTACCTGACCGTCGAGATCATGCCGGACCTGGCGCGGTTGGGATTCACCGCGCGGGTCGTCGACAACCCGGTGTCGGGCGCCCATCCGTTCCTCGTCGCGCACCGCCACGAGGGCGACGAGCTGCCCACCGTGCTGACCTACGGGCACGGCGACGTGCAGCTCGCGCACGGTGAGCTGTGGCGCGACGGGCTCGACCCGTGGCGGCTGACGGTCGAGGGCGACCGCTGGTACGGGCGCGGCTCGGCGGACAACAAGGGCCAGCACACGGTGAACCTGGGCGCGCTGGAGCAGGTGCTGCGCGCGCGGGGCGGCACGCTCGGCTTCAACGTGGTCCTGCTGCTGGAGACCGGTGAGGAGACCGGCTCGCCGGGGCTGGTGGAGATCTGCGCGGCGCTGCGGGACGAGCTGCGCGCGGACCTGCTGCTCGCCTCGGACGGGCCGAGGCTGGCCGCCGACCTGCCGACGCTGTTCCTCGGCTCGCGGGGGTCGGTGAACTTCACGCTGCGCTACGTCGCGCGCGAGGGCAGCCACCACTCCGGCAACTGGGGCGGTGTGCTGCGCAATCCGGCGACGGTGCTGGTGGGGGCCGTGGCGACGATGGTCAGCGGCGACGGCCGGCTGCTGGTCGAGGGACTGAAACCGCCGGCGATCCCCGACTCGGTGCGCGCCGCGCTCGCGAAGATCGACGTGGACACCTCGCCCGGCAGTCCCCGGATCGACCCGGGTTGGGGCGAACCCGGGCTGACCCCCGCCGAGCGGCTGTTCGGCTGGAACACGCTGGAGATCCTGGCGATGACCGCCGGCAACCCGGACGGCCCGGTGAACGCCATCCCCGGTGAGGCGCGGGTGCACGGCCAGCTGCGTTTTGTGGTCGGCACGGACGCGCACCACATCGGGGCGATCCTGCGCGCGCACCTCGACGCACACGGCTACCCCATGGTCGAGGTGACCGTGGACCACCTGATGGCGGCCACCCGGCTGGATCCCGACGACGACTGGATCCGCTGGGCGCTCGGCTCGTTGGAGCGCACCACGGGCAAGGAGCCGGGGCTGCTGCCGAACCTGGGCGGCTCCCTGCCGAACGAGGCGTTCGCGGACGTGCTGGGCCTGCCGACGATCTGGATTCCGCATTCCTACGCCGGCTGCTCGCAGCACGCGCCGAACGAACACCTGCTCGGTTCGATCGCGCGCGAGGCCCTGCAGCTGATGGCCGGCCTGTTCTGGGACCTCGGCGAAATCGGGGCGAAGAGACCACCTATTTCCGGCCCGGTCGCCACCCCGGAAAGGATCGGCGCATGACCTCCTCGCGCTCGGTCTCCTCGGGAACGGACACCGGAGCCAAGCCGGTCGGCACGGCGCGGATCATTGCGGCGGCGTCGATCGGAAACGCGCTGGAGTGGTACGACATTTCGTCGTACGCGGTATTCGCCGGCTACATCTCCCGCGCGTTCTTCACCAACAGCGACCCGAGCGTCTCGCTGATGCTCGCGCTCGGCACCTTCGCCGTCTCGTTCCTGATCCGCCCGGTCGGCGCGCTCGTGCTCGGCTCCTACGCCGACCGGGTCGGGCGCAAGCCCGCGCTG
>DATAZG010000075.1:0-20652 GCA_036272155.1 Pseudonocardia sp.
AGGGAAAGCCACAGGAAAGCCGCTAGTAGCGGCACTCCGCCGATCCAGAGGAAGTAGAGGACACCGGACTCGAGGTAGATCACCTCGCGCCAGCGTTCCGCCGCTTGCAGCACTGTGTTGGGTGAGACGCCGATCAAGGTCGTTACCCAATCGAAATGCGGCAGGTACATGAACCGCAGGTTGTCGTAGCGGCCGAGCCAGCTCTCCGGCACTGGCGTGCCGTACTCGCCGATCCCTTCCAGGCGGCCCAGGAAGGCCGGCGCCCCGATCACCAGTGCGACCAGCGCCAGCGGCGCGAAGCGCTTGGCCTGGCGCCGCAGCTCGGGGAACCGCCAGGCGATCAGCGCGAAGCCGACCAGTGCGGCGATCCAGGTGGAGAACTGGCCGGCGGCGAACACCCCGGTGCCCAGTAGGAGCGCCAGCACCAGCCGCTCGCGCCGGCCGAGAATGCCCCGGGCGCCGCAGCACAGCACCAGGATCAGGCAGATGATCACCACGTCGCCGGTGGCGATCGGGGAACCCAGGGTGGCGCTGCCGCGCTCGCTGAGCTCGTCCGGGCTGGCCGCGTTCGAGCCGGCGTTCCAGAACGTGTCCAGCAGCGCGGTGACGGGCGGGAAGCGCAGCGTCTGCAGCACCGCGATCAGCGCCACCACCGCGCCCGGCCAGACGATGAACCGGATCGTGCGCAGGATCTGGTAGTCGTTGGTGACCGTGTAGCGGACCAGGAAGTAGATGCCGACGAGCTTGGCCATCGGCAGGATCGAGGCGTACTCCTCGCCGGTCGGGATCTGGCCGCGCAGCGTCAGCGAGGTCAGTGGCCAGACCGTCGCCATCAGCAGGAACACGGCGAGTGGCACGTCCACCGAGGGCAGGAACCGGGGCCGGATGTCGTCGCCGCGCACGTAGCGCAGGAACGTGCCGAACACCGCGCCCGCCACGACCAGGGCCAGCAGCGCCTCGTTCGGCCGGACCAGGGGGATCAGGGTGTCCCGGTCGATGCCGGCGATGATCGGCAGTGTGAGCAGGTACGAGTACGTGGCGAAGATCGGGTACAGCGCGGCGGTGGTGAACAGCAGCACCGCCAGGGCGACCCCGACCAGGCCGTAGGCGGCGGTCGAACCGTACAAGGCGGCGGCGGCGCCGGCGCCGGCGGCGAGCAGCACCGAGCCGGTGACGATCCACCGGGTCGCGCGGGACTCACGGGCGGCGGCGGCCGCCCGCAGCGGCGCCGGGCCCGCTCCGCGGGGTGGCAGGGTCTGGGTCATGCGTGCTCCGCCGTCAGCTTAAGCCCGATATAACGGACTACGAGCAGGAACGCGCCGAGGGACAGCGCACCGCACCCGAGCAGGACCGCGAGCTCGCCGAGCCGTTCCAGGTTCAGCGCGTGCAGCAGCCACCGGCCGAGGAAGATCACCGGGAACATCGCGGCGGTGGCCAGCGCGATCGCGAGCAGGTGCACCCGGGTGGTGAACGCCTCCGGGCTCAGCGACCGGCGCACCCGGGCCAGCACGGTGACCGCCGAGGCCAGCTCACCGGCCAGCACGCACACCACCAGGCCGGCCAGCCGGCTGCTGTCGGGCGGCAGCAGCAGCGTGCTGAACGCCACCACCACACCGACGCCCAGCCCGACGAAGCTGGCGATCCGGGGGCCCTTGTCGTCGAGCAGGGAGAACAGCGCCTGGCGGCCGAAGTCGTGGATGCCGCCGGCCATCTGGGCGAACGCGGCGACGGCCAGGCAGGCGGCCAGCTCGCCGATCAGGTTGGCCTCTCGCAGCTCACCGTTGGCCAGCAGGTCGGCCGTGGGGCTGGCGAACGCGGCCAGCAGGCACAGCGACGGCAGGCTGGCGATCACCGCGTAGAACAGGCCCTGGCGCCACGCCACGGCGAACCGGTGGGGGTCCTTGGCGGCGGCGGCCGTGGCCAGGCGGGGCAGCGCGGCCATCGACACCGCGCGGGCGCCGAGGAAGGACAGCGCGTAGAACACCTGGTAGGACAGCTGCACGACGAGCACACCGCCGGGCACGGTGCTCGAGATGGCGGTGAGCACGTAGTTGGTGATGGAGGGGCAGCCGGCGACCGGGATCGAGCGGTACACCCGGCGGACGGCGTCGCGCGACTCCGGGTCGTCCTTCCAGCCCCGGGACGGCAGCACGAACAGCCCGCACTTGTACGTGCCGTACATCTGCAGCGCCGCGTGCACCACCACGGCCAGCGTGGTGCCGACCCCCAGCAGGATCATCATCCCGTAGGGGGCCTTGTCCACCTCGAGACCGGGGCCGTAGATCTCGATCACGGCCAGCACGGTGACGATCGTGGCGACGTTCTCGATCGCGGGCGCGGCGGCCGGCAGCGCGAACCGGCCCTGCGACTGCTGCGCGGCCACGCCCAGCGCGCACACCCCGTAGAAGACCACCTGGGGCGCCACGAACAGGATCAGGATGATCGTCATGACCCAGGCGCGGTGCCGCAGCGGCTCCGGCACACCGGCGGTGAACGACCAGGCCACCACCGGGGAGAGCAGCATCAGCAGCAGCGCGCCGGTGACGCCGACCCCGAGGATCCGGCCGCCGATCCTGGCCAGCTTGGCCTTGGCCAGCTCGGTGCCGCCGCTGTCCAGCGCGCGCACGATCGTCGGGATCAGCACCATGGCCAGGATCGGGCCGGCGATCGTCGAGTGGATCGTGTTCGGCAGCACGTAGCCGGCCTGGAAGATGTTGGCGAAGTACGTCGGCCCCATCAGTGCACCGATCACCAGCACGCGGACCAGCCCGGCGATCCGGCTCAGCAGCGTCCAGACGACCACGGTGACGGAGTTGCGCGCGGTTGCCTCGCGGCCGGAGGTGTCCACCGGCGGGGCGGAAGAGCTCGGGTCGACCATGCGTTCAGCCACCGATCCGGCACGAGGCGCGGGTCGGGGTGAGCTGGGGTCGAACCTTCACGCTGTGCTGTGCCCCTCATCCGAACGTGACCGACAGTACTGCTCGGGGATCCTGCTCCCCGCCGAGCCGCCTGGCTGCTGCCAAACGGCGGCGAGCCTATCCACCCTTCGGAATGGCCGGCTCGTCCGGATTGGGTTGGCGATTGGGTTGGCGACGGCCCTTGACCAGCTGGACCAGGGCGCGGACCTTGTGCCGCAGCCACGGCGTCCGGCCCCCCACCCGGGAGGCGGCCCGGTAGGCCAGGGACAGCTTGAACCGGAACATGCCGAGCGAGTCGCCGCCCTTGACGTACACCCGGTCGACGGCGAACCGGCCGTGCTCGCGGGCCACCGCGAAGCTGACCGTGTAGCCGGCGTCCTCGAGGGCCTGGCGGGCGTCCCGGTCGTGGGTGCCGAACGGGTAGGCGAACGAGCGGGGCGTGCTGCCCATCATCTCGGCCACCTCGTCGCGCGCCTGGACCACGTTGCGGTGCAGCTCGGCGGCGTCCATGCCGAACATCCGGGTGTGGTCGTAGCCGTGCACGCCGACCGCCATGCCGGTGCCGGCCAGCGTGGCGATGTCCGCCTTCGGGGACAGCTGCTCGTCGGCGTACACCGGGTTCCACTTGATCGGGCCGCCGAGCACCGAAGGCGGTACGAACAGCACCGATGGGACGCCGGCCTCGGCCAGGATGGGCGCGGCGGTCCGCAGCACCGACTCGTGGCCGTCGTCGATCGTGATCAGGAACGACTTGCGGGGCGCCGGTGCACCGTCCAGCGTCGCGGTGAACTCGTCCAGGCTCAGCGCCCGCCAGCCGCCCTTGCGCAGCAGCTCCAGCTGCGCCCGGAACTTCTCCGGTGTGACGAACAGGTGCTCCGGGTCGCCGGCGGGCGGCACCTCGCCGAAGTTGTGGTACATCAGCACCCGGGGCATCCGCCAGGACATCCGGGGCCCGTCGACCTTGCTTACCGCTCTCACTCCCATGCTCAGCTCAGTTCCGACTCCAGCGACGGCTCAGCGTCACCACGGTCATCAGGGCGATGATCAGTCCACAGATGCCGCCGGTGAGGCCGGCCAGCGTCCGGTTCGGCGAGATCGGGTCGGTCAGCGCGTACGCCGGCACCAGCACCGAGGACTGGTTCTGCGTCACGTTCAGCTGGTCCAGCTGGGCCTGCAGGGTGGCGGCGCGGGTGGCCAGCCCGGCCTGGTCGGCCGCCGTGGCCCCCGCCGCCTGCTGCTTCTTGACCGCGTCGAGCTGGCCCTGCAGGTAGCCCTGCGGGCCACTGCTGTTGGCCACCGTCAGGTACTGCTTGGAGACCGCGTTGGCCAGCGTGACGGCGGTGTTCGGGTCCGAGTTCTTGACCTGCAGCTGGATGATGTCGCTCGAGTTCAGGATCGTCGCGGAGACCTGCCTGGCCAGCGCGTCGACCGAGACGCCGTTCGCGTCGGCCACGGGGCCGAGCACGTTCCGGCTGGTCAGCAGCACGACCTGGGTGGTCAGGTTGCGGTCGGTCTTGAGGAAGTCACCGGTGTTCTCGCCGGCGATGTTGTACTGGATCGTGGTCCGCGCCGCGTACTGCGACGGCAGCACCAGCGACGCCGCGTAGCCGAGCACCGCGCCGATCACCATCAGCACGACGGTGAGCAGCACCAGCTTGCTGCGCTGGCCACCGGTGAGGTGGCGGCGGGGCGGCGGCTGCGGGGCGAACCGGGGCCCGGCCTGCATCGGCGGGCCGGGCATCCGCATGCCGGGCGGCGGGCCGGGCAGCGGCTGGCGGCTCCTCGGCGGGCCGGTGGGCAGCGGCGGCCGCGAGCCGCTCGACGGCCCGGGGCCGATGGCGGGCTTGGCCGCGCCGGGGCCACCGGCGCCGCCGGCCCCCGAGCCGCCGGACGAGCCGCCCGACGAGCCGCCCGACGAGCCCTGGCCGCCGGACACCGAGCCCTGGTAACCCGCGCTGGGGTTGCCACCGCCGGAGCCGGCCGGGCCGCCCGAACCGGGCCGGGCCGAACCCGAACCGCTCGAACCTGAACCGCCCGAGCCGGCGCCGCCGGAGCCCGAACCGCCCGAACCCGGACCGTTCGAACCCGAACCGCCGGGGCCGGAGCTCCCCGAGCCCGAGTTGCCTGAGCTGCCCGGGCCCTGGTTCCCGGTGCCCGGGGGGCCCGAGTTCGGCCCGTTGCGGGCAGCGTCTGAGGCGCGTGTCACTTGAACATCAACTCCGCGTCCAACGTCGGGACAGTGCGATCACGACGAGCCCGGCGACCACGATCCCGCACAGCGCGCCGGTGGCGGCGGCGAGCACGGGGTTCGGGTAGGCGGGCGCGGCGACCGAGTATGCCGGTACCACGACCGAGGCGCGGTTGCCGGTGATGTTCTCGGTGTCCAGCTGGCCCTGCAGCGTGGCGATCCTCGTCTGCAGCGCGGGCTGGCTCGCCGCGGTGGCGGAGGTCAGCTGACGACGGGCGTCGTCGAGCTGGGTCTGGATGTAGTTGGCCGGGCTGTTCGCCTTGACCACGGTGAGGTACTGGGTGGCGATCGCGCCGGCCAGCTTGACGCCGGTGGCGCGGTCGGTGCTGAGCACGTCGACCTGGATGATCTCGCTGTTCACCGAGTTGGCGTTGAGCAGCGTCGCGCTGACCCGCTTGGCCAGGTCGTCGGCGGAGACGTTGTTCGCGTCGGCCACCGGGCCGAGCACCGCGCGGCTGGTCAGCAGCACGGTCTGGCTGGTCAGGTTGCGGTCCGTGCGCAGGAAGTCGCTGGCGTTCTCGACCGAGACGTTGTACTCGATCAGGGTGCGGGCGGCGTACTGCGTGGGCAGCAGCAGCGTCACCGCGAGACCCGCGGCCGCGCCGAGCACGATGATCACCAGCGCGTACAGGCCCAGACGCGACCCCTGCGCTCCGGTCAGCCGCCGCCGGGGTGGCGGCGGTGGCGCGAAGCGCGGGCCCGGCGGCCGGAACGGCCCACCGACCGGCCCGCCGAGCGGCGGGCCGGGCAGGGGCTGCCGGCCACTGGGAGCGGAGGGCGCGGAGCTCGATGGATTCGAGCCCCCGCCGCTCCGGGTCGCGTCGGACGGACGCGTCATGCCGTGACACCTCTGAGCACTTCACAGACCCTGGCGACCTGCCGCTCGCTCAGGGTGGGGGACATCGGGAGGGACAGGATCCGGTCGGCGGCCCGCTCGACCACCGGCAGGCTCTCCTTGAACTCGCCGTACGCGGCGTCCAGGTGGCACGGGGTCTTGTAGTGCAGCCCCCAGCCGATGCCGGCCTCGTCCAGCGCCTTGCAGACCTGGTCGCGCTCGTCCACCTGGACGACGCCGACGTGGTACACGGCCTCGGCCTTCGGGTGCCGGGCCACCGGGACCACCGAGGCCGGCAGCTCGTTGACGTACTGCTCCCAGGCGCGCACGCGGCCCTTGTTGCCCTCGTCGAGCAGCCGCAGCTTGAGCGACAGGGCGCCGGCCTGCACCGAGTCCAGCCGGCTGTTGCGGCCGACCAGGTCGTGAATGAACCGGCTGTCGGCCGAGCGGCCGTGGTCGGCCAGCCGGCGGATCTTGTCGGCGAGCGCGGCGTCCTGCGTGACCACGGCACCGCCGTCGCCGAGCGCGCCGAGGTTCTTGCCCGGGTAGAAGCTGAACCCGGCGGCCACGCCGACGCTGCCGGCGCGCTGCCCGGCGAACCGGGCGCCGTGCGCCTGCGCCGCGTCCTCGATGAATGCCAGCCCGTGCTTCCGCGTGATCTCGAGGATGCTCTCCACGTCGACCATCTGGCCGAACAGGTGCACGCCGATGATCGCGGCGGTGTTCTTGTTCACAGCGGCCTCGGCGGCGGCCGGGTCGAGCAGCAGCGTGTCCGGCAGCACGTCCACGAACCGGGGGCGGGCGCCCACGTAGAGCACCGCCTCGGCGGTCGCGATGAACGTGTTGCCCGGCACGATGACCTCGTCACCGGGGCCGATGCCCAGCCCGGCCAGGATCAGCTCCAACGCGTCGGTGCCGTTGCCGACCCCGACGCAGGCGCTGGCCTGGCAGTACTCCGCGTACTCGGTCTCGAAGCGGGCCACCTCGGGGCCGTTGATGAACCGGCCGTGCGAGAGGACCTCGGCGTAGGCGCGCTCGAAGTCGCCCCGCAGTACGCCGTTCACCCCGGCCAGGTCGAGGAACGGAACCGGCTCGTTGGTCACGACCGCACCTGCCCGTTGCCGATCGCCGCCAGGTCACGCGCGCCGACGATGGTGGCCGGGAGGCCCGTGGAGCTGGCCACGTCGGTGGCCGCGAGCACCCGGACGATGTCCAGGCCGCGCTCACCGGTGGTGCGGGGCTGCTGGCCGGTGCGGACGCACTCGATGAAGTGGCTGTCCTGGACCAGCAGGGGCTCCTGGAACGGCACGTACGGCGAGACGATGTCGCCTGTCCGGTAGCTGACGGGGAAGCCGTGCGAGGCGGCCTCGTCGACCTGCTTGGGGTCGACACCCGCGTCGTGGATCCGGATCCGGTCGGTGTCGGACATGTCGTTGTAGACGGCCATCTTCTTCTCGCCGACCACCGTGACCCGCCGGATCTTCTCCGGGTGCAGCCAGCTGACCTGGACGAACGCCGGCGCGCCCGAGCGCTCGAACTCCATCTTCAGGTAGGCCATGTCGGCGTGCTCGGTGCTGATGTTGTGCTGGGCCCAGACCGAGACGCTGCTGGGTACCTCGTCGAGCAGGTAGGACACGATCGAGATGTCGTGCGGCGCGAGGTCCCAGATGACGTTGCAGTCGTTCTGGTAGCGGCCGAGGCTCAGCCGGGCGGCGTCGATGTAGAGGATCTTGCCGAGCTCACCGGAAGCGATGATCTCCTTCAGCTTCCAGACCGCGGCGTTGTACTCGAAGGTGTGGCCGACCATCAGCCGCACGTCGGACGCCTGCGCGGCGGCGACCAGGGCCTCGGCCTCGGCGACCGAGTTGGCGAGCGGCTTCTCCACCAGGGTGTGCAGCCCGGCCTTCAGTGCCTGCAGCGCGACCGGGGCGTGTGCGCCGGGCGGGGTCGCGACGACGACCGCATCCTGCGAGTCGAGCTCGTCGGCGAGGTCGGTGGCGATCCGTACTGACGGGAAGCTGGACATCGCCTCGCGCAGCCGCTGCTCGTCCTTGTCGATCACGGTGACGTCGACGTCAGGCAGGCTGTTGAGCACGCGGACGTGCTTCGACCCCCAGTACCCGTAACCGACCACCCCGACGCGCGTGGGTGTGCGCCCCATCAATTGACCTCCGTTGCTTTGTGGACCTGCTCGGGCGTGCGGCTGACCCCAGATCGGGCGTTCGGCTGCCACCCGACATCCCCTGAAGCGTCGACATGCGCTCGCTGGCTGTTACGTGCTCCATCCTCAGCAGACTGAGAAGCAGCGTCAAAGTCATACGCGTCATCTGGCCGTGAATCCGACGTTTGCCGTGGTGACGGCGCCCCGGACCCTACTTTGGTGTCTAACGGCTCGACTTGTGGATCGTTGCGGTCGACCAAAGAGACGGACGTGACGTGTGACTCGCCCGCGCCCTGTCGCATTCGTCGCGCAACTGTCATCAATCCGTTATCCAGCCGTCCGATGGACCGCTCTGCCGGGGATGGGTCACCGGTATTCCGTCGGTTTCCGGCCGTGGACATCGCAGGAACACCGCGAGCAGCCGGGCTGTCGGGGGCCGGCAAGCGGCGGGTGAGCCGCTACCCCAACTCCCCGACGGTACCCGCGGCCGTCCGCCATACCGGTACCCCCCTTCATCTGGGCCCCACTTCCGCTCTCAGAAAGGTGTTTCCGGTCTCAGCAAGGGCTCAGCGTAGATCGACGGGTCCCGCCCGGACCTGCCCGGAGGCCCCGGTGCACCGCACGGTGGGGGTCAATCACCGGATCGGGCACCGTGTCGGCCACCGTGTTGGACACCGCCCGTTTCCCGCTCTGTCACTAGATCGGCTCCGGATCGGCCCGGGATCGGCTCAGAGTGGCCGGGTCGAACGCCCGGCGGTGGGGTCCGGGGCGCCGTTCGCGGTAGTCGGTGGCTAGGATCTGCTCGTTAGACCCCACCACACCCGGCAACGCAGGAGGTAGCAGTGACTGCCGTGGCCCCCCAGCCGATCTCGGCGCGCCCGTACCCGGCGCGACGAACGGCTAAGGGAACGTCCCTGCTGCGCTTCCTGCACACGACGGACCCGAAGGACATCGGGATCCTGTACCTGGTGACGTCGTTCGCCTTCTTCATGGCGGGCGGGGCGATGGCCCTGCTGATGCGCGCGGAGCTGGCTCGCCCCGGCACCCAGTTCCTGTCGCCGGAGCAGTACAACCAGCTGTTCACCATGCACGGCACGATCATGCTGCTGCTGTACGCGACGCCGATCCTGTTCGGCTTCGCCAACTACATCCTGCCGCTGCAGATCGGCTCGCCGGACGTGGCGTTCCCCCGGCTGAACGCCTTCTCCTACTGGCTGTTCCTGTTCGGCGGGCTCACCGTGCTCTCCGGCTTCCTGACCCCGGGTGGCGCCGCCGACTTCGGCTGGTTCGCCTACACGCCGCTGTCCAGCGTGACGCACTCGCCGGGTGTCGGTGCCGACCTGTGGATCATGGGTCTGGCGGTCGCCGGTCTCGGCACCATCCTCGGCGGCGTGAACATGCTCACCACGGTGATCTGCCTGCGGGCGCCCGGCATGACCATGTTCCGGATGCCGATCTTCACCTGGAACATCTTCATCACCACGATCCTGATCCTGGTGGCGTTCCCGGTGCTCACGGCCGCGCTGCTGGGCCTGGAGGCCGACCGGCACCTGGGCGCGCACGTGTTCGACCCGGCCAACGGCGGGGTGATCCTGTGGCAGCACCTGTTCTGGTTCTTCGGCCACCCCGAGGTCTACATCGTCGCGCTGCCCTTCTTCGGCATCGTCACCGAGGTGTTCCCGGTGTTCAGCCGCAAGCCGCTGTTCGGCTACAAGGCGATGGTCTACGCGACGGTCTCCATCGCCGCGCTGTCGTTCGCGGTGTGGGCGCACCACATGTACGCCACCGGCGCGGTGCTGCTGGCCTTCTTCTCCTTCACCACCTTCCTGATCGCCATCCCGACCGGTATCAAGTTCTTCAACTGGATCGGCACGATGTGGAAGGGGCAGCTGACCTTCGAGACGCCGATGCTGTTTGCCGTCGGCTTCCTGGTCACCTTCCTGTTCGGCGGCCTGACCGGCATCCTGCTGGCGTCGCCGCCGGTCGACTTCCACGTCTCGGACACCTACTTCGTGGTCGCGCACTTCCACTACGTGCTGTTCGGCACGATCGTGTTCGCCACCTACTCCGGCATCTACTTCTGGTTCCCGAAGATGACCGGCCGGATGATGGACGAGACGCTCGGCAAGGTGCACTTCTGGCTGACCTTCATCGGGTTCCACGCCACCTTCCTGGTGCAGCACTGGCTCGGCGCCGAGGGCATGCCCCGCCGGTACATCGACTACCTGCCCACCGACGGCTTCACCTTCCTGAACACGTTCTCTTCGATCGGCGCGTTCATCCTGGGTGCCTCGACGCTGCCGTTCATCTGGAACGTGTTCCGCAGCTACCGGTACGGCCGGGTGGTCACCGTGGACGACCCGTGGGGCCACGGCAACTCCCTGGAGTGGGCCACCTCGTGCCCGCCGCCCCGGCACAACTTCACCGAGCTGCCCCGGATCCGTTCCGAGCGCCCGGCGTTCGAGCTGCACTACCCGCACCTGGTCGACCGGCTGCGCGCCGAGTCGCACATGGGCGGCGGGGCTGGGCATGCCGCGCCGTCCGAGGTGGCCGCCGCCAAGACAGCGCCGGAGAACCTGCCGAACGGTGACCCGAAGGACCACTGACCGGCCCACCGCGGCAACGGGGCATCGGTGACGGTCCGCACGCAAAGGCCACGATGAACCACGGTGTTTCCGTCCTGATCACGGTGACCGGCCCGGACCGGCCCGGCGTCAGCTCGGTGCTCTTCGCCGCGCTGATCAAGCACGGCGTCGAGCTGCTTGACGTCGAGCAGGTGGTGATCCGGGGCCAGCTCACGCTGGGCGCGCTGGTCGCCACCGACCGCGACCCGGAGGCTCTGCAGGAGGCCGTCGAGCAGGCCATGGCGAGCATTGCGATGACGGTGCGCACCTCCATCGAGCCCGACGGAGACCAGGTCAGGCGGGCCTCCTCGCACGTCGTCGTGGTGCTCGGCCAGCCGATCACCGCCCGGGCGTTCGGTGAGGTCGCCAGGGCACTCGCGGCGGTCGGCGCCAACATCGACTCGATCCGCCGGGTGGCCGACTACCCGGTCACCGGCCTGGAGCTGCTGGTCTCGCCCGACCCGTCCGACCAGCACACCTACCCGCACGGCACGCTGCGCGCCAAGCTCGTCGAGGTCGCCGCCTCGGTCGGGGTGGACGTCGCGGTGGAGCGTGCCGGGCTCATGAGGCGCAGCAAGCGGCTCATCGTGTTCGACGTCGACTCCACGCTCATCCAGGGCGAGGTGATCGAGATGCTCGCCGCCCGGGCCGGCGCGGAGGCCGAGGCGCAGGTGCGCGCGGTCACCGAAGAGGCCATGCGCGGTGAGCTGGACTTCACCGAGTCGCTGCGCCGCCGGGTCGCCGTGCTGGCGGGGCTGCCGGTCTCGGTGCTGGACGAGGTGGCCGACGAGCTCGAGCTGACCCCGGGCGCCCGCACCACGATCCGCACCCTCAAGCGGCTGGGCTTCCGGTGCGGTGTGGTGTCCGGTGGCTTCACCCCGGTGGTCCGCCGGCTGGTCGACGAGCTCGGCCTGGACTTCTGCGCGGCGAACGACCTCGAGGTGGTGGACGGGCGGCTCACCGGGCGGGTGGTCGGCGAGGTGGTCGACCGCGCCGGCAAGGCGGTCGCGCTGCGCCGGTTCGCCGCCGAGTACGGCATCCCGCTCGAGCAGTGCGTGGCGGTCGGCGACGGTGCCAACGACATCGACATGCTCTCCGCGGCCGGGCTCGGGGTGGCCTTCAACGCCAAGCCCGCGCTGCGCGAGGTCGCCGACACCGCGCTGTCCCACCCGTACCTGGACGTCGTGCTCTTCGTGCTCGGCATCACCCGGGACGAGGTCGAGGTCGCCGACGCCGCCGAGGGCATGCTGCGCCGCGTGCCCCTGCCATGAGCCCGGACGCCTGTTCCACCGACTCCGGTGTGACCTCGTCCGGACCGGTATCCGGTACGGCTTCCGAACTAGCTTTCGAACCGGCTTCCGGGCCGGCCGGTGAGGTGCTCGCGCCGCTGGCGGCCCGCTACGTGAGCTGGCTGCGGCTGCCCGCCGCGCGCACCTCTGACACCTCCGACGAGGATCCGGCGCTGGTCCGGGCCATGCCGGTGGTGCTGCGGGTGGAACGGGCCGAGCCTCCCGGGCGCACGCCGCTGCTGGAGGCGGCGGCCAGTGCGGCGGTGGCGGTCTGCCTCGACCCGCGCGCGGCCGAGGGCGGGGAGTGGCACGACGCCGTGGCCACCTGGGTCGGCGGCCGGATCCGCAAGGTCAGCCGGCGGGCGCGGGGAGCGCACTGGGCGGCGGTCCAGGAGCTGCCGGGGGTCACCGTGGCGGTGCCGTCGGGCGACGGCTTCGCCGAGGCGCGCGCGCTGGTGCCCGGGCTGGTCACCGAGGAGCCGAAGGAGGTCTCCCGGCTGCAGATCGCCGGCACCGACCTGCCGGCCGACCAGCCCGGCGAACCGGTACCCGGGTGGCCCGTTGTCTGGCTGAACCCGGCGGTGGAGCTGACCGTCGGCAAGGCGGCCGCCCAGGTGGGCCACGCCGCGATGATCCTGGCCGCCGCGCTACCCCCCGCCGACCTGGCCGCCTGGTACGCGGGTGGACTGCGCTGCGCGGTCCGGGTGGCGTCGGCGTCGCGCTGGCGGGCGGTGCTGGACGCGGGGCCGAACGGCGAGGCCGGCCCCGGCCGCTCCACGGTGCTGGTGCGCGACGCCGGCTTCACCGAGGTCGCCCCGGGCACCGTCACCTGCGCCGCCCAGTGGCTGCCCGAGGTGAGGTAACCAGCGGGGTCGTGCCCTGGTTCAGGGGCGGGTGGCGAGGCGGCGCAGGGCGGCGCGGACCACCTCGGGGTCGGTGGTCGGCCAGAACGGCGGCAGCGAGGCGCGCAGGAAACCGCCGTAGCGCGCGGTCGCCAGCCGGGAGTCCAGCACGGCCACCACCCCGCGGTCGTCCATACCGCGCAGCAGCCGGCCGGCGCCCTGGGCGAGCAGCAGCGCGGCGTGCGTGGCCGAGACGGTGAGGAACCCGTTGCCGCCCCGGGAGTCCACCGCGCGCTGCCGCGCCGAGACCAGAGGGTCGTCCGGCCGGGGGAACGGGATGCGGTCGATCAGCACCAGCCGCAGCGACCGCCCCGGCACGTCCACGCCCTGCCACAGCGACAGCGTGCCGAACAGGCAGGTGGCGTCGTCCTCCGCGAACTTCTTGACCAGCAGCCCGGTGGCGTCGTCGCCCTGGCACAGGATCGGCTGCTCCAGCCTCGGCCGCAGTGCCTCGGTGGCCTGCTTGGCGGCCCGCATCGAGGAGAACAGCCCGAGGGTGCCCCCACCGGCGGCGGTGACCAGCTCGGCGATCTCGTCCAGGTATGCCTTCGGCAGGCCGTCGCGGCCCGGCGTCGGCAGGTGCTTGGCCACATACAGGATGCCGGCGCGCTCGTGCTGGAACGGTGACCCCACGTCCACGCCCGACCAACGCGGCCGGTCCGGGTCGGGTATGGGGTCCTTCGCGGGCGCCTTCTCCGCCGGGGCGTCGGCCGCGCCGGCGCCGTCCACGCTCGGTTGCTCGGCGGGGAGACCCCATTGCCGGGCCAGCGCGTCGAACGAGCCGCCCAGGGTCAGCGTGGCCGACGTGAGCACCACCGTGCGCTGCCCGAACAGCCGCTCGCGCAGCAGCCCGCCGACCGAGAGCGGTGCCACCCGCAGCACCCGGGAGCGTGTGCCGTCCGGCCCCTGCTCGGCCAGCCAGACGACGTCGTAGCGCTTGGCGGGGTCCTCCTCCGCGAACGCCCCGAGCAGCCGCGCCGCCGTCTCGTTCACCTCGTCCAGCAGTGCGAGCGCGAGCTTGCGCTGGGTGGCGTTCTCCGGGTCCTCCCGGCGCTCCGAGCCGAGGCCCAGCCGGCAGGCGGAGGTGGCGTCGCGCGCGGCGGCCAGCGCGCCGGCGACCGCGGTGGGCAGCCCCTGCTCCCAGCGGCCCAGCGGGGCGTCGGCGAGTACCAGCGCGAGCCCCTCGGACGCCTCGTTCAGCCGGTCCGCGACGGCCTGGTCGACGAGCTTGCCGCAGCGCCGCGACGCCACGGCGACGGAGGCGGCGGTCAGCTCGGCGGTGGCCACCCCGGTGACCCGGTCGACCAGGTCGTGGGCCTCGTCGACCACCACGACGTCGTGCTCGGGCAGCACCGCGCGGTTCTCCAGCGCGTCGATCGCGAGCAGCGCGTGGTTGGTGACCACCACGTCGGCGCGGCCGGCCTCGTGCTTGGCCCGCTCGGCGAAGCAGTCGGTACCGATCGGGCAGCGGGACACCCCGAGGCACTCCCGCGCGGTTACCGACACCTGCCGCCAGGCCGAGTCCGGCACGCCGGGCACCAGCTCGTCGCGGTCGCCCGTGTCGGTGTCGGAGGACCACTCGTGCAGCCGCTTCACGTGCCGGCCGAGTGCGGAGATGGCGAACGGGTCGAACAGCTGGTCGGCGCCGTCGTCCACGTCCTCGCTGCCGCTGAGCCGGTGCAGGCAGAGGTAGTTGCGCCGGCCCTTGAGGATGGCGAACGTGGGCTTGCGGCCCAGCACCGGCTTGAGGGCGTCGGCCAGGCGGGGCAGATCGCGGTCGACCAGCTGGCGCTGCAGCGCGATGGTCGCCGTGGACACCACCACCGTGGTGTCCTTCTCGATGGCGTGCCGGATCGCCGGGATCAGGTAGGCCAGCGACTTGCCGGTGCCGGTGCCGGCCTGGACGGCCAGGTGCTCCCCGGAGCGCAGTGCCTTGCTGACGGCCTCGACCATGCGCTGCTGGCCCTCGCGGGGCTGCCCGCCCAGCGCCGTCACCGCGGTCTCCAGCAGCTCGGCGACCCCGGGCAGCTCCCGGGCCGCGCCGAGCCCGGGCGGCGGGGTCAGCTTCGCGGTCGAAGTCGGCACGTCTGATGACGCTACAGCGTCACCACGTCAAGGCCCGGCACGCCGTCGTAGTCCCGGTCGTGTGTCACCAACGGCGGCCCGCTACGTGACGGTGATGCCGGCGTTGCGCAGCTCGGTGAGCGTGACCGCGGTGCTGTCCGGGGCCACACCGGCGGTCAGGTCGGTGAGCACGGTGGTGGCGAAGCCGGCGCGCACGGCATCCAGCGCGGTGGCCCGCACGCAGTAGTCGGTGGCGATGCCGACCACGTCGACCTCGGTGACCTCGCGGGCCCGCAGCCAGTCGGCCAGGCCGGCCCCGCCCGGCTCGGCGCCCTCGAACCCGGAGTAGGCGGCCGCGTACTCACCCTTGGCGAACACGGCGGCGATCGGGGCGACGTCCAGCGCCGGGTGGAACGCCGCGCCCGCGGTACCGGCCACGCAGTGCACCGGCCAGGAGTACACGTAGTCCGGCGTCTCGGAGAAGTGGTCGCCCGGGTCGACGTGGTAGTCCCTGGTGGCCACCACGTGGTCGTAGCGGCCGGTCACCGCGTTGATCCGCTCGGCGACCGAGGCGCCGCCGGCCACCGCGAGCGAGCCGCCCTCGCAGAAGTCGAGCTGGACGTCGACGATGATCAGCGCGCGCATCGGGGCTCCCTCACTCGAAAACCGACCTCACTCGAAGACCGTCGGCAGGGCCGGCTCGCCCCGGGACAGCTTGAGGCCCTCCCACGGCACCGAGACCAGCGCGGCGCGCAGCCGTTCCCGGGACTGCTCGAGCGACTCGCGGTCGCCGACCGGCTCGCCCTTGTGCACCAGCGGCACGGGCAGCACGCGGTCGTGCGGGCCGGCGGGCACCGGGCGTTCGGTCAGGAAGACGACCTCCTCCAGCGCGGTGCCAGTCGGCTTGTAGCGGCGCAGCGCGGACTTCCGGCCGCCCTTGGACTCCTTCGCCGAGCTGCGCTTGGCCACCGGCCGGCCGTCCACCTCGACCAGTTTGTAGACCATCCCGGCCGTCGGCGCCCCGGAGCCGGTGACCAGCGAGGTGCCGACCCCGTAGGCGTCCACCGGCTCGGCGCGCAGGGCGGCGATGGCGTACTCGTCCAGGTCGCCGGACAGCACGATCCGGGTGCTCCGGGCGCCCAGCCGGTCCAGCTGCTCGCGGGCCTGGTGCGTCAGCTCGCCGAGGTCGCCGGAGTCGATCCGGATGGCGCCCAGCTCGGGGCCGGCGGCCGCGACGGCGGCGTCGATGCCCCTGGTGATGTCGTAGGTGTCCACCAGCAGCGTGGTCTTGGCGCCGCTGCTGGCCACCTGGCTGGCGAACGCCTGCCGCTCGTCGTCGTGCAGCAGCACGAAGGCGTGCGCGGCGGTGCCGGTGGTCGGGATGCCGTAGCGGCGGCCGGCCTCCAGGTTCGACGTGCTGGTGAAGCCGGCCAGGTAGGCGGCGCGCGCGGCGGCCACGGCGGCCTCCTCGTGGGTGCGCCGGGAGCCCATCTCGATCAGCGGCCGGCCGCCGGCGGCGGCCACCATCCGGGCGGCGGCCGAGGCGATCGCGCAGTCGTGGTTGAACACCGACAGCGCCAGCGTCTCCAGGATCACCGCTTCGGCGAAGGTGCCGGTCACGGTGAGCACGGGGGAGCCGGGGAAGTACAGCTCACCCTCCGGGTAGCCGGTGATGTCGCCGCTGAACCGGTAGTCGGCCAGCCAGCGCAGCGCCTCCGGGCCGACCACGCCGGTCTCCGCCAGGGGCTCCAGCTCGGCGTCGGTGAACCGGAACCTGGCCAGCTCGTCGAGCAGCCGGCCGGTGCCCGCGACCACCCCGTAGCGCCGCCCGTCCGGCAGCCGGCGCGCGAACACCTCGAAGGTGCAGCGGCGCGCCGCGGTGCCGTCGGCCAGCGCGGCGGCGAGCATGGTCAGCTCGTAGCGATCGGTGAGCAGCCCGGTGCTGCCGGGAAGGGTCATGACTGCGCAGCCTAACCGCCGCGCGCGCGGGACCGATCGGGTTTGCGGCGCCGCCCGGGCGTGCGCGGGGTACCGGTGAGCTGTCACCATGGAGGTATGGCCGCACCACTTCCGATGCCGACCCATGAGGCGGAGCAGGTCGCGGAGGACTCCGGCGCCGTCGAGGTGCCCTGGCAGACCATCGTCTGGAACGACCCGGTCAACCTGATGTCCTACGTCACCTTCGTGCTGCAGAAGCTGTTCGGGTACGACCGGGACAAGGCCACGAAGTTAATGCTCGACGTGCATCACAAGGGGCGGGCGACGGTGTCCTCCGGTTCCCGGGACAAGGTCGAGGGCGATGTGGCCAAGCTGCACGCCGCCGGCCTGTGGGCCACCATGCAGCGCTCGTGAGCGGTCGCTCGTGAACGGCTGGCGCAGGCAGGGCAGGGGCGCCAAGCTGCGGCTGGTCGGCGTGTTCGACCAGCAGGAGGCGGCGCTGCTGCGCGGGCTGATCGGGCAGGTCCGCACCATGCTCGGGCAGCGCGCCGAGGACGTGCCGGTCGACGAGCTGGCCGAGCTGACCGGGATGACCGCCGGGCACACCCGCCCGCCCGAGGACGCGGTGCTGGCCAGGCTGCTCCCCGACTTCCACCGCGACGACTCCGAGCTCGCCGCGATGCTGCGCGCCGCCCGCGAGCCGGAGCTGGTCTCGGCGAAGCAGGAGGCGGCGGGTGTGGTGTTGGACACCTGCCCGCCCGACGGCGGCCGCGCCGAGCTGACCACCGAGCAGGCCGACGCCTGGCTGGCCGCGCTGAACGACGTGCGGCTCGCGCTGGGCACCACGCTCGGGGTCACCGAGGACATGCCCGACGAGCCGCCGGCCGACGAGACCCTCGCCGCGCACCTGAGCGTCTACCACTGGTTGACGTTCGTCCAGGACGCCCTGGTCCAGACCCGCGCCACCGCCCTGTAGACCCTGTGAGTGGTATTGGTCGCTATAGCGACCAATACCACTCACAGGTCCTGACCAGGCGTTGTGTCGGCGGTCAGGGCACCAGGACCAGGCGGCCTCGGTGCCCGCCCTCGGCGAAGCGCCGGTGGGCGGCCGCGGCCTTCTCCAGCGGGAACGTCTCCGCCACCCTCGGCGTGAGCCGGCCCGCCTCGACCAGGGCCACGAGCTCGGCCAGCTGCCGCCCGTCCGCCCGGACGAACACCGTGTGCACCCGGGTGCCGCGCAGCGCGGGTGGGGTCGAGGGGCCGGTCACCGAGGCGAACGCTCCGCCGCCGCGCACCGCGTCCAGCGCCCGGACCCCGATCGCGGCCGCGTCCAGCACGCCGTCCACCCCGCCCGGCACCAGCGCACGCACCGCCGCGCCCAGCTCGGCCTCCCTCGGCACGAACAGCGTGGCGCCGAAGCCCCGGACCAGCCCTTCGTCGCGGGCCGAGGCGGCGGCCACGACCCGCAGCCCGGCGGCGACCGCGAGCTCGACCGCGTAGCCACCGACCGCACCCGCCGCCCCGGTGACCAGCAGCGTCTGCCCGGTGCGCAGGCCGAGGCCGGCGAGGCCCTGGGCGGCGGTCAGCCCGTTCAGCGGCAGGGTGGCCGCCTCCTCGAGGCTCACGCCGGCCGGCGCGGCGGCCACCGAGGTCGCGTCCAGCACCAGCTGCTCCGCGTAGCCGGCCGTCGGCACGTCCAGCCGGTCGGACAGCCCGATCACCCGGTCGCCGACCGCGAACCGCGCCACCCCGCCGCCTGTGTCGTGACCCGCCTGGCCCGCCTCACCCGAGCCCGCCTCGGCGCCACCCGCCTCACCCGAGCCCGGGGTGACCGGCTCGCCGACCGCGTCCACCACCCCGGCGACGTCCCAGCCGATCCCCACGCCGTCCCGGTCCGGCAGTAGACCGATCTGGTTGGCCAGCCCGGACCGGACCAGCACGTCCACCGGGTTCACCGCCGCCGCGTGCACCCTGATCCGCACCTGGCCCGGCCCGGGGAGCAGGTCCGGGAGCTCCTCCAGCCGCAGCGCCTCGGGTCCCCCGTAGGACCGCACCACGATCGCGCGCATGGCGTCCTCCTCAGTGATAGCTCCTGGTAGGAACGGTTTCTCCGCCCGATCGGGAACATATGGACGGCCGCCGCGCCTTGGTAAGAACGCACTTCGGAGTACGTACCGCACCGGGAGGAGAGCGGATGGCGACCCAGACGGCGGCGCAGCGCAGGCGCGCGGAGGCACTCGCCTACCAGGACTACGTTCGGGAGTGCCCGATGTCCCGGCTGCTGGACCGGATCGGCGACAAGTGGGTCACGCTGCTGATGGTTGCCCTGAGCGACGGCCCCCGCCGCTACGGGGAGCTGCACCGCGCGGTGCCGGGGGCGAGCCAGAAGATGCTCACCCAGTCGCTGCGCGCGCTGGAGCGGGACGGCCTGGTGGCCAGGTCGGTCACGCCGAGCGTGCCGGTCCGGGTGGACTACGAGCTGACCGCGCTGGGTGCCTCGCTGCTACCGGTGCTGCGCGCGATCAAGGAATGGGCGGAGCGGCACATGGCGGAGGTCGGCGAGGCGCGGTCGGAGTACGACGAGGTCCACACCGAGCGTGTCGGGCGGCTGGCGCGTGTCGGATGAGCGGCGGGGTGCGCCTGACCACCACGGTGCGGAGGCGGGGCTTCGTGTGCGGGGGGTGGCCGGGTGCCCGTACGCTGTAGCGGTGCTGGTGATCCGGAAAGATCTCGTGGACGAGATCGTGGCGCACGCCCGTCGGGACCATCCCGACGAGGCCTGCGGGGTGATTGCCGGGCCGGTCGGGTCGGACCGCCCGGAGCGGTTCATCCCGATGGCGAACGCGGCCCGGTCGCCGACGTTCTACGAGTTCGAGTCCGGTGACCTGCTCCGCCTGTACCGGGAGATGGACACGAACGACGAGGTGCCGGTGGTGATCTACCACTCGCACACCGCGACCGAGGCCTACCCGTCCCGGACGGACGTCTCCTACGCGTCCGAGCCCGAGTCGCACTACGTGCTGGTCTCCACGCGGGACGGCCAGCCGGGCGAGCCCGAGCTCCGGTCGTACCGGATCATGGACGGCGAGATCGCCGAGGAACCGGTAGATGTGGTCGAGACCTACATGTTCACGCACACTGGCGCGGACGACGTCCCAGACTGTCGCTGAGTCGCCTCACGCGCCGGGGCGGACGTCCCGTCGCGACAGTTTTGGCACGCCCATTCCCGGCTCGGCCGCATCACGAGGAGGACCCATGGCCGTCACCGTTTCGATTCCCACCATCCTGCGCACCCACACCGGCGGGGAGAAGTCCGTCCAGGCGTCGGGTAGCACCGTCTCCGAGGTCCTCGCCGACCTGGACGCCAAGCACGGCGGCATCAAGGCCCGACTGATCAAGGACGGCTCGTTGCACCGGTTCGTCAACATCTACGTCAACGACGAGGACGTGCGGTTCGCCGGTGGGCTCGAGGCCCCCGTCGCCGACGGCGACTCCCTGACCATCCTGCCGGCGGTTGCCGGCGGGGTCTAACCCCCAGGGAGGCCAGAGTCTGATGGCGCGCTACGACTCCCTGCTGCACGCTGTCGGGGACACCCCGCTGGTCGGGCTGCCCTCGTTCTCGCCGGCGGCGCACGTGCGGCTGTGGGCCAAGCTGGAGGACCGCAACCCGACC